>NZ_KB944457.1:0-86989 GCF_000389825.1 Pandoraea sp. SD6-2 | reverse complement strand
ATGCGGGAGTAGCTCAGTTGGTAGAGCGCAACCTTGCCAAGGTTGAGGTCGCGAGTTCGAGACTCGTCTCCCGCTCCAAATCCAGAGGGAAGCCTGGCTTCCCTTTTTATTTGCCGAAAGCCCACGGCGATCGATCCGACGGGCGCCCTCGATGGCAACAGCGAGCGGTTACAATGCGGCATACCTGATGGCGGGATGGCAGAGTGGTCATGCAGCGGCCTGCAAAGCCGTGTACGCCGGTTCGATTCCGACTCCCGCCTCCAAAATTCAAAAGCCCTGACTTGTCAGGGCTTTTTCTTTTTCTGCTTCCGTCCCTCACGTCAGAAACGATCGGGTTGATGCTTCATGACGATTGTGATGTCCGCTGCGTGGCGTCGTGCAATCGCCATGTTGTAAAGTCTGTATCGGCCATATCCGCCGGTCTGACGCAGTCCCCGCCGGATCGATTCGAACAATCCGTTTATCCGCAAACATGGGCTCCTCACTTCCGCCTGCCGGTACCGTACTCCTGCTGATCGATTTGCAAAAGGCGATTGATCATCCGAGTTGGGGAGAGCGAAATAACCCCGACGCCGAGCGGCAAGTCAGTCGACTGCTTGTCCACTGGCGCAGCCAAGGCTGGCCGGTATGGCACGTTCGGCACGATTCTACGCACCCGGATTCTCACTACCGGCCGGGGCAGCCGGGGCATGAATTCAAGTCGGAGGCCGCCCCCATGGCCGGTGAGCCGGTCATCCCGAAACGGACGAACAGTGCATTCATCGGAACTGATCTGGAAGATCGGCTTCGCGTTGGGAGCCACGACACGCTGGTCGTGGCCGGTGTCATCACGAATAATTCAATCGAGGCAACGGTTCGCATGGCCGGTAACTTGGGTTTTCAGACGTGGCTCGTTGCTGACGGTGGCTTCACGTTCGGCCGGACCGACTGGAACGGAACGGCACGAAGCGCCGAGGATGTTCACGCGATGTCGCTAGCCAACCTTGACGCTGAATACTGCACCGTGACGACTGTTGATGCGCTGTTGGGCGCGTCCAGCTAAATTCGTTCAGAGGCCGAGAGAAAGCGCAGCCGGAATGCGACATTCGACGGCCACGACCAGATCGACAACGATCATTGGCATCCGTGGCAGCCGAACGTCAGCGCAAGCCATCGGCCCGTATTACTGCGTGAGCATCAGGTTCAGGTTCTGAACCGCAGCCCCGGATGCGCCTTTGCCAAGATTGTCGAACACTGCGCATAGCAGAACCTGCCCGTGCTCCACGTTGGAAAATACGCTTAAACGCATGTCGTTCGTACCGTTCAGTGCTTGCGGATCCAGGTGCTTCAAGGCGCTCGATTCGTGCAGCGGCAAGACATGTACGTGGGCCGACTCGGCATAGTGGCGTGCCAGGCATGCGTGCAGCATGCCGCCGTCCACGTTTGGCGCCAGCAGCCGCAAGTCCAGGGGCACCGTCAGCACGATGCCCTGGCGGAACGCCCCATACGCGGGGACGAAGATTGGGCGCTGCGCGAGCCCGGCGTGCTGCTGAATCTCCGGGGCGTGCTTATGTGCGAGTTGCAGGCCATACACCGTGTATGACGATGCGTTGACTGCACCCGGCCCCTCGTGTTCTTCCACGCCGGCACGCCCGCGTCCGGAGTAGCCTGACACCGCGTGAATGCTGACCGGGTAGTTGTCCGGTATGAGCCCGGCCTTTCGCAGCGGACCCAGCAGGCCGATCGCACCGGTCGGGTAGCAACCGGGATTGGTGACCCGACGTGCGTTCGCGATGCGTTCCGGCTGCTCCGGCGCCATCTCGGGGAAACCGTATGTCCAGCCCGGTTGCGTGCGGTGGGCCGAACTTGCGTCTATGACCCTGACGGCGGGATTGGCGATGGTAGCGATTGCCTGGCGCGCGGCGTCGTCGGGCAGGCAGAGGATGGCGATGTCGCAGGCGTTAATGGCTTCCGCGCGACGCTTCGGATCCTTGCGGTCCGCTGCGGGAAGCGTAAACAGCTTCAGGTCGCTTCGACCGCGAAGCCGTTCATGGATTAGCAACCCGGTGGTGCCTTGGTCGCCGTCAATGAAAACAACGGGAGAGTTCATGCGCGAAATACTCCGGTGACTGGGGTCATAACACGTAGAAAGAGCCCCTATCTTCCGCGTACCGCTAGAATAGTGAAAGTTGCATTTCATAACGCTAACATTCAGATTTTCTGAATCTGGACGCCGACATGCGAGAGATCAGCCTGGACCGCTTGCGTACCTTGGTCGCGATTGCCGACCGTGGCTCATTCGTCGACGCTGCGCGTGCGCTGCATCTGGCGCCACCCACGGTCA
This sequence comes from Pandoraea sp. SD6-2, assembly GCF_000389825.1. NCBI lineage: Bacteria > Pseudomonadati > Pseudomonadota > Betaproteobacteria > Burkholderiales > Burkholderiaceae > Pandoraea > Pandoraea sp. SD6-2. Next base: position 84,666 of record NZ_KB944457.1, on the reverse strand, counting down.
GCCTCCACATTGCCGAACTGGAAGACCGCATTGGGGCGCCGCTCCTGTCGCGCAAGCGTGGGCATGTTCGACCGTCGGCGATAGGCGAGATGTTGATAGGGCGCGCGCGTCGACTGCTGGCCGACGCGGAGCAGGCGTTGGACGATGTTCATCGCCAGGTGCAAGGACTCGCCGGACGCGTGCGGCTCGGCGCATCGACCGGCGCGATCGCGCATCTGTTGCCGCAAGCGCTCGAGGTGTTGCGCCAACGCCATCCCGCGATCGACATTCAGATTGCCGTGCTCACTTCACATGAAACGCTAGCCCGGCTGGCCGACGGCACGCTGGATGTCGGGCTGGTTGCTCTGCCTCAGTCCCCGGCGGCCGGGCTCGTGGTCAAGCCTTGGCGCCGCGATCCCGTCATGGCCTTCGTGCCTGCGCATTGGCAGTGTCCGGCGCGCATCACACCTCAGTGGCTCGCGGCTCAACCTCTTATTCTTAATGACGCCACCACGTCTCTCTCGCGTCTGACGGCGGAGTGGTTTGCTGCTGGCGGTCACCATCCTGTGCCGCGCATTCAGCTCAACTACAACGATGCGATCAAGAGTCTGGTCGCGGCAGGTTACGGGGCTGCGCTGTTGCCACATGAGGCGACGACGCCTTTGCCCGACCCGCGCATTGCCATGCGTGCGCTGCGTCCTGCGTTGTGGCGCCGCCTCGGCGTTGCCCATCGTGCCGGGTACGTCGAGCGCTCCACGCAACACGTACTCGATGTGTTGTGGGCGCTCAGATTGGCGTAGGAATTGCCATTTTCCGTTTCGGCTTGCGCTGGCCGGCGCGGTAGCCTATTGCACGACACGACGAACGAATGGCGGGGCTGTAGAAATCGGATCGTCCGCTGTGAACCGACACCGGCCCGCTATGCCGCGGGTGTCTTTCCAGGCTCGGGGCCAATGCCGGCAGCATTTCCTGCCGCTTCGATCAGCCAGACCAATCTCTCCATCTTTAACTGCCCAACGTGCTTCGAGGTCAGCCGCGAATCAACCCGGCTTACCACTACTAGATCAAGCGACGGTACGACGACTGCATATTGACCCAAATGACCATCGGCCCAATAGGCGGCGCGTTTCAATGCTGCGTTAGGGCCCCGAGGTTCATACGCAGGCGTACTAGTCCACCACATATATCCGTAGCCGCCCGTGGGGGTATTCGAGTCGGGGCGAGTGGATTCGGCCACCCACGCCGCTGGAACGATTTGTCTGTCGCGCCAGCGTCCGTTGTGCAGGTATAGCAAAGCAAAGCGGGCGAGATCGCGTGTGCTCATATTCAGCGGGTACGCGGGGAAGCGTGTGGCTGGTTCGCCCGATACGTAGTGCCCGTCCGATGGCCGGTAATCCTGCATGCCGATAGGGTCGGCAATCTCTTGCTTCAGCGCCGTAAAAATATCGTTGCCTGTGGCCTGCCGGTAGATTGCGCCGACGGTGTTGAAGTCCCAGTTGTTGTAGTACCAGAACTCGCCCGGCGAGTGGCTGTAGCGCGGCGGTTTTGCGGCTTGCATCGCGGCCGTCTCATAAACGGTCGGATGATAGATCCCCGAGCGTGCTTCCAGCATCATCCGGACCGTGGCTTGTTTTTCCGTCGGTGACAGTGAAGGGGCGTTGTCGTCAATGCCTAACTGGGCGAGCGTGGCGTCAAGATGGATCTGCCCACGCGCGACTGCGATGCCAATGAGTGCGCTCATGAGGCTCTTGCGCGCCGAATAGAGATTCGATCTTGCCGATACATCTCCCCATTCGGCCACGACCATCCCCTGGTGGACGATCATGCCGGACGTCGAACCTTCCTGTTTGGCATACGCCATAGCCTTATCGATGCCTTCTTGCGAGAACCCCTGCGTTGCAGGCGCCGTGCGCTGCCATTCGGTGCCGGGAAAGGAGGATTGCGAGCCGTATTGATCGGGCGCGGATGCCAGACGGTCGTTGATCGAACACGCGCCACACGTCAACGCAAGCAAGATTGCAACGGCCTTGCCGGCCAAGAAACGGGGGGCGTTATTTTCCATTATTCGTGTCGCTTTTTAGTCGCGTCGAGAAATTATACGTAATCCAGAGGCGAGATGCCGGAACGCACATAGGGCGAGCTTCCTTCATGTCATCATTTGATCGCGGCGGCATGACAGTAGCATGCCGCAATGGCTGGATTTCCATCAATGATGTGCCTCCCGACGCGCTCACGAACGCGCTGGTTTTGCTTGCACCTGACGCTACGTCCGCTTTTATCGTTGACACCGACGACTGATAAGGCAAGGCGACTAAAAATCGGCGAACTGGCAAAGAAGGTGGGACTGAGCGTTCGAGCCCTGCATCACTATGACGCAATCGGGTTGCTGTCACCGTCGCAGCGCCTTGGTCGCCGCTTGCAATACATCGTCGACATGATTGCCGCCGGCGGCGAGGCCACGGCGACCGACTGGCTAAACACTCTGGAGCTCGTGAACATGTACCAAAAGCACCTTGACGACGACGAACTCGATGCGCTGTTGGCATCCGGGCCGGATACGGTCCCGCCTACGGATCCGGCGTGGGGCGAACTCATCGACGAGGTTCGCTGTGCCGTGCAGCAGGCGCTGCCGGCCGAAAGTGACGCGGCCCAGGCACTGGCGTGGCGCTGGATTCGGTGCGTGATTCGAATGACGCGCAACGACCCGGCGCTCGCCACCAAGCTGACGATGATGCAGCTCGGTGAGCCCCGCGCCCAGCAAATCGTCGGTATTACGGCGGAGATGTTGGCATGGATCGACGAAGCGTTTACGCACGCGCGTTGTGCGCTGCTCGCCAAGTACCTCAGCCCGGCGCAGGCAGACGAGGTGCGGCGTCGCCAGTTCGCCACCTTGAAAAGTCGAGCATGGCCGGCGCTGGTGGCCGAACTGAAGGCACATAGGGACGCCGGCGTCGACGCCGGCGCCACACCGATGCAGGCAATCGTCGAGCGCTGGCAGCAGTTGTTTCGCGAGAGCTTCTGCGGAGACGACGCCGTCCTGAAGGCACGCGTGCGCGACGCCTTGATGCGCGAACCGGACCTGCAACTGGGCATTGGCCTCGACGACTCGCTGCTGGCCTATCTGCACAAGGCCTATATCGTCGGCCACGACATGACACCGGCCAACGCCGGACCCAAGCCGAGCGCGTTGATGGTGGCAACGCAGCGGGCCGCGCATCAACTGCTCGATCGGCCGCTGGTGCTTGAAGACCCTGTCGCATTGACCATCCTCGGCGCGGCCGAAGCACAGGCGTTGCGTGAGGATATCGACAGGTTCCGCCATCCGACGTCGGTGGGAATGCGTAGCACGGTGGTTGTACGCAGCCGGCTTGCCGACGATGTGTGGGCCGAGGCGGTTGAACGGGGCATTCGCCAGTACGTGGTCCTCGGCGCGGGACTTGATACCAGCGCGTACCGGCATCCCGATGCACCGGGCCGCCTCTTCGAGGTCGACCTGCCGGCGACGCAACAGTGGAAGCAGGCGCGCTTGCGCGATACCGGCATTGCAGTACCGCCGTCGCTGCATTTCGTGCCGGTCGATTTTGAAAGCGTCGGTCTCGCTGAGGGGTTGGCGCGTGCCGGTTTCGATGCGGATGCGCCCGCCATTTTCAGTTGGCTCGGCGTGACGATGTATCTCGATGAGGCCGCCGTCATTGAAACCTTGCGCTTCATCGCCGGCTGCGCCAAAGGTAGCGTAGTGCTGTTCGAATATGTGATGCCGTTATCGAGCTTGCCCCCGGGGATGCGCATCGCGATGGAGCAGTTGACGGCGCAATTCGCCGCGCGGGGCGAGCCGTGGAAGAGCTTCTTCGACCCGGCGGCGCTGGCCGAGACGTTGATCACACTTGGTTTTAGCCGCAGCGACACGTGGGCCCCGGACGAGTTGAACCAGCGTTATCTTGAGAACCGCGTCGACGGGCTGCATATCGGTGCAACACCTGCGCGTCTGGTTCTGGCAACCGTCTGAAAGGACTTCACGACTTGCCATCGCGACGGCCAATCCCCTCCTTCAATGAGGGCGGGGACGGACGATGGCCGATGCCACCGCGCTATGCGCCCATCTGGAAGCGCACGATGTCCTCATTGTCAAAGGCATTCGCGATGCAGACTTCGGACTGCGATGCTTCGTCTTCGCCGATCCGGACGGCTACGCATCGATGTCGGCGAGCCCGTCACGCGCGATTGAACGCCGTTGGCTCAGAAACCGAGTTGCTTGACGAACGCGTCGACGGGCCTCGACCACATCTTTCCGCCATAGGAGAGCAGCAGATGGCCGTCGTGGCCGGGTAAGTCTTCCGTGTGAATGAACTGCGCGGGACTGCCCGCTGCGGCAAACGCATCGAACCATTGCCGTGGGGCATCGGAACCCCAGTACTGATCGTTGCGTGCGTAGAGCCAGAGGCCGGGGATATTCGTCGTCTTGCCAAATTCCCCGTAGACGGTCTGCATCTGCTCCGGATCGCAACTGTGTCCCGGTGCGCGCTCGGGCATGCCGCCCGCGCCGCCCGAGAAGTTGATGTAGCCGATCACGCCGGGCGGGTTGGTTGCGGCCGTCGCCACGGTGGTGAAGCCACCGACCGAGCGGCCTTCGAGCACGATGCGCGCCTTGTCGGCCCACGGCTGTGCGCGAACCCAACGCACCGCAGCGAGATTGGCTTGCGCCGTAACCTTGCCGAGTTTCTCGAAGTCGGGGCGGCGTGTGCACCTGCCGTGCGTGTCGAACGAGGCGCCGGAGTTCTCGCGATCCGGCCCTCCCGTCTGGCCGTAGCCAACACGAACCGGCGCGACGATGGCGAAGCCCTTGGCGAGCCAGTAACGCACGTGCCCCTTGGGAATCGGTTGATTCAGCTTCGCCCGCACCAGGGCATCGGAGGCGCGTCCGTGCTCGAAGATGAGCACCGGGAATGGCCCAGTGCCTGACGGTTTGTAAAGCTCGGTGTGCATGGCGATATCGCCGCCGAAGGTGCCCGCGCCCGGCACCACGATGGACACGATTTCCGGCACGGGATCGTTGGCCGCCGCAGGCGGGGGGGCCTCAGCAGGGGCCTCGCCAGTCGCGGCAACGGCCTTCGGGATGCCGGAGAAAGGCATTGCCAGAAGGAGGGCGCAAAGCCACCCTGCGCAGAGTTGTGCACGTGCGGCGAAACGTTTCATGGTGATGTGAGTGTCCCCGTGTCATGTTGCGTACCTTGTGTCCGGCGGCGGCATCCCGGCCGCCGATTGGCGCACGGACTGGGGCTCATACTACTTCGCGGCGTGGGGCCGCGACACTCATGCGAACGACTGATGTACACGCAGCCGTGTTTGGCGTCTTACCCCTGCGGGCTGGCCGATTCCTGCGCGCGGCGCAGGCGCTCGCGGCTGTTGGTGAGGTGAGTGCGCATCGCAGCGCGGGCCGCTTCCGGATCGCGTCGTGCAATGGCGTTGTAGATGTCTTCGTGTTCGCGATTCACGCGATTGAGATACGATACCTGATCGTCGTCGGCCAGTGCGGCGGAATTCACACGCGTACGCGGAATGATCGTGTTGCCGAGTTGCTCGAGAATGTCGTGGAAATAGCGGTTGCCGGTCGCGCTCGCCACTTGCAGATGGAAGGCGACGTCGGCCGTCACGGCATTGCCGGTGCGTTGACGAACGTGCATCTCGAAGTCGTCCAGCGCCTGACGCATCAGCTTGAGTTGCGTATCGGTGCGGCGATTCGCCGCCAGACCCGCCGCTTCCGTCTCCAGCGAAATACGTAATTCGAGAATCGCCATCACGTCGAGCATTGTCAGAATGCTGTTGGTGTCGACCTGTAGAGAATTCTCGCGCGGGGCCTCAAGCACGAACGTGCCGATGCCGTGACGCGTTTCCACCAGTTGTGCGGCTTGCAGCCGAGAGATCGCCTCGCGGACCACGGTGCGGCTCACCCCGAGGCTTTCCATGATGGCCGACTCGGTCGGCAGCTTGTCGCCCGGGCGGAACGTGCCGCTGCGAATCTGCTCGGACAAGGCGCTCACGACCTCTTCCGTGAGGCTGCGAGACTTGCGGCGAGGACGTGCGGGCAAGGGGCTGGTCATGGACATGGCGTCGTGGGAATGGTGGGTGACAAAAGACGCCTTCAGTTTACCTTATCGACCGTCGCATACATACGACAACCGATAAGAATCGACCGCCAATGCCACACCCCAATAACTACCGGGCATCGGCGGCCCAACGCACAACCTCGTGCGACTTCTCGCGACCACTCATGACGGTCCGGAGCGGCATCGGTCATGCACCGGTCCGGACAGCTTTGCTACAGGCGGGCAGGCGTCAGAAATCGACGCGAATCCCCAACATGCCGACGAACTGCGAACTCGTCGTCGACGGCGTGCTGTTCTGCGAATCGCCGACCACCGGACCTGCGTTGATGATGCTCGTGGCATTCGCCCCGAGCGACTTGCCGTTGGCGTGCTGCCACGCTTCGAGCGCGTACAGCGACGTGCGCTTCGAGAGCGAATACACCTGCGCGAGCGAGACCTGGTGGTAGGTGGCGGAATCGGTGATGCCGTTGGCCTTCGACGCTGCCGTGTAGCTATACGCCGCCGCCAGACGCCATTGCGGAGCGACGATCCACGACGCATGCACGCCCGCCGTGTTGAAGACCGCGGTGTCGTGGAACAGCGACGCGGCGCCCGGCTTGTACTGCACGTTGCTGTAGCTCGCGCCCAGTGTCACGCTGCCGATCGTGTAAATACCGGCCACGGCGATGTGTTGCAGCACATCGGCCGAAAGGTAACCCTGATTGACGGCCGACGCGCCCGGTGTGCCCGTCGATGCCCCGTTCCAGCTCGCGCCGGTGCCGCCGACGTTGTTGATGCGCAGATAACCGGCTGCCAGCGAGAGCGGGCCGCCGTCGTAACGCAGCGCACCGGAATAGGTGTTGCCCTTGCTGAAGGCTCCGGCCTGACCGCCGACGCCGTATTGCAGGCTGGCCGTCACGCCCCACAGCAGCGGCGAGGTATACGTCACCGAGTTGTTGATGCGGATGGTCGTGTCGAGACCGTCGATATCGCCCGGGTGGGCGCCGGTTGCGCCCGTCACGTACGAGGTGGGGCCGATGGTGCCGACCATCAGGTAGTAAGGCGAGTACTGGCGCCCGATGGTGACCGTGCCGAGCTGGTCGTTCTTCAGGCCGACGAATGCCTGACGGTTGAACATCACGCCCGACGAACTGAATGCGCCGCTATTGACGTCGAAACCGTTCTCCAACTGGAACAGCGCTTTGGTGCCGCCGCCGAGATCCTCGGTGCCGCGCAGGCCCCAACGGCTGCCCGCGAGGTTGCCGTTACGCAGGTAGGTGTTCGACTTGCCGTTCTGGTTGCTGCTGTAAGTCAGTGCATCGTCGACGATCCCGTACAGCGTCACGTTCGACTGCGCGAACGCCGGTACGGCACCGGCGGCGAGACCGGCCAACACTAGCCCGGCAAACAGTTTCGAATGTCTCACGACTTCTCCTCTTGTGATGTGTTTTGTTGGACTTCGCTTGAAACGTTGTTGCGTGCTCACTGGTGCTAAAAACGAGGTGCCTTACCGCTCCAGTCGGGCCGGTATTTGCGCATCTGAACCGCGTCGTTGCGGGTGCGCAGTCCGCAACGCAGGTACTGTTCGTGCAGCTTGGCCAACTGGTCCTGATCGATTTCGAGGCCGAGTCCCGGCGCTTTCGTCACGGCGACCGCGCCATCGCGGATGGCGATCTTTCCGCCGCGCACAACCTCCTCGTCGGCGGCTTGCCACGGGTAGTGCGTGTCGCATGCATAGGACAGACGCGGCACGCTCGCGGCCAGATGCGTCATCGCCATCAGGCTGATGCCGAGGTGCGAGTTCGAGTGCATCGACAAGCCGAGATCGAACGTCTCGCACATGCGTGCGAGCATTTGCGTGTCGCGCAATCCGCCCCAGTAGTGGTGATCGGAGAGGATGATCTGCGCGCCGTTCAGACGCACGTTCTCGCGGAATTGCCGCAGGTCGGTGACCACCATGTTGGTGGCGAGCGGCATGCCTGTGGCGCGATGCAGTTCCGCCATGCCTTCGAGCGTGGGAGTGGGGTCTTCGTAGTATTCGAGATCGCCTGCGAGTTCACGTCCCATCGCAATCGCCGTGGGTAGCGACCAGTTGCCATTTGGGTCGATGCGCAACGGCTTGTCCGGAAATGCGCGTTTGAGTGCCTTGAGGCACTTCACTTCCTCCATGGGATCGAGCACACCGGCTTTGAGTTTGATGCTGCCGAAGCCGTAGGTGTCGATCATCGTCCGAGCCTGCGCAACGAGTTGTTCGGCACTGAGTGTTTCGCCCCAGCCGTCGGGCGCATAGCCGCTCGCCGGTGCGTCGATGTGCTGCGCGTACTTGAAGAAGAGGTACGCGCTGTACTGCACCTCCTGGCGCACCGCGCCGCCGAGCAATTCGACGAGCGGTATGCCCAGATGACGCGCCTGCAGGTCGAGGAACGGGACTTCGAACGCGGAATAGATTTTCTCCACGTCCTTGCGCGGGTCGGTGCCCGGCGCGAGTTCGTATTCCACGCGCTCGCCGCGAACGCCCTGACGCACTACCGCCGCCACGCGCTCGCGCAGACCGTTGGTGTCGAACGGGTCCATTCCGATCAGGTGCGGGCGGGTGTTTTCGAGCAATGCCAGAACCGGCGCATCGCCATACGTTTCTCCCAACCCGATGTGCCCGTTATCGGTCTCGATTTCGATGATCGAGCGCAGTGCGTATGGCTCATGAATGCCGGCGGCGTTGAGCAGCGGCGGGTCGCGAAAAGCAATCGGGGTGATCGTGATGCGATGGATTTTCACGGTGGCTGATTCCCTTTCTCCGCAGACACAGGCCACGGACGAATACGCAATATGCGTTTGTTAAAGTAACTTTTACGTCATCGTATGACTGGGCGTAATTTAGGTGACGCGCAGGGCGCCTCTCTATCGGTGTAATCCCTGATAAGCGACTGGGTGTTCTCATTAAATCGCCTTATATCACGGGGTTTGGCGCGAATATTTCGCTTTCCTAGGGAAATCTCTGAGGCGGTTCGGCATGTCTCATGATTGCAAATTCGCCATTCGAGTCATATGATGACTTACGAGAAATTCAACTCTAAAGAGGAGACAACATGGTCTTTAGCCGCAGGGGATTCTGGCAACACGCGTTTGGCGCACTGGCATGTGCCGCCGCACTGGGAAGCATGGCGAGTACCGCAACCGCTGCGCCGGTCGCGCTGAACATCGTCGACGTCGCAGGTAACCTCGCCCTTACGCAGAAGGGCTTCGAGGCGTTCCGCGACAAATACCCGGATCTGGTCTCGAAGATCACGTTTACCAACGCGCCTGCCCCGCAACTGCCGGGCAAGATCAAGGCCATGCAATCGGCCGGGCGCTCGGATATCGACATCGTGCTCACCGGGACCGACGCCCTTGCGGCCGGTATCCAGCAAAATCTCTGGCAACGTCTGCTGCCCGACTACAGCGCGAAGTTTCCGGGCGTGCTCGACAAGTACGCGCCCAATGTGCGCGCCATGCAGGAACTCTCCAAGGGTTACGGTCTGGCCGTGACGTTCATGCCGGCAGGCCCCCTCGTCGAATACAACCCGGCCAAGGTGAGCAACCCGCCGAAGACGCCCGCCGAACTGCTCGCGTGGTGCAAGGCGAATCCGGGCAAGTTGATTTATGCGCGTCCGGCCAACTCGGGGCCGGGCCGCACGTTCCTCATGGGCTTGCCGTATCTGCTGGGCGACAAAGACCCGCACGACCCGGTCAAGGGGTGGGACAAGACGTGGGCGTTCCTGAAGGAACTCGACGCGTGTATTCCGTACTACCCGGGCGGCACGTCGGCCGTGATGAAGGAACTGGGTGAGGGCAGTCGCGACATGACGCTCACCGTCACGGGCTGGGACATCAATCCGCGTGCCCTGGGCATCGTGCCGGCAACGTTCAAGGTGCAATCGTTCGACAAGTTCACGTGGGTCAACGATGCGCATTACATCGTCGTTCCCAAGGGCGTGCCGAAAGAGAAGATGGACGTCATCGTCAAGCTGATCAACTTCATGCTTGAGCCGGCACAGCAAGCGCTCACGTATGACGACGGCTATTTCTATCCGGGCCCTGCGGTGAAGGACGTGCCGCTGTCTGCCGCCCCGGCGAAGAGCCAGGAAGTGATCGCGAAGTACGGCCGTCCGGAATACGCGAAACTCATCGCCGACTTCCCGCATGCCGTGCCGCTCGACGCGACGGCGATGGTGGCGGCGTTCCAGAAATGGGATGCCGAGATCGGCTCGCTGAAATCGAAGTGACCGGAGTGATCGGAGTCGCGTATGAAGCACAACTTTCAACACCTGCGCCTCGATAACGTCGCGCGCAGTTTCACCAACGCGGAGGGGCAGTCCGTGGCCGCCCTGAACGGCCTGGACCTGACCATCGAGCGAGGTGAATTCATCGCCCTGCTGGGCCCCTCGGGGTGCGGCAAATCGACGGCGCTCAACTGTATTGCCGGACTCACGCCGCTTACCGGCGGCGCGATCTGGCTCGACGACGAGCGCATTGACGTGCTGCCGAGCGAGAAGCGCGGCTTCGGCATGGTCTTCCAGAACTATGCGTTGTTTCCGCACATGAGCGTGCTCGATAACGTGGGCTTCGGCCTGCGTATGCGCGGCGTGTCGCGCGCCGAGATCGAAAAACGCGCCCGGGAAGCGTTGCAACTGGTGCAACTCGTGGGGCATGAGCGCAAGCTGCCGGGCCAGCTCTCGGGCGGGCAGCAGCAGCGCGTGGCGATTGCTCGCGCCATCGTGATCGAACCGCCCGTCGTGCTGATGGACGAACCGCTCTCGAACCTCGACGCGAAGCTGCGCATCGAGATGCGCGCCGAGATCCGCCGCATTCACGGCAAGCTCGATCGCGCAACCATCTACGTCACGCACGATCAGGACGAAGCGCTGTCCATGGCCGACCGCATCGTGGTGATGAAAGAGGGCGTGGTGCAGCAGATCGGCGCGCCGCGCGATGTGTACTGTCGTCCGCGCAATTTGCACGTGGCGCGCTTCATGGGCTATCGCAATGTGCTCGATGTGTCGATCACGTCGGCGCAGGGCGATCATGCGCGTGTATCGTGCGGTGGCGCTTCGTTCGACGGCGTGCTCATGGAGTCGCCGGGCAGCGAGGGCCAGGTCAGCGTGGCGATTCGTCCCGACGATTTCGAGCGCGCACAGGCCGCCAACGACAACGCGTTCGAAGCGGTTGTGGAAACCGTCGAGTATGGTGGCCGCGATTCGCTGTTGCGCGTGGCGTCGCCGTTCGGGCCGCTTTATGCACGCTTGCCCGGCGACTATGCCGTCGGCGAGCGTGTGCCGCTTCACGTGCCCGCCGACCGCACGCTCGTCTACGCGGGAGAGCGCGTATGAGTGCGGCCACGACTGCCTCGTCGCTGACCCCGGCGGCGCGCTTCGACAGCCGGGGCTGGCTGGTCGCTCCGGCGCTCGTGTGCCTGATCGGGATGTTCGTGTACCCGTTCGCCTACGGCTTGTTCCTGTCGTTCCAGCCGATGGAGGGCGGCGGTGTCTTCGCGAACTATCTCAAGTTCTTCACGGAGCCGACGCTGTGGCCGACGGTGCTCATCACGCTCAAGCTCGCGGTGCCCGCGACGTTGATCAACGTGGGCGCATCGGTGCCGGCCGCCTTCGCGTTGCGCAAGAGCACGCGCGCTTCGAAATTCGTGACGATGCTGCTCGTCGTGCCGGTGACGCTCGGCACGGTGCTCATCGCCGACGGCATGCTGACGTACTACGGTCCGAACGGCTGGTTCCCGCAGGCGCTGCACGCACTGCGTTTGTACAGCGACGAAGTGCGTCTGACGCACAACTACTGGGGGGTGTTGATCTCGCTGGTGATCTCGGGCTTTCCGTTCGCGTTCCTGCTGATTCTGTCGTACGTGACGGGCATCGACCCAACGCTCGCACGCGCGGCCGGCACGCTCGGCGCCGGGCCATGGCAGCAATTCCGGTTGATCTATCTGCCGCTGCTGGTGCCGGGACTGACGATGGCGGCATGCCTGTCGTTCGTGCAGGCATTCTCGGTGTTTCCGTCGGCCGTGCTGCTGGGTGTGCCGGCCGGTGCCACGCGAGTGGTATCGATTGCGGCATATGAAGCGGCGTTCGAGAGTTATGACTACTCGCTGGCGTCATGCGTTGCCATTGTGATGGGCTTCGTTCAGTTGCTGATCGTGGCGGGCATGCTCGGCGCACGCCGGGCGTTCTACAGTGGTCCCACCACGGGAGGTAAGGGATGAGCGGTACGGATAAGCATCTGGCCGGAACGCTGGCCGCGCAGAACGGAGATTTCATGACGACGCCTTCGCCCGTGAGTCCGGCCGCAGTGGCGAACCCGGCACGTCGCAAGATGCGTCGCGAAGGACCGGGCTCGCGCCTTTGGCGCGCGCTGGTGTGGGGCGCAATGATCTTCTTCCTCGTGAACGTCGGGCTGATGATCGCCACCGTCACGATGAACTCGTTCGCTACGCGCTGGTTCGGCACCCCCTTGCCTGAAGGCTTCACGCTGCATTGGTACGCGCAGGCATGGCAGGACTTCCAGCTCGCGCAGGTGCTGTGGGTGACCGTCGAAGTCGTGGGGGCTGTCGTGCTGCTGTCGATTGCGCTGGGTGTGCCTGCGGCGTATGCGTTGGCGCGGGTGCCGTTCCCCGGCAAGCGGCTCGCGATGCTGGTCTTTCTGCTGCCGATGATGGTGCCGCCCGTGACGTACGGCATTCCGATGGCGACGGTGCTCTACAAGGTCGGGCTGGGGGGCACGCTCACGGGCGTGATTCTTGCAAACCTCGTGCCTTCGCTGCCGTTCGTGATTCTGGTGATGACCCCGTTCATCGAGCAGATCGACCCGAATCTCGAAGCTGCCGCACGCATCTTCGGCGCGAATACGCAGAAGTACTTCCGTCACGTGTTGCTGCCGTTGCTGGTGCCCGGCATTCTCGCTGCGGGACTGCTGACGCTGGTGCGTACCATCGGCATGTTCGAACTGACGTTCTTCACGGCGGGGCCCGATACGCAGACGCTGGTCGTTGCCCTCTACTACGCGGTGTTCTCGACCGGTGTACGGGCGCCACAATCCATCGACGCGATGGCCATGATCTACATGGCCATCACCCTGCTGTGGGTGCTCATCGCGCTTCAGTTCGTGAGTCCGACGCAGTTGGTGAGCCGCGTCAAGGAAGCGCCGAAGGACGCGTAAGCCGTGCGGGTGCCGCGCGCCTTCGGAACCCCGAAGATTCGCGCGGCGCCTGCGGTATCCCCATCGCTGCCAACGAGCCATTGAGGCGACGCGCGTCAGTATGCGTTGCGCCGGCTGCGTGGCCCGATTGCTGCGCCGCAACGAAAAAATATCGATCGAATTCGATGGAATAAGGCGCGGGGTCCAGGCGTTCTGAGAGTGTCGTCACCGACATTTAACTCAGGAGCCAAAGTCATGAACCAACGTCAATCGATGTCCGCCATGCTCACCGCCGTCGTGGCCGCCGCAGGTCTTTTCGCTGCTGCTGCCGCGCACGCCGAGACCCCGCTCAAGGCCATGGGCGGCATGCTGGTCGATGGTCAGAACCGTACCGTCTACACGTTCGACAAAGACATGGCCGGCAGCGGCAAGAGCACTTGCAACGGTCCTTGCGCCGAGGCCTGGCCGCCGGTAATGGCCGCGCCGGGGGCAAAGGCCGAAGGCGACTACGCCGTCATCACGCGCGACGACGGCAAGATGCAATGGGCGTACAAGGGCAAACCGGTCTACCTGTTCTCGAAAGATGCCGCGCCGGGCGATAAGAAGGGCGATGGCTTCAAGGATGTGTGGCACGTCGTCAAGCCCTGAGAGAGGACGCGGGCAGCATTAACGGGGAGCCGAGGGTGTTGGTGTTCCGGCTGGCCACGCGCCAGAATGCAAAGTCGTGGCGGCTCAGTATAATTTCGCGGCAGACGCTAGCGGTATCCGCTGGCGATGCTTCGGACTGGCTTGCCGCCAAGCACCCTCCGCCAGGAAATTCGCCGATGACCGGTCAGGATTTGCCCAGTTTGCTCCCGGGCTTGCTGCCACGCCTCTGGGCGTTCGCTCTGCGCATTACGGGCGACCACCACGATGCCGAGGATCTCGTGCAACGCGCTTGCGTGCATGCGCTCGAGCGTGTGCCTCAATGGCAGCCGGGCACCTCGGCGTTGAGCTGGATGTACAGCATTGTGCATACCACGTGGATCAACGAGATCCGCGCGCGCCGCGTTCGTTCGCGCGGCAGTCTGGCGTGGGACGACGCCGATGTCGAAGCGATCCCCGATCTTCAGGCGTCGACGCCGGAGGATCTGGCGAGTTTTCACCAGGTGTTCGGTGCCGTCGACCGTCTGCCCGAAGCGCAGCGATTCGTCGTGCTGCTCGTGGCTGTGGAGGGGCTCAGCTATCAGGAGGCGGCGCTCGTGCTCGACGTTCCCATCGGCACGGTCATGAGCCGCCTGTCACGCGCACGCCGTACGATCGGCGACCAGTTCCGTCACCCGGCGAGACAACCCCGTGGCGCCGATGGTGCCGGCCCCGCCTCCGGCGCATGTGAGGAGGACGCGTGATGAACGAAGACGATATCCGCCTGCTCGCGTACGTCGACGAAACCCTTTCCGCTGCGCAGCGGGAGGAAGTGGAAGCGGCGATTACCGCGTCGCCCGAATTGATCGACGCGGTCGAGTCGCTGCGCGCGTCGCGTCTGCCATATCGCGAGACCTTCGCCGCACAAGTGATTCCGCCGGTGCCGGACAGTCTTAGCGCGAATATCGAAGCCCTGCTGCGTGCACATGCGTTGCAGCAGATGGCGGTGGAGGGCAGGACTGCCGACGTTATGGTCCCGCTCGAGTCTGCTGCCTCCATTCGTGTCGATGATGCGCATAACCTGCCCGCCGCCAACGATGCTCCTGCCGGACGGCGCGTGCGCGCATGGTGGCTCGCTGCGGCGTTTGCTGCGGGTGTGGCGGCGACCGCCGTCACGCTGTCGTTGGTGCCAGGCGCGCAGAACAAGTCGGGGGCGGGCAGCGGTGGGCTGATGTCCGCCTCGATGCCGCCGCCGAAGTCGCCGCAAGGCACGACTTGGGTGCGCGCGGCCGCCGAGTATCAGCAACTGTATGCGCGCGACACGATCGCATCGGTTCGGGTGGACGAGAGCGACACCGAGCGCACCGTTAGCGATATTCGCCAAAACGACAAACTCGATATCAACGTTCCCGATCTGCGCTCGCAGGGGCTGACGTTCAAGCGCGTGCAACGTCTGCGCTGGCAGGACCGGGCGCTCGTGCAGATGGTGTATCTGCCGCAGACGGGCGATCCGATTGCGTTGTGCGTACTGCGCGATCCGCGTCCGGATCAGGGGGTGTCGGAGCAAAAGATCGACCAGATGGGGGTGGTGACGTGGCGCAAGGGACAGATCGGTTACGCCCTCATCGGCGCACCGGGGTCGGCAGATCTCAAGGCCGTGGCCAAGGCGCTGTCGGATGGACCTGTCGCGCCGCTGTACGGTTTGTTGATGCTGCCGGAAATCACGCAAGGGCATTCGGCTTCGTAGTCGCTTCATAGCCGCTTCGTCACCTCTCTGGCACGTCGCCCCGATGACAAACGCCCTCGAATCCGAGGGCGTTTGTCATTTCTACGCTTGCGTGCGCGGTGCCGGAGCGTGTGCTGACATTACGATTGCGACAAGGCGCCGTCGCGAAGTCGCCACAGACCGAGCGGATTGGCTTCTTGCAGCGCTTCGGGCAGCAGCGTATCGGGCAGATCCTGATAGCACACGGGACGCAGGAACCGATCGACGGCGCTCGCGCCCACCGACGTGAACATCGCATTCGACGTGGCCGGGAACGGGCCGCCGTGCACCATCGCATGACACACCTCGACACCGGTCGGGAAGCCGTTTGCCAGGATGCGTCCGGCGCGGCGCTCCAGACTCGGCAGCAGACGGCGTGCCGTCGCGGTGTCGCCTGCGTCGAGTTGCAGCGTAGCCGTGAGTTGGCCTTCAAGACGCTCGGTGATCGCGATCATCTCGTCGATCGTATCGCAGGCAATGATGACCGACGCGGGGCCGAAGACTTCGTCATGCAGCGCCGGTGTGGCGAGGAATTCGGCCGCCGTCGTGCGAAAAAGGGCGGCTTGCCCCTGACACCCGCTGCCCGCCTGACCGCGTGCGAGCACCGACACGTTTGGCTCGTCGGCCAGTCGTGCCACGCCCTTGTCGTACGCCTGATGAATGCCTGGCGTCAGCATCGTGCCTGCGGCCTTCGCCGTGAGCGCTTCGGTGGCGCTACGGCAGAAGCGCTCGAGCGCGTCACCGGTGATGCCGAGTACCAGCCCGGGGTTCGTGCAGAACTGACCCACACCCATCGTCAGCGAATCGACGAAACCCTTGGCAATGGCGTCGCCGCGCGCGGCTAGTGCTTCGGGCAGCAGATAGACGGGATTGATGCTGCTCATTTCGGCATACACGGGGATCGGCACGGCGCGCGCTTGCGCGATACGTTGCAGTGCCAGGCCGCCGCTGCGCGAACCGGTGAAGCCTACGGCGGCGATTGCCGGGTGCGCGACGAGAGCCTCGCCCACCGCACGCTCGCCGACCAGCAGCGAGAACACCCCTTCGGGCAGGCCGAGCTTCTGCACGGCAGACCGAACGGCACGTGCCACGAGTTCGGACGTGCCCAAATGTGCCGAGTGTGCCTTGACGATCACCGGGCAGCCTGCAGCGAACGCCGACGCCGTGTCGCCACCCGCCACCGAGAACGCCAGCGGGAAGTTGCTCGCACCGAACACCGCCACGGGACCCAGACCGATCTTCGCCAGACGCAAATCGCTGCGCGGCGGCGGTTCGCGTGCGGGCTGGGCGGGGTCGATGGTGGCGTCGAGGAAGTGGCCGTCACGTACCACCCGGGCAAACATCCGCAATTGACCAACTGTGCGTCCGCGTTCGCCTTGCAGGCGGGCGACAGGCAATCCGGTCTCGATGTGAGCGCGCTCGATGAGTGCGTCGCCCAGATCGAGAATCGCCTGTGCCACCGCTTCGAGAAACTCGGCGCGTTTGGCCAGCGGCAGGGCGCGAAACGGATCGAACGCGGCCCTCGCCAAGTCGCACGCACGCTCGACATCCTGCACGGTGCCTGCACCGAACGCCGGTGTCAGGCGCTCGCCGCGCGACGGATCGAACGCCTCGAGCGTTCCCGCATTGCCGCGCACGTCGGTGCGGCCGATCAACATCTCGCCGGTGATCTGCATGTGCATTCTCCTTAGCCTTCCACTTGCCGGATCAGGGCATTGAGCGCGTCGAGTTCATCCGGCAGCAGGTCGGTCAGCGGTGCGCGCACCGGGCCGGCGTCGTGCCCGACGAGCTTCGCGCCCGCCTTGACGATACTCACGGCGTAGCCCGCGCGGCGGTTGCGAATCTCCAGATACGGCAGGAAGAACGTGTCGAGCAGACGGCCCATCGTCTCCTGGTCGTTCTCGCACACGGCGCGATAGAACCGCATTGCCGTCTTCGGAATGAAGTTGAAGACGGCCGACGAGTACACCGGCACGCCCAGTGCGCGGTAGGCCGCAGCATAAACCTCGGCCGTCGGCAGGCCGCCCAGATAGGAGAAGCGCTCGCCCATGCGACGGCGAATCTGCACCATGCGCTCGATGTCGCCCACGCCGTCCTTGAAACCGATCAGGTTCGGACACTTCTCGGCCAGACGCTCCAGCTCGTTGGCGCCCAGTTTCGAATTGGCGCGGTTGTAGACGATCACGCCGATCTTCACCGAACGGCAGACTTGTTCGACGTGTGCGGCAATGCCGTCCAGGCTGGCTTCGGTCAGGTAGTGCGGCATAAGTAGCACGCCCTTGGCGCCAAGGCGCTCGGCCTCCTGCGCGTACTCGGCGGCCAGACGCGTCGGGCCGCCGGCGCCGGCCAGAATCGGCACTTTGCCTGCGCAGGTGTCCACCGCCGTCTTGATGACTGCGCTGTAGTCCTGGGGCGTGAGCGAGAAGAACTCGCCTGTGCCGCCTGCGGCGAAGAGCGCTGTTGCACCGAACGGTGCCAGCCACTCCAGACGGGCTGCGTAGCCACGGGCGTTGAAGTCGCCATTGGCGTCGAAGTCGGTCACGGGAAAAGACAACAAGCCGTCGGAGACGATCTGCTTGAGTTCTTGAGGTGCAGTCATTTCAAGAGTTCCTGTCGGCCGCAGGGCCGGATTCGATGAGGGAAAAAGAGGCTCAACCAGCGCTTGGCGCTAAGTTATATGTCATCGTATAACATGTGATCGGACCGGACAAGAGGGTGGCTGTCCGAATGGCAGTGGGATAAACCCGCAAAAGGGACGAGAAGGGTTTCTCCCGATTCCGTCGAAGGCCCTTGTCTATGCCCAAAATGGGGGATCTAGATGTATGATGACGCATAAGTGACGGGTGGTTGAGCCAGCGTCAACGACAGCGGCAGGTGATTCGGACAATGCGTTGAGGAGCGCGACAAATCGCACGCGTGGGTCAAGTGCGGGTGTTGCGTCCCATCAGGACAGCAGGGGGAGTGAGTAACATGGCATCGACGATGGACACGGCTCGCACGGCGGCGGGCGAATTGGGATCAGGATCGGGACCGGGGCAGGCGGCGAAGGATGTGCCGCGCTACATCCGGATGCAGGAAGACGACAACGTTGCTATCGTCGTGAACGACGGTGGTTTGCCCGCCGGTAGCCGGTTTGCGGGCGGGCTCATGCTAGTCGACGCCGTGCCGCAGGGACACAAAGTCGCCCTGGTGGACTTGTCCGAGGGGGCGGCGGTGATTCGCTACGGCGTGGTGATCGGCTATGCCTCGCGGGCGTTGCCCGCCGGCAGTTGGGTCAACGAGCGCAATCTCACCATGCCCGAGGCGCCGTCGCTGGATCGTCTGCCGATCAGCACGCGGGTACCCGAAGCATTACCGCCGCTCGACGGCTTCACATTTCAGGGCTATCGCAACGCCGACGGTTCGGTTGGCACACGCAATATCCTCGCGATCACCACAACGGTGCAATGCGTGGCCGGGGTGGTCGAATTTGCCGTTAAGCGCATCAAGGAGACATTGCTGCCGCAGTATCCGAATGTCGACGACGTGGTCGCGCTCGAGCATACCTACGGCTGCGGCGTAGCCATCGACGCCCCGGACGCCATCGTGCCGATCCGCACGTTGCGCAACATCGCCACGAACCCGAATTTCGGCGGCGAGGTCATGGTGGTGAGTCTCGGGTGCGAGAAGCTCCAGCCTGAGCGTCTGCTGCCGGCGGGGAGCATTCCCATCGGCAGTGCCGATGCTGACGGAAAGCCCGACACCGTGTGTCTGCAAGACGACGCACACATCGGCTTCCTGTCGATGATCGATTCGATTCTCGCCATGGCGCACACGCATCTGGCACGGCTCAACGCGCGGCAGCGCGAGACGGTGCCGGCATCCGAACTGATCGTGGGTGTGCAGTGCGGCGGCAGCGACGCGTTTTCCGGCGTCACTGCGAACCCGGCCGTGGGCTTTGCAACGGATCTGCTTGTGCGCGCGGGGGCGACGGTGATGTTCTCCGAAGTGACCGAGGTGCGCGACGGGATCGACCAACTCACTTCACGCGCGGCCACGCCGGAAGTTGCCGAAGCGATGATTCGGGAGATGGCGTGGTACGACGCGTATCTCGAGCGCGGACGCGTAGACCGCAGCGCCAACACGACGCCCGGCAACAAGCGCGGCGGGTTGTCCAATATCGTCGAAAAGGCGATGGGGTCGATCGTGAAATCGGGCACCGGGCCGATTCACGGTGTGGTGGCTCCCGGTGCGAAGCTCGACCGTGCCCACCAGCGCGGACTGATCTACGCCGCGACCCCGGCGAGCGACTTCATCTGCGGCACGCTGCAACTCGCGGCAGGCATCAATCTGCACGTCTTCACGACCGGTCGGGGAACGCCATACGGACTGGCCGAGGTGCCCGTGATCAAGGTCGCCACGCGCTCCGATCTGGCGCGCCGCTGGCACGATCTGATGGATATCGACGCGGGCCGCATTGCGACGGGCGACGCCACCATCGAAGACATCGGGTGGCAACTCTTTCACCGGATGCTCGCCGTGGCGAGCGGAGAAAAGACCTGGGCCGAGCGGTGGGGGCTGCACAACGCGCTGACGCTGTTCAACCCGGCGCCGGTGACCTGATCCTGCGGCGGGGGCCGGGGCTTTCCGCCGGTTGTGGCTCAGAGTTCGGCTTGCGTCTGCGCCAGTCCGAACTCGAGCATGGCGGGGACGAAGCAGTGGTTGAGCGTGTCGCGTCGCGAGAGCTTTGCGAGCACATAGCGGCGAAATGGGGTGAGTGTGGCCCAGTCGCCGACATCGGGCGGCAGCAGGTCGGCCAGCTCGCATTGCCTGAGTAACCCCGGCGGCAACGCATTCGAATCCTGCCACGCCGTGGGAGCGGGGTCGACAATGCGCTCGACCGCTTGCCCGAGATGGTCGCGGACAATCTCATCGAGACGCGCCGCGAAATCCTCGTCGCCCGGCCGGCACGACGCCAGCGTTTCTCGCGCTTCTTGTGGAAGACGCTGCCAATCGGCCAGCGACAGATGCTGGCCGTTGCGATCCAGGTTGAAGCGAATCGCCATCGTAATGAACTTCAGGTTCTCGCAGGCTTCGATCTCGAAAACAAAGATGGGAAGACGCTGATAGAGAGGCATGAGAGTCGCTCCTGAGAGCACCATCGGAAACAATCATGGTACTTCAAGTGAGCGACCTCAGCGCGGCATTCAGTGGACGGTGTATCGAAGCTGCACGTTCGGCCCGACCGGCAGTTCCAGACCGAATACCCAAAGGCAGAAGAATGCCGTCCATGCGATGGTGAAGACGATGGCGTACGGCAACATCAGGGCGAGTAACGTTCCTACGCCGGCATCACGTTGGTAGCGTGTTGCTACCGCGAGAATGAGCGCGAAGTAACTCAGCATCGGTGTGACGATGTTCGAGACGGAATCGCCGATGCGGTACGCGGCCTGCACGACTTCCGGCGCATAGCCGAGCAGCATCATCATCGGCACGATGATCGGCGCCATGAGCGCCCATTGCGCCATGCCGGAACTGATCATGAGGTTCACTGCGGCGCAAAGCACGATGAGTCCGACGAACAACAGTGGCCCGTTGTCGGCAACGCCGCTGAGCCAGCTCGCGCCCTTGATCGCGAGAATGGTGCCCAATCCGCTGCGCCCGAACAGGGCGACGAACTGCGAAGCGAAAAACACGAGGACGAGGTATTGGCCAAGGCTGCCCAATGTCTTCGACATGGCGGCGATCACGTCGCGGTCGTTTCGGTACGCGCCAGTCATCACTCCGTAGAGCAACCCCGGCAGCGCGAAGAAGATCACGATGAATGCCACGACGCTGCCGAACAGCGGTGCACGGCTGCCGTATTCGCCGGCCGCATCGCGAAGGGGCGAACTGCCGGGCCACGCCATCGAGAACAAGGCGACACCGCATGCCAGCATGCAGCCGAGTGCGGCCCACAGTGCGCGACGCTCCTCGGGGGCGATGGGGCGGTGGGTGTGCGCGTCCGGGGACAGCGCTTGCGCGTCGCCGTCCTGCGGATGCCACGTCCCCAGGCGGGGTTCGATGATGCGTTCGGTGACCCAGGTGGCCGCGAACGTGACGAGCAACGAACTGGCGGCCATGAAGTACCAGTTGGCAACCGCGCTGACGCTGTATTCCGGGGCGAGCAGTTGCGCCGCACCTTGAGTAATGCCGCCCAGTAGCGGGTCCGACGTGCTGAGCAGCAGATTGGCGCCGTAGCCGCCGGACACGCCCGCGAATGCCGCCGACAGACCGGCGAGCGGATGCCGGCCCATCGTCGCGAACAGCATGGCGGCCAGCGGCAGAACCACCACATAGCCGAGATCCGAGGCCACGTTCGAGATCACGGCGGCAAAGACGATCGCCATGGTGATGCAACGACGCGGCGCGGCAACCACCAGCGCCCGGAGCGCGGTCGACAGCAGGCCGGAATGTTCGGCAATCGAGATGCCGAGCAGGGCGACCAGCACCGTCCCCAACGGGGCGTAGCCCGTGAAGTTCAGGGTCACGGTGCTGGCCCAGCGCACGAGTTCGGTGCCGGTCAGCAAATTCGTCACGGTCATGACGTCGCCCGCGTTGGCGGGGCGCGGGTCAGCCGCCGAAATGCCGAGCCAGGCGCTGATCGACGACAGTGCGATGACCGTCACCGTCATGATGGCAAAGAGCGTGACCGGGTGTGGCAGTGCATTGCCGAGCCACTCGACCAGGCCGAGGGCTCCGCGAAGGCGGGCTTTGGCATGAGGCTTGGCGGTGCCAAGCGTGTCTGCCGATTGGGAAGGGGCGTCGGGCATACGTAGCGTCTCTGCGTCTGAACTCTGAATGTCTTAGCGTAGGTGCGAATTCGCGTGTTCGTACCCGGCGAGGCTCATTTTTGGGGTAACCCTTAGTTCACTTTGAGCGACTGGCTGATGCCGCGAGGCGGGGGCGCGGCAACGCCGATACGAGAAGAGCGCCCTGGCCTGATCGCGTGTCGCCGCAGCGATGCTTCAGGTTCTTGGGAATAGTCTCAAAATTGTCTGTTGGAGAGCGAATGTAGGCATTTGCCGTTCACGATGGCGACCGATGCTGAACCTTCGCTATCTCTCAGGGGGTTGCCGGTGGTCTTCATCAAACCGGCGTTGTGACGGGGGCGCGATATGACGGCGATATGACAACGTTGTTTGCGCACTTCTAGAGTCTCCGTTCTTTTCCGACCCCGTGAGGGATTCCTAATGTAGACGTTTGACCCGCAGGTATCTGCGCTCCTGCCCGGCATGGCATGAGCGGCCTGTGCGGCAGTCTTTGCGCTGCGTCATCCGTATTTCGAAAGGAGCCGACATGCCGTCCAATGCACCGCCGTCACCTTTTCCTTTTCTTCCTGTCGTGCTTGAGTCGCCCACCGGCGCGCAAGGACGCGCACTGTCCGCCGGTGATCGGGCTGCGCGTTCCTCCGACAAAACAACGCGCCAGTCGTCGCGCGGCAAGGGGCGCGCCGCATGCCGCAGCACCGCGAATGCAATGCAAAGCGTGCCCGGCCTGTCGCTGGACGACGGGGCGGCGGCGCTTCGCGTGGAGGTCGTGCGACGCATCGATCCCGCGTGGGTGACGTTGCTCGGGGCCATCGTCCGATGAGTGCCTCGATCATGTCATCGGTCGCCGACTCCACTTCCGGCTCGCACCCGACGCCGGAGGCATCCACCAAGGCGGTATGGGTCATCGTGTCGCCGCACGCGCGTTGGACGAGTGACACCCAGGCCGTCACCATCTCGTCGCATGAGGTGTCGTGCACATTGCACAGCGCGCCTGCCGACATTGCTGTCTGGCTCGACCGTCTGCGGCATGGTTTGTTGCTTGCCGAAGCGCCGGTGCCGGGCACATGGCTTGCCACGCTCGTCGACGAATCGCTGGTGCATGTGTTGCCCGCGACACGGTGCGATGTCGTTCCGGCATTCGGGAAGATCTGCGATGACTGGGTGCGCGGCATTTTCGCCGCACCGTTCTGGGCCCGGTTTCTGGCCGGCGAGTCGAGCGACATTCAGGTGCTGGCGTTTCTCGCGCAGCACTACCATCGCGCCGCCGGGGCCGATGTCCACAATCGCATCGCTGTCGAGCGCTGCACCGATGCGGCACTGCGGCCGTTGCTGTTACGTCAGTATCGCGAACAGCGCGGGCAGGCGACGATGCTCGCTGCCGGGCTTCTGCGCTGTGGTCCGACGGCCCGCACGTTCCTCGACAGCGGCGCGTTCGATTCGACCCACGCGCTGATCGATTTCATCATCGACGCAGCGGGCGATATGCCGACTTACGTCGGCTGCTGTGCGCTGAGCCAGGCCCCGTCAACGGTGCGTGCAGCCAGCGAGATCGAGGCGCAATTCGATTCGCTGGCGCAGCGGTATCCATCGGCTGCCGAAGGGTTTGCGGCGGTCTGCGCCCATGCGCGGCACGATGCGAGTGTTTGCGGCGGCACTTCGCTACTCTCGCAGTGGGTGGAGGAAGCCGGTGAGCTCGACGTCGCGGCGCGCTTACGCATGTTGCGCGGTGCCTACGGCGTTGCGGCGGCCTACCGTGAGATGTTCGACGCGTTGCATCGACTCGACGAAGATATCTGAGGTCAGCGCCGGAGCCATGCCCCCGAATGGGGCATGTGACTCGTATAATGGCGTCCCAACGGCGGGGGCGGTTGCGACCCTGTGCCGTCCGCCCCCTGACCATGACAACCGAACTTGCCTACCTCGCCGCGCTCGGCGCCGCCCTTTGCTGGGCCTGCAGCGGCATGATCGCCATCACGCCTGTACGTCAGGCGGGTTCCTTCCCCTTCAACTATGCCCGCATGCTGCTGGTCTTCGCGATGCTGCTCATCGCGCTGGCGGTGCTGCGCGGCTGGCCGTCGCTGACCCTCGCGCAATGGCTGCGGCTCACGGCGTCGGGGCTGATCGGCATTCTGGTGGGCGACACGATTCTTTACACCTCGCTCGGCCGCCTCGGGCCGCGCCGCAACTCCATCGTCTTCGCGACGAACGCACCGATGACCGCCGTGCTTGGCTACTTCTGGCTCGGCGAGGCGCTCGGTTGGCGTGCCGTGGCAGGTGTGGCGCTCGTGACGGCGGGGGTGGCGCTGGCCATCGCGTTCGGCGGGCGTCGCGAGGATGCGCACCACTGGGAGTCCGTGCGGGGCGACGTGCGGGTGGGCGTGGCCATTGGCCTGACGGCGGCGCTGTGTCATTCCATCGGCACGTTGATCGCCAAGCCGGTCATGGCGGCAGGTGTCGATCCGGTAGGGGCGTCGGCCGTGCGCGTCGGGGTGTCGGCGCTGGGGCTCACGATTGTCGCCGCGCGGCGCGGACGTGCCGTCTTCTCGGCCTTCACGCCGGGAACACTGGCGCTCACGGCCGCCTCGGGCTTCGTCGGTGTGGCCGTCGGCATGACATTGCTGCTCTACGGCATGGGACATGGCAACACCGGCGTCATTGCGACGCTCTCCGCAACCACGCCGGTCATGGTGTTGCCGTTGTTGTGGCTTCGCACCCGGCAGCGCCCGGCGGCAGGCGCCTGGTGGGGCGCGCTGATCACAAGCGCGGGCGTGGCGTTGATCTTCAACCGGTGAGTGCTGCGTCGGACGGCGGTAGGGGGGGCGAGCGCATCGGCGTCGCCCGGCCGTCAGCGCGTGATGGGGGATTGCAGGGTGTCGGCGTTCGGATGCGACGGATCGACGCTCGCGGCGGGCGGTGGTACTTCCTTTGCGGCTGCCGGGCGAGGCACGTCCGGCGTCAACAGACGCCGCAGCCACGCGGCAAACCGCTCGAAGACGCTCGGATCGTCGTTGAACAACTCGGGACGCAGGACCCGCAGATAGTCCAGCAACTGTTCGGATTCCTGAGCGCTGACCGAACCGTAAATTACGGCCAGATCGAGGAGCGCCTGCAACTCACCGAGTTTTTCCCTCGCTTGCAGCGCACGGGCGGACTCCACACTGCGCTTGGCTTCGAATACGCGTTCGCGCAGCACCGAAGCGGTGCGCCATGCCGGTGTCTGCAACGTCGCTTCGAGCGTGCGCAGGTCTTGCACCGAACTGACAATCTGCCCGGCGAGCGACTCCACGATACGTTCCTCGCCCTTCGCTTCCCGCACAATGCCTTCGGCCCAGCGGCTGGCCTGACGCGACATGTCTTCGCGCGTCCATTCGGGGCGGGACACGAAATGGAACCCGTGCTGACGCGCCTGATTCAGGATGATCGAGACGACGTCCGGGAACTGCTTGTCGAACGTGCGCTTGGCCCATGCGTAGTGACCGCCTGCGAGCAGTTGGGCGACGGCGGCTTCGGTGAGCGGTACGGTGCTGTCGAGCAGGCGGGCGCGCAGGAAGTCGTCGAAAGGCGGCGGCGTGAAGTGACGGTCGACGGCGGCGGAAATGCGCACGAAGGCGTCGAAGTCCTTCTGCAAATCGGCGAGTGCGGCGTCGGAGAGCGTCAGTGCAATGCGGCTCATCGTGACGGGCTCCCTGACGTGACGACGATGGCGTGAAGCCACGGGGCGTGCGAGCGCGCGCCTGCCAGCCGAGCGTCTGTGTGAGTGCCGCGAGCTGCAGGCGCTACCGCCGAAGCTCGTGCCACGTGCATCCCCATTGCGCGTGAAATCATGTGCAGCGATACGTCGTGTCAACGGTGCGCTGCGGTCGTGGCCGCGCGCTGTGAAAATGGCCTGGAGGGAATACGCACCGGCGTTCCGGTGTGCCTGATCCTCGGGCGTTTATGGCGGCGATTCTTGCGTATCCGTTGCCAATGAATCGTCGCGCTGCCGCCGCGCCCGTCGGAATTCACATTTCGCAGGCCGCACAGCAGGTGTCTGCATGCATCAACGGCACAACGATGCCCAAACTTTAGCGATACCGGCCAAAAAAAACCGGCCGTCATGCCGGACGGACGGTGCACAGGCGATGAGCGCGTGACGCACACTCAGCGGGCGGGTGTCGTGCGCGGATGAGGTCGGCGATAGCCGACGCCATCGCCGTGCCGCGCGAAGCGGCTGGGTCAGCCGCCGGTGGCGGGGCGCAGCAGATAGATGGCGAAACGCGAGCGAGCGTCGAGCCAGACGCGTTCCACGTCCCATCCTGCCGAACTTGCCAGGGCGCGGAATTCCGTCTGACCGTATTTGTAGGAGTTCTCAGTATGGACGGATTCGCCTGTCATGAACGTGAAGCGATGGCCCAGCACGCTTGCCTGGAAAGGCCGCTGTGCGACCAGATGCATCTCGATACGGCTTGCCGCCGCGTTGAAGCGGGCTTCGTGGCGGAAGGCGTCGAGCGGCAGGTCGCCGTCGAGTTCGCGGTTGATGCGGGCGAGCACATTCAGATCGAACTGCGCGGTGACGCCACGTGCGTCGTCATAGGCGGGCAATAGCGCGGCGGGGTCTTTGCAAGCATCCACGCCAACGACCATCCGGCTGCGCGGGCCGAGCATCTTGCCGACGTGCGAGAGAAATGCGGCCGCTTGCCCAGGGGCAAAATTGCCGATCGTCGAGCCGGGGAAGAAGCCGAGGCGCGGCCCCTGCTTGTCTTGCAACTGCGGTGGCAGGTGAAACGGCCGGGTGAAGTCGGCGCGTACCGGCAACATCGGAATGCCGGGGCAGCGGCGTGCGAGCGCGGCGACGGCGTCGTCGAAGAAGTCGCCGGCAATGTCGACCGGCACGTAAGCGTGCGGGGTGACGAGGGCGTCGAGCAACTGGGGGGTCTTGCGGCTCGAACCGCTGCCGAACTCGACGACGACGGCGTCCGGTCCAATGACATCGGCAATGGCGGCGGCGCACTCGCCGAGCAGTGCGGTTTCGGTGCGGGTCTGGTAGTACTCGTCGAGGCCGGTGATTTCCTCGAACAGTTCGCTGCCGCGCTGGTCGTAGAGCCAGACGCTGGGCAGCGACTTCGGGGTGTGGCCGAGACCGGCGAGAACATCGGTGGCGAAAGCGTTTTCCGGTAGTGACGGACAAACGAACGCCGTGGCTTGGGTAGCTTGCGACATCAGCGGTCCTCCGCGAGCCTCAGGCCGCAGAATTGCCAGCGCTGATGGGGGTAGAAGAAATTGCGATACGTGGCACGTGCGTGCCCGGGCGGCGTGGCGAGCGAGCCGCCGCGCAGCACGAACTGTCCGCACATGAACTTGCCGTTGTATTCGCCGACGGCCCCCGCTGCCGTCCGGAATCCGGGATAGGCGACGTACGGACTTGCCGTCCACTGCCAGACCGGGCCATAGCATTGCGCCATCGCCGGCTGTGCGGATGCGGTAGTGCTGGCCGCCACCTCCCACTCTTGTTCTGTCGGCAGACGCTTGCCTGCCCAGCGAGCAAAGGCGTCGGCTTCGAAGTAGCTGATGTGCCGCACGGGCGCGTCGTGGTCGATCGGTTGCATGCCGGCGAGCGTCATGGACTGCCATTCGCCGTCGTGCAATTCCCAGTACAGCGGATGCCCCCAACCCTCGCGTTGCACCGTCGCCCAGCCGTCTGACAGCCAGAGGCCCGCCATGCGATAGCCGCCGTCTTCGATGAACGCGAGCCACTCGCCGTTCGTCACCACACGTGACGCGATGGCGAAGGGGCGCAGCAACACATCGTGCGCGGGGGTTTCGCAGTCGAACGCGAAATGGCCGCTGGATTCGCCCGGATGCCCGATGCGATGCTGCCCGCCGTCGTGCGTTATCCATTGCAGCGGTGCGGCGATTTCGCAGACAGACGATGGAAGGCGATGTGCCGGGCGCAAGGGATTCTGCGCGAAGAGATGCAGCAGGTCGGTGTGCATCAGTTCCTGATGCTGCTCCTCGTGATGTAGACCGAGGGTGATGAGGGCGCGGGCGTCGGCCGGTGGGTCGGCATGCAATAGCAACTCGTGCATGGCGGTGTCGACGTGCTGGCGGTAGCGCAGCACATCGTCGAGCGTGGGGCGCGTGAGCAAGCCGCGCTGCGGGCGTGGATGGCGTGGACCGGCGGCTTCGTAATACGAATTGAAGAGATAGGCGAAGCGCGGATCGTAGGGGCGGTAGCGTCTGCCGGACAGGGCGCCGGGCTCACCGAGCAGAAAGGTCTCGAAGAACCAGGTGGTGTGGGCGAGATGCCACTTGATGGGGCTCGCGTCGGGCATCGACTGCACGGTGGCGTCGGCGTCCGAGAGGCCTTGGGCAAAGGCGACCGACGCGGCGCGTACGGTGTCGTAGCGGACGTGCAGCGGCGCCGTCGATACGTGAGCCGGCGGGCCGTCGCGTGCAGTGCGCGAGCGGGTGGTGTTCTGGGAGGTGCCGGAGGGCGCCTCGGCTTGCGACGTACAACAGGGGAGGGCCATGGGACACACCGCGTTGTGAAACGTGCTGCCTATTGTAGACCCGTTGCCCGACGCCGTCTGTGACGGTTCGTAACCGCGGGCGGTGTCCGGAATGGGCGGGAAAACGTCCTACATCAGCCAGCCCGTAAGGCCGAGCAGGCTGCCGGCGGCGATGAGCCACAATGGGTTCCAGCGCGTGCGCAGCGTGACGACGATGGCCGCGAGCGTCACGAGTGTGCGTGCGACGTTGACGTCGACTTCCCGTGCGAGCACGGCGCTACTGGCCGCGAGCAGCCCGACGGTGATCGGCGCGAGGCCCCGCCGGACGGCGCGCACCCACGGGGACTGTTCGTGCCGGTCGACCCAGCCGCCGACGAGATAGGCCAGCAGCGAACTTGGCGCGCATTTGGCGAGGGTGGAGGTCAGCGCGCCGGGCAGACCGGCGGCTTGCAGGCCGATCAAGGTAACGGCCATGCCGTTGGGGCCGGGGGCGGCCTGAGCCAGCGAAAAGAACGTGACGAACTGGGCGTCGGTGATCCAGTGGCGGGTCTCGACGGCGTAGCGGTGGATATCCGCCAGCGTGACATTGGTGCCGCCGACGGCCAGCAGCGACCAGAGCGAGCCGTGCAGAAACAGGTCGATGAGCGTGTTCATGGGGCGGGTTGTCGCTGACGCGCCAATCGATGGGCGGCCAGTACCGCACAGGGGCCGAGCACGCCGAGTACGAGCAGCAGGGGCAGGCCGAAAACGAAGCTGCCGATGAAGGTGACGGCGGCGAAGGTCAGTGTGCTCCAGTGCCGTTGCAGTCCGGCGAGCAGGCGCAGTGCGGTGGCGATCACCAGTCCGGTGGCGGCGGGCATGAGGCCGGAGAGGAGGTGCTGGACGAGCGCGGTTTGCCCCCATCGCGCGTAGGCGAAGCCGATCAGGATGATGGCGATGGTCGGGCAGAAGTAGAGACCGGCGACGGCTGCGGCGGCGCCACGTGGCCCTTGGAACCGGCGTCCCAATACGGTGGCGATGTTGGCGACGTTCGGCCCGGGCAGCAGTTGGGCGAGCGGCAGCAGTTCGGCGAATTCCCGGTCGGTCAGCCAGTGGCGCTGGTCGACCACCATGCGACGCGCCCACGGCAGCACGCCGCCGAAGCCTGTCGCGCCGACGGCGCCGAAGGCCACGGCCAATTGCCAGCAGGTGGGGCGGTGCGCAGGGGGCGCCACGATTACCCGTTGCTGATGGGACCGTGGAATTCGTGTTCGAGCCGCACCACTTCCTGGGCGACGAGTGCGATGGCGTTGCGAATTTCCATGAGCGCGGTGTAGAGGGCTTGTGCGTTCTGGGGGGATTCCAGGGCAACGTCACGGGCGGCGGCTTCGATGGCGTCGAGCGACATGGCGATACGGTCGAGATTCTCCAGCATGGATCGATCTCCGTTGGCGCGCGCAGAGCGTGCATACACTCATAATACTCAACTGACGTATCTTGGTGGGGGATGTTAGAATGCGTGCCCTTGCCGGGGTGATGAAATTGGTAAACATAGCGGACTTAAAATCCGCCGCCTTCGGGCTTGCCGGTTCAAGTCCGGTCCCCGGTACCACTTAGGCTTCGAGCCACATCAAGCCAAACGCTGTAATCCCTGCTATTCCAGGGCATTGCGCGACATTCTCCGTTCCCTGACAGGTGCCGCGACATAGCCAGACACGGCTGTTTACGCGACTCAGTGCACCAAATTTGCACCGGATATTGCACCGGGAAAAATTGGCGGCATACGTGAAGCGGGATGGTGGTTGGCCGGGGCAAGCGCGCTTTGCCCCAGCGTCTATTGCCGGGCGTACAGCGGCTGCTCGGGATACTGTCCGACTGGCCGCACCGGCTTGTGGATTCAACCGGTCGGTCCACATGGTGCGCACGAAACCCTGTCACATCCCGTCAAAGGTTCGATCTGCCATGAACGCGCTCGTCGAAGGATGCCCGCGCAGATTGGGTGCGGCTGCGACGAGCGCGTTGCATGACGCATGCCGCCGTTACAAAAGGCTGACCTTACCCGTGGCCAGATCGTACATGGCGCCGACCACTTTTACCCGGCCGTCCTTCACGTAGCGCCCGAGGATTGGTTTGGAGACAGTCAGGCGGCCGGCGTTGATACGCACATTCTCAATCGTGGCCCTCGCCGCCAGATCACCTTCACCCCCGTCATGTCTGGCGGCCAGAACGGCCGGCTTGATGGAACGCACCAAGTCACCCAAATGGCCCGGCATGACGGCGTTCTCCTGAATCATCTTCACTGTGGCCGACACTGCGCCGCAGTTGGTATGTCCGAGAACCATGACCAGCGGTACGCTAAGAAACTTGACGCCATACTCGAGGCTTGCCAGTCCATCGTCGTTGACGAAGTTTCCTGCAACGCGCACGACGAAGAGGTCGCCGGGCCCCTGATCGAAAGCCAGTTCCGGAGCGACGCGCGCGTCCGCACAACTGACGATCGCGGCGATGGGGTATTGAGCCGTTACCCGTGCCGCGCGTCCAGCAGAGTAGTCTTTGTTCAAAGGCGCATTGGCGACGTAACGCGCATTGCCTTCCATCAGGCGGGCGAGCGCCGCATCGGGCGCAATCGCGTTCGGCGCCGGGCCGGCCGACGGTTCTGCTGCAAAGCCGTCCCGGGCGGTGACGCCACCGAGAGCCATCGCGGCGGCTCCGGCGAAAAGCATCTGACGGCGGGGCATCGAGGGAGCGTGATGGTCGCACATGATCGTTTCCTTTAGTTTTGGACTACGTTGTTTTGAGCAAATGCTTTTGGCCCTGGCGATTTTGTCTGGCGATCGGGACGATGCAATCGTATCGAGGTCGGTATTGTTCGGGGAAGTCCAATTTTTGCATGTATATTTGACGCTATTCTTTAATGCACTTCGCTGTCGCAGAAACAGGGAAAAACAGAGCGCAAATTGATGTGGCCAAACGGGGGAAATTCGGATGGAGCAACCGGAATTACCTTATGAACAGCTCATGCACGATTACTGCGATTCGCTGTTGCATCTATTCAGCGGTGAGCGGCTGCTCAATAAGCTGTTTGGGCGAGTGATGCAGTCGCATGCCTTGGGGCGCGTGATCATCATGCATTACGAATATCTGGCAGGAACCGGTGAGCGCCCCACCTTGTCGCGGTTGCAAAACCTGATTGGCTATTCGCGTACACTGGCAAGCTTTTTTGCGGTACTGCGGGTGGTCAGGCTCATTTCGGTCGAGCCAGATCAGGACGACCGGCGCCTAAAGTATCTGGTACCGGGTCCGCGGACTATAGACGGTTTGCGCCAATGGCTGATAAAGCATCTCGAATGCTGTGAATCGCTTGGGTTGATTGATCGGGGATGCGCCGACCGCATGCGGCGCGACGACATTTTCTTTTCGCATTACGTACTGCATTCGCGGCTGATTCTCGACAACGTTACGACGCAATTTCCACAATTTCCATTGGTCAACTGGGTCCATCAGAACGAATGCGGGGACCGGATTGTATTCTTCCTGTTGCGCGAGCATTTTCGTTGCGTACTGGCGAGCACCACTTCGCACGGTACCCGGCATTGGCTCAAGCTCAGTAGCAGCCAGATCGCATCGGATCTGGGCATTTCGAAATCTCACGTGCGCAATGTAATCAACGAAGCGGAGAAGTGCGGGGTGCTGACGCACAATGAGACCCGCCGTGCCGTGACGCTTTCAGATGAGTTTGTTTCCCAGGTGCATGGGTGGTTTGTCGGCACCCTGTCGTATTTCGCCGAGACAGCGCGGCGAGCGCTGGCGGACATGTCCGCCAGCGTCGATTGATGTCGCGCCAACAAGCGCCGCTGGCGAGATCCGTGAGGGCCTGCCTCGGTTTGCACCAAGCGCTTCGCTCGGCGCATCTGTCGCATGCGGGTCGGAAGCGGTCCGGGAGACTGACGACCGCCGCCGCCGGAACGAGCGCCGGACCTAGGAATTCAGACGATGCGACGCGCAAGCATGGTTCTGATCTCGCCGATTGCCTTCGCCGGATTCAATCCCTTCGGGCAAACGTCCGTGCAATTCAATATCGAGCGACAGCGGAACAGCCGATATGGGTCGTCAAGATTGTCGAGTCGCGCATTGGTGCCTTCATCCCGAGAGTCCACGAGGAACCGATAAGCCTGTAGGAGTCCTGCGGGGCCGACATACTTGTCGGGGTTCCACCAAAACGATGGGCAGGCGCTCGAGCAACAGGCGCACAGGATGCATTCGTAGAGTCCATCAAGCTGGTCGCGTTCCTCCGGTGATTGGAGGCGCTCTCGTTCGGGCGGCGGCGTATCGTTGATCAGGTACGGCATGACCGAGTGATACTGCTTGAAGAATGCCGTCATGTCGACGATCAGGTCGCGGACGACCGGCAGGCCTGGCAAGGGGCGCAAAATCGTATGACGTGGCAGATCGTGAAGGTTCGTCGTACAGGCAAGACCGTTCTTGCCATTAATGTTCATCGCATCTGAACCGCATACCCCTTCTCGACACGAGCGCCTGAAACTCAACGTTTCATCGAGCGCCTTTAAGCGAATCAGCATATCGAGCAACATTCTGTCGGTCGGTGCAACGTCCATCTCGAATGTCTGCATGCGAGGCCCGGCGTCACGGTCCGGATCGTAGCGGAAGATTTCTAACGTTCTGGATTCGCTCACGATGTATCTCCATCATGACATGCACCGGCGCGACCGGGCGGGGCATAGGCGCCACTGCGCGCATGGACTGAATGGCTAGTATCGGCGTGCCGTATCGAGATGTGAGGTAGTCCATGTGCGCCCGCGCAAACCCGTTACCTTCCACGGCGACCGTACTGACGCAGCTTCTGTTGCTGCTCGGCGTTGAGGACACCCAAGATCTGCTTTTGGCTCTCCAACTGGTTACGCAACATCTGCAGACGAATCTCAGATATCGTCTTCGCCGTCTTCATCGCCGCATCCACGTCGACGGTCTGCGGGTCGAAACTGTGCCGGCCTGAGACCATCGCATCGTGCATTGACGTCATCAGCGCCCACTGCTTTTTCTCCCGCGCTTCCT
The DNA here is from genome assembly GCF_000389825.1 of Pandoraea sp. SD6-2. NCBI lineage: Bacteria > Pseudomonadati > Pseudomonadota > Betaproteobacteria > Burkholderiales > Burkholderiaceae > Pandoraea > Pandoraea sp. SD6-2. Next base: position 50,702 of record NZ_KB944457.1, on the reverse strand, counting down.
GAATCGCCTCGATTTGCTTGATTTGGGCATCGCTCAGATCGAGCGACGCAAGCATTGGCGTCGAGCCTCCAGGCCCAAAGTTGTATGCGCCCATCGTCCAGGGGGCCATTCCGTAGCCACCGCCGCCCATCATCCACGGTCCCATCCCCCAACTGCCGTATCCGCCGCCCATCATCCATGGACCCATACCGTAACCACTGTCCCAGCCACCCATCATGCCCGGTCCCATTGGCCACTCACCCGGCCCGTAGGGATGGCCATCGCTCGCTCCGCGCTGCGATGCTCCCGCTCCGTTGCCACCCATCATTCCGGGGCCCATGCCGTAACCCCGCCCGTCGGGTGATGCCGCGGGCGTGCCGGTGCTATTCGTGGACTGCGCCGATGCCGGAATGGATGCGAGCGCAAGTGCAGGGGCAACCACCAAGGCTGCAAAAATTTGGCTATTCATGTTCTCTCCATTGCTGCAAAGCGAAGGTGATAAAACCAAGATGTCATTGACCCGCGAAGCGCATCGCTGGAATTCCGCCTGGCTAGCCTTCGCCGCGATGCGATGGGGCAATATAGACCGGAGCAATCAAGGCTTGCGCGCTTCAGCCCTCTAGGTCCGCACGCCGCTTTTTGTATTCGTCGGCGTCGATCTCACCGCGCGCGTAGCGGTCGTCGAGTATGTCAAGAGCGGACCGGCTTCGAGCACTCCGATCCCGTTGGCAATGTGAAGACCGGCGAAACAAACCGAGCGCCACAACGAAAACCGCGACAATTAAAAGCACGAGCAGCCATCCGAAGCCGCCCCCCATCATCCCGTAGCCCCATCCGCCCGGTTGTCCGAACCCCATCATTCGATGCTCCACAACTTACCTTGGATAAAGTCTAGTTCGTCGCGCGGGATCTTCTTTGATTAATATCATTCAACTGACCGTTCTTCGCGGCAGACCCAAACACGAAGCTGAGGGCCGGTGACTCGGCAGGGGGCGTCAGCGTCTCCGGCGTCGCCTTTGGACATCGCCCGGTATTGGCCACCCCTTGTCGCGGGAAAGCTCTGTAATTCACACGCATTCGTGCAAAACGCATCGTGCCGGCGCAACAGCGTCGATTTGCGCAGCGCGACCGGTCACTGGCATCTTGGTCGTTGGCAGGGCCTATTGCGCTGTCGATGAGTCCGTCGGATGATGGTGCATCATTCCGGGATCGTGTCCTGCCACCGCATCGTGCCCGTGATCGGACAACTGGGCATCAAACCATTCGTGCAGCGCAGTGACGAGACGAGGCGCTTCCGTGCGGTAGACGATTTCGCCGCCATCGGGCAAGTCGCGATAGTCGATCTTCAGCCCGCCCGGCTTCGCGGTACGCAGCGCGGCCAAGCCCGGCATGTCAATGCCGTGGATCTGCTCCGGCGCTTCGAAATCGCCTGCCGAGAACTGCCTGGCGATGATGGCCAGATGTTCGCGAATTAGCGCGACCTGTTTCAGGTCGTGATGCTTCGTGACGACCTGCTGGATTCCGCCGTCGGCCGTCTTCGCAAAGATGTGGGTGGTAGCCGCAAGGGAGAACGGCATCACCTCTGCGCCGTGCCGTGACACGTCCATCCGGCGCGCCGTATCGTCGGCGACGGCAGACGACGAGAGAACGAAGGCGCCGAACAGGACGGAGGTCGATGCGGCGATGACAGGAGATAAAAGGCGCTTCATGTTCCACTCCAATCGAAAGACGGCTTGCAGCCTAGCGCCAGTATCCCACTCTGACGACGATATGACTGAAATCATGCGCGGTGCGGCGATGTCTACCCGAGAGCTGGCCACACGGGGATTCGCCGACCAACGCGACCAGGCAAACGTCGTCAAACCTCACTATTCGTGCCCCCGACTGCCCCCGATTTTTACAGGGATAGCCGGTTTCGGAAGTGCGATTCCCGCCGGTTAAGCGGGCATCGGTTTTCGAATCACTGAAGAAATGTGGTGATGGCTGTCATCGTCGCTTGCGGTTGTTCTTCCATCAACCAGTGGCCGGCATTCGGAATCACAACGCCTTGCACGTTGCTGGCCGCCGCACGCGCGACCGTCTCCATCATGGTGCCGAACGACTTTTCTCCGCCGATCGCGAGTACCGGCATTGGCAACGGCCCTTGGGTCAGAAATGCCCGGTTGTCGATCGCATCCTGATCGAAGGCGTGAAACTGTTCGAAGCCGGAATGCATCGCGCCAGGCAGCGCATAGAACTTTGCGTAATGCCGGCGCGAAGCTTCATTGAAATTCTTGGGGTCCGCCGAAAACTCGTTCCAGAAGCGATCGAGGTAAATGCGCTCGCGGCCCTTGACCAGCCGCTCCATATCCGGCCCGCCGAAACGGAAGTGCCAGAGTAGCGGGCTCTTCAAGATTTCTTCCCACGGGCCGACGCCGGGAATCGGTGCATCCATGAGTACGAGTTTTGTCACGCGCTCAGGCTGCTCGGCCGCGAAAGCGTAGGCGACCATGTTGCCGATGTCATGGGCCACCACGTCGACTTTGCCAATCCGGAGGGTATCCAGAACGCCGGCAATATCGCGTGCTTCGTTCTTTTTGTCGTAGCCTGTGGCCGGATGGTCGGAGAGTCCCATGCCGCGAAGATCGGGGACGATCACGGTGTGATTTGCAGCGAGTTTCGCGGCGAGTGGCGCCCACATGTCGCCGGTCTCGCCATAGCCGTGCAGCAATACGACGGCAGGCCCGTGGCCGCCGACGCGCACATATATTTTCGCGCCGTTGGTGGTCAGGGTCTGGTGCTTGAAATCGGCCGGAAACGCGAATACGTCGGCCGCCGCAGGAAAAGCGTGAAGAGAGACAAGCAACAACAGAAACGAGACGAGCTTCCGCATTTCTGACCCCCTGGGGTTGATCAAAACGATCTGCCTGTGGCGCGGATATTCTCACATCTTTCCGGATTACGGCGCTAAATCCGCATACGGACGGTCTGAATTGAAGGCACTCGCCTTCCGGCAGCTCGCACGTCAACGTCCCCGCGCATTACCGCCCCGTCTCATCTCACTTGAACGTGTGCAAGTAAGCGATCAGATCCGCGACCTTGCGTTCGTTGCCAATGCCCCAGAAGCGCATCTTTGTACCAGGCACGGTTTTGCCCGGATTGGCGATGAAGGCGGCGAGCGTCTTGTCGTCCCACACGATGCCCGACTGCTTCATCTCCTTCGAGTAATCGAAGTCCGGCAGACTGCCCGCGCGCCGGTTGGCAATGCCGTTGAGTTGAGGGCCGAAGCCCGACGCCGCCATCGGCCCGACCGAATGACACGATGCGCAGCGTGAGGTGAACAGCGCCTTGCCGGCGTCGATATCCGGTGCGGCGAAGGCCGATGCGGCAAACGTGGCTAGCGCAAACGTCAACACGCCGATTCGCAGGCGCGCAGCGGGGGCAAGACGCTGGGCCGGCAAGCAAAGAGGGGTAGAGCGGGCAGTCATTGGCGGGTGGAATGTCGGGGGATAGGTGGTAACGGCAAACCGCTAAGTTACCGCTTTCCGCCGGGTACGGCCAGTGGTTCCCGCCCCGCGTCGTACAACATCGTGTCGTGAGCGCAGAGGTTGGGCACTTCGAGCGCGCCTGATGCCGAACCGGGGGCAGCATGCGTTCGCACCGTCATGACGGCAGTTCGCGATGCCTTTGGTCATGACGGGGGTATCCGCCTACGGTGCGGCCAGTACCTTCACGACGCACGCGCTGGCGTTGATCGCTTGGGCGAGTGCGGTGGCGATTGCCGTTGTGCTGCGCTCGGCGTTGGGATGGTGGGGGCGCGTGAGCTGGCTGCCGGTGACGCGTCGCTGGCGCCGTGAGTTGACTGCTGTGAGTCTGCAAAGGCCGTCAGCGCTTGTCTGCTAACGGCCGTTCGCGTGCGGTGATGGTGGTATTACGCCGCGCCCTTCGTCACGCTGTCCGGCAAATCGCGGCCGTGATACTTCTTGTAGATCGCGTTGAGCTTGCCGTTCTTCAGGTTGGTCTTCACCCAGTTGTTGATCCAGTCCTTGAGCGCGGGCTGATTCTTGTTCAGCGCGATACCAAGATCGAATTCCTTCTGCGCGAATTTCAGTTCGAGGTTCTTGTCCGGTGCGCGCTTGATCATCTCGCCGAGGTTCGACGGCGTGCTCGAGAAGATATCGACCTGCCCCGTCACCATCGACGTGATGAGCGTGGCGTCGTCTTCATAGCGAACGATCTGTGCGCCCTTGGCGTTCTGCGTGGTGAGCGTATCGTTGACGGTCGCGCGCGTGAGGCCGATGCGTTTGCCGTTGAGGTCGTCATAGCCCTTGATGTTCACACTCTTGGGCCCGCCCACGATGATCGAAATGACGGCGTACGGAATCGAGAAGTCGATCACCTGCGCACGTTCCGGAGTAATCGAGAGATCGGCCACCACGATATCGGCACGGTTCGCTTGCAGCGTCGGCACGCGTGCGGCGTTCGTCACAGACACGATATCGAGCTTCACGCCCAGATCCTGCGCCAGCAGCTTGGCCGTGTCGACGTCCGAGCCCGCCGGTTGCAGATTGGCGTCGGCGAACGAGTACAGCGGTGTGCCCATGGCGATCGCAACGCGAATCTTGCCCGCCTTCTTGATGTCGTCGAGCTGATCTGCGAAAGCGGTGTGCGCCATTGCACCGAGCAGGACGGCGGCGCAGGCCCGAGTGAGGAACGTCTTGAGTTTCATGCAGTGGTCTCCTTGGAGTGATGTTGTTGTCGTGACTGCGTGCTTACAGCCCGTTGGCGAGGAATGCGCGCAGTTCGGGCGTTTGCGGGTTGTCGATCATTTCGCCCGGACCGACTTCCCATACCTTGCCCTGATGCATGTAGATGATCTGATCGGCCACGCGCTTGGCGAACGCCATCTCGTGCGTGACGAGCAGCATCGTCATGCCGTCGGCCGCGAGGTCTTCCATGACGCGCAGCACTTCGCCCGTGAGTTGCGGATCGAGTGCCGACGTCACTTCATCGAATAGCATGACTTTTGGCGACATCGCGAGCGAGCGGGCAATGGCCACACGTTGTTGCTGGCCGCCCGAGAGTTGCTCGGGATAACTGTCGGCCTTATCGGAAAGGCCCACTTGTGCGAGCACACGCTTGGCCACTTCCTCCGCTTCGCCGCGCGCCAGACGCTTCACGTGCCGTAGCGCAAGCATGATGTTCTCGCGCACGCTCAGGTGCGGAAACAAGTTGTAGCTCTGGAAGACGATGCCCACTTCGCGGCGCAGTTGATGCAGGTCGATCTGCGGATCTTCCACACGAATGCCGCACACTTCGATGGAGCCTTCGTCGATGGTTTCCAGGCGGTCGATACAACGCAGTGCCGTACTCTTGCCCGAGCCGCTCGCGCCGATGATGGCGACCATCTTGCCGCGCTCCACCTCGAACGACACGCCCTTGAGCACCGGGTTGTCGCCGAAGCGCTTGTGAATCTGGTTGACCTTAACGATTGCCGACATTGAGCCTGTCCTCCAGTGAAGCGCTCCAGCGCGAGAGTGGGTAGCACAGCACGAAATAAAAAACCCCCACCAGCGAGAACACGAGGAAGGGCTGGAAAATCGAGTTGTTGATGATCTGGCCGGCACGCGTGAGTTCCACGAAGCCGATGACCGACGCCAGCGACGTCATCTTGATGATCTGCACGAGAAAGCCGATGGTCGGCGGCAGCGACAGGCGCACGGCCTGCGGAATGATGACCAGACGCAGCGTCTGCCAGCGCGAGAGCGACAAGCACTCGGCAGCCTCCCACTGCGCACGCGGCATCGCTTCGACGCAGCCACGCCAGATGTCGCCCAGATAGGCGCTGGTGTAGACCATCAGCGCAAGCGCGGCGGCCACGATGGCGGGCAGCTCGAAGCCGTACACCGACAACCCGAAGTAGACGATGAACAGCAGGATCAGCAGCGGGATTCCCTGAATCGCTTCGATGAACACCTGCGCGGGCAGTCGCAACCAGCGGCGCGGCGAGATGCGCGCGAGCATCACGAGGAAGCCGCCTGCGCTGCCCAGCACGAACGCGATCAGGGAGAGCACCAGCGTCCAGCCGATGGACTGCACCAGATACCCGAAATAGGTCCACGAAAAGTTGCCGATCATGAGGCGCTCCGTTGTGCCGTATTGCTGCCCGCAGAGCCTGTCGCGTTCGGATTGGCTGCGCGCGAGGCGGCAGCGCGGCGGCGCGAGGCCTGAGCCGCCTGCGCTGCGGCGCGTCGCACGGTACGGCGGCGCTTGAAGAAGTACTCGCCGGCGGCCCACGCCACCAGCTTCACCAGCAGCGACAGACCAAGGTAGAGCGCGGCCACGACGATGTACGTCTCGAGCGAGCGGAACGTGTCCGACTGCACAGTGTTGGCCACCGCGGTCAGTTCTTCGGCGGAAATCTGCGAGGCCATGGCGGAGGCCTGCATCATCAGAATGAACTGGGTGGTCAGCGCCGGGTACACCTTCTCGATGGACGGTTGCAGCATGACGTGCCACGCAATGCGCCACTTCGACAGCCCCAGACACTCGGCGGCTTCGATCTGACCGCGCGGCACCGATTCGAGCCCGGCGCGAATGATCTCCGCCGCGTAAGCACCGATGTTGATCACCATCGCGATGACGGCGGCTGCAAACGTCGGCATATGTATGCCGAGACTCGCGAGGCCGAAGTAGAGCAGGAATATCTGAACGAGGAATGGCGTGTTGCGTACCGACTCGATGTAGATGTTGCAAAGGCGAACGAGCCATCGATGGCGGCTGCGCTTGGCAAAGGCGACCAGCGTGCCGGCAGCGGTGCCGATCACGACCGCGAGTACGGTCATCTTGAGCGTGAGCCACGCGCCTTCGAGGAAAACTGGCCAGTATGGAACCAGCGGGGCGAAATTCAACGAGAAATGCATGACAAACGCCTGTCTCCGGTGACGTTCGGGGCCGACGCGCGCCACGCCGCTTGCGTTGCGGTTATGACGTCCGCAGTAGCCGTGGTGGGTCTTTCTTGTACGTCGTCATATAAGTGATGTGATTTTGCGCATCGCCAATCGGCGTTGTCAATAGCCGGCCGTTGGGGAGATACCCTTGGCTATGGCCTTGATTGGACAAGGGTTAAAGGGCGTTTGCGCCGTGGGGCGGGGCACTTCGGATGGCGTGAGGCGACCTCAACGACAGGTTGATGGCAGCGGGTTTCGCAGGCTTGTCATCGTATCTCTCGTTGTGAGAGGCGACGGACCGCCTGACACGACGGCATGGTTTTATAATCGCGCTTTGCCGGTCTTTTGCCTCGCCCGGCATCTCTCGACGGAAAAACATGCAACAGATCAACGACGGCGGCGAGCGCGCGGCGGCGCACGCTCCGGACATACGATATCGGGACGAGGAAATCGGGCGCGAGCCTGTCCGGCGCGGCGTGACGTTCCATGGTGGCGGCGACTTAAAGGGCGAAGTCTGATGACGTTGTCTACGACGGCACTCGACGAACTCGACCGTAGCCTGCTCGCGCTGTTGCGCGTGAATGCGCGCGAGAGTACGGCCAATCTGGCGCGTCGCCTCGGTGTGGCGCGCACCACCGTGGTGGCTCGCATCGGCCGGCTCGAGCAGGCCGGGGTCATCGCTGGCTATACCGTGCGGCTGGGGCAGGATGCCGCAGGCGGCGGGTTGCAGGCCTGCGTGGGCATTAGCGTGCAGCCGCGCTCCGGGCGCGACGTGATGCGGCGTCTGAACAAGATGCCCGAGGTTCACTTGCTGTGTACCGTCAGCGGGGAGTTCGACTATGTGGCCTGGCTGCACGCCGCATCACCGGATCAACTCGACGGACTGCTCGACACCATTGGTGAGATCGACGGCGTGACCCGCACCACGACGTCGGTCGTGCTGGCCCGGAAAATCGATCGAGGCGGTGTGCTGCCCTGAACGTTGCCGGGCAGTGCACCGCGTTGCTTTGACCTGATTCGTTAGCTGGACCAGGACTTGGCCGCTGAGGTGCCGCGCGGTGGCGTGCGCCGATAATGGCGGGTGACAAGGCTGGCATGCGCCCGCAGGCTCGAAATTTTCAGCAAATCGTGCAATTCTGCCGCCGGTAATTTTCCGCAAACGGCCACTAAGAATCGCTGAGCGATCCCGCCGGTACTGGCGCACCCCTCGAATTTCCCGTTTCTCCCCGTGTTGCCTTGACTTCGCGCGTTTGTCTGACGGTGGCGAAGGTGCTAAACTTATTGAGAATTGTTTGCATTAACTTATTCATCCATCTGGAGTGCGTATGCGCGTGAAATCCCTCGTGGCAGCGGTGTTGCTTGCCGGTGCGGCCACCCTGGCTCAGGCTGCCGAGTTTCCCATTGGCAAACCGCTGAATGTGGCGGGCATGGAAATCAATACGGTGTATCTCCAGCCGGTCACGATGGAGCCGGCTGGCATGATGCGCGATGCCGCCAAGTCGGACATCCACCTCGAGGCAGACATTCACGCGATCGCCAAGAACCCGAACGGTTACGCCGAAGGCGACTGGGTTCCCGGTCTGGAAATCACGTACAAGCTGCAAAAGATGAAGAGCGACGGCAAGACCGCCGATGGCGCTGCCATTGAAGGTTTGATGATGCCGATGGTCGCGAGCGATGGTCCGCACTATGGCGATAACGTCAAGCTGGCGGGCGTTGGCAAGTACAAGCTGACGATGGTCGTGAACGCGCCGGGCACGCTGCAGGAGTTCGGTTGCAAGATGGGCGGCACGGCGGCCGCAGGCGCGCACGCCGGGCATGGCGGCATGGGCCCGTGGTGCTTCGGCCGTCACGTCGACAAGGAAACGGGCGTGGGTCCGTGGTTCAAGCCGATTACCAAGGAAGTCGATTTCACTTTCTCGGGTATTGGCAAGAAGGGTGGCTACTAAGCCTGCATAACCCTGATTCAGCGTTGGCCTGGGGCCAGCGCTGTTTTCGTTTGGAGCACAAGGATGAATCAGCGCATCGCGCGCCTGCTGGCCACGATGGCGGCCTTGGTGGCGACTTTGTTGGCATTGGGCGGCACATCGCTCGCTCATGCCGACGACTTGCCCACCTTCAAGCTGGAAATGAACAACGGCAAGCTCAACCCGGCGCGCATCGAAGTGCCGGCCGGCAAACGCATCAAGATCGAGGTGCACAACACCGGAACGAATGCCGTCGAGTTTGAAAGTCTGCAACTGCGCAAGGAAAAGGTGCTGGCACCGGGCGCGCAGTCGTTTGTGGTGATCTCGCCGCTGCAGCCGGGCGAGTACAAGTTTTTCGACGATTTCCATCAGCAGGCGCAAGGCGTGATCGTCGCCAAGTAGGCCACGCGGAAGTCGTTTCAGTCACACGGTAAGACACGCATCACGAGAGGAATCACCCGATGGGTCAGGTCATGTTCATCGTCTGGCGCGAAAGCGTCGAGGCATTGCTGGTTGTCGGCATTCTCCATGCCTGGCTGGCGAACCCGGAGCACGGTGCCAAGCGCGGCCTGCCCTATCTTTGGACCGGCGTCGCACTTGGCATCGCAGCAGCCGTGGCGCTGGGCGCCGCACTCGTCGGCTTCACCGAAGTGCTTTCGGGCGACGCGCAGGATTACTTCCAGACCGCCATGGTGTTGATCGCCTGCGTGCTGATCGTGCAGATGGTCTTCTGGATGAAGCGTCACGGGCGAACGCTCAAGCGCGACATGGAATCGTCGCTGCAGAAAAACCAGGATCAGGGCACATGGTGGGGTGTGCTCGTGCTGGTAGCGCTGGCCATTGCTCGCGAAGGCAGCGAGACGGCCATCTTTCTGTATGGCATCGGCTTCGGCCAGCAAGGCAGCGTGCCGCTGTCGATGTGGCTCGCGGTGCTGATCGGCTTCGTGCTGGCGCTGTTCACGTTCTGGCTGTTGCAGTTGGGCGGAAAGATCTTCTCGTGGCGCCTGTTCTTCCGCGTCACCGAAATCATGCTGCTGTTCCTGGCGGCGGGGCTGCTCGAGTCGGGGCTTGATCGTCTGATCTCGCTCGAGCTTGTACCGACGCTGGTCGACCAACTGTGGGATACTTCCGCGATTCTTGACGATGCCAGCCCGTTCGGCAGCCTCGTCGCCACCCTGACGGGGTATCGCGCGCATCCGGCCGGCATGAATCTGTTGGTGTACGCAGTGTATTGGATGTTCACGTGGGCGCTGCTCAAACGGGCAGGCGCTCCTCCCAAGCAGGTCAAGCCCGCGTGAGCGGGTCACGCGCACCGGCGGGGAATGCGTCCCGGCCGGTGCGCCACAACGGTCTGAACGGAAGCGTCCGGGCAGGGTCCGCAAGATCCGCCGAATCGATAAGCGCCGTTAGCCGGTAGGTCATTCCCCGACGTACGAGTTGAGCATGAGCATCGCCATACCTGTCCCGAACCGACTGGCCCGACTGGGCCTTTGGATGCAACGCCACGGCAAGCTGATACGTGGCGTGCAGTGGGGCGTCGTGCTGGTTTATGCGTTCCTCATCTGCGTGCCGGTCATGATGCCGTTGCCTGACGAAACGGCGCACATCCTCGATAACCTCACCGTCTTCGCGCAGTTCACGTTCTGGGGCATCTGGTGGCCGTTCGTGCTCATCAGCATGGTGCTCATGGGACGTGTCTGGTGCGGAGTGCTGTGTCCGGAAGGCACGCTCTCGGAATTTGCGAGCCGCCATGGGCGCGGGCGCGCCATTCCCCGCTGGATGCGCTGGGGCGGCTGGCCGTTCGTGGCCTTCGCCGGCACGACCCTCTACGGTCAGATGGTCAGCGTCTACCAATATCCGAAGGCCGTGCTGCTGGTGCTCGGCGGTTCGACCGTCGGCGCGATGGTGATCGGCTATTTCTACGGGCGCGACAAGCGCGTGTGGTGCAAGTATCTGTGCCCGGTCAACGGCGTGTTCTCGCTGCTGGCGCGTCTGGCGCCGTTCCACTTCAAGGTCAACGAAGACGCCTGGCGCCGGTCGTATCACACTAACGGCCACAAGATCATCCCGATCAACTGCGCGCCGCTCGTGCCGCTGCGCAACATGAAGGGTGGGGCGCAGTGCCATATGTGCGGGCGTTGCGCCGGGCATCGCGACGCCATCGAACTCACGAGCCGCTCGCCGAGCGAAGAGATCGTGAAGTTCGGTGCGACCGAGAACAATAGTGTGTGGGACAGCGTGCTCGTCATGTACGGTTTGCTCGGCGTGGCCATCGGCGCGTTCCACTGGACGGTGAATCCGTGGTTCGTCGCCACCAAGACCGTGCTGGCCACGTGGCTCATCGATCACAACATCATGTGGCCGTTCGAGACGAACGCCCCGTGGTTCGTGTTCACCAATTACCCCGATCAGAGCGACGTCTTCACGTGGCTCGACGGCGGCATGGTCGTCACTTACATCCTGGGCAACGGCCTGCTGCTGGGCCTGGCCTTCACGATCATCTTCGCGCTGGCCAACCGGGCGATGGGACCGTGGCAGACGTCGCGATTCAATCATCTGGTGCAGTCGCTCATTCCGATCGCCGGGGCCGGGGTGTTCATCGGTCTGTCGGCCACGACGATCAGCCTGCTGCGCGCCGAACATCTGCCGGTGTACTGGGCAAACGACGTGCGCGCGGCCATTCTCGCCGCGACCACGCTGTGGAGTCTGTGGCTGGGCTGGCGCGTGACTGGCCGTCACGCACGCTCGTTCGGACGCCGTCTGGCCGGCATGGCGGGTGTCGTGGCGGCGCTGGCGCTAGTCAACTGGCTCTGGCTGCTGATGTTCTGGATCTGGTGACGCGGCGGGTGACTGGCGCGTCCCGATTGGCGAGCATTCGGCCCGTAGCCTACAATGTCGCCACAAGTCTTTCTGTGTGACGCCCATGTTGCTCGCTCAACGCCTTCCGCTTTATTTCCGCCTCGTTCGCCTCGATAAGCCGATCGGCACCGTGCTGCTGCTGTGGCCGACGCTCGCGGCGCTGTGGATTGCATCGAACGGGCATCCCGACCCGCGGCTGCTCGCGATCTTCACGCTCGGCACGTTCCTGATGCGCTCGGCGGGTTGCGCCATCAACGATTACGCCGACCGCGACTTCGACAAGTTCGTCAAACGCACGAAAGAGCGTCCGATCACGTCGGGACGCATTCGCGCATGGGAAGCGCTCGCCGTGGCCGCGACGCTCGCACTCGTGAGCTTCCTGCTGATTCTGCCGCTCAACGCGCTGACGAAGTGGTTGTCGATTCCCGCGCTGTTCGTCGCAGGCACCTATCCGTTCACCAAGCGCTTTCTGGCGATTCCGCAGGCCTATCTCGGCGTGGCGTTCGGTTTCGGCATTCCGATGGCTTTCGCTGCCGTGCAGGATCAGGTGCCGGCCGTCGCATGGGTGCTGCTGCTCTCGAATGTGTTCTGGTCGGTGGCGTACGACACCGAATATGCGATGGTCGATCGCGACGACGACCTGAAGATCGGCATCAAGACGTCGGCGATCACGTTCGGACGCTTCGACGTGCTGGCGATCATGCTCTGTTACGCCGGCGCACTCGGCATTCAGGCGGGCGTCGGCGTGTATCTGGGCTTCGGCTGGCCGTTCTGGCTGGGCATGGCCGTGGCGGTGAGCTTCGCCATTTACCACTACTTCCTGATTCGCGGACGCGAGCGCATGCCGTGCTTTGCGGCGTTCCGTCACAACAACTGGCTCGGTGCCGCCGTCTTCGCGGGCATCGCCGGACATTATCTGCTGACGGCATAAGCGCGGGCGCAGCGTTCGCTGCATCCACTGCGTGCGTCGCGCTCACGCATCGTCAGGCAGACATGCCAAACAAAACGGCCCGCATGCGGGCCGTTTGTCTTTGCTGCGTCTGACGAGCGCGTGTCAGGCGTCGCCCAACTCGTCGCCGAGTTCCTTGGCACGGGTGTTCGCCGCCTGCACGCCGCGCACGATGGCAGCCTTGATGGCGTCGCGCTCGAACGAGCTAAGCGCGGCAAATGTCGTACCGCCCTTGGACGTCACGCGCTCACGCAGCACGCTCACCGGCTCGCTCGACTGCGCGGCCAGTTGCGATGCCCCGGTGAACGTGGCGATGGCCAACTGGCGTCCCTGCTCGGGCGTGAAGCCCAGTTCCTGAGCTGCCTGCTCCAGCGCTTCGATGAAATAGAACACGTATGCCGGGCCGCTGCCCGAGATGGCCGTCACGCCGTCGAGCTGACTTTCCTTTTGGACCCAGACGATTTGCCCTGCGGCGCCCAGCACATTCTCTGCACGCTTGCGTTGGTCGGAATCGACGCCCGAGAGTGCGGCCAGACCGGTGATGCCCATGCCGATCAGCGCGGGCGTGTTCGGCATGCAGCGCACGATCTGGTTATGGCCGCCGAGCCAGCGGGCCAGATCGGATGCGCGAATGCCCGCTGCGATGCTGATGACCAGTTGACCGTTCAGGTGCGGTTGGAGGGCTTGCGCGACGTCCTTGAGGACTTGCGGTTTGACGGCCAGCACGAGCGTGTCGTAATCGCGCAGGCGGTCGTTGGGCGCGCTGGCGGTCTCGACACCATACTGCTTGGCAAGGCCTTCACGGGTCGATTCGTTGACGTCGATCGCGAGAATGTCGCGCGGGGCAGTGCCGCGCTTGACGAGTCCGCCGATCAGGGCATTGGCCATATTGCCGCCGCCGATGAATGCAATTCTCATAACCATCCTTTGCGTTGCGTATGTCATTACCTCTTACTGCGGTGAGCCACCACGAGGCGCTCGCCGCCGGGGCACGCCGCGATCAGGCCCGGGGGCCGTAATCGCGCGCACCGAAAATAGCGGTGCCAACACGCACCATTGTCGCACCCTCGGCAATTGCGGCCTCGAGATCGCCCGACATGCCCATCGACAGTGTGTCGAGGGCCAGTCCATCGGCGCGCAGCGCGTCGAACAACTCGCGCACGGCCTTGAACGGTGCGCGTTGGCGAGCCGGATCGTCTTCGGGTTCGGGAATCGCCATCAGGCCGCGCAGTCGCAGATTCGGCAGGGCGGCGATGGCGCGCGCGACCGCGGGCACGTCCGCAGGCGCGACACCGCTCTTGCTCGCTTCGCCGCTGATGTTGACTTGCAGGCAGACTTGCAGGGGCGGGAGGTTCGCTGGCCGTTGGGCGCTCAGCCGTTCGGCGATCTTCAGTCGATCGACCGAATGCACCCAGTCGAAATGTTCCGCCACCGGCCGCGTCTTGTTGCTTTGCAATGGGCCGATGAAATGCCACTCGAGCGGTCGGCCGCCGACCGTCTCTCCTGACAGTGCGGCCATCTTGTCGAGCGACTCCTGCACGTAGTTCTCGCCGAAAGCGCGCTGTCCGGCGGCGAGCGCGTCGCGCACGGCATCGGCGCCAAACGTCTTCGAGACGGCGAGCAAATGCACGCTACCCGCCGGGCGGCCGGCGTCGGCAGTGGCACGGGCGATCCGGGAGAGAACATCGTCGAGATGTGCTGCGATGGTCGACATGAGGCAGGTTCGGGCGTCGGTAGGGCGTCTGTAGGGCGGTGTCGTTGGCGCGGGGGCGTTGCAACGGCATTGCAGGTCAACGATTATAGCTGTGCCCGCGCCCGAGGTGCTACCCCGGAAAAAACGAGGTGCTACCCGCCCCCGTTTGCGCTGTTTTAGTCATTCGGTGCGCCTGACGCACATCGAACGGTCATGGCCTGCGGCTTGTGGCAGACTTCGCGGTGCCAACATCGACAGGAGCCATAGATGAACGCGAATTCGCAGCATGTGTACGATTTTTCAGTCCAGACGCTGTCGGGCGAAACCGTCAGCCTGTCGCAGTACCGTGGCAAGGTACTGCTGATCGTCAACACGGCGAGCGAGTGCGGTTTCACGCCGCAGTACGCTGGTCTGCAGACGCTCTACGAACAGCTCGGCCCGCGCGGCTTCGAGGTGCTCGCGTTTCCGTGCAATCAGTTCGGCAAGCAGGAGCCGGGCGACGCACAGGCTATTCGCAGCTTCTGCGATCTACGCTTTCACGTCACGTTCCCGATGTTCGCCAAGGTCGACGTCAAAGGGCCGGACGCCGCACCGCTCTACGCCTATCTCACGCAGGAAAAGCGAGGCGTGCTGGGGACGAAGGCGATCAAGTGGAATTTCACGAAGTTTCTCGTCGACGCGCAGGGCAACGTGGCGGCGCGTTATGCGCCGACGGCAAAGCCTGAAGCCATCCGTGCGGACATCGAGAAGCTGCTGCCGGCCTGAACGAGAGGCATTCGGTCAGGTGCCGGGACTGACTCAGAATCCGAGTGACCTGCGAACGATCTGCCGCACACGAGCGGCGTAAGCGCGCAGCCCCGCGCGGCGATGGGCTTCGGCGACGTCTTCACGCAGGGCAACGCGGGCATCCGTGGCAGCGCTCAACGTCAGCCAGCCAGACGTCTCGGCCACATAGACCTGCCCGGCGGTCAGCGAGACGGCGCGTCGCCAGAAGCTCGCCGCCAGCCAGCGCGGCGCTGCCGTGAGCAGAACATCCCCTCGCTCGATATGGAGCACCGTGCCAAGGCCCACATAGGCGTAAAACGATTGCCCGCGTGCCAGAGAGAGGTGTGACGGGAGCTGGGCAGGCGAGCCGCTTTCGGCGTCGGCCGGCAAGGCGACGCGCGGCCGGGACAACGGCCAGTCGGCGCGCCTGGCGTCGCCGATATCTCGTACCCGCGTCGAATCGGAAGAAAAGAGGGGCGACTGGGGCTTTGCCATGAGGGGCTCCGGGGGCGTTGAACAGATGGGTACAGCGTATCGGTCGCCAGACGCTCCCGGTAGGCACACAGTTGCGCTGTTTCGCGCGTAACAGAGCGGCTTCCGGCAATCTGTTACGATGCCGATTCAACGAATCTGTATCTGTTATGGTCGTGTGCAATACCCGATCATCTGCGCATGGACGCCGTTACCCCCACGCTCGCCGCCCCGGACACCGAGCCGCTCATCGCGGACACCCCGAAGGCATCTCCCGCCGCCCCGACGCCACCGGCTTCGGAGGACCGCACGCCGCTATATCGTCAGCTAGCCGACCATTACCGCCACGCCATCGAGGCGGGCACGCTCGCGCCGGGCGACCGCATGCCGAGTGTGCGCACCTTGATGGAGCGGCATCAGGTCAGTCTATCGACGGCCTTGCAGACATGCCGTCATCTGGAGGCGCTGGGGGTGCTCGAGGCACGTCCGCGTTCGGGCTACTTCGTGCGCACACCTGCTCGTGCGAGCCTCGTGCCGGTGGCCGAACCGCGTCCGTGGGTGCCCGATCTGATGCAGTACGTGGGTATCAATCAGCGCGTGTCGTCGATCCTCGCGAGAGGGCTTCAGGCGGACGTCAAAGTCAATTTCGCGGTCGCCCATGGCTCCCCGTCGCTCTACCCGGTCAACGAACTTCGGCAGGCCACCATCCGGGCGTTGCGCGATAACCCGCTGCTCTACGGCACGCCGCCTCCCGGTGGTGGAGAAGCGCGTTTCCGTTGTGCGATTGCCCGGCGCGCGCTCGAAGCGCGCATGAACATCAATCCCGAGGAAATCGTCGTCACGCACGGCTGTATCGAGGCGATCAATCTCGCGTTGCGCGCGGTGGCATCGGCGGGCGATGTGGTCGCCGTCGAATCGCCGACGTACTACGCGCTGCTGCAAACGCTGGAGAGCATGGGCATGCGGGCGCTCGAAATTCCCACGAGTCCTCAGACGGGGATCTCGCTCGAAGCGCTTCAATTGGCGAGCGAGACCTACGACAACATCAAGGCCGTGATCGTCGTGCCGCATTTCCAGAATCCGCTCGGGTCGGTCATGCCCGATTCGCACAAGGCGCGGTTGGTGAAGTGGGCGGAGTCGCGCGGCGTGGCGATCATCGAAGACGACACTTACTCGGCGCTGGGCGATGACGGCAATATTCCGGCTGCCATCCGCTCATGGGATACGTCGGGCAACGTGATTCACTGCGCATCGCTGCACAAGACGATGGCGCCGGGCATGCGGCTCGGCTGGATCGCGGGCGGCAAGTGGCAGTGGCGAGTGGAGATGCTCAAGTACGCGCAGACGCGCCCGAACGAAGCGCTCGCGCAGATCGCGATGGGCGAATTCATGGATTCGCCCCGCTACGATCGTCACCTGCGCCGCTTGCGGGCGCAGCTACGCGAGCACCGGGCGGCGATGGCCGAAGCGATTGCCACCCATTTCCCGGCGGGCACCCGTCTGACATTGCCCGCCGGTGGACTGAGCCTGTGGGTGGAGATGCCGGGCAGCGTCAGCTCGGAGCGACTGTTCGATGCGGCGCTCGCCAAAGGGATTCGTGTCGCACCGGGCAGTCTTTTCTCGAACTCGTCGCGCTACGACCATTTCCTGCGCATCAACGGCGGTCAGCCGTTCACGCGAGAGGTCGAGAAGGCGGTGCGCACACTGGCGACGGAAGTCTCGCGCTTGCTGGATACGAATGGCTGAGCGGGTGGGAGGATAAGGCCCGGCGCGCTGCGGCATATCGCGCCATACCGCTGCATATTGCCGTGAATGCGCTCAGAACTCCGGATACATCCGCCCCGGATTGAAGATGCCCGCCGGGTCGAACACCGACTTCAGATTACGGTGGATGCGCATGAGCGGTGCGGGCAGGGGCGTGAACACACCCACACCGGGCTCACCATAGCGGAAGAGTGTGGCGTGTCCGCCGTCCTGCCGCGCCGCCGAACGCACGATTTGCGCGTCGGCGTCGGTAATCCACCAACGCTGTGCGCCACCCCACTCGATGAGTTGTTTGCCAGGCAAGCGGTGCGGTTCGGCGGTCGACGGCACGGCCAGACGCCACAGTGCCTGGCCCGGCCCCGCATCGGCGAAGAAGCTGTCCGTTTGCTCGCGGATCGCGTGCCAGAACTTGGCGGCGTGAATGGCGTCGACCAACTCCCCGCCCATCTTCACGCGCGCGGCCTTGATCGCTGCCGATGCCCCCGCCAGACGGATCACCAGCAAATCGTTGCGCCACGCACTGCCTGTGATCGGCAACGGTTGCCCGCCCCATTCATTGAGCTTGCGCACGGCATCGATGGCGTTCATTTCGAATTGCAGCGTCAGTTCGGCAAATGGCTGCGGCAACACCTTGAGCGACACTTCGAGAATCAGGCCCAGCGTGCCCAGCGAGCCGGCGAGCATGCGCGAGACGTCGTAACCGGCGACGTTCTTCATCACCTGACCGCCGAAATTCAGCACGTGAGCGCGCCCGTCCATCAATTTGGCGCCGAGTACGAAGTCGCGCACGGCGCCCACGGCACTGCGGCGAGGCCCGGCGAGCCCGGCAGCCACCGCACCGCCGATCGTCGCCCCCGGCCCGAAGTAGGGCGGCTCGAACGGCAGCAACTGACTGCGTTCGGCGAGCGCCGTCTCGATGTCGGCGAGCGGCGTGCCGCAGCGCGCCGTGATGACCAGTTCTGCCGGGTCGTAGGCCACGATGCCGCGGTAGGCGCGTGTGTCGAGCACGTCCCCCACGCGTTGTTGGCCGTACCACGCCTTGGTGCCGCCGCCACGAAGCTGAAGCGGTGCACGGCGTGCCGTGGCATGTTCGATGACGGCGCGGAAGTTCTCGAGAGTGTCGTTCGTGTCGGTCATCAGCTCGGTTCTGGCGGCGGTGGCGTGTCGGATTGATAGGGGGCCAGCTCGCTGCCGCAGTGCTTGCAGTAGCTCGCATCGGCGTCGTGCCCTTCGGTAAGGCATTGCTGGCAGGTGCGTGTGGTGACGGCATTCTTGCGCATGGCCGAATGGATTTCGGCACCCATGATGCCGGTGGGAATGGCAATCACGCTGTAACCGAGCAGCATCACGAAGCCGGTGATCGCCTTGCCCAGTCCGGTGACGGGCACCACATCGCCATAGCCGGTGGTCGTGAGCGTGACGATGGCCCAGTAGATGCCCACCGGAATGCTCGTGAAACCGTGCTGCGGTCCCTCGATGATGTGCATGAGCGTGCCAAAGATCACCACGATGATCGAGATGAACCCGAGAAACACGAGGATCTTGCGGCGCGCGTTGTAGAGCGCGACGCTAAGCACACCGGCTTCGTTCACATACGCCGTGAGCTTCAGAATCCGGAACGCGCGCATCAGACGCAGCAAACGCACGTCGATCAGCCCATGCAGTTCGGGCACGAGAATTGCGAGATATGTCGGCAGAATGGAGAGCAGATCGATGATGCCGTAGAACGACAGCGCGTAACGCAGCGGTCGATGCGCGCTCAGCAGCCGCGCGATGTACTCGGCCGTAAAGAGCAGGGTAAAGAACCACTCGAGAATCGCCATCGGCAGCGATGCCGTAGCCTGCACGGCAGGCACGCTCGAGACGATTACCGTAAGCACCGACAGCACGATGGCGATAAGCAGCGCGATGTCGAACAGCCGCCCTTCGCGCGTATCGGCCTCGAAGATGATGATGTACAGCCGCTGCCGCCAATCGTGCGGCATCCACTCTGACAGCGGGCGCATATCAGAACCTCGGCAGGTCGGGGTGTGGCAGCAGGCCGCCGCGCACGTGCAGTTTGCCGTATTCGGCGCAACGGGCTCGTGTGGGAATTCCCTTGTCCGGATTGAGCAGCCCGACCGGATCGAACGCGCGCTTCACGCCGAAGAAGGCGTCGCGCTCCTCGGCCGAGAACTGCACGCACATCGAGTTGATCTTTTCGATGCCCACGCCGTGTTCGCCCGTGATGGTGCCGCCGAGTTCGACGCACGCTTCGAGAATGTCGCAACCGAACGCTTCGGCGCGATGCCATTCGTCGAGGTCGTTGCCGTTGAAAAGAATGAGCGGATGCATGTTGCCGTCTCCCGCGTGAAAGACGTTAATACAGCGCAATCCGTATTGTTGTTCCAGACCTTCGATGCGTTTGAGCAACGTCCCAATCGCCCGGCGAGGAATCGTACCATCCATGCAGTAATAGTCCGGCGAAACGCGTCCGGCTGCGGGGAACGCATTTTTGCGTCCCGACCAGAAGCGCAGGCGCTCTTCCTCACTGCGGGAGATCTGCAACCGTGTCGCGCCCGACGTGCGCAGCACATGGGAGATGCGCATGACTTCCTCGGCGACTTCTTCCGGCGTGCCGTCCGATTCGCACAGCAGGATCGCCGCGGCTTCAAGGTCGTATCCGGCGTGAACGAACTCCTCGACGGCTTGCGTGGCTGGCTTGTCCATCATTTCGAGTCCGGCGGGGATGATGCCGGCCGCGATGATCGCCGCCACGGCGTTACCACCGGTCTCCACATCGTCGAAGCTCGCCATGATCATCTGTGCCGTCTGTGCCTTGGGCACCAGCTTGACGGTGATTTCCGTCACCACGCCGAACATCCCCTCACTGCCGATGAACACCGACAGCAGATCGAGTCCGGGCGCATCGGGGCCGAGCGAGCCGAATTCGATCGCTTCGCCGGACATCGTGATGGCGCGCACGCGCAGCACGTTGTGCACCGTCAGGCCGTACTTCAGGCAGTGCACACCGCCCGAATTCTCCGCCACATTGCCGCCGATGGTGCAGGCGATCTGCGACGACGGATCAGGTGCGTAATACAGGCCGTAAGGCGCGGCTGCCTCCGAGATCGCCAGATTGCGAACGCCCGGCTGCACGGTCGCCGTCCGCGCGTAAGGATCGACCTCGACAATCTTCTTGAACTTGGCGAGCGAGAGCACCAGACCATCGGAGATGGGCATCGCGCCGCCAGAGAGGCTCGTGCCCGCGCCGCGTGGTACCACCGGAATGCCCAACTGATGGCAGGCCTGCAGAATGCGCTGAACCTGCGATTCGGACTCGGGCAGCACGACGGCGAGCGGCACGCGGCGATACGCGGCGAGACCATCGCACTCGTATGGCGTGGTGTCTTCGCGGCGATGCAGAATGCAATGCGGCGGCAGGATCTGGGTGAGCGCGTCGAGCAACTGACGCTGACGCGCTTCGAGGGCGTCGGCGTCATTGGACGCGCCACCCGCCTGGAGCGGGCCGGATTGACCTTGCGGGGTGACGGGCGCGTTCATGCGGCGCTCAGCCCGCCGGGCGCAACCGGAAAATCTTGCCCGGATTGAGCAGATTGTGCGGATCGAGCGAGGTCTTGATCGCGCGCATGACATCGATGGCGCCTTCGCCGTGCTCGGTCACGAGAAAGCCCATCTTGTGCAGGCCCACACCGTGCTCGCCCGTGCATGTGCCCCCCATGCGGATCGCGCGCTCGACGATGCGCTGGTTGAGCCGTTCGGCCTCTTCGATCTCTTCGGGCTTGGCCGGATCAATGAGGATCGCCACGTGGAAATTGCCGTCGCCGACGTGACCCACGATCGGGCACGGCAAACTCGACGCCCGCAGATCTTCCTCGGTCTCGCTGACACACTCGGCCAGACGCGAGATCGGCACGCAGACGTCCGTCGTGACCGCGCGACAGCCCGGCTTGAGCTGGAGCATCGCGAAGTACGCGCTATGACGCGCGGCCCACAGACGGTTGCGGTCTTCGGTGCGCGTGGCCCATTCGAAGCCGGTACCGCCGTTTTCCCTGGCCAGTTCCTCGACGGTCTCCGCCTGCTCCTTCACACCGGCATTGCTGCCGTGGAATTCGAAGAACAGCGTTTGCGTCTCGGGCAGTTCCATCTTGGAATGCTTGTTGATGGCGCGCACGGCCAGTGCATCGACGAACTCGACGCGCGCCACCGGCACGCCCAACTGAATCGTCTGGATAACGCAGTTCACGGCATCCGTCATGCTGGGGAACGAGCAGATCGCGGCCGATACGGCTTCCGGCTGCGGATACAGACGCACCGTCGCTTCGGTGATGATGCCCAGCGTGCCTTCACTGCCGACGAACAGGCGCGTGAGGTCGTAACCGGCAGAGGATTTGCGTGCACGCGTGCCAGTGTGGATCACGCGGCCGTCTGCGAGCACGACGCTCAGCGCGAGTACGTTCTCGCGCATCGTGCCGTAACGCACGGCATTGGTGCCGGAAGCGCGCGTAGCACACATGCCGCCAATGCTGGCGTCGGCGCCGGGGTCGATCGGGAAGAACAGGCCGGTGTCGCGCAGGGCTTCGTTGAGCGCCTTGCGGGAGATGCCCGGTTGCGCGGTGACGGTCAGGTCTTCCGCATTGATCGACACGACCTGATTCATTTCCGAGAGATCGAGCGACAGACCGCCCTCGACAGCGAGCAGGTGCCCTTCGAGCGACGAGCCGGCGCCGTACGGAATGATGGGGACGTCGTACTTGGCACACAGTTTGACGATCTGCGAGACTTCGTCGGTGCTGTGCGCGAAGGCGACGGCGTCGGGCAGCATGGGGTCGAACGGAGACTCGTCCCTGCCGTGATGCTCGCGCAGTGCCTCCTTGGTGCTCACACGCTCGCCCAGCAGGGCTTGCAACTCGGTAAGCAGGGCGTCCGGAAAGGGACGCTTGGCGGCGAACGGCAGATGGGGGTGATTCACGGTTTTCTCCTTCAGGTCTCCGGGCGGCCAGCGCCAGCAGGCGATGGCAGGCTCCATATCGGGTGTGGGGTCTCGGGCACTGGCCGACAGCACCGAACGGTCAACGGTTCGGCGGGCCCATACCCTGACACCTCATGAGCGGGGATTTTACGCCGTGACGGCGTTTTTCCGCACCCTTTGCGTCATATCATACGGACTTGCCGCCAAGGCGCGCCATCGGAATTGCCTGAAAAATGGGCAGCGAGGGCAGCGGTGGTCAATTTCAATCAAAGAAGGCAGGTCGTCCGGCGGCCGAACGTGGGGCGCCGGCAGGCAAGATATGCCGTAAGGGGTAGGTGTCAGAGGATGAGTAATCGTTTGAGCAAGATCGTCACCCGCACGGGCGACGGTGGCAAGACCGGCCTTGGGGACGGCGCACGCGTGGACAAATTCAGTCTGCGTATCGTCGCCATCGGCGAGATCGACGAGACCAATTCACACATTGGCGTGTTGCTGTGCGAAGACCTGCCGCCGGACGTGCGTGCCATGCTGCTCGATATTCAGCACGATCTGTTCGATCTCGGCGGGGAATTGAGCATGCCGCGTCACACGTTGCTTGTCGATGCGCAGGTGGCCAAGCTCGATGGCTGGCTGGCGCATTACAACGCCGATCTGCCGAGTCTGAAGGAATTTATTCTGCCGGGCGGCACGCGTGCTGCGGCGCTGGCGCACGTGGTGCGGACCGTGTCGCGCCGGGCCGAGCGCGCCATGGTGGCGCTCGGTGCCGAAGAGACGGTGGCCCCCGCGCCGCGCCAGTACGTCAATCGTTTGTCCGATCTGATGTTTGTACTTGCCCGGGTACTGAACCGTGCGGGCGGCGGCACCGACGTGCTGTGGCAGCGCGACCGGGCCGAGGGCGGGGCGCAGTAAGGCTCAGCGCGGCTCTGATTGCCGCCCTGGCTGCGCCCCGCGACATCAGTTGCCTGTGCCGCGAGCCAGACGGCGCGCGCGCACGGCGTCGGCCAGCGTATCGAGCACCTTCAGGCTGTCTTCCCAGTCGATGCAGGCATCGGTGATGCTCTGACCGTAGGTCAGCGGCTTGCCCGGCACGTGATCCTGACGGCCGGCAACGAGGTGCGACTCGACCATCACGCCAATAATGCGGTCGTCGCCACCGGCGATCTGGCGTGCGATGTCCTCGCACACCGGGATCTGGTTCTCGTGCTTCTTCTGGCTGTTGGCGTGCGATGCGTCGATCATCACGCGCGCGGCCAACCCCGACTTGGCGATGTCGTCGCAGGCGATCTGCACGCTGGCCGCGTCGTAGTTGGGCGCCTTGCCGCCGCGCAGGATCAGGTGGCAGTCCTCGTTGCCCGACGTCGACACGATGGCCGAATGGCCGCCCTTGGTCACCGACAGGAAATGGTGCGGCTGCGATGCGGCCTTGATGGCGTCGACGGCAATCTTCACATTGCCGTCCGTGCCGTTCTTGAAGCCGACCGGGCACGAGAGGCCCGACGCCAGTTCTCGGTGCACTTGCGATTCGGTGGTGCGTGCGCCGATGGCGCCCCACGACACGAGATCGGCGATGTACTGCGGGCTGATCATGTCGAGGTATTCCGTACCGGCCGGCAGCCCCATTGCGTTGATCTGGGCGAGCAGTTCGCGCGCGAGGCGCAGGCCGTCGTTGATCTTGAAGCTGTTATCCATGTGCGGGTCGTTGATCAGACCCTTCCAGCCCACCGTCGTGCGCGGCTTCTCGAAGTACACGCGCATCACGATCTCAAGTTCGCCCTTCAGGCGCTCACGCTGCTCGGCCAGACGCGCAGCATATTCCAGTGCGGCTTTCGTATCGTGGATCGAGCACGGGCCGATGATGACGACGAGTCGGTCATCCATACCATGCAGCACGCGGTGAATGGCACTGCGCGTGCGATGGATGAGGTCCGCGCTCTTTTCCGAGCAGGGGTACTCGCGAATCAAATGCGCCGGCGGCGTCAGTTCCTTGAGCTCACGAATACGAACATCATCGGTGTTGTGGGGAGGCATGCTTTTTTCTCCTGGGCAGTACGGACTGCGGTGCGATTCTCGGGATGCGGGTCAAAAAAAAACCGCCAGACTCGCTGGCGGTTTTTCAGGATTCGTTTCGGTGCTTACTGCTGCAACTCCCCCTCTCCTTCCGCCAGCGGTGTGAGATTCGCAAAAAAGTAAAAATAAAACTTATTGGCGGTCATGAGGGATGTCGTTGACATTGCATGGCAAGCATTTTGCCGTGCACTGGAACCACTTTATACGCCTAATCGAATGACGCTGCAACCGTGTCAGGCCGCTGAACGGCGGGAAAACGCGCGGAAACATTGCATTTTGTTCGGTATATTTGCTTAAAGTAAGCGTGATATTTGATAAACATGCGAAAACGCCCGGTTTGACCCGGGCGCTTTGCTATGCTTTACGCATTTTTTGCGGTGCGTCATCCGACGCGTGACATTGGACGCGCCGGCTGCGCCTTACGCCGTGCCGCCAACCGTCATGTTTTCCATGCGCAGCGTCGGCTGGCCAACGCCCACAGGCACGCTCTGGCCTTCCTTGCCGCACACGCCGACGCCCGAATCGAGCGACATATCGTTGCCGATCATCGTCACATCCTTGAGCGATTCGGGGCCGTTGCCGATCAGCGTGGCGCCCTTGACCGGATACGTGATCTTGCCGTCTTCGATCATGTAAGCCTCGGACATCGAGAACACGAACTTGCCGTTCGTGATGTCGACCTGTCCGCCGCCGAAGTTCACGGCATACAGACCATGCTTGACCGACGCGATGATTTCCTCGGGGTCCTTGTCGCCGCCGAGCATGTACGTATTGGTCATGCGCGGCATCGGCAGCGCGGCGTACGACTCGCGACGGCCGTTACCCGTGACCGGCATCTTCATCAGACGCGCATTCAGGCTGTCCTGCATGTAGCCACGCAGAATCCCGTCTTCGATGAGCGTGGTGCACTG
This sequence comes from Pandoraea sp. SD6-2, assembly GCF_000389825.1. NCBI lineage: Bacteria > Pseudomonadati > Pseudomonadota > Betaproteobacteria > Burkholderiales > Burkholderiaceae > Pandoraea > Pandoraea sp. SD6-2. The sequence goes on along the minus strand of NZ_KB944457.1, from coordinate 25,376 downwards.
CGTCGCATTGCCTTCGTCGTCGATGTTCAGCGAGCCGCGGCGGTTCGACAGCGTGCCGTCGTCAACCACCGTGACGCCCTTGGCGGCCACACGTTCGCCGAGGCGTCCGGAGAACGCCGAGGAACCCTTGCGGTTGAAGTCGCCCTCCAGCCCGTGACCGATGGCCTCGTGCAACAGCACGCCGGGCCAGCCCGGTCCGAGCACGACAGTCATCGCACCGGCCGGTGCCGGGCGCGCGTCGAGTTTGACGATGGCACCGTCTACCGCCTCCTGGACGTACTTTTCGAGCAGTTCGTCAGTGAAATAAGCGTAGTCGAGGCGTGCGCCGCCGCCGCTGTTGCCGATTTCGCGGCGTCCGTTGGCTTCGACGATGACGGTGACCGACACGCGCACGAGCGGGCGCACATCGGCGGCGATCACGCCGTCGCTGCGCGCCACCAGCACGACGTCGTATTCCCCGGCCAGACCCGCCATGACTTGCTGCACGCGCGGATCACGCGCACGGGCCAGCTTTTCGATGCGCTCGAGCAATGCCACCTTACCGTTGGCGTCGAGCGAGGCCAGCGGATCGGACGGCAGGTAGAGCCCGTTACCGGCGGCGTTGGCGAGCTTGCTGCCGACCTTCACACGTCCGCGTCCGGCCGTGGCGATGCTGCGAGTCGCAGCGGCCGCGTCCTTCAGGGCGATGTCGGAGATGTCGTCGGAGTAGGCGAAAGCGGTGCGGTCGCCCACGATGGCACGCACACCCACGCCCTGATCGATCGAGAACGAACCCGATTTCACGATGCCTTCCTCGAGGCTCCACGCTTCGCTGCGCGTGTACTGGAAGTACAGGTCGGCGTAGTCCACGCGGTGCGTGAAAATGTCGCCAAGTGCGCGTTGCAGGTGGCTTTCGTCGAGGCCGTATGGCGTGAGCAGCAGCTCGCGGGCCGTGGCCAGGTTCTGGATGCCGGTATCGATGATTTTCATGCGGTGTCAGGCCAAGGAAATGTATTCGGTAAATGAGGGCGGAATCGGGGAAATCAACCTTACAGCACGCGATGCCGCCACGCGGGCAGGCTCTGACGTACACCGGTCATCCGGGCCGGGTCGATGTCGCCAATGACCACGCCGGCGCCGTCCGCTTCTCGCTGGGCGATGATGTCGCCCCATGGGTCGATCAGCATGGAATGCCCCCAGGTGCGCCGCCCGTTTTCGTGATGGCCGCCCTGTGCGGACGCCAGCATGTAACACTGATTCTCGATGGCCCGCGCACGCAGCAGGAGTTCCCAGTGCGCACGGCCCGTCGTGTAGGTAAAGGCGGCGGGTACGACCATGAGCGTACAGTCGCCCATGGCACGGTACAACTCGGGAAAACGCAGGTCGTAGCAGACCGACAGGCCCACGCGCCCGAACGGCGCTTCAAACGTGCGTACGGCATCGCCCGGCCGAATGGTGCGCGCTTCGTCGTAGGCTTCTTCGCCTTTGACGAAGTTGAACAAGTGAATCTTGTCGTAGCGCGCGGCCGGCGTACCGTCGGGGCCGAAGACCAGCGTGGTGTTGAGCACGCGCTCCGGTTCGGGCGCGGCCAGCGGCAGCGTGCCGCCGATGAGCCACACGCCGTGACGGCGGGCGGTTTCGGCGAGAAAGTCCTGAATCGGCCCGTCGCCCGGGGTCTCGCGCAACGCGAGTTTGTCGGTGTCGTGCCGGCCCATGTAGCAGAAGTACTCGGGCAGCAGTACCAGTTGCGCGCCGGCGTCTGCCGCCTCGGCGACCAGACGGCCGGCTTCGCGGAGGTTTCGTTCGACGTCGGGGGCACTCACCATTTGCGCGGCCGCGACGCGTGCAATGGCGCCGGCGGGCGCGGGTACGGCGGCTGACTTCGTGTCGGGACTCGTCATGGAATGGCTGGATTCAGAGCGGATAACCGTGTCGGGCTTACAGGCGTCGGGGTTACAAGCGTTTCAAGCAGAGCGTATCGGAAGCCTCCGGATGCACTCAGTTGCCGCGCATACCTATCGGCGGGACGCTGTTTTGCGCGTCGGGCCGAGTGACCGGGGATGCGTCGATCTTACTCTTATTGCCGCTGCCCTGTCCGATGACCGGATTGTCCCAGGAGCCCGTCACATGATAGGTCGTCGAGAGCGTACGCGAGAGCTGCTCGCCCAACGCCAGTTGCGCAAAGAACGAGCCGATGCCCAGCGCAGGGTTGATGATGGCCCACGCAAGCGACGCCGATGCCGCATTGATTTTCGGCAACACCAGCACGTTCAGGTCCTGCGTCTCGCGGGCGAGGTCGGTGTGCCCGTCGATCTTGATCGTCGCCGTACTGGAATTGATGGTCAGATCATCGGTGTTCGCCACACCGGCTTGCATGGTGGCGTTGCCTTCGATGCTGTCGAACGGCAGACCGCTGCCGATCACGCTGTTGAAGTCGAACGTCAGAATCTTGGCGAGCGTCTGTACCGACAGAATGCCCAGCAGCTTGGCCAGTCCGGGGTCGGCCTTCAGAATCTGCCCGCGCTTGAGGTCGATCGCGACTTTGCCGCCGAGCGTGGGGTAATCGATGGCGTCGGGGCCGCCGCGCCAGCCGAAGCGGCCCGAGACGGTGCCCGAGCCGTCCTTGAGTGTCTTGGGCAGGCCCAGACGATCAAGCAGCCCGCCCGCGTCCTTGACGTTGAGATTGAAGTCGAGCACCGTGCGTCGAGGCACATCGTCGTCACTGCCTGCTGCCGCCGCGCGGCGGCGCGCCGTGCGCCAGTTGCCCTTGACGTCGAGCGTGGCGGCGCTGTTGCTCAGTTCCAGCTTGGTGAGCTGCCACACGGGCACGCCGTCCTCGATATCGTTGTACGCATTCAACTGCAGGCGGCCCAGTGGCTTGTCGCGCAGCACGAAATCGTTGGCGACGAGATCGATGGCCGGGAATTCGTCGCTCGGCTCGTCGAGAACTTCCGTGAGCACGTCGTTGCCGTGGTCTTCGCGCGGGATCACCAGTTTCGCCAGCCGTGCGCGGATGGCGCCCGAAGGGTTCTTCGCATCCGGGGCATGCCATTCGGCGAAGCCGGAGACCAGTTCGGACGCCAGACTCACCTGCCAGTCGCGATCGCTGCGTTGGGCGCCCACAACCAGTTCCGGCCACTGACGCGACATCAGGCGCACCTGCTTGGCATGCAGCGCCAGACGCGTCGGCAGGTAAGGCGTGATTGCCCCGAACTCGTCGCGTGCGGCGGCTGCCGTGGAGGCGGGCGCGGTGCCCGGAGCGGGTGGCGTGCCGGGCGTGACTGGCGTGGCGGCATCGCTGCTGAGCGCCGCGATCACACCGCGCCACGCGTCCACGTCGAGTGTGTCGAACTGCGCGGCGACCTGCACGCCATCGCGCGGTGCCGGCACCGGTTGGTTGATGCCGATACCGCCGCGCAGCACTTCGACGTGTCCGCTATTGCCGCTGGCACGTTGCTGAACGTAGTTACCCTGCACACTGCCGATGGCGAAGTCGAGTGTATCGATGCGGCGCCCGCCCGGGTTCGCCTGCGGGCGCAACGTGAAGCGCGCGGGCAGCGCCGTCTCGGCGCTCTTGCCCAGCGGTGACGGCAGGTTCACGGCCAGACCGGCGAGCGTGGATTGCACGGCCACATCGGTCATGCCCTGACGCACCGTGACCGCTGCCGTGTAGGGCGTGCTGCCCGTCATACGCTTGGCCAGTTGCGCCAGCGTGGCGTTCTCACGGTTCTCGCGCAGGCCCTGCGCGCTCATCGTGCCGTTGATGTTCAGGGCGATGGTGCCGTCGTCGCGACTGCCGCCCGAGGCGCGCACGTCGCCGCCGAGGAACGTGCCGCGCAGATTGTTGAGCGAGATGCCACGTTCGGTGAACGCCAGTTCGCCGTCCACCGCGCCGAACGTCGGCAGCCCGCTCAGCAGCGTGACATCGTTGCGCAGGAATCGCGCGCGTCCCGTGACCTTCGAGCGGTCGGTGTGCTCAAGCGGCATCGACAACTGCATCGCCAACTGCGTTGTGCCGTTCGCGCGCGTCTCGTCGGTGAAGTCGCCGATCCAGTGGCCCACCGGGCTGCTGTTCAGGTACTTCACGAAATCTGCGGCCGGGCCGCGTGCGTCGCCCTTGAGGGTGAGCACCGAGTTGTCCTGTCCGATGTCGTTGATGTCGCCCAGCACCTGGGTGAGCGTCACGCCAAAGACCGAGCCGCTGTCGATGGCGATGTGCAGCTTGTCGGCGTCGAAGCGCAGATTGCCGCGCACTTTCTCGAAGGCGGGCCAGACTTCGGTGTGACCCGGACGCAACGGCGAGGGGTTGAAGGTGACGTCCGCCAGCGGGATGTCGAGGCGGAACTTGCCACCGCCCTTGCCGTAGGGGAAGTCCTCGAGATCGCCTTGCACGGCGAACGGCGCGTTCTGCACGGTGCCTGCGAGCAGGGCACGCTGCAAATAGTCGCGTACGCTCGCACCGATATCTGTCGGCAGATAGCGAGGCACCGTATTGGCGTTCGCGCGCACGATGCTGCCCTTCAGGTCGACGATACCGTTGCCTTTGCCGCCGTTATGCCATGTGCCGCTCACATCGCCCGACAATTCGGCGTTTTGCAGATGCAGGGCATCGACCTGCACCTGCACATTCGCAGGGGCGTCGTGCTTGGTCGCCGGGTAGGACACACGCCAGGACGTGCGTGCGGTGAACGTATCGAGGTCGATGCGCGGCTGGTCGAAGCGGCCGGGGAAATCGAGCGTGGCGTTCTTTGCGCTCAACGTCAGGCTGCCGCGCGACTGATCGGCGTCGATGTGGCCGCTCAGGTTGGCAAAGCCGGGGCGCCCCGCGTTGGGGGTGCCGGGAGACGCGGGCGGATGCTGGCTCGGCGCGCTATCGACGCCCAGCGACTCGAAATCGGCCACCACCCGGTAGTGATCGCGTTCGGGCGGGAGTTGCTTGATGCCCGGCAGATCGCGCCAATTGCCCGGGCCGTGGGGCTTGGGCGCCTGATAGCTGATATCGAAATTGGCCAGGCGGCCGCGCGGCCGGAAGCTCGCGAGCGCGTCGCGCGTCTGGTTGTCGATGGGCAGCGACGGCACGAGCGCCATGACGGCGCCGATGTCGAAGCGCGGGCCCGCGAGCGCCACGTGCAGACCGCGCGTATCGGTGCCGGGGATATAGGTGCCGCGCAGGTCGGGGATATCGAGCGACGGACGGCCCGCGGCCTGCAACGTCAGATCGCGGGCGCGCAGATTCCAGCCGGCGTCGGCCTGCGGTCCTGCACGGGTCACGTCGATCCGGCCCTGTGTCGTGTCGAAGGTGAGTGGCGGCAGGTCGTCGGCCAATTGCACCGAGGTGTTCTCGCCGGCGGTGCGCAGCGTGGCCCCCGTGAGCGCACCGCTGTCGAAATCGACCCATGCGCGGGCGGCGACACGGCCGCGCGACCCCTTGCCCGGCAGGTCGACGTAGCGGGCCAACTGCGCCAGATCGAGCGTGCCGATATCGCCGTAGATCTGACCGCGCCAGCGTTTGACTTCACCGGGACGGGTGAACAGCGGATTGGTGAAGCGCGCACGAATGTCGAGCGGCGCGACGATACCCGCCGGCGGATTCGCCTGCATGCCGAAGCGGTGCTCAAAGCCGCGATTGCGCAGCATCGCATTGACCTGCGAGACGACCACCTCGGGCACATCTCGTGTGGCGTCGCGCCAGCGCACGGTGCCGTTGCGGACAACGATACGTGCCTGACGCATGAGCCAGTCGGCTGCCTTGGTGTTGGTCGCGCCGCCGTTACCGGTGACGGGTATGCCTGCGGCGAGGATCGTGCCGTCGGCGAGCCGTTCGACCGTGACATCCGGTTCGTACAGCGTGAGGCTCGACAGACGGAGGTCGAAATGGATCAGGCTGGTCCACGAGAGCACGGCGTCGAGACGGTGCAGCGTCAGGCTGGGTTCGACGGGCGGTGGCGTACCGGGCGGATTGCCCGACGCCGCAGGCGCCGATGCACCGGACGCCTTGGATGGCGTCGTCCGGCGCGCGCTCGGCACCGGTGTGGCCCCGCGGGGAATCGCCGAGGCCTTGGGCGGTGCACTGGGCGCGGCGCGCGTGATGCGCACTTCGTCGAGCGTGAGGTAGGGGTGCCAGCCGCGCCAGACGGCGTCGACGCGGCCGATGGTGACGGGCAGGCCGATGGCGCGCGTCGCGGCCGCCTCGATTTGCGGGCGGTAATCCGACACGCGCGGAAGGATGACGTACCGGGTCGTGAGCACGACGGCGCCCAGCCCGAAATAGCCGATGACGATGAGCGCCAGCAGCCATTCCAGGCCTAGGCGCAAGCCACGCGGCAGTGACGAGAACCAGGACCGGGTCGCAGTCGGTGAGGCAGGCGGCTTACGGTCGGTCATGCTGCGCGTCTACGAGGGAATGTGGTAGTTTCTGTGGCAAAGACTGTAACACAAGCCCAAGGCCCTCCGAAGGCCAGACCGTAGGAGAAACAGACATGTGATCCGGCGTTTCATCGCGCCTCGGTAAGCATGCGAAAGTCTCTTCATTCTCATTGCTGACCGGAACCCCGCCAGTGAGTTCACCCGAAAACCCGATCGAAATCCCGTCGTACTCGCGCTATGCGGCGCGAATGCTCGCGAGCCGGCCCGCGCTCGCCGAGGCGTTGCCCGCGCTGGCGGAGCACCCTGTGGACGCGCGCTGGCTCGCGCGCCGCTTTGAAGCCATTACCGGCACTGTGCTCTCGCCGCCCGAGCAAGCCAGCGGAGTATCGGGCGTTGACGAGGCGGGCCTTGCCCGGGCATTACGCGTCTTGCGCATCGAGGCGCTGTGCGCCGTCATGCAGCGTGATCTGGATGGTCGCGCCGAATTGTCCGAGGTCACCGAAGCCATGACGGCACTGGCCGAGTTCGCCGTGCAGGCGGGCATCGCAGTGCTGTCGCGCGAACTGGAAGCCATTCACGGCGTGCCGCGCAATGCCGAAGGCGAGCGCCAGACGCTGAGCGTGGTGGGGATGGGCAAGCTCGGCGGGCGCGAACTGAACGTTTCGTCGGACATCGATCTGATCTTCTTATATGAAGACGACGGCGACACGTCGGCGCCCGACGATGCCGATCCGGCCGCTGCGAACCGTCTGCGGCTGCTGTCGAACCACGAATTCTTCACGAAGCTCGGCCGCAAGCTGATCGGCATGATTTCCGAACTCACGCCGGACGGCTATGTGTTCCGCGTGGACATGCGTTTGCGTCCCAATGGCGATTCGGGGCCGCTGGTGTGCAGTCTGCCGATGCTCGAAGAGTATTTCTACGTGCAGGGGCGCGAGTGGGAGCGCTATGCGTGGATCAAGGGCCGCCTCGTCTCCGAGCTGGCAAGCGAGCCGGGCAAGCGCGTCGAGCGGCTGCTGACGTCGCTCGTCCAGCCGTTCGTGTTCCGTCGTTATCTGGATTACGGCGTGATCGGCGCGATTCGCGCGCTGCACGAGCAGATTCGTCACGAAGCGGAGCGTCGCGCACGGGCCAAACCCGCACGCATCAACGACATCAAGCTCGGGCGCGGCGGCATTCGGGAGGTGGAATTCTCGGCGCAGGTGTTCCAGTTGATCCGGGGCGGTCAAGAGCCGGAACTGCGCGTGCGGCCGACGCTGGCCGTGCTGGGCGTGGCAGCGCGACGCGGTTGGCTCGCGCAGAGTGTTGCCGACGAATTGGCGAACGCCTACGTCTTCCTGCGCAAGCTCGAACACCGCATTCAGTATCTGGACGATGCGCAAACGCACATCCTCCCCAGTACCGGCGAGGATCGTCTCGCGGTCGCTCGTGCGATGGGGTTCCCGGACGAAGCGAGTTTCATGACGGTGCTCGACGAGCATCGCGAATTCGTCGCCGCGCAGTTCGACGAGATCTTCGCGGACAAGGCGGGCGGCAGCGGACAAAAAGGCGGGAAGAAAGGGGCGTCCGGCACGGGCGACTGCGAATGTCCGCCCGAGCTGTGGAGCGAATGCCTCGCCGACGAGACGCAGACGGGCGATCTCGGCAATCAACTCACGCGTCTCGGGTTTGCCGACCCCGAAGGGGCGCTCGATCGTCTGCGTGCCGTGTGGACGTCGTCGCGCTACAAGGCGCTGGGCGAGATCAGCCGGCGGCGCTTCGATCAACTCGTGCAACGCGCGGTGGAAGGTGCGGCCGGCACAGGCGAAGCCGACGCGGTGCTCGCGCGCATGCTCGATCTGCTCTCTGCCATCAGCCGCCGCAGTTCGTATCTGGCGCTCCTCACGGAGTATCCGCGCGCGCTGGAGCGTGTGGTCAAGGTGCTGGCCGGTTCGCGTTGGGCGGCCGGCTATCTGATTAGCCATCCGCAATTGCTCGACGAATTGCTCGACGACGAAGCGCTCGCGGCGCCGTTCGACTGGCCGTCTTTCAAGACCCAGCTTCTGCTGAGCCTGAACTCGGCCGGGGCGTCGGGCAACGTCGAAGTGCAGATGGATATTCTGCGGCGCGCACATCACGCCGAAGTGTTCCGCATTCTGCTGCTCGATTTGCAGGGCACGCTGTCGGTCGAAGCGATTGGCGATCGCCTCTCGGAGTTGGCCGACATCATCGTCGATGTGACGATCTCGACCGTCTGGCCGCACGTGGCGACACGCCACCGGGAGGTGCCGAAGTTTGCCGTCGTCGCCTACGGCAAGCTCGGTGGCAAGGAACTGGGCTACGCGTCCGATCTCGATCTGATCTTCCTTTACGACGATGACGACGATCACGCGCCAGACGCTTACGCCGCGCTCGCCCGCCGGTTCGTGACGTGGCTCACCACGCACACGGGCGCGGGCATGCTCTTCGATGTCGATCTGCGCCTGAGACCCAATGGTTTGTCGGGCCTGCTGGTGACCAACATCGAGAGCTTCCGCCAGTATCAATTCCGCGAGGGCAATGCGAATACCGCATGGGTCTGGGAGCATCAGGCGCTCACACGGGCGCGCTTCTGCGCCGGCGATGAGACCATTGGCGCTGCGTTCGAGAACATCCGTGCCCAGGTGCTTGCCACGCCGCGCGAAGCGTTGCCGCTCGCGCAGGAGATCGTGGCGATGCGACGCAAGGTGTTGGAGGGGCACCCGAATCCCGGCAATCTCTTCGATCTGAAGCACGACCGGGGCGGCATGGTCGACATCGAGTTCACCGTGCAGTATCTGGTGCTGCTGTATTCGAGCGCGCATCCGACGCTGCTGCGCAATGCGGGCAACATCGCGCTACTTCGCGAAGCGGCCCAGCTTGGATTGATCGACACGAAACTTGCCGACGATGCTGCTGCCGCTTATCGGACGTATCGCAAGCGTCAGCACAAGCTGCGGCTCGATGGCGTGGAAGCGGCACGTGTGCCGGCGACCGATGTCGAGGCCGAACGCGAGGCCGTCATGGCGTTGTGGGATTCGGTGTTTTCGGAAGCGGGGCCGGTCTGATATCCGGCGGATGACGCTCACGGGCGGCGGGGACGACGCCCGTGACAACGTCGCCTGCGATTTGCAATTTACGGTTTGCGACGCGCGCCCCGCGCGTCACGAACGCGCTCAGAGCGCGAGCATCTCCCGCGCGTGCTTGCGCGTCGTCGCCGTAATTTCGACACCGCCGAGCATCCGCGCAATCTCCTCGACGCGTTCCGTGCGGCCGAGCGGCTCGATTTCACTCATTGTCGTATCGCCGTCGCTGCGCTTCGTCACGCGCAGATGCTGATGGCCAAGCGCAGCGACCTGCGGCAAGTGGGTGACGCACAGCACCTGCCGTCCCTGACCGAGTTCGCGCAGCAGACGGCCGACCACTTCGGCCACCGCGCCGCCGATGCCGGAATCCACTTCGTCGAAAATCAGCGTCGGTGTGAGGCTCGCGCTGCTGGCGATTACCTGCAATGCGAGGCTGATGCGCGCCAGTTCGCCGCCGGAGGCCACTTTGGCCAACGGCCGCGTCGGTACCCCCGGATGGCCGGCGACGAGAAATTCCACCGTCTCCAGACCAAACGATTGTGGCTCGGGCGTCGGACTCAGCATGACTTCGAAGCGCCCGCCGGGCATGGAGAGATCCTGCATGGCGCGCGTGACTTCGCGTGAGAGCGATGCCGCCGCCTTGGCGCGCGCCTTCGACAACGCCTTCGCCAGCTTGAGATAGTCGGCGTGCGCGGCGTCGGCAGCGGCCTGCATGGCGGCCGTGTCCTGCGAGGCTGTCAGTTCTTCGAGTTGTGCGCGTCGTTCGGCATGCTCGGCGGGCAGTTGCTCGGGGGCGACGCGGAACTTGCGCGCCGCCGAATGCAATGCGTCAAGCCGTTGCTCGACAACGGCGAGGCGTTCCGGATCGAGATCGACGCGTTGCGCGTAATGGGTGAGCGAGTGGACGGCTTCGCGCAGTTGAATCTCGGCGGGCTCGAGTGCGGCCAGCGTATCGGCGAGGCCTGCATCGATCTCGGCCAGTTCGCGAATCTGATGCACCACGTGGCCCAACGAGGGGACGATAGCGCCATCGGCTTCGGCAAGCGTATCGAGTGCGCTTTGCACGCCGTTGATGAGGCTGGCGGCGTGCGAAAGCCGGCGATGTTCGGCGCTCACGTCGTCCCATTCCCCTTCCTGCGGATTGAGCTTGTCGAGTTCCGACGTCTGCCATTCGAGACGTTCGCGCTCCAGTTGCAGCTCCCGATCGCGCCCGCGCGCTTCCTCGCATCGTTTGACGAGACGCCGCCATTCCTTGTGCGCCTCCGCCGTATCCGTGGTGAGCTGCGTGGCGCTGGCATGTGAGTCGAGCAGACGGCGTTGCGCATCGGGTCGCAGCAGTTGCTGATGTGCGTGCTGTCCGTGAATGTCGACGAGCATCTCGCCAAGTTCGCGCAACTGGGCGAGCGTGGCGGGTGTGCCGTTGATGAAGGCGCGTGAGCGTCCGCCCGAGTCGAGCACGCGGCGCAGCAGCACGCCGCCGTGCTCTTCGAGCGTGAGCGCCTGCGCCTGCAACCAGGCTTCGAGATCGGGGCGGGCTTCGGCGTCCGCCGCGAACTCGGCGGTGATGTCGGCGCGCGTCTGGCCGTTGCGCACCATGCTGGTGTCGCCGCGCTCGCCCATGGCCAGCGCCAGTGCGTCGATCAGAATCGACTTGCCCGCGCCGGTTTCGCCCGAGAACACGGTGAAACCGGCGGAGAATTCCAGGTCGAGACGATCGACGATCACGAAATCGCGAATCGAGAGACTGCGTAGCATGGGATATCGGGGCAGGCGTGAGGTCAGGTCTGCGGCGTATCTTCTTCGGAGATATGCTCGTTCCAGTGCAGCTTGCGGCGCAGCGTCGCGTAGTAGTTGTAGCCGACCGGATGCAGGAACGTCACCTGATGTTCGGAACGGCTTACCAGAATCTGATCGCCTTGACGCAGTTCGGCAAACGACTGCATGTCGAAGTTGGCGCCGACTTCGCGCCCGCGCGTAATCGTGATGACGATGTCGCTCGAATCGGGCAGCACGATGGGGCGGTTCGAGAGGGCATGCGGGGCGATGGGCACGAGCACCAGGCCGCCCAGGCGCGGATGCAGGATCGGGCCGGAGGCCGAAAGCGCGTACGCGGTCGAGCCGGTGGGTGTGGCGACGATCAGGCCGTCCGAGCGTTGCTTGTACATGAAGCGGCCGTCGACATCGACGCGCAGCTCGACCATGCCCGAGATGCCCGAGCGGTTCACGACCACGTCGTTGAACGCGAGCGTCTCAAAGAGCGTCTGGCCGTCGCGCTCGATGCGAGCTTCCAGCAGCGAGCGCTGCTCGCCTTCGAAATGCCCTTCGAGCATGGACGGCACGACCTGTCGCATGTCGTCGAGCGGAATATCGGTGATGAAACCGACGCGTCCGTGGTTCACGCCGATGAGCGGTACCTTCGACGCCGCAAGCTGACGCCCGACGCCAAGCATCGTTCCGTCGCCACCAACGACGACGGCGACATCGACCTGCGTGGCGATTTCCTGAATGTCGAGGGTGCGGTACGAATCGGCGCTTGCGCCGATGTTGTGCGCCGTGTCGCGCTCGAAGACGACGTGATGCCCGCGCTGGGCAATGCATGCCGCCAGCGTGAGCAATGGTTCGGCAACGCCGTCGGCATGGTATTTCCCGACGAGCGCTACGGTCTTGAAAGGGCTCCCTGTTTTCATGCCGCCATTACACCATAAGTCGATGACAGCAACCATCGGCATGCGCCGCCGGCCGCGGTTCTTGCCTCGGGGTTTGCCGCACGCCGCGTGCGTACATTTCGCGTTACAATTTTTGCCATGCTAGATCAACGTGCGCAAGCTCTCCTCAAAACCCTGATCGAACGGTACATCGCCGATGGCCAACCGGTCGGGTCGCGCACGCTTTCCCGTTATTCCGGGCTCGACCTGTCTTCGGCGACGATTCGCAACGTGATGGCCGACCTTGAGGCGCTTGGCTTCGTGTCCAGCCCGCATACGTCCGCCGGTCGCGTGCCCACGCCGCGTGCCTACCGTCTGTTCGTCGACACTATGCTGTCGGTGCGCCCCCTCGACGAAGCGGCGCATCGACTCGCGTCGCACGTGCAGAACCGGTTGCAACCGGCGGGGCCGCAGCAACTGGTTGCCTCGGCGGCGGAGGTGCTTTCGAATCTCTCGCAGTTCGCGGGCGTGGTGCTCACGCCGCGCCGCAGCCAGATCTTCCGGCAAATCGAGTTTCTGCGCCTGTCGGACAAGCGCGTGCTGCTCATCATCGTCACCCCCGACGGCGACGTGCAGAACCGTATCATCCTGACGGAAAAGGACTATTCCCCAGCCCAACTGGTCGAAGCGGCGAACTATCTGAACGCCCACTTCGGCGGCCACAGCTTCGATGACGTGCGGGGTTACTTGCGCGGTGAACTCGACGCGTTGCGCTCCGACATGAGTGCCTTGATGCAGGCCGCCGTTCAGGCGGGCAGCGACGCCATGGCCGACACCACACGCGAGAGCGTGCTGATTTCGGGCGAGCGCAATCTGCTGGGCGTGGAAGATCTGTCGTCGAACATGGAGCGGCTGCGCCGGCTGTTCGATGTGTTCGAGTCCAAGACCGGCTTGCTGCAACTGCTCGACGTGTCGAGCCGGGCGCAGGGCGTGCAGATCTTCATCGGCGGTGAGTCGAGCCTCGTGCCCATCGAAGAGATGACGGTCGTCACGGCACCGTACGAAGTCGACGGCGAAATCGTCGGCACGCTGGGCGTGATCGGCCCGACGCGCATGGCTTACGAGCGTGTGATCCCGATCGTCGACATCACGGCGAAGCTGCTCTCCAACGCCCTCAGCCAGCACTGACCGGCAGCGCGTGCCGGCGTGTCGCCGTCGCATCTCTTCGCCTTTGCGTTACAAACCCGTAGCATTCCTTTACACGCTGTCACACATGGCAGGCTTACGCTTGAATCGTCACTTATGGCGAAGTTGCGATCATCGCGTTCGTCAAAGGATTCGGACAGAGCGACAAGGCAACGCGGCCAGCGCAGCGCGCGACGCGTGAACGGAAAAGGCCCGGAGTGTCTATGAAATCCCTGATTTCCTGGCGGACGATGGTCCGTTATCTCGGCGTCGGGCTTGCGCTCGGGGCCTTGGGCGCCGCAGGTGTACCCGCGCTGGCGCAGGCGCAGAGCGCCGATCCCCCGGGCCGGGTGGCCCGTCTGAGCGAATTCGACGGCACCGTCACCTATGCGCCCGCCGGCACCAGCGATTGGCGTTACGCCAACCGCAACCGGCCGCTGACCACTGGCGACGCCATCTGGGTCGACCGCAATGGGCGCGCCGAGATGCACGTGGGGGGCACGGCGGTTCGTATGGGCGCGTCCACGAGTGTCGCGTTGTCTGCCGTGACCGACCAAAATGTGCAACTGAACGTAACGCAAGGGACCGTGGGGCTGCGTCTGCGGACCTATGATCCGAATCAGCCGTACGAGATCGATACACCGAATCTCGCATTCGTCCCTCAACAGGCAGGGGAATACCGCGTAGACGTCGATCCGAACGGCGTGACGACCGTGAGCGTTTGGCGAGGTGCGGCCACCGTGTACGGGCAGGGCGCCTCGGTGCCGCTGCAACAGGGGCAACGCGTGGCGTTCGTCGGTCAGAACCTGACGCAGCAACCGACGAATCCGCTCGTGGCAGATGCGTTCGACCAATGGGTACGCCAGCGCGACGCGCGCGAGGACGCGTCCGTCTCGGCTCGCTATGTGCCGCGCGACATGACCGGTTTTGAAAGCCTGGACGACTATGGTGCGTGGCAGGAAACCCCGACCTACGGCGCCGTCTGGGTGCCGTCGGACGTGCCTTCGGGCTGGGCGCCGTATCGCACCGGCCATTGGGTCTGGGTCGATCCGTGGGGCTGGACGTGGGTGGATGACGCCCCGTGGGGCTTTGCGCCGTATCACTATGGCCGGTGGGCGTATGTCGACGCGCGCTGGTGCTGGGTGCCGGGACCGGTTGCCGTCCGTCCGGTGTACGCCCCGGCGCTGGTCGGCTGGGTGAGCGGCAGCAGCGGCGGGAATCAGTGGGGCATCTCGTTTGCGGCAGGCGGCGTGGGCCTCGCGTGGTTCGCGCTTGGCCCGCATGATCCGTACCGTCCGGCTTATCGCGCCAGTTCGTCGTATGTCACCAACATCAATCGGTCGACGGTGATCCAGACGACCAACGTCACCAACATCAACGTCAACAACGTGTACGTGAATCGCAACGTGCGCGGCGCCGTGTCGACGATGCCCGCGCAGTCGTTCGTGCAGGGCCGCCCGGTAGGTGCGCCGGTGGCGTTGGCCGCACCGCATGCCGGTCAGACGTGGCGTGTCGGTAATACGCCGGGGGTCGCGCCGGTGCAGCAGAGCGTGTTCGGCAACAGCCGTCGTGCCGCAGGGGCCCCGCCGGCGGGCGTTTTCAACCGGCCGGTGCTCGCCACGCGCGCGCCGCAGGCTCGTGTGATGCCGTCGCGCGAGCTGACGAGCAATCTGCACGCGGTGCCGAATGCTGGCGGTGCGCCGTTGGTTTTCCCTCAGAACGCGCAACAAGCGCAGAACATGCGGCCGGGCGCCCCGAACGCGCAGGGGCGTGTGCAACCGCGTGTGACTGTCGTGGGCACGCACGGCCCGGTCGGTGCGCCGATTGGTGTGAATGGGGCGACGCCCGCACAACCAGCGCTCGGGCCAACCGGCGCCACGGGGACAACGCCGGCGCACGGCGCATTGCCGCCGGCTGGCGGTGTTCCGCCGATGCTTGGTGCGCCAGGGGCGCCCGGCCAGCCGGGAGTTCCGGGGCGTCCGGGAGTACCGGGAGTACCGGGAGTACCCGGTGTGCCGCGAGCGCCAGGTGTTCCGGGTGAGCCGGGCGCGCCGGGATATGCGGGACATGGCGTTTATCAGAATCGTCCGGGGCAACCCGCGCCGCAGGCCCAACCGCCGGTGCGTGGTGAGCCGGCGGTGCCGTCCGGGGTGCCGCATCCTCCGGCAATGAATGCGCCGGGGCAGCCTGCCGCACGCGGCGAAGCACCGCAGGCGGTGCCGCAGCCCGGACACGACGCGGCGCAACGCGATATGCAGATGCGCCGCCCATCGCCGCAGGCCCCGGCGGCACCGCCGGAAATGCGCAATGCACCCGTCCCGCCGGCACCGCAGCGTGTTCAACCGGAAGCGACAGAGCCGGCTCGCCGGCCGCAGCAGTGGCAGTCGCAGCCGCAGGTGCCGCAGCCACAGTTCCAGACGGCACCGCGAGCGCAGCCGCAGATGGAGCGTCCGCAGCCGCAGCCGCAGGTGGAGCACGTTCAACCGCGCCCGCAGCCGCAGATGGAGCGTCCTCAGCCGCGCCCGGAGCCGCAGATCGAGCGACCGCAAGCGCCACCGAGACCTCAGCCTCAGCCGGAGCGCCCGCAGGTGGCTCCTCATCCTCAGCCGCAAGAACCTGCGCACCCGCAACCCGCACCGCGTGAAAGCAAGCCGGAAGGCGCACGCGCACCGTCGCACGAGGCAGAGCATCCGAGCGCCGCGCATCGTCCGGCAAAAGAAGACGATCATCCGCACGGCTAGCGTCGAATCGCGTGGGCTCCCCTTGCGTCAAGCCTGGCTGGCGCAGGGGCGGGCCGGGCACGGGGCAGCCCGTGTCCGCCGGATTCGGGCCGGGTTTGCGGTAAAGTACGATCCATGCGCTTCGATCCCGAACCTATTTCGCATGGACAGTCCGGCAAGACCGCCGTTCTGCTGATCAACCTTGGCACGCCTGACGAGCCGCGCCCTGCGGCCGTGCGTCGCTATCTGCGCGAGTTTCTGTCGGACCCGCGCGTCGTGGAAATCTCCCCGTTGGTGTGGCAGCCGTTGCTGCGGCTGGTGATCTTGCCGTTTCGCTCGCGTCAATCCGCGCAGAAATATGCGACGGTCTGGACGCGCGACGGCTCCCCGCTCAAAGTGAACACCGAGCATCAGACGAACGCGCTGCGCGCCTTGCTGCATGCCAACGACTACGACGTGGTCGTCGATTACGCCATGCGCTATGGCAATCCGTCGATTCCCGAGCGCATTCGCGCGCTGCGGCAAAACGGCGTGGAGCGCATTCTCGTCCTGCCGCTGTATCCGCAGTATTCAAGCAGCACGACGGCCACGGCCAGCGACGCCGTGTTCCGGGTACTCGGCCGGCTGCGTAATCAACCCGACGTGCGCACGGTGCGCGACTATCACGATCATCCCGCCTACATCGAGGCGTTGCGTCAGCAGGTCGAGGGCTATTGGCAGCAGCACGGCCGGCCGGATTTCGCTGCCGGCGAACGGCTGTTGCTGAGCTTTCACGGCGTACCTCGTCGTACGCTCGATCTGGGCGATCCGTACCATGACCAGTGTGTGAAGACGGCGCGCCTGCTGGCTGCCGCACTCGGTCTGGACGAAACCACCTGCCGTCTTACGTTTCAGTCGCGTTTCGGCAAGGCGGAATGGCTCCAGCCCTATACCGCACCGACGCTCGAAGAACTCGGCCGTGGCGGCACGCCGCGTGTGGACGTGTTCTGCCCCGGTTTTACCTCCGACTGCCTCGAGACGCTCGAAGAAATCAACATGGAAGGCCGCCACGCGTACCTGTCGGCAGGCGGCAAGGCGTTCCACTTCATCCCGTGTCTGAACGGTGCGAGCGCCTGGATTACGGCGCTTGGCGAGATTGCGGCGCGTCATCTGCAAGGGTGGCCAGTGCTGACGCCAGAGGGCACGGCGCAGGCGTCGTCGGCGGCGGTGGCCTCGACGCGTCAGCGCCAGGTCGCGGCCATGGCCGCATTCGACGAAGCCAGTGCAGCGGCCGCCGCCGCGGCGCAAAACCCGTCGGGAGCCAGTACGTGACGGTCAAGGTTGACGATTCTCCGCAGGCCGCCACGCGCATCGACAAATGGCTGTGGGCCGCCCGTTTCTTCAAGACGCGCTCGCTCGCCACACAAGCGGTCGACCGTGGTCGCGTGCTTTGCAACGAAGCTCGCGTCAAACCGGCGCGCGACGTGCGCCCGGGCGACCTCGTCACCGTGGACAACGGCAGCACGCGCTGGGAAGTGCGGGTGAAAGCCATCGCCGAAGTCCGGGGCTCGGCGCCCGTCGCGCAGTCGCTGTATGAGGAAACGCAAGCCAGTATCCAGGCGCGGGCCGACGAGAGTGAGCGCCGACGTCTGTTTCAGGAGCCGGCGGCACAGATGCACGGGCGTCCGACGAAACGGGACCGGCGGCGTCTGGGCGGCGTGAGCGAGTAGCACGCGCCGGTTCTGACGATCTCCCGGTCCGCCCTCCATCGGCGGCATTTTCAACGCCCGAATGAACGCCGCCGCTGGCGAAGTGCGCAGCGGCGGGCGTAGAGGGGGGCGGAATTCAGCTGTCCCGCGAGAGGCGGAACGAACCGGGAAAACGGCTTCGCGCACAACGAAAACGTGTCGCGCGCGCCCCGGGGCGATCAGCGCGAAGGGATTCCGGTATTGGACGAGTGCGCCGGCATGCCCGGCATTTCGACATAGTGATGCAGTACAGCCCGCACGCTACCGTATTCGGTGTCGCGCCGGGTGACTGCGCCGGACAAGCAGATCGTAATCGTCACCATCGTCACCAACGCAAGGATGAAGACAACAGCCAGTGGCAGCTTCATGATGCGCTCCTGAAAGAACACTACGCCGGACGAAGGGTGTCCGGCGAGCGGCCGGGTCCAGCACGGCACATCCATCAACTGGACCGTAATTCATGTTAGGTCGCAGCAACGGCCGATACAATAGAGGACTCGTAACGCGTGTAACCGGATATTTACCGGAACGCCGCGCGCACCGGTATGGCGCATAGAATGCCCGCCAGCTCTTGAAATCGGTGTGAACGTCCCTACTATGCAAAGGGATTTGAACCGGTGGCGCATCGTCGTGGTGCGCTGCAAGAACCTTTTGACGACTCAAGCTCATGACTGAACAGCAAAACACCCCCGACCAGCCGATTCCGTCCCAGGCCGAAGCGGCCCCGAACGACGCTGCGCTCGCGAACGACGCGCTGCCCTCGGTCGAGGCGCAACTTCTGGCGGCACAGGCCGAAGCGGCGAGCCTGCGCGACGATGCGTTGCGCGCCCGCGCCGAGATGGAGAACGTCCGCCGTCGTGCGGAAGATGAAGTGGCAAAAGCCCGCAAATTCGCGGTGGAAAGCTTCGCGGAGAACCTGCTGCCGGTGATCGACAGCCTGGAGGCCGCAGCGGCCGACCAGAGCGGCGACGTGGCCAAACTGCAGGAAGGCGTCGCCCTGACCCTGCGCCAACTCGTCTCCGCGCTCGAACGCAACAAGGTGACGGTCATCGACCCGGCCGGCGCAAAGTTTGATCCGCATCAGCATCAGGCCATCTCCATGGTGCCGGCCGAACAGGAGCCGAATACCGTAGTAGCAGTGCTGCAGAAAGGGTATCTGATTGCCGACCGCGTGCTGCGCCCGGCTTTGGTGACCGTCGCAGCGAGCAAGTAACCGTGCTGCCATGACATCATGGCAAGCTTCGATCTTCGGATAGGCGAAGCGGTTGGCGCGCAAGGCATGGCAGGCGGCTGACGCGGGCATCGATGGACGGCTGGGCAACAGGTAAGGATCGGCGATCATGGCAGGTGACCTTCCGGGCGTGGCGGGTATCGACGGCACGGCATTCGAGGTGTTTTCGATGCAGGCGCTGACGACCGAAACGTTCGACGAAGGGCTGCGTGAGGCAGGCGGGGCGCTGGCGGTGGTGTTTTTCTGGGGCGTCGACTGTTTCAACTGCGAAGTCGCGAAAAAGACCATGCTCGCGCAGCGCGAGGCCATCGCTGCCTTGGGGTTGCGCTGGTTCCATGCCAACGTGTACGCCGATGCGGCGCTGGGCAAGCGCTTCGGGTTACACGGCGTACCGACGTTTTTCTTCTTCCACGAAGGCAAGAAGCTTGGCCGGGCAACCGGCTGGCAGGGTTTGCCCCAGTTCCGGCTGGCGGTGGCCGCCGCACGCGAGAAAATCGCGGCGGCGGGGGGCAAAACCGGACAGCAGGAAGGGTCTTGAAATGCACCGGGCTGCACCCATATCTCGTGCAGATCAATGAATTGAATGGGCCGCAGGCCCGAAAGAAAGACGCAAAGGACGCTAGGAGAAATTCAAATGGGCAAAATTATCGGTATTGACTTGGGCACCACCAACTCGTGCGTGGCCGTCATGGAAGGCAATCAGGTCAAGATCATCGAAAACGCGGAAGGTGCCCGCACCACGCCGTCGATCATCGCGTACATGGACGATGGCGAGATCCTGGTCGGCGCGCCGGCCAAGCGTCAGGCGGTGACCAACCCGAAGAACACGCTGTACGCTGTCAAGCGCCTGATCGGCCGCCGCTTCGAAGAAAAAGAAGTGCAGAAGGACATCGGCCTGATGCCGTACAAGATCGTCAAGGCCGACAACGGCGACGCCTGGGTGGAAGCGCGCGACCAGAAGCTGGCCCCGCCGCAGATTTCCGCTGAAGTGCTGCGCAAGATGAAGAAGACCGCCGAGGATTATCTGGGCGAACCGGTGACGGAAGCGGTGATCACGGTGCCGGCCTACTTCAACGACAGCCAGCGTCAGGCAACCAAGGACGCCGGGCGCATCGCCGGTCTGGAAGTCAAGCGCATCATCAATGAGCCGACCGCAGCCGCACTGGCTTTCGGTCTGGACAAGAAAGAAGGCGGCGACCGCAAGATCGCCGTGTATGACCTGGGTGGCGGCACGTTCGACATCTCGATCATCGAAATCGCGGATGTGGACGGCGAGCACCAGTTCGAAGTGCTGTCGACCAACGGCGACACGTTCCTGGGCGGTGAAGACTTCGACCAGCGCATCATCGACTACATCATCGGCGAGTTCAAGAAGGAACAAGGCGTCGATCTGTCGAAGGACGTGCTTGCGCTGCAACGCCTGAAGGAAGCGGCGGAAAAGGCCAAGATCGAACTGTCGTCGAGCCAGCAGACCGAAATCAATCTGCCGTACATCACGGCCGATGCCTCGGGTCCGAAGCACTTGAACCTGAAGATCACGCGCGCCAAGCTCGAAGCGCTGGTCGAAGAGCTGATCGAACGCACGATCGAGCCCTGCCGTCTGGCTATCAAGGATGCCGGTGTGAAGGTGGGCGACATCGACGACGTGATTCTGGTCGGCGGTATGACCCGTATGCCGAAGGTGCAGGACAAGGTCAAGGAGTTCTTCGGCAAGGAGCCGCGCAAGGACGTGAACCCGGACGAAGCCGTGGCCGCAGGTGCCTCGATTCAGGGTTCGGTGCTCTCGGGCGACCGTAAGGATGTGCTGCTGCTCGACGTGACCCCGCTCTCGCTCGGTATCGAAACGCTGGGCGGCGTGATGACGAAGATGATCACGAAGAACACCACGATCCCGACGAAGCACTCGCAAGTGTTCTCGACGGCGGACGACAACCAGCCGGCTGTGACGATCAAGGTGTATCAGGGTGAGCGCGAAATGGCTGCCGGCAACAAGTCGCTGGGCGAGTTCAACCTCGAAGGCATTCCGCCCGCCGCACGTGGCACGCCGCAGATCGAAGTGACCTTCGACATCGACGCCAACGGCATTCTGCACGTGGGCGCGAAGGACAAGGCCACGGGCAAGGAAAACAAGATCGTCATCAAGGCGAACTCGGGCCTGTCGGATGCCGAGATCGAGCAAATGGTGAAGGATGCCGAGCTGAACGCCGAAGAAGACAAGAAGGCTCGCGAACTGGCCGATGCCCGTAACCAGGGCGACGCGCTGGTGCACAGCACCCGCAAGGCGCTGACCGAGTACGGCGACAAGATCGAGGCCTCGGAGAAGGAAGCGATCGAATCGGCCATCACGGCATTGGAAGGCGCACTGCGCGGTTCGGACAAGGCAGATATCGATGCCAAGGTCGAAGCGCTGGGCACCGCGAGCCAGAAGCTCGGCGAGAAGATGTACGCCGATATGCAGGCCCAGGCCGGCGCTGCGGGTGCCGCAGGCGCCGAGCAAGGCAAGCCGCATGACGATAACGTCGTCGACGCTGAAGTAAAAGAAGTCAACGACAAGAAGTAAGGTGTGCATGGCGCGCGGCGCACACCGATGTGCGCCGCGTGTAGGCCGGGTATCGGAGTTCTCTGAAAAGGGAATCTCGACCCGGCTTTTTGCCTGATGGCGACATGCAACAACATTGGAAAGACTTATGTCCAAACGTGATTACTACGAAGTCCTTGGCGTCGCCAAGAACGTCGAAGACAGCGAAATCAAGAAGGCGTATCGCAAGCTGGCGATGAAGTACCACCCGGACCGCAATCCGGACAGCAAGGATGCCGAAGAGAAATTCAAGGAGGTCAAAGAGGCCTACGAGATGCTCTCCGATCCGGAAAAGCGTGCTGCGTACGACCAGTACGGTCACGCGGGCGTCGACCCGAATATGGGCGGCTTCGGCGGTGCGGGCGGTCAGGGCTTCGGTGGCTTCGCAGATGCGTTCGGCGATATCTTTGGCGACATCTTCGGTCAGGGCGGTCCCGGCGGCGGCCGTGGCGGACGGGCCGGCCCGCAGGTGTATCGCGGCGCGGATCTGCGCTACAACATGGAGATCACGCTCGAGCAGGCGGCGAACGGCTTCGACACGCAGATTCGTGTGCCGAACTGGGAAGAATGCGAGATCTGCCACGGTAACGGCGCGAAGCCGGGCACGAAGCCCGAGACCTGCCCGACCTGTAGCGGTTCGGGGACGGTGCGCATGTCGCAGGGCTTCTTCAGCATTCAGCAGACCTGCCCGAAGTGTCACGGTACCGGCTCGTACATTCCCGAGCCCTGCACGAACTGCCACGGCTCGGGCAAGATCAAGAAGACCAAGACGCTGGAGATCAAGATCCCGGCGGGTATCGAAGACGGCATGCGCATCCGTTCGTCCGGCAACGGCGAGCCGGGGGTGAATGGCGGTCCGGCGGGCGACCTGTATGTGGAAATCCACATCAAGGCGCACAACGTGTTCGAGCGCGACGGCAACGATCTGCATTGCCAGATGCCGATTTCGTTCGTCACGGCAGCCCTCGGCGGCGACATCGACGCCCCGACGCTACACGGCAAGGTGACCTTCGAGGTGCCCGAAGGCACGCAGACGGGCAAGACGTTCCGCCTGCGCGGCAAGGGCATCAAGGGCCTGCGCGAGAGCTATCCGGGCGATCTGTACGTGCATGTGCAGGTGGAGACGCCGGTCAAGCTCGACGACAAGCAGAAGCAGATGCTGCGTGACTTCGACACCTCGCTCAAGGCGGGCGGCGCTCGTCACAGCCCGCAGTCGAAGGGCTGGTTCGACCGTGTGAAGCAGTTCTTCGAGTAATTCCATGCAAAGTGAAGCGCCTTTGGCCGCATTTGCGCTGTTGGACGACAGCGCGGATCCGGCCGGCGGGGCGCGTCTGTATACCGGGCTCGTACGCGAGGTGACTTGCGACGAGCCCGGTGTGCTTTCCGACGCGCTTCGCGAAGTGGAAGACGCCTCGCGTCAAGGCCTGCATGCCGTGCTGTTGACCGACTACGAGTTCGGTGTGCGTCTGGGCGGCGTGCATACGGTAACGACGCGTCGTGCGCCGGGCCAGTTTCGCGCGCTGCTGTTCCGTGAATTGCAGCGGCTCGACGCCACGCAGACGCAAGTGTGGTTGTCGCGGCAGGAAGCGGCGTATGCCGGCGATGGCCTGACGCCTGCGCCTGCCATGGGCGGCAGCGACGAGATTCACCGCCCAGGCGTTGCCGGTGTGGCGGCGCTGCAAGCCGACGTCAGCGAAGCTGGCTTCGACGACGCCATTGCCCGCATTCACGAGTGGCTCGCTCAGGGCGAGTGCTATCAGATCAACTACACCTACCGTCTGAATTTCGACGCGTTCGGCTCTCCCGTGGCGCTATACCGACGGTTGCGCGCGCGTCAGCCGGTGCCTTACGGCGCGCTCGTCATGCTGCCTGGTGCGCAGGGTGTCGCAGGCCGCGCGATCCTTTCGCTCTCGCCCGAACTGTTTCTGCGCCATTCGCGGGGCCGGATCGAAGCGCGGCCGATGAAAGGCACGGCCCCCGCCAGTGGCGACGCGGTGGAGGATGCCAAGCGCAGTGCCGCACTCGCCGCAGACGAGAAGAATCGCGCCGAGAACCTGATGATCGTTGATCTGTTGCGCAACGATCTCGGGCGCATCGCGACGCCGGGGTCGGTCAAGGTACCGAAACTCTTCGAAGTGACGCGCTTCGCGAGCGTGTTGCAGATGACGTCGACGGTCACGGCGGCGCTGCCCCAAGCCACCTCGTTCGCCGACGTCTTACGTGCGCTTTATCCGTGCGGTTCGATCACCGGCGCGCCGAAGCATCGCACGATGCAACTGATCGGCGAACTGGAAGTGTCGCCGCGCGGGCTGTATACCGGCGCAATCGGTTGGCTTGACGCACGCGAAGACGACCCGCAAGCGCTTGGCGACTTCTGCCTGTCCGTCGCTATTCGGACGCTGGAACTCGACGCCCCGGATGCCAGCGGACTGCGGCGAGGCAGGCTCGGTGTCGGTGCGGGAATCGTGCTCGACAGCAAAGCGGAGGAGGAGCGCGAAGAGTGCAAGCTCAAGGCGCGTTTTCTTAGCGCGCTCGATCCGGGCTTCGAACTCTTCGAGACGATGCGGGCGACGCGAGGCGATGGCGTGGCGCGTGTCGAGCGACATCTCGCGCGTCTGGCGGCATCGGCGGCGTATTTCGGTTTCCGCTTTGATGGCATGGCGTTGCGTGCACAACTCGACGCGGTTGTCGCAACCCTTATGGAGGACACCGTTCACCGGGTTCGTCTGGCGCTCTCACACGACGGCGAGACGGCCATCACGCATGCGGTGCTGGCGCCCCTTCCGGACAAAACGGTGTCGGTGCTGCTACTTGCGGAGAATGCAAGTGCCACACGAGCGGCTGACCTGTTCCTGCGTCACAAAACCACTGTGCGCGCGCAATACGACGACGCCTGGCGTGCCGCAGAAGCGAAGGGTGCCTTCGACGTGCTGTTCTTCAACGAACGGGGCGAGTTGACCGAGGGCGGGCGCAGCAACGTGTTCGTCAAGCGAGACGGTATCTGGATGACGCCGCCGTTATCGTCCGGCGTGCTGCCGGGTGTGATGCGCAATGTGATGCTCGCCGATCCGGCGTGGGCGGCGGTAGAGGCTGTGCTTACGCGCGAAGACGTGCTGAACGCACAGGCGATCGTTGTGTGCAACGCGCTACGCGGGGCACTTCCTGCGCGGTTGGTTGCCGCCGCAGACGCGTGACGCGAGCCAAGCACTGGCGCCACATCCACCTTCCATGAGGTAAACCGCGCAACGCGGTTTGTGCACTGCACGGCACATCAATCCACTGGGAAAATTCTTAATAGAGCCTTCTTCTGCCCCGCGCACTGCGGGGCTTCCCGTCTATACGGCCATCGGTCGTCGTTGCCCCGCAGGCCCGTATTTCACCGACGAGCGCGGTGGCGTCGTCGGCAAAATCACTCCCTCTCTCGTGGAAGTCGACCTCTGTTGATAGTCATTGGGCTGCCGGGGTGCCGATGTGTCAGTGCATTTCTCGCACAGAATCCTTGGAGCCGGCGTCCGATGTTTATTTGACTCTAGGAGCGAGAAAACATGAACGAGAACGATCTTGAACTGCAGCTTAACGAAGACCAGATTCGCCATATTCAGGCGATGACCGGACAACGTATCGGGGCGATTCGAGTGGTGTCGAATTTCCCGGGGCTTCAAGGGATACAGGGTGTGCAGGGCGTGCAAGGTGCACAGGGTATGCAAGGTGCGCAAGGCTTGCAGGGAGTCCAGGGGGGGCAAGGCCCGCAAGGTATGCAGGGTATTCAGGGTGTGCAAGGGCCGCAGGGTTATCCGAACGCTCAAGGCATGCAAGGCCCGCAAGGCATGCAGGGTGTTCAGGGCATGCAAGGGCCGCAGGG
>NZ_KB944456.1:215319-248200 GCF_000389825.1 Pandoraea sp. SD6-2 | reverse complement strand
CGTGCTGCCGTTCGACTTGCATGTGTAAGGCATGCCGCCAGCGTTCAATCTGAGCCAGGATCAAACTCTTCAGTTTAAACCTGTTACTGTTTTCGGTTTTTCGTGATAAATCACTCGAACCGGTCGCTCTCAAAGTATGCTGACAAGTTAATTTCTTAACTTACCTATTACTATGTGAGCCTCAATAAATTTAAAGCTAATCTGCCGTAGCAGACGCACCATTCATCGAGTGCCCACACTTATCGGTTGTTTAATTTTTAAAGATCAATCGCATCCAACTTCGCTTCGTCGCACACTTACCGCGCCGTCGCTTCGTTTTCTGCGTCGCTGCATCAGCAGCAGAGAAGTGAGATTATGTCGCAGCTTCTCGTCGTCGTCAACAGTTTTTTTCGCTTTCTTCGCTCATCGCCGTAGCAACTCACAAGCGCCAAACCCTCTGACCACCGGGCTTTCCAGCCCGTCGCTCCAATCCGCTTCGCCGCTTTCGCTGCGTCGCCGTCGTTGCGAGAGACGAGATATTAGTGAAAACCCCGAACCCTGGCAAGCCTTTTGTGAAAATAATTTGAAAAGGGCAAAAAAAGGCCCGCGTCATGAGCGGGCCAAGATCCATGGGACAGGACACATGGAGGAGACGGATTCACTGTATCCGGGCATCTGCGGGCGACGCAACCAATGAAATCGCATATGCTTCCCGAAAGCTTGCCTATATGGAAAGGCGGCGTCAGCGTCGATGTCGCCCCCTTCTTTTCTATAGATAGAGCGTTCGAGATGTGCCTTTCTCGCGTCTTCCGGTCGCACCGCCGTCGCCTCCTGCAGTGGCGCCGGCTCGCGTTTCTGCCGCTCGCACTCTTCGTCGTCGCCTGCAGTTCGGTGCGCCCGCCCCCCCTGCCATCCCAGTGGACATCCCACACGCCGGCCGCCACACCCGGTACGCTCGCCAGCGCTCTGGCCCCCAGCGCCCTCGCCCACCCCGGACAGTCCGGCTTCCAATTGTTGGCGACCGGCTCCGACGCCTTCACCGCCCGTCTCGCACTCGTTCAGTCCGCCCAGCATAGTCTGGACGTTCAGTACTACAGCGCGGGCGAAGACATTACTGGACGCCTGCTGCTCCAGTCGCTGCTCGATGCCGCCGCCCGAGGGGTACGCGTTCGCATGCTGATCGACGACATCAATCGCCGCCACACTGCCCCCAACCTCGCTGTGCTCGATCAGACCCCAAACATCGAGATCCGCGTATTCAATCCGTTCGGCACCCTCGACACGACGCTCTTCGAGCGCGCAGGCAATCTGCTCACTCAGTTCAATCAGCTCAATCGCCGCATGCATAACAAGGCGCTGGTCGCCGACAATCAAGTGGCCATCGTCGGCGGGCGCAATCTGGGAGACGAATATTTCGACGCCAATCCCGAGCTCTCCTTCCGCGATTTCGATCTGCTGTGCGCCGGTCCGGTCGTCGACGCCGTTTCCCGCAGCTTCGATCACTTCTGGACCAGCCCCCAGTCATATCCGCTGAAGCAGGTGCAATCGACGATCGATCAGCAGACGCTGGACGGCACACGCGAAGCGTTGGCGCGTCACTGGCAAGACGCCGACAGCGTGCCCGCGAGCCACGAAGCGCTGCACCAGCCGCCGCTCGCCGAGAGTCTGCGCAACGGCAAGCGGCCGCTCTTCTGGGCCCCCGCCGAACTCGCCGTCGACAGCCCCGACAAGCTGGAGACCCCAGCCGCAGACACCAAGAGCGCACCGGGCGCCAAATTGCGCCAGTTGGCCGCCAACGCCAAGCGCGAAGTCCTGATCGTCTCGCCGTACTTCGTGCCACTGGAAGGCGGCGTTCGATTCCTCTCCGCGCTCACCCAGCGAGGCGTCAAGGTGCGCGTGCTGACGAACTCCCTCGCGGCGACGGACGTCGTGCCAGTCCACGCCGGCTACGCACGCTATCGCCCAGCCCTGGTTCAGGCGGGCATCGAACTGTACGAATTCAAACCGATCCGCGCCGACGGCGGCGGACTCTCGCCACGGCGCATCACGTTCGGTGGCTCATCGCGCGCGACGCTGCACGGCAAGGTGTACGTTATCGACCGCCGTGACGTCATTCTCGGCTCGTTCAATCTGGACCCGCGCTCGGCGCGTCTGAACACCGAGCTGGCGATCGTGATCCACAGCCCGGAATTTGCCGAACGCATGGCAGGCATCTTCGAACGGGCAGCGTCGGCCCGCTCCAGCTTCCGGGTCGAACTGGCGCCGCCCGGCGCAACGCCGCCCACACCCACGCCGCCCACCATGCCCGCGCTGCGCTGGGTCGGGGAGGAAAACGGTCAGCCCCGTACGTTCGACGTCGAGCCCTATGCGTCTTTCTGGCGCAACTCGGCGGCGGGCGCCTTCATGCTGCTGCCGAGCGACGATCTGCTCTGAGCCGAGCGCCGCCCCGCAACCTCCCCCATCCCAGCAAGGACAAGCGCCGATCAGAACTCGACCGTTGCCGAAAGCGTAGCGGAACGCGCATCGCCAATAGCGACGAAATACTGACTCGCGCTCAACGGGTAATACGTCTTGTTGAAGACGTTCTTGACGTTCAACTGATAGTGCACCGGGTGATGGCCGATCTTCGTGTCGTACGTGGCAAACACATCGGCAACGAAATACGCCGGCAGCGTGAAGCGCATGTCGAGCTTCGCCTCGACTTCGTACGACTTGGCGTGTTCCGGCGCGGTGGTCGACGTCGGCTTGAGCGACTCCGAATAGCTGCCGTACAGCGACAGATAACCCGTCGCCTTATAGATGACGCCCGCGCGCGGCAGCCACTTCGCGTCGCTAAGGTTCGATTGACCTGGAACGGGTGCCCCTTTCCCGCCAATTGGCTGTACGTCAGCAAACGCAGCCCGCCCACGACGATCCAGCGATCGGTCACGTGGATGGCGTCTTGGAAGAAGAGCGACGCATCGTGCAGCGTATCGGTCTGATCGCTGTCGCTCGCCGACACCGTGGCCGGACTTGCGATCGCATGTTCGCCATCGCATCGCGGAAGTCATTCTCCTGATACAGCCTTTTGAGATTCACGATCACGCGCCCTGGCACCGGCCCCTTCACACTCGTCCAAAATTTCGCTGGCAACGTCTGGCACTGAAGTTCGAGCGCTTCGGCTCGTGCCGGATTCGACGCAATCTGCCAGTCGCTGATCGCCGGCAGCAGAGGTAATTCAAACTTTTGCACTGCCATCTGCGCAAAAAAGTGAGACGGATGCCACCCGAACGAGCAACGCAGGCATCAGGGACATGAAGACGCATTCGATGGGTTGGCAATGAAGACGTCGATCCTCACACTCCGATCGGCAACGACATTCCGAATTTCACCCGCGACATCACAACCATCGTTTCAAAGTGACGAATGTTTGGATTTTGCCGAAATACGCGCGTTGCGAATTCTTCATAGTGATCGATGTCGCGCACCGCGATCATCATCGCGAAATCGGCGCGTCCAGTGACCACATAACATTGCATCACTTCTGGAACGGTCTGCAAGAACCGCTTGAATTCATCGAGCAGATCGAGCCGCTCCCGCTCGACCTGAACAAGCACCCACATCATGATTGGTAGCCCCACCTTGTTCGGATCGACAACCGAGATGTCCTTCTGGATGTATTTCTCTTCGCGCAGTCGTCGCACCCTTCTGAGGCAGGCCGGCGGACTCAGGTTGACGGCGGCGGCCAACGACTGGTTGCTGATCTGGTTGTCGACTTGCAGCATTGCCAGAATGCGCAGATCGAAATCGTCAAGCGGTTCGGCCTGATCTTGCCCCATATTTCGCAAATACCCCCGAAAAAGAAATCCAGTTAAGCAAACATACCCCACGCGAATATTGGATTTCGTGCGACCTCCCTAGAATCGTAGCATCAGCCTCCGATCGATTCCATGGAGAAAACCATGCCCCTGAAGCACTTAACCGCTACCGCCATCGCACTCTGCGCGCTGGCTGCGCATGCGCAAACCATCGTGACCATTGGCTATGCCGGTGCGCTGACCGGCGCACAGGCGCACTTCGGCAAAGACAGCGAACGCGGCATTCGCCTGGCCATGGACGAGATCAACGCCCAACACCCGGTCATTGCCGGCAAACCCGTACAGTTCGCACTCGACGCCCAAGACGACGCCGCCGATCCGCGCACCGCCACTACCGTTGCCCAGCGTTTTGCCGACAACCACGTCAGTGCCGTGATCGGTCACCAGAACTCCGGCACCTCCATCGCCGTGGCGCGCATCTACGCACAACAGCACATCGCGGAACTCACGCCGTCGGCCACCAACCCCGAATTCACGCGCCTGGGCTTCGGCACCACGTTTCGCATGCTCGCCAACGACGACTTCCTCGGTGTCGCACTATCGCAATATGTCTCCAGTCAGTTGCACGCACGGCGCATTGCCGTCATCGACGACCGTACCGCCTACGGCCAGGGCATTGCCGAAGTATTTGCACGCCAGGCGGAAAAGGCTGGCGCCACGATCGTCGCGCGCGAGTTTTCCACCGACAAGGCGTTCGATTTCGCCGCCGTTCTCACGCGGATCAAGCGCGAGAACCCCGACGCCATCTTCTTCGGCGGAATGGACGCCCAGGGCGGGCCGATGCTCAAGCAAATGCGGCAGTACTCGATTCGCGCGCCGCTGGTCGGCGGCGACGGTTTATGCACCGCCGAAATGATCCGGCTAGCCGGTGCCGCGCTCGACGGCAACCTGTTCTGCGCGGACGGCGGACGCAGCCTCGCAAAGATGCCGGGCGGACAAGCATTCGCCGCCAAATTCAAGGCGAAATACGGCGAGCCCGTGCAGTTGTACGCGCCCTACGCCTACGACGCCATGATGGCGATCTATCGTGCTGCCCTCGCCGCACAATCCACGGACGCTGCAAAGATTTCCGACGCCCTGCATCGCGTGTCGTTCGGCGGCGTCACGGGGCAGATTGCATTTGACGAACACGGCGACCTGCGTGAGCCGGCCGCCACCATATCCACTTACAAAGGAGGCAAAAAAATGGCTTTGACCGAGGTATCGAAATGACCGTCGGCATATTGCGCGTCGGATCGCCTGCGCTGCGCGAGGTGGCCGCGCAAGTCGCCAACGTCAACGACCCCGTCGTCGTGCGTGAGGCCGCAGCCCTCGGCGCGGCGATACACGCCTTTCGTGCGGAACATGGCTTCGGACGCGCCATTGCAGCCCCCCAGATCGGCATTGCCAAACGCATGATCGGCCTGGCCATGTCGGGTTGGCCCGACGTGATCGTCAACCCCGAGATCGTATGGGCCAGTAACGAACGCATGACACTGTGGGACGACTGCATGTGCTTCCCCGAGATGCTGGTTCGGGTGGAGCGCTTCGCCTCGATCTCAGTGCGTTTTACCGACATGGCCGGCAAAACGCACCTGAAGGAAGCCCTGAGTCGCGCGGAAGCCGAACTGATGCAGCACGAAATCGACCATCTCGACGGCAAGCTGTCGTTCGACCGCGCCGTGGGTGAGAACGCATTCGTCCACCGTAGTGTTTTTGAAACGAACCGATCGGCATTTGCCGCTCAGGTCGACTACTTCCCCCAATCGTAATGAGCGACACGATGACCCAACCCGACGTTGGCCGCATCGACGGCCTGACCTACCCCACCGGCACCGCCTACATGGCCGGCCAGTACCTGCCCATGTCGGAAGCCCGTATCTCCGTACTCGACTGGGGACTGCTGCACTCCGACGTCACCTACGACACCGTTCACGTATGGAATGGCAAGTTCTTCCGGCTGGATCTGCATATCGCGCGCTTTCGGCGCTCGCTGGAAAGGCTGCGCCTATCCGTTAAGTACAGCGACGATGAACTTCGCCATATTCTCGTCGAGTGTGTCAGACGCGCGGGACTGCGTAACGCGTACGTCGAGATGCTCTGCACGCGCGGCCTCTCGCCTACCTTCAGCCGCGACCCGCGCGACGCAGCGAACCAATTCGTCGCGTTCGCCGTGCCCTACGGATCGGTCGCCAATGCCCGCCAGCTTAAGGAAGGCCTTCACCTGCATCTGATCGATACCGTGCGCCGCATTCCCCCCGAGTCGGTCGATCCGCAGGTCAAGAACTACCACTGGCTCGATCTTGTTACGGCCCAGTTCCAGGGGTTCGATGCCGGGGCGGAAACCGTCGTCATCAAGGACATGAACGGCAACGTCGCCGAAGGCCCCGGCTTCAATATCTTCGCCGTGCGTCACGGCGCGCTGTACACCCCCGAGCACGGAGTGCTGCATGGCATTACGCGCCGCACCGTGTTCGACATCGCCGAGCAGTTCGGCATTGCCGTGCATTCGGGCAACGTCAGCGAAGATCAGTTGCGCCACGCCGATGAGATTTTCATCACCTCCACCGCCGGGGGCATCATGCCGGTCACGCGCCTGAACGGCGTGAGCGTCGGCAACGGAGCGCCAGGCGACCTGACGCAAACGATCTTCCGCACCTATTGGGAGTGGCACGACGATCCGGCCTGGACCTTGACGGTCGACTACGACGAGGCGAATCATGCTCAATGAGACCCTCCGTTCTCGGCTCGATGCACGTTGCCACACGCTGGCGGCGCGACATGCGATCAAGCACGAAGTCGCGATCGAATCCGCACAAGGTGGCCATGTCAAGGCGCGCGCCGCACCGGGGGGTGCGACGCGCGACTATATCAACCTGTGCGCCAACAACTACCTCGGACTCGCTAACGATCCGCGCATTGTCGACGCCGCACGCGAGGCCGTCGACCGCTATGGGCTCGGCATGGCCTCGGTTCGCTTCATCAGCGGCACCCATGCCCTGCACTGGGAACTGGAGCGCCGGCTCGCCGCGTTTCTCGGGGCCGAGGCCTGCGCCCTATTCCCCTCGGCTTTCGATGCCAACGGTGCCCTGTTCGAAGCGCTGCTGGATGAAAACGACGCCGTGCTGTCCGACACACTGAACCACGCAAGCATCATCGATGGCATACGTCTGAGCAAAGCCGCCCGGTTCCGCTATGCCCACCGCGACGTGAGCGCCGCCGCCCGCGCCTTCGACGAAGCCGGTGAGGCAGCGGCCCGGCTGCTGGTCACCGATGGCGTGTTTTCCATGGACGGTACACAGGCCCCGCTAGGCGCCCTCGGCATGTTGTGCCGCGAACGAAAGGCGTTGCTCATTGTGGACGACTCGCATGGCATCGGCGTGATCGGCGCCTCCGGCCGTGGTACCGCCGAGGTGCAGGGACAGATGTCGGCCGTCGACGTACAGGTGGGCACATTGGGGAAAGCGCTGGGCGGGGCGGCCGGTGGATTTGTCGCAGCACCCGGCGTCATCGTCGATACATTGCGTCAGACCGGCCGACCCTATCTGTTTTCCAATGCGCTGATGCCTGCGATTGCGGCGGCCGCCGTCCGGGCGCTAGACCTGATCGAAGGCGGCGAGATCGACTTCGCGCGACTGGGCGCCATGAGCGCGTACCTGCGTCGTGGCCTGACGCAGGCGGGCTTCGACGTCCTTCCCGGCGATCATCCGATCGTGCCCGTGATCTTCGGCGACGCAGCGCTTGCAAGGACCGCCTCTGCCGCACTCGCAGAGCGCGGCGTTCTGGCTCAGGCGTTCTCTTACCCCGTTGTTCCCGAAGGCGCCGCGAGACTGCGACTCCAAGTGTCGCTTGCACTCACGGATGCCGATCTCGATCGCGTCATCGAAGCCTTCCGCGCAATGCGCCGCTAAGCGTTCGCGCTTAGATCCTTACGCGTTACCGATAGCGCCGCCCCGAACGTGGCGAACGTCGGATTGCGGGTGCCCCGGCGCGCATGTTCCCCTCTCTTTCCTAGGTTGCTCATGAACTCGAACCCGTTGCAAACGCATGACTACTGGGCTAACAGCGCCACGACGACAGTCGCGCCCACGCAGGCCAGACGGGCCGTTGTCGCCGCGTCGCTCGGCAATATCCTGGAGTGGTACGACTTCGTGTTGTACGCCTACTTCTCCCCGCAGATCGCCCATCACTTCTTTCCGGCGGCGAGTGAAGCCACCTCGTTCCTGGTCGCGACCGCCACATTCGGCGTCGGCTTCGTGGCGCGTCCGCTGGGCGCGGCCATTCTGGGCGTTTATGGAGATCGTGCCGGACGCAAGGCCTCGCTGCTCGTGGTGATTCTGCTCATGGCAATCGGCACAGCGATGATCGGACTCACACCCGGCTTCGACACCGCCGGGGTGGTCGCGTCTTTGACGATCGTGATCGCGCGCATCCTG
The DNA here is from genome assembly GCF_000389825.1 of Pandoraea sp. SD6-2. NCBI lineage: Bacteria > Pseudomonadati > Pseudomonadota > Betaproteobacteria > Burkholderiales > Burkholderiaceae > Pandoraea > Pandoraea sp. SD6-2. The sequence goes on along the minus strand of NZ_KB944456.1, from coordinate 239,949 downwards.
CAAGGCTTCGCTTCGGGCGGTGAATGGGGCGGGGCTACCAGCTTCATCGTCGAATATGCACCGCGGCACCGGCGTGGCCTGTACGGCAGTTGGCAACAGGCCAGCCTCGCTGTGGCCCTGCTGCTCGGTTCGCTCAGCGCCGGGGCCATGACCTGGCTCATGCCGGCCCAGTCTCTGAACGACTGGGGCTGGCGCGTTCCCTTCGTGCTGGGAGCGTTCGTCATTGGCGTCTTCGGCTTCTGGCTGCGGAGAAATGTCGACGAGTCGCCACGCACCTCGGTCCCGGCAAATGTCCGGCAGAGTGGGCCCGTCATCTCGACGTCCCCGATCGGCACAGCACTTCGCAAGCACCGCCGCAACCTCGGCATCGGGAGTCTGTTCACCATCGGCTGGACCGTCACGAACTATCTCTACCTCGTGTACATGCCGATCTATCTGACCCGCACGCTGGGCCTGCCCGCCAGCGAGGCACTGATCGCCGCCAGTCTCCAGATCGCGTGCTTCATGATGCTCTCGCCCGTCATGGGGCACCTGTCCGACCGATGGGGCCGGCGCCCGTTGATGAGTGCGGGCGCGCTGTGTGTGCTGTTCGGCACTTACCCGCTCTTCGCCTTCATGTCCGCACACGCACATCTCCTGCCGGTCATCGGCGCGTTGTGCCTGCTCGCCGCCTTCATGGCCATGATGACCGGCCCGGCGCCCGCCTGGCAGGCCGAGCTATACCCCGGCGCGGTGCGCACCACGTGCATCTCGCTCAGTTACAACGTTTCGGTCACGATTTTCGGCGGTTTCGCCCCCTTCGTCGCGACCTGGCTGATCGGAATGACGGGCAATCCGCTCTCGCCCACGTGGTACATCGCGGCTGGCGCGGTTGCGAGTCTCGTCGCAACCCGGCTCTCACGCGAAACGGTTCGTACCGCCCTGTCCTGATTTGACTAGTGCGCGAGGACACCTCATGCATACGCACCTCCCCCATTTGGCGTCTGTGCTCACACCCGAGAGAGACGAAGACACGCCGGCGGCCTCGACGGCCGCCATCGACTGGATTTCACGACTTATCGCCATCGACACGACGAGCCGCCAATCCAATCTCGGGCTGATCGAACTTCTACGCGACACCCTGCGCGCGCAGGGCATAGATGCCTGGCTCGATTACGATGGCAGCGGCGCGAAAGCCAATCTTTTCGCCACATTGCCCGGGCGCGACGGCAACACACAGGGCGGCGTCGTGCTTTCCGGGCATACCGATGTCGTACCGGTCGATGCTCAGCACTGGCAGAGTCCGCCTTTCTCGCCTGAATTGCGTGACGGCCGGCTGTATGGCCGCGGGGCTTGCGACATGAAAGGCTTCATCGGCACGGTCATGAGTCGGGTGCCCGCGTGGTGCGATGCGCCGCCGGGGGCGCCGATCCATCTCGCGTTCACCTACGACGAAGAGGTCGGATGCCTCGGCATTTCCCCGATGCTCGCGGCCATGGCCCGTCGCGGCATTCATCCGCAAGGCTGTATCGTCGGTGAACCGACCGGCATGCAGGTGATCGTTGCGCACAAGGGCATCAACATCTACCGCTGCTGCGTGCAAGGGCATGCCGTGCACTCGTCGCTCGCACCCACGGGCGTCAATGCCATCGAGTACGCCGCGCGTGTGATCTGCCACATTCGCGACCTGGCAAACGCCTTTGCGGCGCACGGCCCCTATGATGAGGGCTTCGACGTACCGTTCAGTACCGCACAGACCGGCACGATAAATGGCGGCATCGCCCTGAACACTGTGCCGGCCGACTGCGAGTTCGTCTTCGAGTACCGTAACCTTCCGGGCGTGGATGCAGACGCGATCTTCGCCCGGATCGAGGCTTACGCCGCCCAGACGCTCGTTCCGGAAATGCAACGCGTGCATCCCCAGGCAACGATCCGGTTCACGAAAATCGCGGCGCCACCGTCGATGCAGGCGGACGAAACCCAGCCGCTGCTACGCCTGATGCGCGCGCTGGTTCCGGACACGCCCGCGCGCAAGGTGTCGTATGGGACCGAAGCCGGATTCTTCCAGCGCGCGGGCATTCCGACGATCGTTTGCGGCCCCGGGAGCATCGCTCAGGCCCACCAGCCGGACGAGTTCGTCGCACTTGCCGAAATCGCCCGGTGCGAGCGCTTCCTGTCGAAACTGACGGCCTCGCTGGCGGGGATACACGGCCAGTTGTTATATGAGAAATAAGGCGTTTAACGTTACGTCCCATAGCCTTATTCAGGCCATCAGTTGCCGTTCGACTGGTTGCGGCGGGAGGAACCCTCAATTGGCGTCCTGTTAGGCGGGCTCCAGCGCCCCCTCCCCCTCCTGCCGCGCCCCGCAGTCTCATTTCCACTGAAAAAATCTCAAGTCCCGTGGAAAACGACACCCGCGCCATATCATGGAAAACATTTATTGACCGACCGGCCGGTCGGTTTATAATACGTCCATATCCCACATGCCGCGGAGGCCTTCCTCTATGTATACGCAAGCCATCGATCTGGCCGGCAACAGCCCCAAGGGCGTGCGCGCCCTGAGCGAGGCGGAGCAGCAGCAACAAGCCCGCTTCGACGCGCGCGTCGCTGCCGATCAGAAGATCGAGCCGCAGGACTACATGCCCGCCGAGTACCGCAAGACGCTCGTGCGCCAAATCTCGCAGCACGCACACTCCGAAGTCATCGGCATGCTGCCGGAAGGCAATTGGATCTCGCGCGCGCCCAGTCTCAAGCGCAAGGCGATTCTGCTCGCCAAGGTGCAAGACGAAGCCGGTCATGGCCTCTACCTGTATTCCGCAGCCGAAACGCTCGGCACGTCGCGCGACCAGATGATCGACGCGCTGCACGCCGGTAAGGCCAAGTACTCCAGCATCTTCAATTACCCAACGCTCACGTGGGCCGATGTCGGCGTGATCGGCTGGCTCGTCGATGGCGCCGCCATCATGAATCAGGTGCCGCTGTGCCGCTGTTCGTACGGTCCGTACGCGCGCGCCATGATTCGCGTGTGCAAGGAAGAGTCGTTCCACCAGCGTCAGGGCTTCGACGCCCTTCTCTCGATGATGAGCGGCACGCAAGCCCAACGCGACATGGTGCAAGAAGCCGTGAACCGCTGGTGGTGGCCGGTGCTCATGATGTTCGGCCCGAGTGACAAGGAGTCGATCCACAGCACGCAAACCATGCAGTGGGGCATCAAACGCATCTCGAACGACGATCTGCGCCAGAAGTTTGTCGACGCCGCCGTCGAACAGGCCAAGGTGCTCGGCGTGACCTTCCCCGATCCGGATCTGAAGTGGAACGAGAGCCGCCGCGCCCACGACTACGGCGAGATCGACTGGAGCGAATTCTGGCGCGTGGTGGGCGGTGAAGGCCCGTGCAACAAGGAACGTCTCGGCACCCGTGTGGCCGCCCACGAGAAAGGCGCCTGGGTGCGCGACGCTGCCCTGGCGCACGCCGCCAAGCAGCGCCAGCGCGCCGAAAAACAGGCCGCGTGAGCCGCATCCGGCCAGCCCCTCACAAGACATCAGGAACGATCATGACGCAAGCAAGCAACAAGGAATGGCCCCTCTGGGAAGTGTTCGTACGCAGCAAGATGGGCCTCGAGCACAAGCACAGCGGCAGTCTGCACGCCGCCGACGCCGAGATGGCGCTGCGCATGGCGCGCGACGTCTACACGCGCCGTCAGGAAGGCGTGAGCATCTGGGTCGTGCCCTCTAACGCCATCACGGCGTCGGCCCCGGAAGACAAGGCCGAGCTGTTCGATCCGGCCGCCGACAAGATCTACCGCCATCCGACCTTCTACCAGTTGCCGGAAGAAGTGAACCACATGTAAGCGGCAGCGCGCCCATGCAACTCCATGCCCACGGCGCGCCCCATGCGAGACCCCAGAACATGAAACCGACGCAGGAACATCTGTCCTATCTGCTGCGCCTCGCCGACAACGCGCTGATCCTCGGTCAGCGCAACGCGGAGTGGTGTGGTCACGGCCCCGTGCTGGAAGAAGACATCGCGCTCACCAACCTGAGCCTCGATCTCATCGGTCAGGCGCGCATGCTCTATCAGCACGCCGCCAAGGTCGAAACCGATCTCACCGGCATCACCAAGCAGGAAGACGACTACGCCTTCTGGCGCGACGAATTCTCGTTCCGTAACTGGACGCTCGTCGAGCTGCCCCATTATGGCCCGACCGCCGGCACGACTGCCGCCGAGCGCGACTACGCCGTGACCATCGTGCGCAACTTCCTCTACTCGGCCCTGATGGTCGAAGTGTGGCAAGCGCTCACACAGTCGGCCGACACCGAGCTTGCCGCCATCGCCGCCAAGTCAATCAAGGAAGCGCATTACCACCTGCATCACGCGCGCGACTGGCTCGTGCGCTTCGGCGACGGGACCGAGGAATCGCACCGCCGCGCGCAGGCCGCGCTCGATTATCTGGTGCCGTACATGAACGAGATCTTCAAGCACGACACGCTCGAAGACACCGTGGCTGCCGCTGGTACGGGCGTCACGATGGCCAGCCTGAAGGACGCGTGGCAAGCCACGGTGAACGACGCGCTCGCCGAAGCCACGCTCACCGCACCGGTCGGCGGCGCGTTCGAAAGCACCGGCAAGTTGGGTCGTCACTCCGAGCACATGAGCTATCTGCTCGGCGAGATGCAGGGGCTGGCACGCCAGCATCCCGGCGCGACCTGGTAAGCCTCGCGATGCGCTCGTTTGCCGCTCTGGACACCGATACGACCATGAATCTTCCGCTCACACCGCCTGTCGCGCCCGGCGTGCTCACGCCGGCCTCGGCGGCGTCGCTGCCACTCGCATGGCAGACGCTCGAAGCGGTGCCCGATCCGGAGATTCCGGTCGTGTCGATCCGGGAACTCGGCATTCTGCGCGATGTGCGCGTCGTTGCGAACGACAGCGGCGACACCGCGTTCGAGATCGTGATCACCCCCACGTACTCGGGCTGTCCGGCGATGCAGCAGATCGCCGAAGACATTGCCGCAGCCATGACGCGCGCGGGCCTCGGCCCGTGGCACGTCAAGACGGTGCTCGCACCCGCATGGACGACGGACTGGATCAGCCCCGAAGCCCGCGAGAAGCTGCGCAGCTACGGCATTGCCCCGCCCACGGGCGCGCATGCCGTAGCCGCCGATGCCCCACGCAAGATCACGTTCTACGGCCGGCCGAAGGACGGTGTGCCGTGCCCGCATTGCGGCTCGGCCGACACGGAAGTCGTATCGGCCTTCGGCTCGACCGCTTGCAAAGCGCATTACCGTTGCCGTACGTGCCGTGAGCCGTTCGACTACTTCAAGCCCTATTGATTGACCCGACTGATCCCGCTTCGCGCATAGCGATGCCGACACTCCGCCCGTCGGCACCCGCAGCCGGGCGGCAAGGAAGCCCACGATGACGACCCCGCAATTCCACTCGCTGACCATCCGCGAAATCCGGCCCGAAACCGCCGACGCCATCTCCATCGCCTTCACGGTGCCGGACGCGTTGCGCGACGCCTATCGTTTCACGCAAGGCCAGTTCCTCACGCTCAAGACCGAGATCGATGGCGAAGAAGCCCGTCGTTCCTACTCGATCTGCGTCGGGGTGCCCGAGTACGAAGCCACGGGCGAACTGCGCGTGGGCATCAAGCGCGTGCCGGGCGGCAAGTTCTCGAACTTCGCGAACGACCAGTTGAAACCGGGACAGCAGATCGATGTCATGACGCCGGATGGGCGCTTCTTCACGCGTCTGGCGGCAAACAACGCGAAGCACTACGTCGGTTTCGCCGGCGGCTCGGGTATCACGCCGATGCTCGCGCTCATCAAGACCACGCTGGCTGCCGAGCCCGACAGTCAGTTCACGCTGGTCTACGGCAACCGTTCGGTGCCCGCGATCATGTTCGCCGAAGCGCTCGAAGACCTGAAGAACACGTATCTGGGCCGTCTGCGCCTGTATCACGTGCTCTCGGACGAAGCGCAGGAAGTCGAGCTGTTCAACGGCTTGCTCGATCAGGACAAGTGCACCGCCTTCATCGAGACGCTCATTCCGGCGTCGAGCATCGATGAAGCCTTCATCTGCGGCCCGGGCCCGATGATGGACGCCGCCGAAGCTGCGCTCGCCGCCGCCGGCGTCGCCAAGGAAAAGATTCACGTCGAGCGGTTCGGCGTGCCCTCGCCGCAAGCCGCAGCGAAGCCGGTCGTCATCACGGAAGATACGCCGATGGCGGAACTGGTCGTGGTGATGGACGGCAAGGAACGTCGCCTGCGCCAGCCGTATGAAGGTCAGAGCATTCTGGATACAGGGCTGGCCGCCGGTCTGTCGCTGCCCTATGCCTGTAAGGGCGGTGTGTGCTGCACGTGCCGTGCGAAAGTACTCGAGGGCGAAGTGGCGATGGACAAGAACTACACGCTGGAAGACTACGAAGTCGAGCAGGGTTTCGTACTGACCTGCCAGGCACGTCCGCTCACCGAGCGCGTCGTGGTGAGCTACGACGAGCGCTGAGCCGGCATCCGGCCTGCGCTGAACCGGTGCGCCGGAGCCACCGCATCAACGGCTCCGGCATGTCGAATGCGTGCTTGCCACGCCGTGGGAACGTCACTTCCACGCGGCCGGAACATGCGTGAAATCCCGCCAATGCGCCGATGATTTCGGGCATTACGGGAGCGTCAACCCGAGGGTGCGGGAATACCGTAAACTACCGGGCATGAATACCATCCATGTCGTTTGTGGCGATATCGCCGCGCAGCAGTTGCGTGCGGCGATGGCGCTAGCGCATCGCGCCGACCCCGTGCTTGTCCTGCGTGACGATCTGGCCCTTGGCCCGTTGCGCGAGGTCGACGAGAACGAGCGGCAGCGGGCCGCCTTCTGGCAACGCGTGCTGCCGTCTGCCGGTCGCGATTACGCCAGCGAGCTGCGCGAAGAACTGGCATCGCTACAACGTCTGGTGGAGGGCGACAATGCCGTGGTTTGCTGGCATGGCGACAGCGCGTCGGATCAACTCACGCTGCGCCGCGTGGCATTCATGCTGCGCAACACACCCGCCCGTCTGAACGAGGTCGTGCTGCGCGGCAGCGACCTGGCAACGCCCGGCACACCGCCCATCGCAGAACGGCGTACCAGCGTCGGCATGTATGCGCCGGAAGTGCTGGCCGAACGCTTCGCGCGCATCGCCCCGATTTCGCTATTACGTATTGGCCGTCTGTCGCTGGAATGGCGGGCGCTCAAACAAGTGAACACGCAGGTGCGCCGCTGGATGCACAACACCTTCGAAGGCGCGACATTCGCCGAGATCGACGACCAGATTCTGGCCCAGGCACCCGTTGCCTGGACGCCGATGGCCGCGTTCCTCGGCGAGACGATGCCTCGCATCGAAGGCTTTTTTGCGACCGACAGTTTTCTGTTGTGGCGCTGCCGCGAACTCGGTGCGGCAGGCCGACTCGCGTTGCGCGGCGACACCACGGCGCCCGCCGCGTGCGATCTACGACTGGAGTAACCCCCGTTTATGGCACGTACCAAAGCGCCCGATCATGAATCGCAGCGCGAACAGATTCTCGACGTCGCCGCCGAGGCCTTCGCCCACGCGAGCTATCCGAGCACGTCGATGTCCGAGCTGGCCGCCGCATGCGGCACGTCCAAGGCCCGGCTGTATCACTACTACGCGAGCAAAGACGCCATTCTGTTCGATCTGCTAGAGCGCTATACCAAGCGCCTGATGCTGATCGTCACCGAGGTCGAGGCGCTTGGGCAACGCCGCGGGCTGTCCGAGCGCGATACGTTCCACGAACTGATTCGCGCGTTTCTCGATGAGTACGAGACGTCGCAGACGCGCCATATCGCGCTGCTCAACGACGTCAAGTTCCTCAACGATGAGCAACGGGAGATCGTGCTCAACCGTCAGCGTGACGTGGTGGCCGCGTTTGCCCGTCAACTCTCGCGTGCGTTCCCCGACCGGGTCGCCAAGCACAATCAGACCGCGCTCACGATGATGCTGTTCGGCATGATCAACTGGACCTTCACATGGCTCAAACCCGGTGGCCGCATGCGGTACCGCGATTTCGCCAATGAGGTCATCGCGGTGCTCGAACACGGACTCGTCGCGCCGCTGCCCGGCGGTATCGAAGCCGCCATCCCGACCGCAGCTACGCCCTCACGCACCTAACGAAGCAAGTAATCACTTACAAAAAAGGCGATTCGTCGCCTTTTTTTTGTTGCCTCGCAACAACCTCTCATCGAGCGTCGTCGAGAGCCACATCGAGAAAAGACGCCACTCTTCAGTGACTTAGGTATTTCCCTCCACGGCAGGCATTTATTTCCTAGGGTTTTTACCTACTCAATCAGGTATAATTCTTTTGCGTCGCACAATTCAGTACACGCACTAAAGAATACCCAAGGATTACGCCATGACTGCCCCGAACCCCACGCCCGAAGTCGCCCGCGCGACGACTGCCGCCAACGAGCGGTCGAGCGTGATGATTCGTGAGCTGACGTCCGGCGACATCCACCGGCTCCAGCGCCACTTTCTGGCGCTCGGCGAAGAAGACCGCCTGCTGCGCTTCGGTCAGGCCGTCAGCGACGACGTGATCACTCGCTACGTCGCCAGCCTCGATTTCTCGCGTGACAGCGTATTTGGTGTCTACGACGATAATCTCGCGCTCGTCGCCGTTGCCCACGTCGCCCAGTTGCCGGAAGGCAAGAACGGCCGTGTCGCGGAGTTTGGCGTCTCGGTGCTCGAATCGGCTCGTGGCCGTGGCATCGGCTCACGTCTGTTCGAGCGTGCCGCCATCCATTGCCGTAACAAGCGCGTCGACACGCTGTATATGCACTGCCTCTCGCGCAACGCCCGCATGATGCGCATTGCGAAGAAGGCCGGCATGGAGATCAACTTCGCTTACGGCGAAGCCGATGCTTATTTGAGCCTGCCGCCGGCCGACACGCAGTCGATGCTCTCGGAAATGATGCAGGATCAGGTCGCCGCCTTCGATTACGCGGTCAAGCGTCAGCTTCGCGACGCCCGCCGCCTGTTCGGGGCACTCCTGCCGAACGAGCGTGCTGCCTGACCGACACGTCGGCCGTCCCGCAAAAAAAGAAACCCGGTCGATTGGCCGGGTTTTTTGTCTTCGTCACAATGACGGCGTTCGCCGGTTCACGGCAGCGGTAGCGCCGTCGTCTCCTTGAGCTGATCGAGCACGAAGCTCGTTTTGACGTCGACGACGCTCGGATGCACGATCAGTTGCGTCTGCATGAATTGCGAGAAGTGCGCCATGTCGCGCACATGCACGCGCAGCAAATAGTCCATGTCGCCGGCCATCGCGTAGCAGCCGACGACTTCCGTCCAGGTCTCGACCACGCGGCGGAAGTGCTCGATGACCGAGCCGCCCTCTCCGTCACCGGGATGCCGCTTGTCGAGCCGTACGTTGACGTAGGCGAGCAGGCCGAGTCCGAGCCGCGTTGGCTCGAGCAGCGCAACGTAGCCGCGAATGACACCGGCCTCCTCCAGACGCCGGATGCGCCGCAGGCAGGGACTCGGGGACAGCCTGACCTGCTCGGCAATTTCGAGATTGGACAGCCGGCCATTGCTTTGCAACAGGGCGAGGATCCGGCGATCGATCTTATCCAGTTCCAGCTTCGACATTTTTCTCCCCATTATTTGTATGTGTGCGCAATATTATTGCGCAGCATCTTTATTTTCAGGAAGACATCGCCCCAGCAAGACGATTACGGGAAATTACAGCCTCGCCCCGCTCTGAAGCGCCACAGACAAAGAAAAAGGCGCCAACCTGGTCAGGCGGCGCCCTGGTGGGTCGGAGCGTGTCACCGATACGGCAACGCACTCAGCATGGATCGGGCCGCATTAGCGGCGCTGGAATTCTCGCGGATCGATCGTGCGCTGGTCGAGCGGGCCTTCGTAACGCTGCGGCTGTTGCGTGGTTCGCTGCTGCGTCATCGGGGTAGGTTCGGCCGTTTTGTCGCGCGCCATTTCGTCGGCGCGAGCAACGCTCACTTCCAAGGTCAGAAACGAAGCGGAAACCAGCAGGAATTTGGCAATGTTTCGTTGATTCACAGTGACTCCTTCTTGCGTATCGCTATATTGCTAGGCGCACAGACTGTGCGCTAAGAACGTACCCAACGTGTCGGGTAAAGCGTTAGTGGGCATTCTGCCCAGTCTGTTCCCGCCGACGCCGAACCGTTACACGTTGTTACCCTCGTGTCAGAAGACACCGACAAACGTACGTTTGCCGACATAATCGCGACACAATGCCGCCATTTTGAGGCGAAATCCGAAAGCGGCCATGCGTCTCGACGTCGCACCTGCGGGTGGCATAAGGAGGCAAAGGCGGAAACGACGGACGAGGGTTTACGCCATCCATCTGACGTTTACGTAAACGTCATAATCCTCGTTATACTGCCCCCGATCGGTCACCTATGAAACGTCACCCTACCCGTCAGGCACCGCCCTGACACCGGTGCTAACATAAGTCCGACTGGCATCAGTATCACGATAAAAGGCCCCGCTCGACGGGTGATCTCACGCAAGTGAACACCTGGGTAAAGCGATATTCGGAGGCCGGCATTCACCGCTGCCGTCCTGCTTCACGAGAGCGGGAGGGGCAGGAAGTTTTGGCGATCCCAAAATCAGTGAGAGTGAGGAGCACACCCCATGAACGCCCCCGTCAACCCGAGTTTGCTGGCCGCGCTAGAATCGGTCACGCTCGACGACAAGTACACGCTCGAGCGCGGTCGCGCTTACATGAGCGGCATCCAGGCTTTGGTCCGGCTACCGATGTTGCAGCAGGCGCGCGATGCCGCCGCCGGGCTCAACACCGCGGGTTACATTTCGGGCTATCGCGGCTCACCGCTCGGCGGTCTGGATCTGTCGCTATGGAAAGCGAAACAGCACCTCGCGAGCCATCACATTGTCTTCCAGCCCGGCCTGAACGAAGACCTTGCCGCCACTGCCGTGTGGGGCTCCCAACAGGTCAATCTGTACCCTGCCAAGTTCGATGGCGTGTTCTCCATGTGGTACGGCAAAGGCCCCGGCGTCGACCGCTCCATGGACGTGTTCAAGCACGGCAACTCGGCGGGCACATCGAAGCATGGCGGCGTGCTGGTGCTCGCGGGCGACGACCACGCCGCCAAATCCTCCACCCTCGCGCATCAGTCCGAGCACGACTTCAAGGCAGCCGGCATTCCCGTGCTGTATCCGTCGAACGTTCAGGAGTATCTCGACTACGGTCTGCACGGCTGGGCAATGAGCCGCTACTCCGGCCTGTGGATCGCGATGAAGTGCGTGACGGACGTGGTCGAGTCGTCCGCCTCGGTGATGATCGATCCGCACAATGTCGACATCCATCTGCCGAACGACTTCATCATGCCGCCCGACGGCCTGAACATCCGCTGGCCCGACCCGCCGCTGGTGCAGGAAGCGCGTCTGCTCGACTACAAGTGGTACGCGGGGCTTGCTTACGTACGCGCCAACAAGCTCGACCGCGTGATGATCGATTCGCCCCACGCGCGCTTCGGCATCATGACCGGCGGCAAGGCGTATCTCGACGTGTGTCAGGCGCTCGCCGATCTGGGGCTGGACGAAGCCACGTGCCAGCGCATCGGCATTCGCCTGTACAAAGTGGGTTGCGTGTGGCCGCTCGAAGCGCAGGGTGCGCGCGCGTTCGCACAAGGCCTGCAGGAGATTCTGGTCGTCGAGGAGAAGCGTCAGATCCTCGAATACGCGATCAAGGAAGAGCTGTACAACTGGCGCGACGACGTGCGTCCGCGCGTGTACGGCAAGTTCGACGAAAAGGACGGCGCCGGTGGCGAGTGGTCCGTGCCGATGGCCAACTGGCTGCTGCCCGCGCACTATGAACTCTCGCCCGCGCTGATCGCCAAAGCGATTGCCACGCGCCTTGAGAAGTTCGAGCTGCCGAGCGACGTGCGCGAGCGCATCGCCGCACGCCTGCGGGTGATCGAGGCGAAGGAGCAAGCGCTCGCCAAGCCGCGCATCGCAGTCGAACGCAAGCCGTGGTTCTGCTCGGGCTGCCCGCACAACACGTCGACCAATGTGCCCGAAGGGTCGCGCGCCATCGCCGGCATCGGGTGTCACTATATGACCGTGTGGATGGATCGCCGCACCGACACCTTCTCGCAAATGGGCGGCGAAGGGGTGCCCTGGATCGGGCAGGCGCCGTTCTCGTGCGACGAACACATTTTCGCCAACCTCGGCGACGGTACGTACTTCCACTCGGGGCTGCTCGCCATTCGCGCGGCGATCTCGTCGAAGGTCAACATCACCTACAAGATTCTGTACAACGATGCGGTCGCCATGACCGGCGGCCAGCCCGTCGACGGCACGCTCTCCGTGCCGCAGATCGTGGCGCAGGTCGATGCCGAAGGTGCGGCGAAGATCGTCATCGTGACCGACGAACCCGAAAAGTACGACGGCGTGAAGCTCGTTGGCGACGTCCCCGTCTATCACCGCGACGAACTGGATCGCGTGCAGCGCGAGCTGCGGCTGGTCAAGGGCACGTCGATCCTGATCTACGACCAGACTTGCGCCACCGAGAAGCGCCGCCGCCGCAAACGCGGTGCGTACCCCGATCCGGCAAAGCGCGTGGTCATCAACGAAGCCGTTTGCGAAGGTTGCGGCGATTGCTCCGTGAAGTCGAACTGCCTGTCGGTCGAGCCGCTGGAAACGGAATTCGGCACGAAGCGTCAGATCAACCAGTCGACCTGCAACAAGGACTATTCGTGCCTGAACGGCTTCTGCCCGAGCTTCGTGACGGTCGAAGGCGGTCAACTGCGCAAACCCAAGACGGCGCAGGTCGACAGCAGCGGTCTGCCGCCGCTGCCTGAACCGCCGTTGCCGGCGATCACGCGTCCGTACGGCATTCTCGTGACGGGCGTGGGCGGCACCGGCGTGGTGACCATCGGCGGCCTGCTCGGCATGGCGGCGCATCTGGAAAACAAGGGCGTCACGACGCTCGATGTGACCGGCCTCGCGCAGAAGGGCGGCGCGGTGACGAGCCACGTGCAGATCGCACTGCAACCGGAGGACATTCACGCCACACGCATCGCCATGGGCGACGCCCGCGTAGTGATCGGGTGCGACGCCATTACGACGGCGAGCGACGACACGCTCTCACGCGTGCAGCACGGCGTGACGAACATCGTGGTCAACAGCGCGCACACACCGACGGCCGAGTTCATCCGCAATCCGAACTGGCGCTTCCCCGGCGCAAGCACGGAGAACGATATTCGTGCGGCGGCCGGCGACAGCGTCGACTTCGTCGATGCGAACCACCTCTCGCTGCGTCTGCTCGGCGATACCATCTACACGAACCCGTTCGTGCTCGGGTACGCGTGGCAAAAGGGATGGGTGCCGCTCTCGCACGCCGCTCTCATGCGCGCCATCGAACTGAACGGTGTGGCGATCGAGAAGAACAAGCAAGCGTTCGAGTGGGGCCGTCGCGCCGCACACGATCTGGCGTCGGTGCGTCGGCTGGCGCAGCAGAACGAGACGCCGGAGTCGTCTGCCGCCGGCGGCAAGCTGATTACGCTGCATACGCCGCGCGCGCTGGATATGCTGATCCAGCGCCGTTACGACCAGTTGGTGGCGTATCAGGATCGCGTTTATGCAGAACGCTTCAAGCAGACCGTCGACCGTGTGCGCGCCGCCGAAACGCCGCTCACGCAAGAGGGCATGCAAATGCCGCTGACCGAAGCCGTCGCCCGGGCGCTTTACAAACTCATGGCCTACAAGGATGAGTATGAAGTGGCGCGGCTGTACACCGACCCGGCATTCATGAAGAAGATCAACGAGCAGTTCGAAGGCGACTTCACGCTGCGCTTCCACCTGGCGCCGCCGTCGCTGGCCAAGCACGACGACAAGGGCCATCTCGTCAAAAAGGCCTATGGCGCGTGGATGATGAAGGCGTTCGGTGTGCTGGCGAAGTTCAAGGGACTGCGCGGCGGGGCGTTCGACATCTTCGGCCGCACGCAGGAGCGCCGCACGGAACGGGCCCTGATCGGCGAGTACGAAACGCTGGTGAGCGAACTGGTGTCGCGGCTGAACGAGAGCAACCTGTCGTTGGCCGTACAACTGGCGGAGCTGCCGCAGGAGATTCGCGGCTACGGGCACATCAAGGAGCAGAACCTCGCCGCCACGCGTATCAAATGGACGAAGCTGCTGGCACAGTTCCGCGATGGCAGTTCGCATCGCGTGGCCGCTTGATTCGCTGAGTCAGCAGTCCAACAAAAATCCCGCCAGCGCGTGAGCGTCTGGCGGGATTTTTTGCGCTTTTGCGCAGTCGGCGCACAGTAACGCCGGAGATCACCCCGGCGCCATGTCCGCCCCGATCATCAACGGCTGACGTTGGCCGCAGCCACGGCAGTCATGTTGATGATACGGCGCACGGTGGCGGCCGGCGTCAGGATGTGAACCGGCTTGGCGCAGCCGAGCAGGAACGGGCCGACCGTCACGCCTTCGCCGCCCGTCATCTTGAGCAGGTTGTACGTGATGTTCGCCGCTTCCACGTTCGGCATGACGAGCAGGTTCGCTTCGCCCGACAGACGCGACGCCGGATACGCGGCGCGACGCACCGTCTCCGACAACGCGGCATCACCATGCATTTCGCCGTCGACTTCCAGCGCCGGTGCGCGCGCGGCGAGCAGTTCGCAGGCGCGAGCCATGCGTTGTGCCGATGCCGACTTCACGCTGCCGAAGTTCGAGTTCGAGAGCAGCGCCACCTTCGGGGCGATGCCGAAGCGCTCGATTTCCTTCGCGGCGAGCACGGTCATCTCGGCGAGTTGCTCCGACGTCGGCGTCTCGTTGACGTACGTGTCGCTGATGAACAGGTTGCGCTTTTCGAGCATCAACAGGTTCATGGCGGCGTAGTTCTCGACACCGGCCGCGCGGCCAATCACCTGATCGACCACATCCAGATGGCGGTGGTAGGTATCGATCATGCCGCAGATCATGCCGTCGGCTTCGCCCAGACGCACGAGAATCGCACCGATCAGCGTGTTGTCCTTGCGCATGGCCGCCTTGGCGACTTCCGGCGTCACACCGTGACGCGCGCCGAGGTTGTGATACTCCTGCCAGCAGCGTTGATAACGCGTATCGTCTTCCGGATTCACGATCTCGAAATCGACGCCCGGCTTGAGCTTCGAGCCGATCTTCTGCAAACGCATTTCCACGACGGCCGGACGGCCGATGATGATCGGCTTGGCGATGCCCTCGGCCAGCACGAACTGGGCAGCACGCAGCACGCGCTCGTCTTCCCCTTCGGCAAACACGATGCGGGCGGCGTCGTTGCCGAAGCGAGCACGGGCGGCGGCGAACACCGGGCGCATGATGAAGCCGGTGCGATACACGGTCGTGCCGAGTTGTTCGCGATAGGCGTCCATGTCTGCGATCGGACGCGTGGCCACGCCCGAATCCATCGCGGCTTGCGCCACGGCGGGTGCGATCTTGATGATCAGGCGCGGATCGAACGGCTTCGGAATGATGTATTCCGGACCGAACTCGAGCGACTGGCCTTCATAGGCGCGCGCGACTTCTTCGCTTTGCTCTTCTTCCTGCGCCAGTTCGGCGATGGCACGCACGGTGGCGAGCTTCATTTCTTCCGTGATGGTGGTCGCACCGACGTCGAGCGCGCCGCGGAAGATGAACGGGAAGCACAGCACGTTGTTGACCTGGTTCGGGTAATCCGAACGGCCGGTCGCGACGATGCAGTCCGGACGCGCAGCCTTCGCGATTTCCGGGCGGATTTCCGGCTCCGGGTTGGCGAGTGCGAGAATCAGCGGCTTCGGGCCCATGGTCTTGACCATGTCGCCCGTGAGCACGCCGGCGGTCGAACAACCGAGGAACACGTCGGCTCCGTTCGAGGCGTCGGCGAGCGTGCGCGCTTCGGTGGCGACGGCGTAACGCGCCTTGCTCTCGTCGAGCTTGTCGCGGCCGGTGTGAATCACGCCCTTCGAGTCGAGAACCAGAATGTTCTCTTTCTTCAGGCCGAGGTTCACCAGCAGATCCAGGCAGGCGATGGCAGCAGCGCCGGCACCCGAGCAGACCAGCTTCACCTTGCCAATATCCTTGCCCACGACCTTCAGGCCGTTGAGGATAGCGGCCGAGGCAATGATGGCGGTGCCGTGCTGATCGTCGTGGAAAACGGGGATCTTCATGCGCTCGCGCAGCTTCTTCTCGATGTAGAAGCACTCGGGCGCCTTGATGTCTTCGAGGTTGATGCCGCCGAGCGTCGGCTCGAGCATGGCAATGGCTTCGACGAGCTTGTCCGGATCGTGTTCGGCGAGTTCGATGTCGAACACATCGATGCCGGCGAACTTCTTGAACAGGCAGCCCTTGCCTTCCATCACCGGCTTGGCGGCGAGCGGACCGATGTTGCCCAGGCCGAGCACTGCGGTGCCGTTGGTGATCACGCCGACGAGGTTGCCGCGCGACGTGTAACGGTTGGCGGCGAGCGGGTCTTCGGCGATGGCCTCGCACGCGTAGGCCACGCCGGGGGAGTAGGCCAGCGACAGGTCGATCTGGTTCGACAGCGGCTTGGTCGGCGTCACCGAGATTTTGCCCGGACGCGGATTCTCGTGGTAAGCCAGGGCGCTTTGTTTCAGTTCTTCATCCATATCTCGATACCTAATGACAGGGCGACGGCCGGGCCCCGTGCCGCATGCGGGCAGCGTCCGGGCTCAACCGTCTTTTCACGGATCACGGCGGGGAAGAGACAACCGGAGGGACTCGACGATTGTGTCGTCGACGGTTTTCTTCGCTACGCGGCAGCGTGATGGCCACCGCTTCCCCGATCCGGCATGCCGCGCCGATGCGCGCCCGGATCGTGAGACTTACGGTGCGCCGGACGCACCGCAGGACGCAAAGTGTACACCTTGCGCCAAAAGCATGATGCCGCACGCGGCGCCTGCCGCGCGGGCGATTGACCGCCATCGCGCCCTACTTCAGTGCCTCGCCGCGACGCTCCGGAATCAGGAAAAGCGTGGCGAGAATGTCGAGCACGTAAATGCTGGCGAGCAAAACGAGCGCCATCTTGAACGAATAGGCGGCCGCCAGCGCCCCCACCGCGAGCGGTCCGAAACCACCGACGGCGCGGCCGATGTTGAACAGCACGTTTTGCGCCGTTGCACGTGCGGCCGTCGGATACAGCTCCGAAATCAGCGCGCCGTAGCCGCCAATCATGCCGTTCACGAACAGCCCCATCACCGCACCGCCGATCAGCAACGCGAACTGCGACTGCAACTGGGCGTAGATAAACACCATCACGACCGCACCGATCTGATAGCCGATGAACGTCGGGCGGCGACCGAAGCGATCGGCCAACCGCCCGAACAGCCAGATGCCGAACGCCATGCCGAGCACCGTCACCGCCGTCCACATCGCCGACTTGGTGAGCGAGTAACCGAACGTCTTCGACAGGTACGACGGCATCCAGATCATCAGGCCGTAGTAACCGAAATTCTGCACCGAGCACAGAATCGCCACGCCGAGGCTCGCGCGCGTGGTGGCGCAATCCTTGACCAGCAATTTGAGCGGCGCGTGTTCGCGCGGCTGCTTTTGTTGGGCGAGGAACATCTCGGGCTCGCCGAGCGTGCGACGCATGACGAACGACACGACGGCGGGCAGCAAACCCACAGCGAACATGCCGCGCCAGCCGATGACCGGCAGCAGCAACGGCGTGAGCAACGCGGCGGCGAGCACCCCGGCCTGCCATCCCAGCCCCACGAACGACGAGGCGCGTGCACGACGCTCCGGCGCGCAGGCTTCCGCCGCAAGCGCCATGCCGATGCCGAACTCGCCCCCCAGACCGATGCCGGCGATCGTCCGGTACGCCAGCAGATCCCAATACCCCTGGGCGAGCGAGCACAGGCCGGTGAACACGGCGAAGAGCAGAATCGTCCACGACAGCACGCGTACGCGGCCATAACGATCGGAGAGCATGCCGAAGACAATGCCGCCCACGACGGCGCCCACGAGGGTCCACGTGACAAGCGCCCCCGACTGCGCGCTCGACAGCGCGAGGTCGGCGGCAATGGCCGGCAGAATGAAGCCGAGGATCAGCAGATCGAAGCCGTCCATGGCATAGCCGATGGCCGAGGCCCAGAGGGCACGGTTCGCGTAGGCGGTGTCTTGCGGTACGGCAGAAGCCGCAAGCGAGGGCGAGGAATCGTTTGGCATGAGCGCGTCCGACGGGTCTGAATTTTCGGCGTGAGTGTATGCCTGTCATAAAGGCTCGGCAACTGTCTCTTTTTTTGGACTCATCTATCGGAGATGATTTCTCATATGCGCCGTGCGGGCACATCGCGCGTATTTCTTGGGTTGAAAATATACGCTCAGTGCATAATTGACCTCGCATCTGCTGAAACTTGTGGCATAATTCGCGTTCAAGCGCCGGTCGATCGTCGCAAGACGTGCAGACCCGCCGCCTTAGACGGCGTTTTGCCTCAGTGCCCTACGCGCTGCGGCGCCCCGCCGACTTACCCATGACTCCTGGCTGCACGCCCCACGGCGGGCAGCTACGCTAAGGAACCGCATCATGATTGGCATCGACCGCCAGGCGATTTCCGACATCACCGCCAAGATCCTGCTCGAAGTGGGCGCGGTGCATTTCAACGCCGAGAAGCCGTACATCTTCACCTCGGGCTGGGCCAGCCCGGTCTACACCGACTGCCGCAAGCTGATCTCGTACCCGCGTGTGCGCCGTACGCTGATGGACTTCGCCGAGGCCGTCATCATTCAGGACGTCGGCTGCGAGCAATTCGACACAGTGGCCGGCGGCGAGACCGCAGGCATTCCGTTCGCGGCCTGGATCGCCGACAAGCTGATGCTGCCGATGCAGTACGTGCGCAAAAAACCGAAGGGCTTCGGCCGTAATGCACAGATCGAAGGCGATCTGCCGGAAGGCTCGCGCGTGCTGCTCGTGGAAGATCTGACGACCGACGGTCGCAGCAAGATCAATTTCTGCAAGGCGCTGCGCGAAGCCGGTGCGAGCGTGAATCACGTGTTCGTGATCTTCCACTACGACATCTTCCCGGAGAGCCGTCAGGTGCTCAAGGACATCGACGTCCAACTGCACTCGCTCGCGACGTGGTGGGATGTGCTGCGCGTTGCCAAGCAGCAGAACCACTTCGACACGAAGACGCTCGACGAAGTCGAGAAATTCCTGCATGCACCGGCCGAGTGGTCGGGCGCGCACGGCGGCGCCACGTCGTTCCCGAAGGACTGAGTCCTGTGGCAATGCCCGCAGTCTTCGCTTGAGAGGCGAAAGCGGCCAGTCCGAAAGGGCTGGCCGTTTTTTTTCTGCATCCGCTTTGCAGAGGAGTCACCCATGTTTGCTTCGGTCTTCGCCATCAGCATCGGGGCTGCCCTCGGCGCGCTGTTGCGCTGGGCACTCAGCGTGCAGTTCAATGCGATCTTGCCGACACTCCCGCTCGGCACCCTCGCGGCCAATCTCGGCGGCGGCTATCTGATCGGGATCGCCGTCACGCTCTTCAGTCACTTTCCATCGATCCCGGTCGAGTCGCGTCTGTTGATCGTCACCGGCTTTCTCGGCGGCCTCACCACGTTCTCCACCTTCTCGGCCGAAGTCACCACGCTGCTGCGCGAAGGGCAGATGGGCTGGGCATCGCTCATCGTGATCGTTCACGTTGGAGGCTCGCTCATCATGACGCTGCTCGGCATGGCAAGCGCCACACTGTTCGTGCAGTGGCTGCGCCCCGCCATCTGACGGACTTGGCGACATTGCCGTCGCGGCCGTCGTGCTAGGGCAGCAACATCACGAGCTTGACGTCGTCGTGCCCCGATAAACGGAACGTGACCTGCGCAAAGTCGATGTCTCCGCGCACAGGGTGATGAAAACCGCGCCTGCCGCCCTCGCGCTCCACGACATCTTGCTGCGACCAGAGCGCGGCGAACACGCTGCTCTCGCGTTGCAGGGCGTCTGTGAGCGCACGCACGGGGGTGTCGTCGAGATATGCGCTGCATTCGGCGCGAAACTCCGCCACGACACGTCGCGCACGGCTCTCCCACGCCTGAATCAACGTCAGTGCGCCCGCGTCGAGGAAGATGTAGCGCAGCAGATTTTTCGCGCCGGGCATATCGAGCCAGCCCCGGAAGATGTCTGCGGCAGCATCGTTCCACGCGAGGACGTCCCAGCACCGGTCGAGCGCATAGGCAGGCGCCGCCACGGCGGCGACTGCCGCCTGCACCTGCGCCGCCGCGTGATGCGGTAACGGCGCCGCGCCGCGCTCGGGATCGCGTTTGCCCGCCAGATCGAAGAGATATGCCCGTTCGGCACGCGAAAGCCGCAGCGCGCTGGCCACCGAGGCCAGCGCGCCTGCCGAAATCGACACCTCCCGCGCCTGTTCGATCCACGTGTACCAGGTCGACGACAATCCGCATAACTGCGCCACCTCTTCGCGTCGCAGCCCCGGCGTGCGGCGTCGCCCAAGCAACGGCAGTCCGACCGCCGCCGGGGTCAGCCGCTCGCGATGCGCGCGCAGAAAATCTCCCAGCGCCCGGCGCTGGCGCGCATCATCGGCAGGTGAGGACGGCACTGCCGGCAGGGTGCCGGATGTTGGCATAGGGGTAGTTTTCATACCAGGATAAATAGGCAACTTGTACCGGTATTGGTGAGCCATTATCGTGAGACCCATCGATGTCGCGCAAGCCCCCTGAGCCCAACATCGCCGAATCCGACACCCCCACCCCATAGACGAAGGAGACTCCCCGTGAGCGATACCCACCCCCCCACCGACTCCGCTGCGGCACACAACACCGGCAATGCGCACAGCGCACATAACGCCGTCGTCACCGGCCAGTTCGGCCCGCAGGCGTCCGCCTATCTGACGAGCGCCAATCACGCGCAGGGGGCCGATCTGGAGCAACTCGTTGCGATCGTGCGCGCGCACCCGGGGGCGCAGGTGCTTGACCTGGGCTGCGGCGCGGGTCATGTGAGTTTCCTCACCGCGCCGCATGCCGCGCGCGTGGTGGCCTACGATCTGTCGGCCGATATGCTCGGCGTGGTCGCGGGCGAGGCTGCGAAGCGCGGGTTGACGAACGTCGACATGCAACTCGGCGCGGCCGAATCGCTGCCGTTCGGCAACGCCAGCTTCGATCTCGTCTTCAGCCGCTACAGTGCGCATCACTGGGCCGACGTGGGCGCGGCGCTGCGCGAGATGCGCCGCGTACTCAAGCCGGGCGGTCGTGTGGTGATCTGCGACGTCGCCTCGACCGGCCAGCCGTTGTTCGATACGTATCTGCAAGCGGTGGAAGTGCTGCGCGACACGTCACACGTGCGCGACTACGCGGCGAGCGAATGGATGACGATGGCAGCAAGTGCGGGTTTCTCGGTGGCGTCGCTCACGCCGCGCACGCTCGAACTCGACTTCAAGACCTGGACGACACGCATGCGCACGCCGGTGCCGATGCAAGTGGCCATTCGTGCGTTGCAGGCGGCGATGGCCGACGACGTGCGCCGTCACTTCAAGATTCAGGACGACGGATCGTTCACGCTCGACACGCTCACGCTCGAACTGGTTGTCGGCTGAGGATTCCGGGTCATCGGAAAGTGAAAAGCGCAAAGCCCGGCGTGAGTGCGACACCCACGCCGGGCACCCCAACCGTCTGGCGTCACTTCGGTCCCGCTTTTTTGACGCCGATCACATCGGACTTCCCCGGTGACGCCGCGCACCTCGGGGCGAGAGCGGGCGCGATCTGCCGAGAGACGAATTTGAATGCGACCTGAGCCGCGACCGATGGCGCAAAAAGTGCGCTCGGCGGCTCCACCATGTGCATGACGTGCAGAAACCGGCGGTATATCGCCGCGTCGTCTACCGCCAGCCCGAGCAGTAACTCCACGTAGCGTTGCATGAGCCGCGCACGCCAATGCGCCGCCCCTCTCTGCCCAGTCTGACGCAAATCGACACCGGTCGAGAACGTCCAGGCATGCCGTGCGACACGCGCCAGCACGCGTTGCAACGTCAGACTCCCCGGCGCAGCGTCAGCACTGCGAAGTACGTACAGATGGGCATCGAGCGCCACCGCACTCAGCGCAGCCACAGTCATGCCCTGCCCATACACCGGGTTAAAGCAGCAGGCGGCATCGCCCAGTACCGCGAAGCCTCTGGGCCAGCGCGTCATCTCGTCGAAGTGCCGCACCCGGTTCTCCGTCTGGCGAAATCGGCGAATCGCCGATATGGGTTCGGCAGCGGCGATGGCGTCGTGGAGCGCCGGCACTCGCAGACTGCGCGCGAAAGCAACGAAGCTGTCTTCGTCACCGGGCGGATAGTTGCCGCCGACACCCGTCAAGGTAACGATCCACCGATTTCCCTCAATGGGAAAAATCGTGCCGCTGCGCGGGCAGTCGGGCGGACGGCCATGCACCACCAACGCCTGCCAATCCCGCCATGGCGAGCGCTTCGGCACCGCGTACAGGCGGCTCGCATAGCCGACGCGGGCATCGACAACGGTCTCTCGCGGCATGTCGAAGCCGGCCGCGCGCAGCCACGAGGGCGTGTGCGAATTTCGGCCGCTGGCGTCGACGACGAAAGCGGCAGGCAGTGTCGTGACACCACCGGGACAACCCGCCAATACGCCGGGACGTTGTCGAATCGTGACACCGCAAACGTGCGTCTGCCCGGCGTCGAGGCTCAGGCCGGTGACTTCGCACCCTGGCAGGACACTGACGCGCCGCTCGGCCAGCACGCGTTGACGCACCGCGAACTCAAGCAGGTCGCGGCTCGTCGACCAGGTCACGAAACCCTCGCCCGCCGCAGGCATCCAACCCGCCGCCGAGAACCAGCGTACCGACCGATACCAGTCGAGCGGCACGGCGCCTGCGTCCAGCAACGTTTGGCCAAGCTCGGGAAACAGGGCCTCCAGCGTGCGCCGCCCTCGCATGAGCAACTGGTGCACAAATTGACCTTGCGGCACGCCGGCCCTCGGCCCCGGTGCACCGGGCAATTCGTCGCGGTCGACGAGCCACACCTCTTCGAAGTGCCCGGTCAGCACCCGCGCCGCAAGCAGCCCGGCCACTCCTCCACCGATAACAATCGCGCGCGTTGCGGCGGACGTTGTGCCGCAGGGCATAGCCCCTACCGACGTCGTTGAAGTCATGGCGTGCCTCGTTATCGGAACCAGCGATTCAATCCGCTCTGCGATGCCGGCACATCGATCTGATGCTCGATTTGCCGATGAAACGCGGGAAGCCGGCTCCAATGCAACCCCGGACGCACGTGATGCGCGAGGTGATACCCATTGTTGAAAAACGCGAGATTGAGCCAGATGTTGGCCTTCGTATGCGACGCCTTGAACGGATCTCGCGAGTAGAGATCGATATGATCGTCGTACGTCATGTGAATGAAGTTCAGCCATACCAGCACAATCGGTGCGACGAAGAAGATG
Source organism: Pandoraea sp. SD6-2 (assembly GCF_000389825.1). Taxonomy (NCBI): domain Bacteria; kingdom Pseudomonadati; phylum Pseudomonadota; class Betaproteobacteria; order Burkholderiales; family Burkholderiaceae; genus Pandoraea; species Pandoraea sp. SD6-2. The sequence goes on along the minus strand of NZ_KB944456.1, from coordinate 216,545 downwards.
AGCGCGTTGCGCGGGTCGTGAAGGAGCAACCCGATTAGCACAACGTAGCTGGCTGCCACTTGCCCGAGGCAACGTTGACGCAGACGCTTGCACGTGCGCCCGATGCGCAGCACGTGATAGTTGTACGTGAAGAAATAGTGAGCGATGTAAGCAAGCCGCGACATCCGCCGGCCGCCGGCATCTATCCAGCGTGACGGGTCGCGTTCCGGCTCGGTGTAATGCAGGTGATGGCCCCGGCTGTGATGCAGCCGGAACTTCGCGGCATACATGCCGGTTTCCAGCCACATCACAAGTTCAAGCACCCGATTGCGCCATCCGCTCGAGAACATGCCCACGTGCGATTGGTTATGCACTGCAGTGGATACTGCGATCTGGGGCAGCAACAGCAGTGCCGCCCACGCGATCGCCGTTCTCAGTTCATGCGCGAATAGGTAACCTGTCACCTGCGCCGCCGCGGTTCCCGCCACCAGCGCAAGCGGAGCGAGATCCTCCTGATAATGCAACCCTAGCCAACGGGCGAGATGTCTCATGATGCCTCCTTGCGCCGCTCGACCTCGATAGGCGAGCGCGCCTCAATGGACTTCGCCGGCGGCGGCGTTACGGCGCAGCCGGGCGAGCAACGCCGGTGGTGAGAAGCTCCAGCGCGCATTCATCGTGCCGACCGGACGATCGAATTGCAGCCACTGACTTTCGCAAGTCAGGGCAGACAGGTGATCGCGCCGGTAGGCCTTGGCGACGATGACGAATCGTGCCAACAGAGGGGCGCTCAATTCGGCAAAGTGTTCGAATACCACGTCCAGCGAATTCAGAACAAAGGCCAGATCGTGCGAAACCTCATAGAAGCGGTGTGAGATTGCCGTCCCGACCTGTCGGTTCGCTTCGATCAGCATCAGACCCGGTACATGGTCGAGGGGATGTTCGAAGAAGAAGGGATGACTCGGGTCGATATGAAGGTTCGCGATAAAGCAGTCGTATCCGTCGGGTGTGGCGTCGGTGCGCATGATCGACGCCACGAATACATTGGCCGGATCGGACTTGTGGACCAGTGTGTGATCCAGTGTCCTGGGCATCGCGAGTGCTTCGGTACCGTTACCACCGGGCAGACCGGCAACACGGCTCGTCAAGGGGGGCTGAAGGTTCATGGCGACTCCGTTCAAGGGCTTTCGGGGGGGTGAAATGCCCGTCGTCGCGAACCGCGACGGGCGAGCTGGGGGGGGGGGGGGGGG
>NZ_KB944456.1:0-215103 GCF_000389825.1 Pandoraea sp. SD6-2 | reverse complement strand
GGGGGGGGGGGAGTGGACGTAACGTTACGTCGATGCGTAGCCGCTGTACCCAACGCCGGGGGGTCGGCTTCTGCGGTGTTCGAGAAGCGATTGGACAATGCGAGACGCCGCCTCCTGCGCTGAAAACACGCAAGCCTCGATCGACGCGCCGCGCAAATAATCGCCAGCGAACGAGAGACCGTCGATCATGTGCCGACGGTCCTCCAGCAATGCCCGCAACCGATAGTGGTGCGGCGCGTAGGCGCACAGCCCCGGGTCGAACAGATGGGCGACGACATCCCGCCGGTCCGAGCGCTCCACCGGGACGTATTGGCGCAGGGTCGCCTCGGCGAGATCCAGTAACGCTTCGGCATGCGAATCATCGACACTATCGGCATGCCCGGCACGTTCGATAAGCTCGCGTGCTTTACGACCGCTGAACGTATAGCGCACCATGTCCAGCCGATCGACGCCATAGGCGCCAGCGTTGCTCAACGCCTGGTCCGGACCAAATGACAGGCCCCGCACCTGGGCTGAGAATATTGGCCGGCGATACATCGCCACCAGAACCAGCACCGGGAAGTAGCGAATCCCGTCGAATGCTGCCGCGAGTACCGCATCGTGCTCACGAAGCAGGTCGGCACTGACGCCCGCTGGCGTCGCAAGCACCACGTGGTCGTATTCCATGTCACGGGTGCGGCCGTCGGCGTGACGCACCGACAAACCGCAGACCCGGCCGTTGCGAACCGCGATACGCTCGACGCGAGCCTCGCAGCGGACCTGTACCGAAGCGGTTGCCGCGTCGACGAAGGCACCCATGCCGTCCTTGAACTGATCGTAGGTATCGAGCCACATCCCCAGGTGGGTGCCGAAGTTGCCAAGGTAGATCTCGTCGGGCTCCGCGCCGTTCATTCGTACCGACATTGCCCGCACGACGGCGCGGCAAAATTCCGGGCTGAAGTGCGAACTGAGCGGCGAGTCGTCGTAGTGTCTGGCCAGACTTGCGAATGACGGGCCGTCAAGAAACCGGTTGCGCGCATCGAGCCACACTCGCAGGCAAAGTCCGCCGAGGCGCAAGGCGTCTGCCGGCGGGCAGCCCCGCATGTATGCGAAGGTACTACTCAGGCGACGCGTGCTGTCCAGCGTGACAATCCGGCCATTCCGGATACGTGACGTGTTGATGCCGAAAGGCTCGAACGCAAATGGACCGAGTTCGTGGGCGAGTGTGCGAAAACGCTCGTAGTGCCGACCGATGTTCTTGCCGCCCAGATCGATCCGGCAACCGTCGAGCGTGGCGGAACAGATCCGGCCGCCCACCGTCGCTTGCCGTTCGATCAACTCAGCAGGAATGCCGGCCTTGCGCAGATAGTGCACCGTCGCAATGCCGGATATGCCGCCGCCAACGACGGCGCATGCCGCAGTGGATGTCATCGTAGAGCCCCCGCATGTTCATGGGACATGCTTCAAGTGTCGTGACAATGACACTCGAATATCACGACATCCTAAGCATAGGTGAATGAAACAAACCGCTGTAATCCCATAGCGCGTTTACTCATAGTGAACTGTCACAGTCACTTGATAAACGTCGTGTCCTTTGCATCCCGTTGGAATTTCCAGGGCCGTTCGACGACGCGATGCCGGTTTGCACGCGTGCCTTCGCGCACAAACAGAAAGGGCCGGGTTCTGTGGAATACAGAACCCGGCCCTTGACCGAAAGACTTTGCAAACGAACGTTACGCGCTCAGTGCTTCACCTCATATGCCGTCTTTCGACGCGTGTCACTCATGCATGGCATGCGAGCATCGTCGCTACTGCACGCGTGGCGTCCCTTCGTTATCGTTGGCGCCGCTGATGTCGGCGGCCCCGGCAAGTAACGCCACATAGTGGCGCAACGCGCGCGCTCGGGCTTGTTCGTACAACAGCGCGGCAATACGCTCGGCCACGCGCTCAAACGGCGGCATGCGCCCTTTCACGCGGCGCTCGATACGTACGACATGGAAGCCATAGCGTGTGTTCACGAGTCTCGGCAACACGCCCAGACGGTCACCGCAGAACAGCACCAGCTCAAACTCCGGCGCGCCGCTACCGCGGGCAAGCATGCCCAGACTGCCGCCTGCGCGCCCTGACGGACAATCCGACATCGATTGCGCCACCGACTCGAACGAGGCCGGCTCGGCGAGCACGGCATCCAGTGCCGATTGCGCGCGTTGCAACGTGGTGGACAGCGGCACGCCCGCCGACAGCGCAAACAGAATGTGACTCGCCTGCACTTTATCGCCGACGCGAAACTGACTCGCATGTTCGTGGAAATAGGCCCGGCATTCGGCTTCGGTCGGACGACGTACCTGCACATCGCGGGTGAAAAGCGCGTCGACGATCGCGTCGTCGCTCGCGTTCGCGTCATTGGCATCGGTCAGCAGCCGCAAGTCGCGCGCGCGCTGGCGCAGCAACTCGCGGCTGACGAGCGCGCGCTGGGCAGCCGCTTCCGGATCGGCCGCGTCTCGATGCAGATCGATCTCATCGGCGACGCGGCGTGCGTCGATGACAATCCCATTGACACTCAAAGACATGACGGACTCCCACGAAAACCTTCATTGCCCCCGCTCATACGCACGCATCGGTCCCTTTCCGCGTGCCAATCGCCTGCCGTCAGAACTCGTTCTGAATACGACGGTAGGCACGTGCGAGCTGCACGTTCGTGCGGCTCACCGACTCGGAAAACTCACGCGCGTCGACGGTGACTTTCGGAATGGTCGCGAGATCGGTCTCGCGGCTGATGTGTGTGGTCGAGGGAATGTAGAAATTCTCGGGAATATCGCGTCCATCGACCACGCTGTTGTGCCGCACCACCACGCCGTCGTGCACGACGCAGTTGAACAGCACCGAATTGAACCCGATGAAGACGTTGCTGCCGATAACACAAGGCCCGTGCACGATGGAGCGATGGGCAATCGATGTGTTTTCGCCGATGGAAACGCGTGCGCCGTCCTTCGAATGGATCACAACCCCGTCCTGGATATTGGAGTTGGCGCCGATCACGATCGGCTCCATCCCGCCGTTCTCATCGACCTCATCGGCACGCAACACCGCGTAAGGTCCGATGAAGACGTTCTCCCCGACGATGATCTGGCCGCACAGAATGGCCGTGGGATCGACGAACGAGGTCTCGTGCACCACGGGGTAATCCCCGCGCGGGTTCTTTCTCAACATTGTTCAGTGACTCCGGACCGCTCGCTCGTACGCCGGGTTGCAGCAGGACATCGCGCATCTCGCACGACACATCGCTGTCTGAGCTGACCACGTCGGAATACGCCCAGTGGGCGAGCGGGGGAAAGGGAACACGGACGGGCGCCGTGATGCGGATTCTCTCACCGCCGCGAACGGTATATCGAAGTTGTAGGCGATGAGAGACAGAAAGGCAAATACACGCGATGACGGTGCGTGCACCCGTTGCGCGCCGCACACACCCGCGTGCGGCGCATGAGAAGCTCAGTGTTGCGCGCGCGCGGCCGGCGCCGGCGAATCGTTCGCGGTGCCAGTCGGACGGCCTCGCCAGTAGCCCGCGAGCAGCGACCCCGAAAGGTTGTGCCACACGGAGAACAGTGCGCCCGGCAGTGCGGCCAGCGGCGTGAAGTAGATCTTGCCGAGCGTGGCGGCCAGCCCCGAGTTCTGCATGCCGACTTCGATGGCCAGCGTGCGGCAGATCGATTCGTCGAACCCCAGCAAACGTCCGCCCCAGTAACCGCCGAGCAGACCCAGTCCGTTGTGCAATATCACGCCGACCATCACCAACGGCCCGACCGTGGCGATGTTGCCCTGATTGGCACCGACCACCGCGCCGATGATGAGCACGATAGCGACCATCGAGACGAGCGGCAGGTAGCCTTCGACAGCGCGTACCGCACGACCGAGATAGCGGTTGATGAGCAGCCCCGCGCCGATCGGCAGCGCCACGATCTGAAGAATCGACAGCAACATGCCCTCGACGTCGACCGCAATCGAGGCATCGACATACAGGCGCGTGAGCAACGGCGTGGCGAACACACCGACGAGCGTGGACATGGCGCTGATCGTGACCGACAGCGCTACGTCGCCGCGCGCCAGATAGATCATGACATTCGACGCCGTGCCGCTCGCCACACTGCCCACGAGCACCATACCGGCCGTCAGATCCGGCGGCATGTGCAACACGCGCGCAATGATCCAGGCCGCCAGCGGCATGACAAGATAGTGCAGCACCACACCAGCGACAATCGGCGCAGGACGCGTGAATACGCGCTTGAAATCGTCGAAGGTGAGCGTCACGCCCATCGCGAACATCACGACGGTCAGGAGCGCCGTGACGTGCGGCGTAATGCCGGAGAAGCTGCCGGGCGAATAAAAGGCGAGAACGGACAGCAGCAGGGCCCACAACGGGAACAGCCGGGTGACACGGGCAATCATGAAATCCTCGAAGAACAGGTACGCGGCGCGTGCGCTGACGAGCCGGTGCGGCCGGGTCACGCCCGGCATCATCGCCTCTGCCACACCCGAGCCGCCGGGCGCAAAAGGTTAATATTTTACTTATTTTGCGCGACCCGGCCTTCCGGAACCGTCCGGATGACGCTGACCGGTGCGAATCGCGGGCCGCGCCGCGACCTCGCATGACGGCGAGACGAATGCCAGACGCGCAACTCAAGTTCATCGGAATGTTGAGTTGCGCGCGCACCGTTAATACCTCTTGCGAACGCTCAGTCTCGCTTGGGTTTGCCCATCAGCAGCGCGCCCCCGGCGCCGTCACGACGCGCCGGGCGCGGACCTCGCTGGGCGAAGTCGCCGCGCTCGCCACCGCCGCCCTGTACACGAGGAGCGTTCGGTGCGTTGCGGCCTTCCTGACCTTGACGCGGCGTAGCGGAATTCTGTGCGGCACGCGTTGGTGCGCGTTGGGCATCGCCCTGGCGCTTGGGCGCCTGTTGGCGTTGCTGGGCACCTTGGCCGGCATTGCCGGCGTTCATGCCGGTACCTGCCTTGCCACCGTTGCCACCATTCCCCCCCTGACGGCCGCCGCGCTCGCCTTCGCGACGCGGCTTCGGCTCATCGCTGTGCCGTGCACCCCGGCCCGCGTCGCGCGGCTCACGGGCTTCACGCGGGGCGCGTGCCGGTTGGCGCGCGTCGTCACCGCCGCTGCGTCCGCCACGACCGCCAGCGCCACGGCCCTGTTGCGTCTTGCGAATCGGTTGCGCCACGGCATGCGGGTCCGGCTCGAAGCCCGGAATCACTTCGCGGTCGATCGTGCGCTTGATGAGGCGCTCGATCTGCGTGAGCAGTTGATGTTCGTCCACGCACACGAGCGATACGGCTTCGCCGTTCGCGCCTGCACGGCCCGTGCGGCCGATACGGTGCACGTAGTCTTCCGCCACTTCCGGCAGATCGAAGTTGACCACATGCGGCAGTTGGTCGATGTCGATACCGCGTGCGGCGATATCGGTCGCGACCAGCACTTGCAGCGTGCCGCTCTTGAATTCGGCGAGCGCACGCGTACGCGCGCCCTGACTCTTGTTACCGTGGATGGCGAGCGCGGGAATGCCGCCCTTCGTCAACTGTTCGGCCAGACGGTTCGCACCGTGCTTGGTGCGGGTGAACACGAGCACCTGAAACCAGTTGTGCTCGCGCACGAGGTGCTCCAGCAGTTCGCGCTTGCGGTCGCGATCGACCGGGTGAATCTTCTGTGCGACGGTCTCGGCCGTAGTGTTGCGACGTGCCACTTCGATGAGCGCGGGCGACTTGAGCAGGCCATCTGCCAGTTGCTTGATTTCGTCGGAGAACGTGGCCGAGAACAGCAGGTTCTGACGCTGCGCAGGCAACACCGCCAGCACCCGGCGGATATCGCGGATGAAGCCCATGTCGAGCATGCGATCGGCTTCGTCCAGCACGAGAATCTCGACGCCGGACAGGTCGACCGTCTTCTGCTGCATGTGATCGAGCAGACGGCCCGGCGTGGCGACGAGAATATCTACGCCACGCGCCAATTGCTTGACCTGCGGCACCATCGACACACCACCGAACACGGTCATGGATGTCAGGCGCAGGTACTTGCCGTATTGCGTGACGCTTTCCTCGACCTGTGCGGCCAGCTCGCGCGTAGGAGTCAGCACGAGGGCACGCACGGGTCGCTTGCCGTTCGCCTGCGCGGGACGTGCACGCGAAGCGAGCATTTGCAGAATCGGCAGCGTGAAGCCTGCCGTCTTGCCGGTCCCGGTCTGGGCACCGGCGAGGAGGTCGCCGCCTTGCAGGACGGCCGGAATCGCTTGCAGTTGAATCGGAGTCGGGTGCGTATAGCCAAGGTCGGCAACCGCACGCAGGATGTCGGCCGATAGGCCGAGCGTTTCAAAAGACATATAAAGACCAATGCGCGGACTCCACGATGTGTGTCCCCGCGCGTATCGATGTTGTTTATTTTTGGTGGAATGCCCGCGTAGGGCGTGCGACGGGCATCGCGCTCATAGGGGGCGATGCGCCGGATGACGCCGGCAAGACGACCCGCCGGCGATGAAATCAAGCGGCTTGGCGGGCGAGGCCGTCGCGGGTACGGCCGTGTCTTGAAAGCGAGTAGTTTACCATGTGCCCTTTCCCAAGTCAGTCGACATCGGTTTTTGGACGTCCGCAAGGCCCAATATTCGGATATTCCACCACGCGTGCGAACACCCCGGCCGAGCCGCTACACTGACGCCATTGCCCCAACGCCCTGCCGCCTGCCCCGTGCGATTCGACCTGACCGATCTGCGTCTTTGCCTGCTGGTTGCCGACGCCGGCAGCATCACCGGCGGCGCCGAACGCGCCCATCTGACGCTGGCCTCCGCCAGCGCGCGCATACGCGGTCTCGAAGAGGCGCTGGGCGTTGCGCTGTTCATGCGTCACCGCCAGGGGGTCATTCCCACACCTGCGGGACGCGCACTGCTCGCTCACGCGCGACGCGTGCTCGCCCAGATCGAGCAAATGCGCGGCGAATTGGGCGAATACGCGGCCGGGCTCAAAGGCAACGTACGCATCGCCGCCAACACCGTTGCGATGTCCGAGTTCCTGCCAGATCTGCTGGGCGCGTTCCTCGCCGAGCATCCGAGCGTCGAGATATCACTGCGCGAGCAGACGAGTCCGGCCGTCGTGCAAGCGGTGCTCGAAGGGTCGGCCGACATCGGCGTCGTCTCCGACTGGATCGAATTGACGGGGCTGGAGACGGTGCCGTTCCGGCAAGACCGGCTGGTCGTCGTCACGCCGCCGGGTCATGGGCTGGCCGCACAGCAAGACGTGGCATTCATCGACGTACTGGACGGCGAGTTCGTGGGCCTGCCTGAACAGAGTGCACTGGCCGAGCATCTGGACGGCCACGCGAAACGTGCGGGACGGCCCCTGCACTACCGCCTGCGCCTGCGCGACTTCGACAGCCTGTGCCGGGCCGTGGCCGCCGGAGCGGCGCTGGGTATCGTGCCACTGAGCGCCGCCCGGCGCTCGGCGGCTGTGCTGGGCATCGGCATCGTGCCGCTCTCGGACCCATGGGCGCTGCGCATGCTGGTGCTGTGCGTGCGAGCGCGCGACGCCCTGCCCGTCTACGCCCGGCAGCTGCTCGATCGGCTGGCGGCGCCCGTCGCCACAAAAGAAAACGGCACGACATAAACGTCGTGCCGTTGTGCCACTGCGCCACCCCTGTGGCGCGAAAACGAAACGTATTACATCGCCGCCGGCGTCGATGCACTGCGTCCGCGCAGCAGCGCGTAGAGGATGATCGCGCCGAACGTGGCGCAACCGATGCCGCCCAGCGAGAAGTTACCGAACTTCAGCGTGAAGTCGCCCGCACCGAGCACCAGCGTGACGGCTGCGACGATCAGGTTGCGGTTATCCGAGAAGTCGACCTTGTTCTGCACCCAGATGCGCGCACCGGCCACCGTAATCAGACCGAACACCACGATCGACACGCCGCCCAGCACCGGGCCGGGAATCGTCTGGATGACCGCGCCGAACTTCGGCGAGAAGCCCAGCACCAGCGCGATCACCGCCGCCACGGCGAAGACCACCGTCGAATAGATCTTCGTGACGGCCATCACGCCGATGTTCTCTGCATACGTGGTCACGCCCGTGCCGCCGACGCTGCCCGACACAATGGTCGCCAACCCGTCGCCGAGGAACGCGCGGCCCATGTAGCGGTCGAGATTCTGCCCGGTCATGGCGCTCACCGCCTTGATATGACCGAGGTTCTCCGCCACCAGAATGATGGCGACGGGAGCGAGCAGCACCATAGCTTCCGGCTTGAACACCGGCGCAGCGAAATGCGGCAGGCCGAACCATGCGGCGTTTGCCACGATGGAGAAGTCGATGGGCTTACCGAGGCCCATGCCGTTGGTCAGCACGGCGTAGAGCACGTAGGCGAGCAACAGGCCCACGAGAATCAACAGACGCTGCACCATGCCGCGCGCGAACACCGCGACCAGCCCCACACACAGCACCGTCACGAGCGCCATCCACGTATCGAAGCTGGTGGCCGAGACGCCCTTCACGGCGACCGGCGCAAGGTTCAGGCCGATGACGGCCACCACGGCCCCCGTCACCACTGGCGGCATGAGCGCTTCGATCCAGCGGGTGCCCACGGCCATCACGATCAGGCCGATGACGGCGTAGAGCACGCCGCACGCAATGATGCCGCCGAGCGCCACCGGGATATTCAGGTTCGGACCGCTGCCGGCATAGCCCGTCACCGAGATGACGAGACCGATGAAGGCGAAGCTCGAACCGAGATAGCTGGGCACACGCCCGCCCACGAGCACGAAGAACAGCAACGTGCCGATGCCCGACATGAAGATCGCGAGATTCGGGTCGAAGCCCATGAGCAACGGCGCGAGCACGGTCGAGCCGAACATGGCGACCACGTGTTGCACCCCCATCGCGATGGTCTGCGGCCAGGGCAGACGCTCATCCGGGGCGATCACGCGGCCGGTGCCCGTGTCCTGTTGCTGCCACTTCGGGAAATAACCCTCAGCCATGTCGATCTTCTCCTGTGTGCCGTGCCACCTCGTGCGACATGTGTGGAACGAGCGGCGCGTGGGTCGATGGGAAAACTGGCGGCAGTGTACGGAGCGCCCGCACGGAAGGCAAGGCGAGAAAAAGCACACCCCGATACGTTGGCCGGGCACGACAGCCCGCCGTCAACGCTTGCCGACCCCCTGGAGAATGACGTCGGCCAACCCGGTGTAGTTGCCGTCGAAATGATGACCGCCCGGCATCTTCACGACCTGAACGCGCTTGGGATCGAGCCCCGGGCAGTTGCTGTCGTTTTCGTCGGCGCCATATACGCACATGGCCATCCCGTCAGGCAGACGCTCCACTTCCGGACGAATCGGCAGACCGTTCTGGCTCGACATCACCCAGTTGGTCATACGGAATTCGAAATCCGCTTTCTGGCCGAGTCCCATCAGCACAAGCAACCCGACACGCTCGCGGGCCACGGGGGGCAGACGATTGACCATGAACGGCAGCACGTCGGCGCCTTGTGAGTAGCCGATGAGGATCACGCGCTTCTTGTTCCAGCGCGTTTGATAGAAGCGCATGAGGCGATCGATGTCGAGCGCGCCGGACGCCGGCGTGCGCGCCGACCAGAAGTAGCGCAGCGAATCGATGCCGACCACGGGAATGCCGTGCGCGGAGAGCGCGCCGGCGACGTCGCGGTCGAGTCCGGCCCAACCGCCGTCGCCCGAGAGCAGGATGGCGAAGGTGTCAGCCATGTTCGCCGCTGGCTTGCCCGTGGCCGGCACCTCGATGACCGGCAAGTCGGCCACCGCCGCAGGCGGACGGGCCGTGCCGGCCACGTGATGCGCGTTCAGACGCCGGAATGCGTTCTTGTACTGCGTCACCCAATCGGCCAGCACAGGGATCGACGGGGCGCCCGTGGCGGATGGCGTGCCGGAGGTATCGACAGCCCCCAGACTGCCCGCGAGCCCGCCGACGAGCCAGGTCGCGTTCGGCGTGCGCGCGGCGAATTCCTGCGCCACCCGATCCGAGCAGCGCGGCGCACGCGCGGCGGGGCCGCCCATCGGACCGCCCATCGTCATCCACGGCGCACTCATGACGGGCGCGGGCAGCAATCGCATCGGCGCGCCGCCTGCCGTGTGCGTGATGCCGCGTCCGAAATGCACGCCTTCGCCCTGGCACAGCGGCCGGGACATCGGCAGCACCGGACAGAAGTCGACGGACAACGCGCCCGAGAACGTGTCGCTTCCCGCCTGCGCGAGCATCGCGTAGGCAAACGTACCGCCTACGCCATCGCCAACGAGAATCGGCGGGGTATAGCCGGGCAGCTTCACCGCCGCCTCGACCCATCGGCCAAAGTTGTCGAGATCGCCCGCCGCGTAGACGCAGGCAATGTCGTCTTTGGTGTAGTTGGCTATCAACCGGGCGGTGTCGATGCCAGCTACGAGCGCCCCGGTGTCCGCGAGCGCGCGGGCCATGCGTTCGGCACGCGGCGTCCAGCCGTCGTCGTCAGAGAAGAACAGCACCGTCGCGTTCGGCTCGCCTTGCGGACGGAAGATGGGCACAGACTCGAAGCGGCCATGCGTCATGATCTCCGGCGCGGCGTTGCCTGCGCCGGAGGCTGCGGCAGCCTGGGGCAACACCTGCGCAGGCACGCTCGACGCTGCGGCCGGGGGCTGTGCGACCGGCCCCGTCCTGGGGGCGGGTTTGAGCACATTGGGGCGCGTTGCCGCTGCCGCCGCAGTCGCCATCGATGCCGTCGATGCCATCGGGGTCGACACCTGGGCCAGTACGGCGGCGGACGTCATCGTCACCGCGCATGCGGCGACACTGACACCGATGCGACGCGCCCAGCGCGGGGCGTGAGTGTCGTACGCGCGATTACGCGATCTCGCATGCTTTTCGTCCGCCTTGCCGCGCGTCACCATCGTGTTCCCCGTCATTTGGTAATCATCCCTTTCCAGCCACCGCCCACCAGCGCCGCCACGTCGGCCAGCGTGAACATCGGCGCGATACCGCCCGGCGTCATCAGATAACGCGCTTCCCATTGCGGATCGAATTTGTCCTTGAAGCTGCGCAGCCCCCGGAAGTTGTAGAAGCGCGCGCCGTGCGCGAACATCATGCGGCCGAAGCGATGCCAGCGAGGCGCGAGCTGATGCGTCTGCATGCCCGACATGGGCGCCATGCCCAGACCGAAACGCTGATAGCCCTGCGCTTTGAAATGCAGCATCAGCTTCGCGAACAGGAAGTCCATCGTGCCCGGCGGCGCATCGGGGACTTGTCGCATCAGGTCGATGCTCGCCTCGATGCGCTGTACGTCGGGGCACATTAGCGTGGCGAACGCCACAAGCCGCTCGTTGCGACGCACGAGCGCCACCGGCTGACGTGCGACGTAGGCATCGTCGAACGCGCCGAGCGAGAAGCCCTTCTCACGCGTGTGCTGTCGCGCGAGCCATGCATTCGACACCCTCCGCATCTCCGCGATGTACGGCGCTACGGCCTCGGGCGGCACGATCTCCAGCGTCAGCCCGTCGCGCTCGCCGCGCGTCACCCCATGGCGCAGATTCGCGCGACGCGAGCCTTGCAGGCTGAACTCCGGCAGCGAGACAAACGCCTCCTCACCGAGCTTGAAAGCGCGCAGTCCGGCGTCGATATACAGCGGCAGCGCCTGCGGACGCGTCTTGTAGAACGCCGCGCGCCCGCCATGTGCGTCGGCCAGTTCGATGAAGCGCCAGATCAGTTCGGGCCACTCCTTCTGATCGCCGACCGGGTCCGAGAGCGATATCCACGAGCGGCGATGCTTCGCGTACATGATGAACGCGTTGCCCGATGGCGAGAACAGAAAGCTCTTGTCGCCCATGAGCGCGAGACAGGCGTCGGCAGCCGCTTGCTTGCGGATGACGGCCCGCGCGCGCGCCAGTTCTTCTTCGCTTGCCGGCACCACCGCGCCGGGGGACTGACGCAGCAGTTGCCACAGCGACAGCCCCAGGCCCATCACGGCCACCACCATCAACGCACGCATGGAGCGCGGCGCATCGCCGTCGAACGTGAACTGCCACCAGAGCTGATTCGCGTAGCCCACGCGGCGGTACGCCATGAACATCAGCCATGTACACGCGCCCAGCACCGACAGCACCGCAATGATCCAGCCCGGCTCGAACGTCTGCGTGAAGAGCGACGAGCGCCGGTCGAACTGCTTGCGCGAGACGAGCAACAACGTGGCGAGCACGGCCAGCACGAAGCACTCCGACAGCGCGATGCCCTTCGGAATTGCCAGCACCGCCGCGATGATCGTCAGGCCGAGCGAGCCCCACCATGCCGCATCGAGCCGGTGCAGCAGACCACGCGCGAGGAACAGCATCGCCAGCCCGGCCACACTGCCGAGCAAGTGCGACAGCTCCACAAGGAACAGCGGCACATGAGCGCGCAGGAAGTCTTCCGCATCGCGGGTGGCCGGCGTCACGCCCGAGATCAGCAGCATCACCCCGGCAACGAGCGTGAGCGCCGCCAACAGGCCGGGAAAGAGCCGCACGGCCGCTCGCCCAATCGGTGCCGCCGGACCCTGACGCAGTTCGAAACCGGCGAGCAGGCACGCCGCGAGCATCAACGGCAGCAGGTAGTAGATGCCGCGATAGAGCACCAGCGCCCCGGCCACCTGACTGACGGGGGCGTGGCCGTGCGTCGCGAGAAGAATCACGGCCTCGAACACCCCTACGCCGCCCGGCACATGACTGAGCACACCGAGTGCCATGGCAATCGCATAGAAGACGACGAAGGTCGGCAGATCCACCACGCCCGCAGGCAGCAGGCACCACAATGCGGCAGCGGCCATGCCCAGATCGGCGGCGGAGATCAGCAACTGGCGCAATGCGAGGTCAATGGGCGGCAGCGGCACAGGCCAACGGCCGAACAGAGACACCGTGCGCCTACGGGCGCACAGGATGAGAAAGGCGACCGCCCCGGCCAGCAGCAGCACGGCGAATGCCTGCAGCATCCAAGCCGGAATCGGCACCAGCGCCGAGACGCGCGATGCGCCCCACAACATGCCGAGCGAACCGAACACCGTCATGCCTAGCCCGAACGCCCCGGCGTTGAACGCCACGGCGTGCGCGACCTTCGACGCATCGATGCCGGCGGCCGCATACATCCGCATCCGTACGGTGCCGCCCGTGAGCACCCCAAGGCCGACGGAGTTGCCCAACGCGTAAGCGATGAACGAGGTAAGTACGACGGTCGAACGCCTGACCGTCGCCCCGGCGAAGCGCAGCCCGGAAATGTCATAACCGGTCAGCGCCGCGTAGCTCGCCAGGGTTGCCAGCATGGCAAGCACCAGGCGCGTCAGGGGCGTGTTGTGAATCGCGGCAACGATATCGTCGTAATGCACATGGCGCAGCATGTGATGCAGCGCGTCGAAGACGAAGAGCCCGAGCAGCGCGATACCGGCGACGATCAGCCAGGGCCGTGCGGCGCTCCACGGAACACGCCGGAGCCAGCGCAACGGGGCTGGCAGTGCGAGCCAGGCGGCCTCGGCGGGTGGCAGCGGTGGAATGGGGGGCGGCCCGGGCGGGCTGCCACTCGCCCCGCCGGCGGCAGGTGCCGCAGCATGGGGTCCGCCGGTGGTCATTGGCAGCGCCACCGGGGAAGGAGCATCTGCGGGCCGGCTCGGGCGCGCGCGGGAGGGTTCAGTCATGTATCGGTCGAGCCTTTGGGCCGGCACGACGCCATCTTCGGGACGCCGCCCCTACGGCCTATGGGCGAGTCGGAGCCTGTTTGGGCGATAGCTTACACCCCGATGCGTGACAGGTCTTGTCCGTGACGGCTGACAAAACGGCCGTCGTCCCCGGAGAGCCCCGTGTGGCGAGAGATCCCGCCCGATCTCTTGCGATGCGAGGGAATGGCGGCGGTCCGATACCGGTGACATCCGGCGCGCCGTGCTCCGCCTCGGCGGGTTGCCTCCGCACGATTGCGCATAGCTATGAGCGGCAGGCCGCGATATGTGCAACTTAATGTAAAATACCGGGTTTTTATAGCCATTTGAACGAAGTTTTTCCTAAACTTCGATTTCGAAGATCGCCGCAATGCGGCACGTGCGCACACCGAACCATTCCGGCTCCGAAGAGAGTCGCTTCGCGGTTCGAAGCATCGTGCGCGGGGGGAGTTGTCATGAACGTCGAACGGCATAGCCGTCCGGCAGGGGCACGTCTGAATACGCCGTTGGCATTGCGATGCAATTCGCATGCCGTCGTGCGCGCTATGGGCCGATGCGGTGCGTCTGTGCGCCGTGCTGTCCTGGGTGTCCTGCTGGGCGCTGCCACGCTGATGATCGCGAGCCATGCGCTCGCACAATCCACTTCACAGGCGAGCGCTGCGAGCGCCGGCAATACAGTCGTCGCGCTACCGTCGTCCGGCATGGCCGTGCCGATCCAACCGGCCGTCCCGATCGGTCAATCGACCCTCGCACAGGGTGTCGCGCAACTCAAGGAGCGCTACAACCTGTCGCACGTCTGGTTACGCACCGAATCGGATGCCGGAGGCGTGCTCGACGCGGCGACGCCGGGCGACGAGGTTCAACAGTTACTGCCCGTCGCCAGTCTGTCGAAATCGGTGACGGCCATCGGCATTGCCTTGCTCGTGCAACAGGGCAAGCTCTCGCTCGACGCCAGACTCGGCGATCTGCTCGACGCTTATTCGAAGCAACACGGCAAGCCCCTCGATCCGTCGCTGCGCGAGTTGACCGTGAGACGTTTGCTCGCGCATCGCGCAGGTCTGGCGACGAACGGTTTCAACGATCCTGTCAATGGTCTGTTCAGCGGGCTCGCGATCCGGCGCGTCGGCGGCAGCGCCGATTTTTTCAACTATCTCGACGCGGGCGAAGCCGGGCACTCTAGCGGCAAGTCGGATTTCGTCTACTCCAACGTCTCGTACCTGCTGCTCGGCATGGTGATCGAAGCCGTCTCCGGTGAGGATTACAAGGACTTCTGCGAGAAGAACATCTTCGCACCGCTCGGAGTGACAGAGGCCAAGCTGCCGGATAGCTGGCGTCTGCTGGCGCCGTTCGCCGGATGGCAGATGTCGACGGGCGCACTGCTCAAGGTGTGGCAGGTATTCGACATTCGCCATCCGGGCCTGCTCACCGAGAAGACGTTGCGCACGCTGTTGCTCGACAAGCAGTCGGGGCCGGTGAATGCCGATCGCGACGTGTATTACACGCTCGGCGTATTCATGCTGACGGGCGCCGGCGAGCGCAGTTACCGCATCAGTCACGACGGCATTGCCGACTTCTTCCGCACGCAGTCGACCTATTACACCGTGGTGGAGAAAACCGTGCCGGGCGACAGTTGGGCGCTAGTCGTGTCGCCCATTCCCTCGCGCGGTCAGTTCGGTGCGATTCAGCGCGACGTGCGCCGGATCATTCGTCAGGCGCGGCTGGTGCCTTGATGCCGGCGGCGACGTCGACACCACCGAAATCGCACACCCACTTACCCGCGATCAGCGCGCGCTTCTGCGACGCAGTCAATTGCTTGACGCGATACTCGGCCCGCGATGCCGCCGAACGGTCGGCAAACGCAAGCGCGAGGAGCACGCGCGAGGGCGCATAGGCACGCGTGAAGCGCGCCCCCTTGCCCGCGACATGCGCCGCGTAGCGCGCCTCCACATCGACGGTGATGCCGGTGTAGATGCGTCCGCCTGCGCACTCCAGCAGGTAGAGGAACCAGGGTTTCGGGGTTGCGGCGGTCATGACTTTGTTCATTCCGTACACACGGATACTTCCTGCATCGACTCATTGAAGATCATGTGAGGCCTGCGCCTGGCATTTCTGTCGGCCACGCGCAATCCCGGTGAAGACTTCATCGCAGCCGGGCGATCCGAATTATGGCGTATGAGGTGCCAGGTCGCCTACGAGACCAGCGGACAACTCGACTTATCGTCGAATCGGCATCGACAATTCCCCCAAGCCTCCACGGGTGACCACTGAGGCAGCGAGCAAAATTCAAATCGGGGCAATCTTTGATTTTTGTATCCAATTGGATACAATCTGCATGCACATCATCAATCAGAGTGGAGCGTTCCGCAGGTGGCTGAACGGGCTTCGGGATACGGCAGCCAAAGCAAGAATCCTTGTGCGCATCAAGCGCGCTGAGATGCGCGGGCGAAAACCCTGTGGAGTCGCATCAAGAAGGAATTATCAAGATGAGTCACGCTGACATAACATGCTTCGATGCATCGGAGTATTTGGACAGTGACGAAATGATCGCCGAGTACCTGAATGCGGCGCTCGACGAGAATGACGCCGCGATCTTCCTTTCTGCGGTTGCCGACGTCGCGAAAGCGAAAGGCATGACGCAGGTGGCGCTGGCGGCCGGTCTCGGCCGAGAAAGTCTGTACAAAGCACTTGCGCCAAACGCTCAACCTCGCTTCTTTACAATATTGCGAGTCATGCATGCGTTGGGGGTCACGTTTTCGGCCGTCCCCAATCGAACAGCGCACCGCTGAATTCGAGCGAGTTGTGAAGTCACCTTTGCGTTGTACGTAGCAGACGATAACGCCCCCCTTCTGGCCCATCATCAAAACGACAAGCGCCATGACTGACTCTGCTTCACCCGAGACACAGCACCTGCCGCCCGCTGCCGACATCCTGCGCCGCGAGCGATTGCATGCCCGCGTGCGTGCCCTTGGCGGTTACGCCGCCTATGTACTGCTCGCACTCGCTCTATGGGCGGCCAGCCATGGCAGCACCACGCTTGGCCTGTCACCCACGGCGGCGCAGGCGGCCGTGCTCGTCCTCTTCACTATCGGTGCGTGGGCGTTCGGCATGTTCCCCGAACCGATCACGACGCTGACGTTCTTCCTGCTCGCCGTGCTACTGCACGTGGCGAAGCCCGAGGTGATCTTCGCGGGCTTTCATTCGGCGGCGTGGTGGCTTGTCTTCGGTGGCGCCGTCACGGGCATCGCCGTGCGCACGACGGGACTCGGTTCGCGTCTCGCGGCGACGGTCTTCGCACTGAAGCGTCCGACGTATCCGCGTTATGTCGCATCGGTGATGGTCGCGTGCGTGGGATTGGCCTTCGTCATGCCGTCGACGACCGGCCGGATTCTGCTGCTCATCCCCATCGTGCTCGCGCTCGCCGAGCGCATCGGTCTTACCGAAGGACGGCGCGGACGCACCGGCCTCGTGATGACAGTCGCCGCCGCGAGCTATATGCCGCCCACGACGATCCTGCCCGCGAACATTCCGAACAGCGTGCTCATGGGCGCGGCGGACTCGTTCTATGGCGTAAAGCTGCACTACGCGCCGTATCTGCTGCTGCACTTCCCGGTACTCGGTGCGCTCAAAGCTGCGGTGCTGGTGTGGGCGATCTGCCGCCTGTTCCCGGACGACGGCCCGCTGACCAACGCGCCGACCAATGCCGCACCGCCGCTCACGCGCGATGCGCGACGCCTGTCGGTACTGCTCGCGCTCGCCCTCGCCGGTTTCGCCACCGACGCGTGGCATGGCATTTCTCCCGCGTGGATCTCCGTGGCCGCCGCCATCCTCTGTCTGCTACCCGCCATTCACATCGTCACGCCGAAGACCTTCACCGAACAGATGCACATCACGCCGCTCGTCTACGTTGCCGGCTTTCTCGGCATTGGCGCCGTAGTGGCAGATACGGGACTGGGAGAAAAGGTCGCGCAGCTCTGTCTGGATGCCGTCGGCATGACCCCAGGCACACCCGCGATCAATGCCGCGTGGCTGATTGCCATCGGTGCGGCCATCGGGCTCGTGGCGACGCTACCCGGACTGCCCGCCGTGCTCACGCCACTGGCAGGGCACCTTTCCACCGCCAGTGGCCTGCCGCTCTATACCGTACTGATGCTGCAAGTGCCGGTGTTCTCTACCGTGCTGCTGCCCTATCAAAGCCCGCCGATGATGATTGCGATGCATTTGGGTGGCGTCGGTATGCGCGATGGCACGCGGCTTACCCTCGTCATGACGATCGTTACGCTCGTCTTTCTCTTTCCGCTCGACTATCTCTGGTGGCGTCTGCTTGGCATGCTGCCCTGAATTCCCCTGCCAAGCCATACGGTGGCCGACGCGATGCGGGCACCGCGCAAGCCCTATCCCCGACTGGGTTCGCGGCAAAAGACCAGCCAACGGTCGCCGTCCTCCTCCCGCCAGAACGCCCCTTCGCGCTCGAGAATCGCGCCGAGCCGCAGACGTACAGTGCGAAGGCGGGTGTCACTCACACCGGGCAGGATCATGCCGCGCACGTAGCCGACATGCGGCACCGTGCGCAATAGCGTGCGGATCAGTTGGCAAAAGCGCCGCACGGCATGCTCCCCCGCTTTCGACTCCGGACTCAGCCGGAAATCGGTGATCGTGAGCACCATGCCCGAGGCCACTTTGTCGAGACGATGACAAAGGGACAGCTCGCCGTTCTCGACGCGCTGTCCCACTGCGACGCGCGTGCGCTCGCAGACTTCAACGCGCGCCGAAAAACGGTGACTCCTGAAAAATGCCGCAACGGCGCGCTCGCAGACTGTCATGGGCTTATCGGATGGTGTCGTACATCTTCGTGATCTGCTGCCCGATCATGCCGTACATCGAGCGCGACACATCGCGGATATCGGCACTCGACGAATCGATTCGCTGACGCAGCCGATCGTTGGTGCGACGCGTCTCGTCAGTGAGCGACATCTCGAATTCGCCGAGCACGTCGTTGTCGCGACCGGCGAGTGATTCGTCGTTCGACACGATATCGAACGGCGACTTCACGAACTGGCTGAAACCTTTCGTCGTCTCGCCGACCGCGGTGCCAACCGTTCTCAGTTTGCCGAGTTCACTGCCGAAACCCGCCGCCCCGGAGCCGACACCGCCTACCAGCGAGAACGTCCCCGAAACGATTCCTCCGATGGCCGAATGCAGGCCTGCGGAATAGTGCGACTGGTTGGCCTTGTACTTCTCCGAGCGTGCCGTCAAACCGCGCTCGAAAACCATCGCGTCATGACGCGTGCGATACGATTGATCGGTATTGCGCTCGGCAATTCGCATGGCGAGAAACAGTGCGATGAGCGTTTGCGCGGACTGAAGCCCATCGACCTTCTCCCGGATACGCGGCAACACTTGCGAATCCTCGGCGCCAGACGCGGCACGTTGTTGGGCTTCGAGGGTTGCGATGTCCGTCTGACGATGCGCCGAAGACGTCGAATTCAATGCAGTAATCATGTCGTCACTCCGTACGTAGAAGGCACGACGGATGCCGTGCCTGATGAATCAGCACTCACTCACGCTCTTGCGAGCGAGGCTGCAATTCGGATGCGCATCTCGCCGGTCTTCTGCACCTGCTCACCCATCGATACGGCAATGTCGCTCTGCTGTCCCACGAGCGTTTCCATGGACTTCGCGGTGCGCTTCTTGTCATCGCCGTTTATTTGCATGAGCATTTGCAACCACATCATGTCGACGGCAAGGTCGCGAGCTTCCAGTTGCAGTTTCGCGCGCTGTACGCCGACGATTCCCTGCCCAAGGGCACTGGCGCCGGAGAACACGCCGCGCACGGCACTTGAGAGCGACCACGAGCCGCGCGCCAGCGCGAAGTAGCCTTGCAAGTTCATACTCGACGTGAACGATTGGGTCAGCGTCTTGGCACTCACGGCCTTGCCGCGAGCGACCTGCTTCGCGGCGTTCTTCACAACCTTGTCGAAAGCGCGCGAGGCCATCTGCTCGACCATCTGCTGCGTGAACTGCTCGGCCATGCGATTGAAACCCGCTTTCGCCAGTCGGCGCGCGCCTTGTGTGCCGTTTTGCAGCAACGACCGGCCAACGCGCTTGCCAACCTCGTTGCCCACCACGAATCCGACCTCCGAGACCACGCGCGTCTTGATCGCGCCGATAGCGGCCTTGTCACCCGACTTGACGGCCTGCTCCAACGCTTCGCTCGCGCCGGCCTTGAACACGCGGCTCGCCGCCTTGGTGGTCGCACGCTTGGCGAGGAACCCGCCAATCGACGTACCAAAGCCGATGACCATGCCAAGCATCTGGAACGCCAACTGTGCATGCCCCCACTTGGCGGCTTCCTTCTCGTGGTAATCCGCGTTCTTCGGGTCGACCAGCGCCATCGTCTTGTGGAACGCCGCGCCGAGCCCGGCGATCCCCGCCCCCACATCGGCCACGCCGCCGGCAATCATCAGCGGGTTCATCGTGAGGACGCCCGTCACCACCTTGACCGCACCGACCACAACATCGACCGCCGCGATGAGCCAGTCGAACACCACGCCGAAGATGCCGCCCTTGCGCGCCTTGTTCGCATCTTCGGTCTTCGCGTCCATCTGCTCGCGATACTTCTTGATGTCCTCCTGACGCAGCTTCTCCTGCCGCACCCCCAGCAACTCCAGCGCACGCTGCGTAGACTTCGCGGTGTCGCCCAATGCGTCCATCGCGAGCATCGAGGCCATCATGGCGAGCGTGGACGGATCGACATTCTCAAGGGCGGAGAGGTTCGCTTCGCCCTGCGGATTCGTCGAACGCAGGGCGTTTGCCGCGAGTCCGCTGCCTGCCGCGAAGAGATGGCCGAGCAGGCGGGCAAACGCCCCATCGGCCTCGCGCCAATCGGCGCCGGTCGACGTGTCCGGCGCGAAGTCCTCGGTGCGGAGCCAGTCGCTGCGCTCACGCCGTTTGCGCGTGGCATCGCCCGATTCGATCGCTTCGTCTGCCGAGTCGGCGGCGGATGCGTCGGTGACGCGGCTGTTCCAGGCCGGCACGTAGCCGGCCTGCGGGGAATGAATGACTGTCATAGGGTTTGAGGTTCCGAAGAGACATTCAGCGCGTCGCGCCGCGCACGGGCCGAGCGCGCCAGTGCGTCGTGCTCGGGCAGTTGGCCGCACACACGCAGCGTGGCGTCATAGGACTTGCGTGCGAATTCCCGGTTGCCCGTATGCTCGTAACTCATCCCGGCGAGATACGGCGGACGCGGATCGGATACGCGAATTACGCCCGCCTTCGCGAAGCACGGCAGTGCCTGCTCGTGCTGCCCGAGCCGCTGGTAGCAGAGCCCGAGCCCGTACCAATCGTCGAACGACCATTGGTCGAGCGTGGCGAGCACGAAGTACACACGTTGCGCGGCCGCGATCTGTCCTTGAGCGAAACGCTGACCGGCGTGCGCACGAACGCGCGCCAGATCGTCCTCGTCGAGATCGGCCAGCATGCGCAGTGCGCCGCCGCTTTCGAAGAACTGCGAGAGGACGGCTTGCGCTTCGTCCGCGTCGAGTTCCGGCAGCGTGGCTTCCGGGGGCGTTGGCGTGCTCACGTGCGCATCGACCCGTTGATCTGGTTGAGCTGCGAGCCTTGCGAGCTGTAGATGGTGTTCACCAGCGTCGAGGCGCCGTTGTATTCCTGAAGTTTCTTGTTGATCTTGATCTGGTCGACCGTGCGGCTGTCGGACGCCTGCTCGGTGAAGCCCTCGGCGGCGGCTTTGAGCGAGCGCAGGTTGGCGGCCGAGTATTCGCCCGTGTAGGTCGTGTAGCCGCTCTCCCCGACCCGCTTGTCGCGCGACTCCCACTCCTTCATCGTCTTCTTCGTGCCGTCGGCGTACACGGTGATCTCGATGTTGTACTTGTCGAAGAATCCGCGAATGCCGTCACCGACCGCCACTTTCTTCGACGTGTCCGAGCCGATGTCGTTAATCAGCGATTCGATCTGATTCGACACGTCACGCGCCTCTTGCCCTTCCTTCTGGCGCCGCTGCATCTCCTGAATCATGTTTTGCGCTTCGCCGTTGTTCATCTCCATCATCAACATCGCGTATTGCGCGAGCGTTCCGTGAAAATCGAGCGAAATCTTGCGCCCCCCGACGTTGACGTCGCGCGTCAGACCCGACGACGGGTAAGCGAAGCTGGAGGTGGGCTGGATAGTCATCATGAGGTTGGATCCTGAAATAAGTGAAATCGAGGCCGGAAGGCGACCTGAAAGCAGTACCCGGTGGCACACGCCACCCCTTACAGGCTGTTCACGATCTTCTTCGTGACTTCGCCAAGTCGGGCGATCACCGCGTTGTAGAGCGTGAGGGTGTTGTCGTAGCTGGTAACGAAGCGCTTGAGCTGGATTTGCTCGCTCGTACTCGATGCGCCGTCGGTCAACGCCAGCGACTGGAGTTGCGACGCGAGGGCTTGCAGACTTGCGGCGTCAAACGGCGCGTCGGCGGCTTGCGGCGATACGAGTGCGTGCTCGACGGCGAAGTCGCGCAGCGTTTTCGGCAGCACTTCCTGCTTCGCGCCATCCGCAGCGCGCTTTGCCATCTCGCTTGCCAACGTCGCAAACCCGCTGGCTTCACGGGCGACGTTCACGCGAGTCTGTGCCGACGCGAGCCATGTATCGGCCATCGACTGCAATGTGCTCAGTCGATCGTGGGCGAGGCCCATCGTCGAGAGCAGCGGGTTCTGGGAAGCCGCGGGACTCGCGCCGATGGCGGAGGCGCCGTAGGGGTGGGTGGGCGACGACGCGCCGGAGATTCGATCGATCATGCGCAACCTCGTCTCAGGCGCACACGCGACGTACGGCGGCTGGCGCACGTTTCGCGGGAGAGGCCGGGGTGTCGTCGAGTGGCACGGGCGCATCGGCTCGCATCCGCTCGATGGTGTGCGCAAGCGCGGCGGTCATGCGGCGAATTTCGCGGTCGTCGCGCTGAAAGGCTTCGCTCTCGACGAGCGCCTCAAGACGCTTGAGCTTCTCGCGGGCGTCGGATGTGCCCGCCGCTTCGAGACGGGCGACTTCGTCGAGCACCGCTTGATACTCCTGCATCTGGCGGTGCAACTTGCGCCCGGCCAACTGCATTTCGGCACACGCGCGTTCGTACTGAACGAGAAGCTCGTCTGCCACACCGGTTTCCGGATCGGTGGATGCGGCAGACGGGGGGATCGGGTGTTGCAACGGGTCAGACATGAGAGCGCCTCCGTATGTTGCGGTCAGTCGTTCAAGACATAACGCATCGTACGAAGACGCTCGGTGCTCGCCTTTGCAAAGGCAGCATTCCCTTCCGGTATCACGCCGCGCTTCAGCGAATTCCCATCGCGCGGCGGATTCCCTCGTGGCGGATCACTCAGGCCACGCCGAAGCCCCCTCCTCCCGGCGTTTCGACGACGAAGATATCGCCCGGCTGCATCTGCGTACGTCCGATGTGTGCCAGGGCTTCGCGTGAGCCGTCCACCCGTTCGACATAGTTCGCTCCCAGCGCGCCAACGGCGCCGCCCTGTGCACCGAAAGGTGCATGAATGCGATTGTTGGAGAGAATCGACGCCGTCATCGGCGTGAGGAAACGAATACGCCGCACCGCGCCGTTACCGCCATGCCAACGCCCCGCGCCGCCCGATCCGGTGCGAATACGATGGCTCTCCAGCCGTACCGGATAGCGCCACTCCAGCACTTCCGGATCGGTCAGACGCGAATTCGTCATGTGCGTCTGCACGGCGTCTGCGCCGTGGAAGCCGTCGCCCGCACCGCTGCCGCCCGCGATGGTCTCGTAGTACTGATACGTCTCGTTGCCGAACGTGAAGTTGTTCATCGTTCCCTGACTCGACGCCACACGGCCCAGCGCACCGTAAAGTGCGTTGGTGATGGCGGACGACGTCTCCACATTGCCCGACACCACCGCCGCCGGGTAGACGGGGTTGAGCATCGAACCCTGCGGCACGATCACTGTCAGCGGTTTCAGACAGCCCGCATTGAGCGGAATGTCGTCGTCGACCAGCGTGCGGAAGACGTACAGGACGGCGGCCATGCACACGGCGCGCGGCGCGTTGAAGTTGTTAGGCAGTTGCGCCGACGTTCCCGTGAAATCGATGGTTGCCGTGTGAGTGGCGTGATCGACGCGAATGGCGACCTCGATCACCGCGCCGTTATCCAGTGCGTAGCGGTAATGCCCGTCGGCCAGCGCGCCGATCACACGTCGCACGGCGGCTTCGGCGTTGTCCTGCACATGCCCCATGTAGGCGAGCACGACGTCGCGCCCGAATTCGCTCACCATGCGGCGCAGTTCGTCCACGCCCTTCTGGTTCGCCGCCACCTGCGCCCGCAGGTCGGCCATGTTCTGGTCGACATTGCGTGCCGGATAGCGAGCACCGGCCAGCAGGTCGCGCGTCTCCCGATCACGCAGTTCGCCCGCCGCAACCAGTTGCCAGTTGTCGATCAGCACCCCCTCTTCTTCGACGTGCGTCGAGTCGGGCGGCATCGAGCCGGGCGTAATGCCGCCGATATCCGCATGATGGCCGCGCGAGCCGACATAGAAGAGGGGCTCGGTCGCATCCTCCTCATTGCTGCCCTCACCCGTCACGAACACCGGTGTAATCACCGTAACGTCAGGCAAGTGCGTGCCACCGTGATACGGATCGTTGAGCATGAAGACATCGCCCTCACGCATCGCACCGCGATTGCGTTCGATCACGGTCTTGATGCTCTCGCCCATCGACCCCAGATGCACCGGCATGTGCGGTGCGTTGGCGATGAGGTTACCGTCGCGGTCGAACAACGCGCAGGAGAAGTCCAGACGCTCTTTGATGTTGACCGAATACGCCGTGTTCTGAAGACGCAACCCCATCTGCTCGGCAATCGACATGAAGAGATTGTTGAATATCTCGAGGCGCACGGGATCGGCTTGCGTTGCCCCTTCGCCCGCCTCGCGTTGCGTCTCACGTGGCACCACGCGCGTGAGCACGAGATTGCCCTGAGCGCTCATCTGGGCTTGCCAGCCCGGCTCGACCACGGTCGTGCCGCTCTTCTCGGCGACGATGGCGGGGCCATCGACGGTATCGCCGGCGAGCAGCGTGTCGCGGGCGAACAGCGCCGCTTCGTGCCACGCGCCGCCCGCGTACAGCGTCACGTGATCGACGACCTGCGGCGCACCCGACGTGCGCGTTTCAAGCGGGGCGATGTCGACCGGTGCGTCCGAGTGACCGATGGCTTCGACCGACGCCACTTCGACAATCAGCGCCGCGCCGTCCATCAGGAACGAGTAACGCTGGCGATAGGCGGCTTCAAAGGCGGCGCGCATCTGTGCGACGTCGCCAAACGGCACGGCCAGCGCCGAATCGGTACCGGCGTAGCGCACATGAACCCGACGCACGGTCTCGATGCGCGACGGCGGCACGCCTTGCGACAACAACGCGCCTGCCGCCTCGTCCGCCAACGCGTCGAATGCGTCGTCAAGCGCGGTCAATCCTTCCTCCGACAGCGGCGCTTCGATCATGCGTTCGCGCATCGCCGTCTGATCCGCGAGCCCCATGCCATACGCCGAGAGCACCCCGGCGAGCGGATGCGCGAAGACCCTGGTCATGCCGAGGGCATCGGCCACGCCACAGGCGTGTTGACCGCCCGCGCCGCCGAACGTCGTCAGCACATAGCGGCTCACGTCGTGGCCACGCTGCACCGAGATTTTCTTGATGGCGTTGGCCATGCTCCCGATCGCAATCTCGAGGAAGCCTTCGGCGAGCGCTTCGGGCGTCTGACGCCGGCCCGTTGCCCGCTCGATGTCATTGGCCAGTGCCGTGAACTTCGCGACAACCACATCCCGATCCAGCGGCTCGTTGGCATTCGGACCGAACACCTTCGGAAAGTGCGCCGGCTGAATCTTGCCGAGCATGACGTTGCAGTCGGTGACCGTGAGCGGCCCGCCGCGACGGTACGCCGCCGGCCCCGGATTCGCGCCCGCGGAATCCGGCCCCACGCGCAAACGCGTGCCGTCGAACGACAACACCGACCCGCCGCCTGCCGCCACCGTGTGAATGCTCATCATCGGCGCGCGCATGCGTACGCCCGCGACTTGCGTCTCGAACACGCGCTCGAACTCACCGTTGTAGTGCGACACGTCGGTCGACGTGCCCCCCATGTCGAAACCGATCACGCGCTCGAAGCCTGCCGCGCTCGATGCGCGCACCATACCGACGATACCGCCCGCCGGTCCTGACAAGATGGCGTCCTTGCCCTGAAAGTTATCGGCGCGCGTGAGGCCGCCGCTACTCTGCATGAATTGCAGATTGACGCCCGGCATCTCCTGCGCGACCTGCTCGACATAGCGGCGCAGAATCGGCGACAGATAGGCGTCGACGACGGTCGTGTCGCCGCGCGAGACGAGCTTCATGAGCGGCGAGACTTCGTGCGAGACGGAGACCTGCGTGAAGCCCAGCGCGCGTGCCATCGTCGCCAGCGCCTTTTCGTGCGCCTGATAGCGATACCCGTGCATCAGCACGATGGCGAGTGCGCGAACGCCCTTCGCATAGACCGCCTCGAGGGCGCTGCGCGCCGCATCGAGGTCTAGTTCGCGCACGACTTCCCCGTGCGCACCGACGCGCTCATCGACTTCCACCACGTGCGCATACAGCGCTTCCGGCAACGCGATGTCCAGATCGAACAGGCGCGGCCGATTCTGATACGCGATGCGCAGTGCGTCGCGAAAGCCCTGCGTCGTCACCAGCGCGAGCGGCTCGCCTTTGCGTTCGAGTAGCGCATTGGTCGCGACGGTCGTACCCATCTTCACCATGTCGACCTGTGCGGGCGTGATCGGCTCGCCCGGCGCCAGATCCAGCAGGTGACGAATACCCGCGACGGCGGCGTCGCGATACTGCTCCGGGTTCTCGGAGAGCAGCTTGTGCGTGACGAGCGCGCCGTCCGGGCGGCGAGCCACGATGTCGGTAAAGGTACCGCCACGGTCAATCCAGAACTGCCAGCGCGAAGGTGTCTGATGCGCAGGCGCGCGATTTTGGTCGGAGGGCGTGAGAGCGTTCGTCATGGAGTTACTCGCAAAGCAAGGGTCAAACGAGAATCGAAGGGGGTGACGGTGCAGAGATACCGTCGTCATTCATGTTGGCGCGGGGCGCACGTCTCCCGGCACGGGGCCCGCCCAACATCGTCGGACGGGGCCGCGCACTCACGGTTTTCGTTACCGGGGAGCGTTAGTGAAGCGTCTGATGAAATGTCATCGGACGCGGCAGCGACGGCTGCCGCGGTAGTTCATCGGCGCACACCTCGCGGTGTCATGACGCGCGCGTCTCGAGCGATTCGAGTTCGCGGCCGCGCGTCTCGGGCAAGGTGAGCGCCGCGAGGATGAGCACGCCGTAGGCGAACGCTGCGAAGATGCCGATGGTCGGACCCAGGCCGTATTGCTTCGAGAGCATGCCGATCAGGAACGGGAAGAGCGCACCGACGGCACGGCCGACGTTGTAGCAAAAGCCCTGTCCGGAACCGCGCACCCGCGTCGGGAACAGTTCAGTCAGGAAGGCGCCCATGCCGCTGAAGATGCCCGACGCGAAGAAGCCGAGCGGGAAACCGAGCCAGAACATTGCGCTGTCGGTCAGGGGCAGCGACGTGTACGAGAACGCGATCACCATCGACCCCACGGCGAACAGGATGAAGTTCGGCTTGCGGCCCAGCCGGTCGGTCAAATACGAACTGACCAGATAGCCGACCCACGAGCCGAAGATGATCATTGCGAGATAGCCGCCGGTGCCCATCACCGTGAGATGGCGCTCCGTCTTCAGATACGTCGGCAGCCACGTCGTAATGGCGTAGTAGCCACCTTGCGCCCCCGTGGTCAGCAGCGCGGCGCGAATCGTCGTCGAGAGCAGTGCCGGGCTGAAAATGGCAGCCAGGCCCGGTGCGTCTTCCGACTTCTGTTTGGCCTTCTCGTTGCGGTACACCTCGGGCTCTTGCACATAGCGACGGATGAAGAGCACGAGCAGTGCCGGCAGCAGGCCGATCAGGAACAGGGCACGCCAGGCCATCTCGGCGGGCAGCAGCGAGAACAGCACAGAGTAGAGAATCGCCGTCAGACCCCAACCGATGGCCCAGCCCGATTGCACCAGACCAACGGCCTTGCCTCGATCACGCGCGCGGATGACTTCACCGATAAGCACGGCGCCTGCCGTCCATTCGCCGCCGAAGCCGAAGCCCATGAGCGCACGCGCGGCCAGCAACTGGTGGTAGTTCTGCGCAAGACCGCAAAGCCCTGTGAAGACGGCAAACCACAGGACGGTGAGTTGCAGCGTGCGAACGCGTCCGATGCGATCCGACAGAATACCGGCCACCCAGCCGCCCAGCGCCGAAGCGAGTAGCGTGAGCGTGCCGATGAAGCCGGCGTCCGCGAGGCTGATGCCCCACGTGGCAACCAGCGTCGGGATGACGAAGCTCAGCATTTGGGTGTCCATGCCGTCGAGCATGTAACCGACCTTGCAGCTCCAGAAGGCGCGTTTTTCGCGCGGCGTGGCGTCGCCGTACCAACCGAACAGGCTGCCGCTAGCCTCGGGAGGGGCAGACGAGGCCGGTGCGGCGGGCGGCGCGAGAGGGGTTTTGCTTTCCATGAGAAATAAGACTCCGGTGATGTCCTGACTTGCGTGTGATGTCGACAAATCCGCACATGCGGTGTGCGTGTGGGATCGGCGGCGAGCCAACCCTCGCTGGCCGCCTCCCGTCTTGGCGCGATACGGGGAGAAACTTCCGCTCCCTAACGCGGTGATTGCCTGCTGCGCCCTTTTGCTTCGGCCCGGGTCGCGGCCTCGTGCGACTGCTTGATTTCCGATGCGCGGCGGCGCTTTGTTACGGGGAAGACGCGTTATGCACCCTCGCCCGCCGAGTGGTTCCCGACCCGCCGCCCCAGTGGCCGGACTCGTCTTACCTGGTTAGAACACGGCGAGCGACGCGTTCGGAATATCCGTAACAAGCATGTAGCCGGGCCGATGTGCGATGGCGAGCGGGAGCTTGGCTTCCATGAGCGCCGTCTGGGGCGTCACACCGCAGGCCCAATACACCGGCAACTCGCCGTCGCGAATGGTGACCGCATCGCCGAACTCGGGCTTGGCCAAATCTTCGATGCCCAGGGCTGACGGGTCGCCGATATGGATCGGCGCCCCATGCACGCCGGGGAAGCGGCTCGTGATCTGCACGGCACGAATGGCGTCGGCCCCCTTCATCGGGCGCATCGACACGACCAGTTCGCCGCCGAATTTTCCAGCGCGCTGATTCGCGATCTTGGTGCGGTACATCGGCACGTTGCAGCCCTCTTCCACATGACGCAGCGGGATACCCGCCTTGGCCAGCATGTCTTCGAACGAGAACGAGCAACCGATAGCGAAAACGACGAAATCGCTTTGCCAGTACTCGGCGAGGTTATCCACCTGCTTGGTGAGCTTGCCTTCACGGTAGATGTTGTAGCCCGGTACGTCGGCGCGAATGTCTACCTCGCGGCCCAGCGCCGGTACATGCCACTGCCCCGGCTCGCCCACGCCCAGCAGCGGGCAAGCCTTTGGATTGCTCTGGCAAAAGCGCAGAAAGTCGTGCGCATACGCCATCGGCAGAATAGCCAGATTGGCCTGCGCGAAGTCGCCGCAGTAACCGGCGGTCGGCCCGCGGAATTGCCCGCTGCGAACGGCCTGACGGAATTCAAAGGGCGTGATCGTGTCGCGTTGCGAGAGGAAATCGTTCGGCATGGCTCGGTGGTTCATGGCAGCTCTGGCGTCGGAGAAGAAATGCCGTTGCGGCATCGGATGGGGAAAGCATAGAAAGAAAAAAAAGTTGTCGCTAACGAGTTTTTATACGCGCCACCGTATAGAATTTCTTAACAACTTCACGGGTTTTCCCGAAGTTCGTTGCATTTCTTTTCATTGCACCGTTGGGCGTTTTGGGCACGCTCCCGTCTTGGTCCCGACACGCCGGGTCATATGAACACACGCTTTCTCGAAACCTTCGTCACGCTGGCCAAGCTGCGCAACTTTCGCGCGACGGCTGCGGCGCTGCACGCGACGCCCGCGGCGATCTCGCAACGGCTCAAAGTGTTGGAAGAGGAGTTGAAAACCGCACTCGTCGACCGCGACAGCCGTGAGTTCCGGCTCACCCCGAACGGCGAATACCTGCTGGGTTATGCGAAGGCGGTCGTGGAGGCGGCGCGGCGTCTGCAAACGGCCGCGTCGGGCGAGAGCACGATGCGCGGACGGTTGCGTCTCGGCGTGATCGAGACCGTTGTCCATAGCTGGCTGCCGCACTATTTGCGGCGATTGGCGGCCGACTACCCCACGTTGGAAGTCGAGTTGACGGTCGACGTCTCGGTGCAGTTGCAGCGACGCCTGATTGCTGACGAACTCGACCTCATCATCCGCGTGGAGGGCAGCGACGACAGCAGCGTGGTGTGCGACGCACTTGCCAATTACCCGGTGCACTGGATCGCGCGCACGGGCATGTTTCCGAACTCACGCAGCAGCCTGGCGAAGCAGGTGCTGCAACATCCGATCCTCACTTACGGGCGCGGCACGGCGCCGCATCGTGCGCTAGAGGACATTGTGGAGAAGCTGGCGGGCGTGCACGGCGTGCCGCTCTCGGAGACGCGCATCACCGGCTCGCCGTCGATTGCCGTGATCGTGCAGTTGGTTCGCGACGGGTTCGGGGTCGCGGCGATTCCGCGTCTGTTCGTCGACGATCTGATTGCGAGCGGAGAAGTCGCGGAGCTGCCGTTGCAGCCGGCGCCGCCGTCCATCGTGGTGTCGATGTCGCGGCGCGCCGACGCGCCGCTCTTCGTTCACGGTGCCGCGACCGCAGCGCGCACCGCTTGCGCCGAGTACTGCCGCAAAAGCGACCGCCGGCTGGTGGAATTGCTGTAACGGGCGGCTCAGCGGAAGTGCGCGAGCCGCGTGAGGAACGTGTAGTCCGCCTCGGCAGCCATCAGCCCCATCAACACCAGCAGTGCCAGCGGCGGAATCAGGATCGCATAGACGAGCGCGAGACGCTCCCAGCGCATGTGCATGAACACCGCCACGATAAGCCCTGCCTTGGCCACCATCAGCGCGAGTATCAGCCCCCAGCGCAGATAGCCTTGCAGGTTGGCATAGTCGACCAGATACGACAGCGTCGAGAGCACGAACAGCAGCCCCCATACCTTGAGGTAGATGCCGACCGAGTGCTGTTGCCCCTTCGCGTCTGCCCCGGAAACGGCCGTGTGCACAACCGGTGTTGTCGTGGATTCCATCGCGCCTCCTACCAGAGATAAAACAGCGCAAAGATAAACACCCAGACGAGATCGACGAAGTGCCAGTAAAGGCCCGCGATCTCGACGAGTTGATAGTTATCGCGCCGCTCGAGCGTACCGTTGAGCACTTTGCGCATCACCGTGAGCAGATAGATGACGCCCGCACTCACGTGCAGC
The DNA here is from genome assembly GCF_000389825.1 of Pandoraea sp. SD6-2. NCBI lineage: Bacteria > Pseudomonadati > Pseudomonadota > Betaproteobacteria > Burkholderiales > Burkholderiaceae > Pandoraea > Pandoraea sp. SD6-2. Next base: position 183,976 of record NZ_KB944456.1, on the reverse strand, counting down.
CCGTGAAAGCCGGTAATCATGAAGAAGCACGCACCGAACTGCGCCGCGCCCATCGCATTGCCCCAGGGCCGGATGCCTTCGTGAACGATCAGGTTGGTCCACTCGAATGCCTGCATGCCGACGAAAGCGATGCCGAGATACGCCGTGGCGAGAATGCAGGCCGCCGTCTTGTCGCGGTCGCGGCGGTATGCGAAGTTCACCGCCATCGCCATGCTGCCGCTGCTGCTGATGAGCACGAAGGTCATGATGGCGATGAGCAGCAACGGCACCGGATGACCGTTCACGTTGAGCGCGAAGATCTCTGCCGGGTTCGGCCACGCGGCGGTCGTCGATATGCGCACCGTCATGTAGCCGATGAGGAAGCTGCTGAACACGAACGTGTCCGAGAGCAGGAAGATCCACATCATCGCCTTGCCCCACGGCACGTGGAACGCGGCCCGGTCTCCCGACCAGTCGGTGACAACACCGCGCCAGCCGTCAGGCGGCGGCGCAGCGCGGGGAACGGCAGACGATGACGTATTCACGATGCAACTCCTCGTGCCATGGCAAACGCATCACATCACGGACTCAACCCGCCGGTGCCGCACAAGCGCTGCGCGATCTCCGGTGTGAGGTTGACGATCGCGGCGAACAGCACGACCCACAGCACGAACAGAAAGTGCCAGTACTGCGCCGTCAGCGACAGGCGGCGGGCGCGCGTGGTGGACGTGAAGCGGCGCGGTATCAGACATGCCCACGCCACCAGCCCGCCGATCAGATGCAATGCGTGCAGACCTGTCAGCAGAAAAAAGAAGCTGTTCGCAGGATTGCCGGACACCCCGTAGCGGTGCGCCACCAGATCGCGCCAGACCCACAGTTGGCCCGCAACGAAGGCGAGCGCCAGCACGCCCGCGAGACCCCAGTCGCGCCGCGAGCGCCGCCATTCGCCGCGCCGGGCCTGCGAGGCCGACGACTGCATCACGATGCACGCGGCGCCCAGCAAGCCCGTGGTGACCCACAACGCGTTGACGGGTGGCAGCGCACGCCAGTCCCCGAGACTCATGCGCATCACGTAAGCGACGAGCATTAACGAGAACAGCATGCCGATCACGCCCATAAGCCACCAGAGCGCGATCTGCGACGCCGCGCGGCGGCGCGGCGGCGCGACGGGCACGCCTCCCGAGGGCATCGGCGGCCAGGACGGCGCGGGTCTCATGATGTAGCTCCCTTGGGCGACTCGGGTGAACCAGGCGAATCCGGTGGAGACGGCGGCAACGGCGGGGGGATGTCGCGGCGAGGCAGCGCCGCCGAATCGCCGTACACGAGCGTGGCCGGCCGGCGAGGGTCGGGCGCGAGGTTCTGCGGCACGAAGTCGTCAATATCGCCCGGCACGCTGTACTCGTAGGGCCAGCGATAGGCCACCGGCAGCACCGGCCCCCAATTGCCGTGAACCGGCGGCACGTCGGGCGTCTGCCATTCGAGCGAAGCGGCACGCCACGGATTCGCGCCCGCCGGTTTGCCGTGGCGCAGACTCCAGGCCAGATTGAACAGGAACAGGAACTGACCGGTGGCGACAATAAACGCCGCCACCGAAATGTAGGCGTTCATCGTGTGCGCCGATTCGGGAATGAAGCTGTAGTTCTGGAACTCGTAGTAGCGACGCGGCATGCCGAGCACGCCGAGGTAGTGCATCGGGAAGAAGATCGCGTAGGTGCCGAGAAACGTGATCCAGAAATGCCATTGGCCGAGACGATCGTTCAGTCGCTTGCCGGTGATCAGCGGATACCAGTGATAGATGCCGCCGAAGATCACCAGCAGCGGCGAGACGCCCATCACCATGTGAAAGTGAGCGACGACGAAGTAGGTATTCGACAACGGCATGTCCACGCTGACGTTGCCGAGGAAGAGTCCGGTAAGCCCGCCGATCACGAAGGTGCTGATGAAGCCGATGGCAAACAGCATCGGCACCGTGAGGTGAATGTCGCCGCGCCACAGCGTGAGCACCCAGTTGTAGACCTTGATGGCAGTCGGGATCGCGATGATGAGTGTGGTTGTCGCGAAGAAGAAGCCGAAATAGGGATTCATGCCGCTGATGAACATGTGGTGCGCCCAGACGACGACCGAGAGCACGCCGATGGCGAGAATCGCCCAGACCATCATGCGGTAGCCGAAGATGTTCTTGCGCGCATGCACACTGATGAGATCCGAGACGATGCCGAACGCGGGCAACGCGACGATGTACACCTCAGGATGGCCGAAGAACCAGAACAGATGCTGGAACAGCAGCGGGCTGCCGCCGCGATAGTCGAGCGGCTGCCCCATCGACACGATGGCCGGCATGAAGAAGCTCGTATGCAGGGTCTTGTCGAGCAGCATCATCACGGCGGAGACAAACAACGCGGGGAACGCGAGGAGTGCCAGCACCGTTGCCATCACGATGCCCCAGACCGTGAGCGGCATGCGCAGCAACGTCATGCCCTCGGTGCGCGCTTGCAGCACCGTCGTGACGTAATTCAGGCCCCCCATCGTCGCTGCCACGATGAAGATCGCCAGCGAGACGAGCATCAGCACGATGCCCCATTCGGTACCCGGCGTGCCCGGCAGGATCGCTTGCGGGGGATAAAGCGTCCAGCCCGCGCCTGTCGGGCCGCCCGGTACGAAGAAGCTCACCATCAGCACGATGACCGCCAGCAGGTAAACCCAGTAACTGAGCATGTTCAGGAACGGGAAGACCATGTCGCGCGCGCCGACCATCAGCGGGATCAGGTAATTGCCGAAGCCGCCGAGGAAAAGTGCCGTGAGCAGATAGATCACCATGATCATGCCGTGCATGGTGACGTACTGATAGTAGTGATTGGCGTCGATGAAGGAGAACTTGCCGGGGAAGCCCAGTTGCATGCGCATGAGGTTCGAGAGCACGAGCCCCACGAGGCCGACCGCGATGGCCGTGCACGCGTATTGCACCGCGATCACCTTGTGATCCTGACTCCAGACGTATTTCGTCCAGAAATCGTAGGAACCGCCGGGGTGTGCGCCGGCATGGGCAGCGCTGTCGGAACTGTCGGGATCTCCGGTCATGAGATGTCTCCCTGTGTTGTTGTGGGTGCGGTGGCTTCTCTCGGTTTCGTATTCCGGTGCGGCTTCTCAACGTTGCTTCTTGGTGATGCTTCTCAGCGTTGCCTGTCGGTATCGCCTCGGTCAGGTGTTTTGCCGCCTACGGGGCAGGCCGGATCATCGGCACACTCGGCTGTGACGGGCCCGACGACGGGTTACCGGACTGCCGTGGCGGGATCGCCAGCGGCGGTGCGTTGGTATTCGGGTCGTTCTGCAACGGCAGGCCGGCCGTCCCTCCCTGTCGGCGGGCGGGTTGCGACGGTCGCTGCGTACCGGCATACGGCGACGCGGAGGGCGTCAGCGGCGCGAACTGGACCGGTGGGCGGGGGGTTTGCACAGCGTCCTGCGCCAATTGAATGGTAGGCGCAGGCGTCTGCGGGGCCGCCTGCACGGACGTCGACACGAGGATGGAAGCGACAGCGGTAACAGCGGCGGTATGAAGCATGCGTGTCGGCCTATTAGCGGTAGAGACGGGCATAGGGGGCGTGGTGGCCTGCGCAGCAACAGGTGCGGCGGGCGAAGACGCCTGGGTAGCCGGCTGCGCCGGTGTCAGCCCGGGCGACGCCGCAGTGCTTAATGTCTTGATGTAAGCGATGAGCGCCTTTAGCTCGTCGTCGGTCAGATCGAGCTTCGGCATGATCGGTGCAAAGCCTTTGGGCACGCGAGCGGTTGGATTGCGAATGAAAGCGGAAAGGTACGCCTCGTCGACGTGTGCCGAACTGCCGTCCTGAAACGTCTCCGTCTTGCCGAACAGGCCGTGCCAAGTGGGTCCGACACCGGGCGCGCCGTCGACGGTGTGGCAACTGGCACATCCCTTGGCCTGCGCCAGCAACTTCCCTTTGGCGGCGAGCGGGTCAAGCATCGCCGCGCCCGCATGTTGTGCTTGCAGTGCAGCAAATGTGGGCAGTTTGGCGACCCAGGCATCGTAGGCGGGCTTGTCGTCGACGACGACCACGCCACGCATGTTCGCATGCCCCACGCCGCAGAGTTGGGCGCAAAGGATGTCGAAACGTCCGGTGCGCGTGGGGGTGAGCCACATTTGCGTGACCATGCCGGGCACCATGTTCATCCGCGTGCGGAACGGCGGGACGTAAAAATCGTGCAGGACGTCTTTTGCGCGCAGCAGCAATTTCACAGGCTCGCCGACGAGCAGATGGAGTTCCGGGGCGTCGACGATGCGATTGTCCTGATTCGCAGGGTCCTTGGGATTGAGGCCGAGCGGGTTCTCGGCGGTGACATAGCTGGGGTCGGAAGCGCCGAGACGGCCGTCCGGACCGGGCAGGCGAAAGCGCCACTGCCACTGTTGACCGACAACCTCGACGACGCGCGCATTGGCGGGGGGATCGATGAGCTTGGCATAGACGAACAGGCCGGGCGCGAGCATGGCGGCAATGCCAACGGTGGTAATGCCGATCAGCCAGCCTTCGAGACGCCGGTTATGCGGCTCGTAGGCGGCCCGATGACCGTCGCGATGGCGATAGCGGAAGATCGCCCAGGCGACGAAGAGATTCACGACAACGAAGGCTACGCCGGTGATGATCAGCGTAATGGTGAGGGTGTCGTCCATCTGGCGCCAGTTCGACGCCAGCGGGGTCAGCCACCACGGGCTCCAGAAGTGGAAGGCGAGCGCGGCGGCGACAATGACGATCAGGAGGATCGGGAGGGCCATGGCGCGCAGTGATACCAATGCGCGCGGACGCCAAAGTGCACGCCCGCCCGGCGTTTGCCGTACGAATCGTCTTGCACGATGCCGACCTCCTTGTTGTCTATCCTCCTTGCGCACCCCGCATTCGTGGCGCAATCGCTCCTCTGTGGAGCATGCACCATGAGCTTGGTGTCATTAAGGCTAGACGCTCATGCGCGCCTGTCAAGTTCTCAGCAAGCGACGTCGGTGCTGCGCCGCAACAATTCACTGCTGCCTGCGCCTCACAGGAGCAATACAATCAAGGGCGTAGCCTGGGAAGACGGTGCGCTAGAACCGTGAATTCGAATTCGCGCCATATTGCCATCCAACGCACGAGAACCGATCGTTTACCTCTCGGCGTTGACGGCTTGTGTGCCATTACCGTTCTCGACCAGTCCATAGACTTCGATGGTCGCGCAGCCCCTCCGGTAAAGTGGACTCGCCGGCCACATTCCCCCGCCAGCGGCGATCCATCAGGGGTTCGTACCACCGGCCTTCCTGCCATCGATACGATGCAAGACGGGCGGTGCGCTTACCGAGTCGAGTTCGGCCCCAGTGGCCAGCGCGATCGACATGAGCAGATCGCGTGTTGCGCCCGAATCCCGACGGTCCAGCCCGTACTCCAAACGGTTCATGAGGTTCACCAAGCGCTCGCCGACGACGCAAGGCTCGTTCGCCTTCATGATCTTGGGATGAGATGTCCCCTCCGCATTGCTGCTTGCTATCAGCAGTTCTTCGTAGAGTTTTTCGCCCGGACGTAGACCTGTGACCTCGATTTCGATATCACCGTCAGGGCAATCTGCGTCGCACACGGTGTGCCCTGCAAGACGAATCATGTTGCGCGCCAAGTCGATGATCTTCACGGGTTCGCCCATATTGAGGAGGAAGACTTCTCCGCCCTGCGCCATGCTGCCCGCCTGAATCACCAGCTCGACGGCCTCGTGAATCGACATGAAATATCGTGTGACGTCTTCATGGGTCACCGTCACGGGCCCGCCGTTCTGAATCTGCTCCTTGAACAGCGGAATCACCGACCCGCTCGACCCCAGCACATTGCCGAAGCGCACTGCGCAGAAACGCTGTCCCGTGCCGCGTTCGGCAGCAGTACGCGCGGCATCCTGCACCACCAGTTCGGCCCAGCGCTTGGTTGCACCCATCACATTCGTCGGCCGTACTGCCTTGTCCGTCGAAATCAGGACAAATGTTTCCACACCCGCCGCCAATGCGCTTTGCGCCAGCGCACGCGTGCCAAGCACGTTATTTCGAGTGCCCTCGATGACGTTGGCCTCCACCAGCGGCACATGCTTATGCGCCGCGGCGTGGTAGACCGTCTGAATGCGATTGTCTTCGATCAGGCGTCGCATGAGCGCCTCGTCCGTCACCGACCCGAGGCAAGCCTGTACCGGGATATCCACAAGACCGCGGATATGCCGCTCAATCTGATAAAGCGCATGTTCGCTCGATTCGACGAGCACCATGCGCGAAGGGTTCTGCAAAGCAATCTGCCGGCAGAGTTCCGAGCCGATCGACCCTCCGGCGCCTGAGACAAGCACGCGCTTGTCAGTAATACTGCGTCCGAGCAAAGACGGGTCGGCTGCGACCGGATCGCGTCCGAGCAGATCACCGATGTTCACTTCGCGCACCATATTCACCAGGTGGCGGCCACTCGCAATATCAACGAGCGCGGGCAAGATACGCACGTGCACCCGATGCCGCTCCAGCAAAGCCACGACTTCCCGGCGTCGAGCTGCCGACACCGACGGAAGCGTCACGATGACATCGTGAATACCGAACTGGTCGATCAGTGACCGCAAACGCTTCGGCGAGTAGACGCGAACCCCCGCGACGTCGGTGCCGTGCAGGCGCGGATCGTCGTCCAGGAAACCCGCCGGCAATAATTCCTTGCCTTGCCGCAACGATGCCGCCAGTTGGCGCCCAGCCGCGCCAGCGCCGTAAATCATCACCTGGCGCCCGCGAAAGCGCTCCTTGACCGGCTTCCAAAGTACCCAGCGCGCAAGAAACCGGCTGCCACCCAGCAGAATGAATCCGATCATCCAGTACATCAGCGGCACGGACCGGGGCATGCCTTCGTATCCGGTCATCGATGTCAGAAACGCCAACCCGGTCCAGCACAGCGCCGCCAGTGTCATAGCCCGTGCGGCAGCCCACAGCGCGTACTCCCCCACGTAGCGAATGATCGAACGGTACAGCCCGAAGACAACGAAAAACGGCAGCGCAAGCAAAGGCGCCGCCGCCAAAAGCAGTACTTGCCGGGAATTCGGTACGAAGAAATCTCCGAGACGGATCGAGTATGCCGCCCATCCCGCGAACGTCATCAGTACGATGTCCGTCACCAACATTAGCACCTGTTTGTACGGCCTCGGCATGCTCGTCAGGTGCGAACTGAAAATTTTACGCATGGTCAGGCCTCCCGGCACCGAGTTTGCTCCCCGTAACGACCAACGGAGCGTAAGCGGCCACAAGGCACGCCCAGCTTGCCTCAGGCCATGCCAACGATAGCCAGGCTAGCGGCAGCAACCAGAAAACATTCAATCCCACGAACAGAAGCGTGACACGTTTATGGGAGCCCCAGCGCCTCGAGAGTCGCTGGTACGCGTGGCTTCGATGAGCCTGCGACCATCGCTGCCCCGACGCCATCCGCCGTACCAGCGTCACGGTTGCATCCGCGACGAATGCTGCGGCGAGAATCGCCCAGGCCGAATAGGTCATCCATCCGGCACGGGTGCTGATCAGAACCAGACCGAACATGACGAACGCCAGATAAGTGCTGCCCACGTCCCCCATGAAAATCTTCGCAGGCGGCCAATTCATGCAGAGGAATCCGAACGACGCCGCCGCCAGCGCGATCATCCATTGCCAGACCGGCGTGCCAGACAAGTCGGGTTGTACATACACACCGAGTGCAGCCGCGCCGAGCAGCATGAAAATGCATTGCGTCGCAGCAATGCCGTCGATGCCATCCATGAAATTAAACAGATTGATCCACCATACATTGGTGATCGTCAGCGGCACCGCTAACCAAAGTCCCGGGATGACCCATTGCGCGCTCAGCGGTAACGCAGCCGGCGACCAATACAGCCAGATCAACGCACCGCTTGCCAGCAACTGCACGGCGAAACGGAGTTTTGCGGACACTTGTGCAACGTCGTCCCAGAAACCGACAACTGCGATCAGCAACGACAGAAGCGTCAGCCCCTGGCGGATTTCACCGTCTCCCACCCAGACGGCGGTGGCGACACCAGCCAGCACAATGCCCACCCCCCCGCCCTGTGGCGTAGGCCGTGCATGCGACGAGCGGTGGTTCGGCGCTTGCACGAGGTGCAAGCGAACCGCATGACGCCGCAAGAATACGGCGGCAACCCACGCAACTCCCGCGGCAAACAACCATAAAAATAGTCCGTGAAGCGTCATCACTCTTCTTCCAGGCATCGAGCCGGTAACGGGTGTCAGCGCTCATGTTCCGTGAGTCGGAAACGGTAATTGCGCGCCACGCCGGCCGACGCTCCCTATCGATCGTTCAGCGTCTGCGGCGTTCCCCGGCGCGACGCTATTCTCATATTAAGCCGCCGCTTCCGGCAGACGCTTATCGAGCGAAGCACGCGATCTTTCGTTCATGGCTTCGCCCGTTTAACACTATGAGCCCCCCCGACTCAGACGCTCACACCGGCTGGCGCCAAACGACACGTTGAATGTAGTCGATGTAGCTCAGAATGACGCGAGCCACTTTCTCGGAGACATTCGGGGCGTTGTAGTCGGCCACCATGCGCAGCAAACGATGGTCGTCCCGTGGCTGGCTTTCCAAAATCGCAAGTGCCTGCTTGACGCGCGCCCAACGCAGACCCGTCAACATGACGGCACCCTCTTCCATCCCCTCGGGACGCTCGTGCGCCTGGCGAATATTAAGGGCGGGGAAGTTGAGCACCGACGACTCTTCGGTAATCGTTCCGCTGTCGGACAGTACTGCGCGAGCGCGCATCTGAAGATGTACGTAATCAAAGAAGCCGAGTGGCTTCAGGAGCTCAACGCGATTGTCCAGCGTAAGGCCCGCAGCCTCGATCCGCTTGCGAGTTCGTGGGTGCGTCGAGACGATGACACGCCGATCGTATTGCGCAGCAAGTTGATTCAGTACGTCGGCCAACTGTGCAAGCTCTTCCGGTGCGTCGACATTCTCTTCGCGATGGCAGCTTACGACAAAATACTCATTCGCCTTCAACGCAAGGTCGGTCAGTACTGTCGAAGCGTCGATCGCCGGCCGGTAGTGCGTCAGAACCTCATACATCGGACTGCCAGTCTTGACGATGCGATCCGGCGAAATGCCCTCGCGCAGCAGATATTCGCGCGCGATATCGCTGTAGGGCATGTTGATATCCGACGTATGGTCGACAATCTTCCGATTAGTCTCTTCCGGAACACGCGCATCAAAACACCGGTTACCCGCTTCCATATGGAACACGGGGATATGCCTGCGCTTGGCGGAGATGGCCGCCAGACAGCTGTTCGTATCGCCCAGAATGAGTACCCCGTCCGGCGCCTCCTCGGCAAGGACAGGGTCCACCTTGGCAATCACGTTGCCGATCGTCTCGGCAACGGTCGTGCCGACCGCATCGAGAAAGTGATCCGGCTTCCGAAGTCCCAGATCATCGAAAAAAATCTGGTTCAGCTCATAGTCGTAGTTCTGGCCCGTGTGGACAAGAACGTGATCGAAGTACCGGTCGAGCGCGGCGATCACGCGCGAAAGACGGATGATCTCCGGACGGGTACCCAGGACAGTAACAATTTTCAAACGCTTGGTCATGGTCTTACACGGGCTCAGCGAAGGTATCGGGATTGGCCGGGTCGAAAATGTCGCCGGACCAGAACATCGTCAGCAAGTCCCCACTACCTGTATTGGTGATGTTGTGCGTATGCAGTGTCGGCATGTCGACATAGCATGGCGAATCGCCGGTCACGCGAAATTCAGTGACATCATCGGTCAACAGACGCCGCAAGCGGATTGTTGCCTCGCCGCTCAACACCAGGAAGCGCTCGATCTTGAAAAAATGAAAATGGTTGCCGCGGGTAATGCCGGGATGTGTCGTGGACAGAAATGCCTGCCCTTCCCGGTCGGTCTTGACGGCTTCGAACAGACTACCGCGCGCATCGGTGCGCAACGGCAACACGACAGGGTAATGCTGCGGGTAGAGATACGACCGGTAGGTGTTAAAAAGCGCCAATTCGAAGCGGTCGGCCAATACCGGGATCACGCCTTCGTCGCGATAGCGCTGCTGGAACTTCGTCAACAACGCCAGCAACTGCGTCACCGAAATCGGACGGCCAGACAATGTTTGGTCACCAGCGACGGGGTCGGCAAGAAGTGCGCCGATCGCCAACGACACTTCATGGCAATGCACGTAGTCGAAGGTCGCATCGACCTTGATCTCGGGCGTCTCCCCGTTGACGAGTTGGTGGCAAAAGGTCGCAACGACGGAATTGTAGAAGGGCCGACCGTGCTCACCGAAGACGTTCGGCAAAATCAGGTTGGTCAGTTTCGCACCGCTACGGATCGCCCATGCACGCAGCGTCTCGGCGGCAGCTCGCTTGGAGTGCCCATACGGCGTGCCACGGTAGATATGCGTCGAGTTCGAATAGATGACGTACGGCGTCGCCCCCGTCGCCTCGCAAGCGGCAACGAGCGAGTCTGCCAGACCGACATTGGTCGCCGTCACTTCCGCTTCATTGCCGCGGTTCGCGCCCGCAAGATGGACGATGACGTCACAGCGTTTGACAAATGCCTCAAGCAATTCGGTCCGCGCGAAAGTTTCCCTTCCGGCGCAAACGATCGACAGCGTCTTATCCGTGGACAGGAAGCTCCGCAGGTGCCAAGCAATGAGGCCATTGCTTCCGGTGATCCCGACTGTCTTCATGCCTTGCCCTTTGCGGCACGATGTGCATCCAACTGGTGCACCACCTCAGGCAGGCTGAGCAAGAGCGTTTCGATCTCCGGCACCGTCAGACGGCGGGTGTTATGCGAGTGGTAGTCGTCGGTACTTGCCTCGACGACCGAACCTTCGGTAAAGAACTTTCCGTAGTTGAGATCGCGGCCGTCCATCGGTACGCGATAGTAGTCGCCAAGATCGTCCGCCCGCACAAGTTCCTCGCGGGTCGCCAGCGTCTCGTAGACCTTTTCGCCGTGGCGCGTGCCGATTTGCGCCACCGGATTGTCTGCGCCAAACAGGTTCTTGAGCGCCGTCACGAGATCAATCACCGTACAGGCCGGCGCCTTCTTGATGAAGATGTCACCGGAGCGCGAATGCTCAAACGCGAAAAGCACCAGATCAAGCGCATCGCGCAACGGCAACAGGAAGCGGGTCATTTCTCCGTCGGTAATCGTCAGCGGCTTGCCATCGCGAATCTGCTGAATAAACAGCGGAATGACGGAACCGCGCGAATACATTACATTGCCATATCGAACGCAGGAGATCGTGGTCTTGCCGCTGTCGCGGGACGCGGCCAGCGCCGCCTTCTCCATCAACGCCTTGGTCATGCCCATGGCGTTTACGGGGTAGACCGCCTTGTCGGTGCTGAGGCACACCAATTTGTCGACGCCGTGCCGGATCGCCGAGCGAATCACGTTCTCGCTGCCGACAACATTGGTCTTGACCGCTTGAATCGGGAAGAACTCGCATGACGGCACTTGCTTCAGTGCGGCGGCGTGGAACACCAGGTCTGCGCCCTCAATGGCGCCGTCGATACTGGCTTCATCACGGATATCCCCAAGATAGAACTTCACCCGCGGGTCGTTCAGTTCGATCCGCATGAGTTCTTGCTTGAGTTCGTCGCGACTGAACACGCGAATTTCGCCGCAGCCTTGTTCGCGCAGGTAATTACATACGGTGCGCCCGAACGAACCGGTTCCGCCAGTGATCAGGGCCGTTTTATCTTTGAAGGGACTCATTTTATATACGTTCATTTTCAGTTGATGCTTTACGGCCACCTTGAGCCAAGGCATGCATCCAACCGCAAAGTCGGTCAAGTAGCATGTTACGCTCGAAATGAGTGCCGAAATAGCGTCGGCCGTTCTGGCCAAGTTCAGCGCGCTGCGTTTCGTTCATGGCGGCGAGAGACAGCACCGACCGAGCCAAGCCTTCCGCGTCTCCTGCATCACACACCAACCCGGCGCCGGACTCCTTGACCAAGCGCGCGCCCTCGCCGTCGAGCGCCGCAACAACCGGCTTGCCGAACGAGAGGTAGGACTGCAACTTGCCAGGAATCGTCAGCGCGAATACCGGGTCGCGCTTGAGCGTAACCAGCAATGCGTCGGCCTGTGCGAAAAAGGCAGGCATCGTATCTAGCGGGTGCCGCCCAAGCAGCGCCACATTGCTCAGACCGCGGCGCGACACTTCCGATGCCACCCAAGCCGACCGGCGGCCGTCGCCCACAATGGCCCAGGTGATGCGTGGCTCGTGTGCCGTGAGCGCGGCCGCATCGAGAATCGTACCGAAGTCCTGCGCATCCCCGACATTGCCGGCAAACATCACTTTGAACTCACCGGGCACCGTCACGGGTGGCCCCGCAGCGTCGCCGTTCGATGCCGAAAACAGGGACTCTGCTGTCGTCGGGAAGTAGTCGACGCGCTCCGCAGGCACGCCCCGGGATACCACGGACTCGACAAACCCGCGCGATTGAACGAGCACTTGATCGCAATGCCGGTAGATAAAGCGCACCAGTCCGTCAGCCAGACGCGCCGCCCAGCGCGATCGCGTCACGCCAATCGCTTCAAGCGTTTCCGGCCAGAGATCGAGAATCTGCAATTGCATCGGGGCGCGCTTGAGAGCGCGCAACATCATAGCGGGCAACGCCACCGTGATCGGCGATGTTCCATAGACGAAGATGACGTCGTACTTGCCACGGCAGAACCAGGGCGCCAGGAGGCATCCGGAGACAACAAAGGACAGATAGTTCATCGCAAGATGACGCCCCCGACCTTCAAACCTGGGCACGATCGGCACGCGGAAAACCGGGATGCCATCGTATGTTTCCCGCCAAGGCTTGAACCAGCCGTAGCCCTTGAATAGCTTTCCCGCAGGATAATTCGGCCGGCCAGTCAGGACCTCGACATCGTGACCCCGCTCCCGAAGCCCGGACGCCAGGTCGTTGATGCGGAAATTTTCCGGCCAGAAATACTGGCTGACGATCAGGACTCGCAAGATAGTTTGCCCTTTTTAACGATGCAATTCATAAATTCGGAGGCATCGCGCAATGGCAATGAAAGCTCTTGATTACCGCAGAAGCGCTTGACTGCGCGCGCTATCGAATACGGCGAATAGGGATCGAACGCGGCCTCGGGATCGAGCACATCGCGAACATAGTCGAGCTCAGAAGCGAGCACGGGCAACCCGGCTTGTCTGGCCTCGATCAATGGTAAGCCAAACGATTCCAGCGTGGACGGGAAGATCAGTGCGTCAGCGTCTGCGTACAATGCGCGCACTTCGCTGTGCGGCACATGGCCGAGATTCGTGACATGAAGCCCATGGCGGGCGCGCATAGCATCGATGTCGCCGCACAAGTCGGCGAATCGCGTAGCGTCCAGCGTGACCTGCAGGCTCGGAAACAGTCCTTCTTCGGCCAACAGGCACCAGGCCTGTAGCAATGTACGATGGTTTTTGTGCGGCTCGCCTGATGACACGTAGACGAAACGCCCTTGGCAAGCGGTTCGAGCGGTGACGCCGGCGCCAATGCTGCGCGAGTAGTGCCGCTTATCGGTAACAAACGGCAGAACATGCGCCAGCGGCTGTCCATGCGTTTTCTCGTCAAGCAACCGCTTCATGGTAGGCGTCTGCACGATGAATTCATCGACGTTACCGATACGTCCTGAAAGCCATCTGCGCTCAACGGAGATACGCAAACGGTCTTTGAGCGAGAAGTTGTCCAAGGGGGTCTCGTCGATCAGGTAGCGATTTTGCAGAAAGACGCGCACCCAGCCGTGCAGCTTGAACAAGGGAGGCAAGTTGCCAAAGCAGAGCACGACGTCGCCGCTGCCCGTATTGGCGGCCAACCACCGCTCGGCACGCAGGCGTGCCATCGGCGTAGGTTTGACGCGCACGATATCGATGCCTCGCACCGCACCTTCCGCCAGCGCCATACGGCTGTCCAGCAACGCTGTGATCGGACCTCCAGGGGCTTGCCGGAGCAGCGCGTCGAGCAATGTTCGGCCACCGCCCTGGTGGACGTTCGTGGCGTGGATGATCAACTTGCTGGACATAGGTATCGGTGTCGAATCCGGCCAATGTCGTCGGATTGCCTGTCGGACGGTAAGGGAAAAGCAAGCGGATGGCGCACGGCGGCTTCAGCGGGCGGTGTTATGAATGGGACCAGCGCAGAGCAACATCGCCATCATGGCGATCGATCGCATCTTCCGGGATAGGTCGGCGGACGGTGGTTCGGCAATATCAATCGGGCAAACGAAGCAGGATTGTAAAACACCTCGGATCGCGGGACGTTGCGTATGCGCAACCCTCAGCATCTCGGCACCGCGCGTTTTGGCCGACGAACGGCAATGTTGCCGCGCGTCCTTTACCCGGCGGTTGACACGTCTGACAAGTCATGGTCGAATCCCGGGAGTTCAATGGTTGAACGCTGACGGCGGTTCGACTCACCCCAGGTAGAGGCCGATGTCGCAAGCGATTATTTCTGGCGCTTGCCACTATATTTCCCTTCGGATATGGACGAGATTCACTACCGAATACTGCGATTATTAGCCGAAAACCCTACCATCTCTCAAAGAGAGCTTGCCAGAGTTCTCGGCGTGAGCTTGGGTAAGGCCAATTACTGCTTGCGCGGCCTGCTGGGGAAGAGTTGGGTAAAAGTACAGAACTTCCACAACAGTGAAAACAAACGCGCGTACGCATACTTGTTGACGCCCGCAGGCATCGAGGCCAAGGCCAAGCTGACGTTGTCCTATTTACGTCGGAAGCAAGCGGAATACGAGGCGATGCGCCGCGAAATCGATGCGTTGCAAGAGGAAGTCGACGCATCCGGCGACCTCGGTGCCGAAGTGAGAGCTTAATCGGTGAGGCCCAGCGCCCGAGCATACGACGCCCTGGAGCGAATTTAATTAAACGATCGCCGTTCGGCATACGCAAAGCCAACGGATGACGATGCATTTCTTCATCCCATTCAACCCGCGATTTGTATTGGAACAGTATGGAATTTGGCGAAGTAGTGCTTCAGCCGGTGATTCTTTCGGGCGGATCCGGCACGCGTTTATGGCCGCTTTCACGCGAGCAATATCCAAAGCAGTTGCTGCAGTTGACGTGCGAGCGCTCGATGTTGCAGGAAACGGCCCGACGCGTGGACGGGCTGTCGAAGACCGCAGCACTGCGAGCGCCGATCATCGTTTGCAATGAGGCGTATCGCTTCATTACCGCAGAGCAGATGTTAGCGGCGGGCAAGCCCTCGAGCCAAATCGTGCTCGAACCGTTTGGCCGAAATACCGCACCCGCGCTCACCCTGGCCGCCTTGGTCGCAATGCAATCGGATGCGGACCCAGTACTGCTCGCAATGCCTGCCGATCATGTGATCAGCAACGTGGCGGCTTTTGAGGCGGCCGTGGCATCGGCACTCCCGCTCGCCGCCGACGGCGGGATCGTGACCTTCGGTATCGTGCCTGACCGAGCCGAGACGGGTTACGGCTACATTCGCACGGGTCAGCGACGGACGGACGGTGTTGCGCTGGCGCTGACGCAATTTGTCGAAAAACCTGACAACGCTACTGCACAGCGATATCTCGAAAGCGGCGAATATCTCTGGAACAGCGGACTGTTCGTGTTGCGTGCGAGCGCCTGGATACAAGCCTTGGCTCGCTTCCAGCCAACGATGCTTGAAGCCTGTCGCGCCGCCATCGAAGGAGGTCGCACGGACGTTGATTTTCGCCGCATCGATGCGGCCGCCTTCGAGGCGTGTCCGTCGGACTCAGTCGATTACGCGGTCATGGAACCGCTGTCGGCCGCCCAGTCCGCCGAGATGCCGTGCCACGTGATCCCGTTGTCGGCAGGCTGGTCGGACGTCGGCTCGTGGGAATCTCTGTGGCAGGTGTCCGAAAAGGACGATGCCGGCAACGTCACGCGAGGCGATGTGCTTATGCACAATGCACGCGATAATCTTGTATTTGCCGAAGATTGCGTGGTGGCGTGTGTTGGCGTGAACGACCTGATCGTGGTTGAGACACCCGATGCCATTTTGGTGGCCCACAAGGACGCCACCCAAGACGTCAAGCATATCGTGGCGCGCCTCAAGGTGGAGCAATTTAGCCAGGCCAACACCCACCGCAAGGTGCACCGCCCTTGGGGATGGTACGACAGCATTGACGCCGGGCAGCGGTTCCAGGTCAAGCGCATTGTTGTAAAACCGGGCGCATCGCTTAGTCTACAGATGCACCATCACCGCGCGGAGCACTGGGTCGTCGTGCATGGCACGGCCAAAGTGACACGCGGCGACGAAACCATCCTGCTGTCGGAAAACCAGTCCACCTATATCCCGCTGGGGACCGTCCATCGGCTTGAAAACCCAGGCAAATTTGATCTCGAAATCATCGAGGTTCAGTCGGGCAGCTATCTGGGCGAGGACGACATCGTACGATTTGAAGATACTTATGGACGAACAAATGGTTAAAAGCGAACGAAAAGTTGCCCTGATTACGGGCGTTACCGGTCAGGATGGCGCGTACTTGGCCGAGTTCTTGCTTGGCAAGGGCTATGAAGTGCACGGCATCAAACGCCGCACTTCGCTGTTCAATACTGACCGGATTGACCATCTGTTCCAAGACCCTCACGTCCCGGATCCGCGCTTCATACTGCACCATGGCGATCTGACCGACTCGTCAAGTCTCGTGCGCATTATTCAGCAGACCCAGCCGGACGAGATCTATAACCTCGCCGCACAGAGCCACGTCGCGGTGTCGTTCGAAGAACCCGAGTACACGGCCAATTCGGACGGCTTGGGCGCATTGCGAATTCTCGAAGCCATGCGGATTCTCGGCCTGGAAAAAAAGACCCGTTTCTACCAGGCATCGACGTCCGAACTGTACGGCCTGGTGCAGGAAATACCGCAGAAGGAAACGACGCCGTTCTACCCGCGCAGCCCCTATGCGGTGGCCAAACTCTATGCCTACTGGATCACGGTGAACTACCGCGAAGCCTACGGCATGTATGCCTGCAACGGCATTCTTTTCAATCACGAAAGCCCGATTCGCGGCGAGACGTTTGTCACGCGCAAAATCACCCGCGCACTTGCGCGCATCAAGCTCGGCCTGCAGGAAAAGCTGTTCCTTGGCAACCTGAACGCCTTGCGTGACTGGGGTCACGCTCGCGATTACGTCGAGATGCAGTGGTTGATGTTGCAGCAGGACACTCCGGACGACTTCGTGATCGCGACCGGCGAGCAGCATAGTGTGCGCGATTTCGTCAATCGCGCCGGCGATGCCCTTGGCCTTCAGTTTGAATGGCACGGCGAGGGGGTCGATGAAGTGGGCATTCTGACCGCTGCCGAAGGCGAGAGTGCGCAGACGCTGATCGGCAAGGCTGTCGTTGCCGTCGATCCACGCTATTTCCGCCCGACCGAAGTCGAGACGCTCCTGGGCGACGCGAGCAAGGCACACGACAAGTTGGGCTGGAAGCCACAGACAAGCTTTGCCGAGCTGGTACGCGAAATGGCCGAGTCCGATCTCCGCGAAGCGGAGTTCGAATTACAGGTCAAGGCCTCGGGCCACAAGGCCCTGCGCTATCAAGGCTGACCATGCAGCGTATCTTGTTGACGGGCGGCAGCGGCATGGTCGGGCGCAATATCGTCGAGCGCGCCGGTGCGGGCCGACGGGTATTCCTGACCCCAACCTCACGCGAGCTGGATCTGTGCGACTACGCGAAAGTTGAAGCCTATATGGCCGAACACCGTCCCGATGTCGTGATCCACGCTGCCGGGCTGGTTGGCGGCATACAGGCAAATATTGCGGCGCCGGTCGATTTTCTTGTCAAGAATCTCGACATGGGACGCAACGTGGTCATGGCCGCCAAGGCCATCGGCGTGCCACGGTTACTGAACCTCGGAAGCTCTTGCATGTATCCGCGCAATGCCGCGAACCCGCTATCGGAGGAGATGGTACTGCAAGGCGAGCTTGAACCGACGAACGAGGGCTATGCAATCGCCAAGATCGTGACCGCACGGCTTTGCCAGTACGTGCGCCGCGAAAACAGCCGGCTCGACTACAAGACGCTCATTCCCTGCAACCTCTACGGCCGCTTCGACAAATTCGCACCGCAGAATTCACATCTGATTCCGGCCATCATCCACAAGGTCCACACCGCCAAGGTTTCCGAGCAGGATTCGGTCGAGATCTGGGGGGATGGCACGGCGCGGCGCGAATTCATGTACGCCGGCGATCTGGCCGACGCAGTCCTCCATGCGCTCGACGATTTCGAGGGACTGCCCGAGATGACAAACATCGGGCTGGGTCATGATTTCAGCATCAATGAATATTATGAAATCGCCGCCAGGGTCATCGGTTGGCAGGGCAAGTTCGAGCACGATCTGAGCAAACCGGTCGGTATGAAGCAGAAACTCGTGTCGATCGAAAGACAAACCACCTGGGGCTGGCAAGCGAAATCAAGTCTCGAGGACGGCATTGCCAAAACCTATGACTATTACTTGAAGGACTATCTCGGATGAGCTTTCAATATCCACTCGCCACGTCTTCCTGGGGACCCGAGGAGTATGACGCCATTCAGCGCGTTGTCGCGTCTGGCATGTTTTCCATGGGGCCGAAAGTAGCGGAATTCGAGCGTTGCTTTGCTGACTATGTCGGCAGCAAGTACTGCGTGATGGTGAATTCCGGATCGTCGGCCAATCTATTGATGGTGGCAGCACAGTTCTACACGAAGAATCCGGCGTTCAAGCTGGAGCGAGGCGACGAAGTGATCGTGCCCGCCGTGTCGTGGAGCACCACGTACTACCCTCTGTACCAATACGGACTGAAGTTGCGTTTCGTCGATATCGATCTCGAAACGCTCAACTATGATCTGGATGCACTCGAAGCCGCGATTACCGAAAAAACTCGCGCGATCATGGTCGTGAACCTGCTGGGCAACCCCAATGACTTCGCCCGCCTCAAGCAGATCATCGGCAAGCGCGAAATCGTCATGATCGAAGACAACTGCGAGTCGATGGGAGCGACTTTCGAGAATCGTCAGACCGGTACGTTCGGGATCATGGGCAGCTACAGCGCCTTTTTCTCGCACCATATCTCGACGATGGAAGGCGGCATGATCGTCACCGACGACGAGGAGCTTTATCACATCCTCCTGTCGTTGCGCGCGCATGGCTGGACTCGCAACCTGCCGAAGTTCAACCACGTGTGCGGCGAGAAGAGCGATGATCCGTTCAAGGAATCGTTCCGCTTCATGCTGCCCGGCTATAACGTCCGCCCGCTGGAGATGTCGGGCGCGATCGGTATCGAGCAGGTCAAGCGGTTGCCCGAGCTGATTCGTGCGCGCCGCGCCAACGGCGCACGACTTCAAGAAGTGATGGCAGGTCATCCGGAGTTGATGATCCAACGCGAAATCGGTGAGAGCAGCTGGTTCGGGTTCAGTCTGGTGATTCGCCGGGGTTCGTCGCTGACCCGAGATACGCTGGTCAAGCGACTCAACGAAGCAGGCTTCGAGTGCCGCCCGATCGTGGCAGGTAACTTTGCCAAGAACGATGTCGTGAAGTATTTCGATCATTCGATTGCAGGGGAATTGCGAAACGCGGAGCACATCGATCATTCCGGCCTGTTCGTTGGCAACCATCACTATCCGATTGAAAACGCTATTTCCGCGTTGAGGCAGATCTAAGTCATGAAAGCAGTGATTCTCGCCGGTGGACTTGGAACCCGTATTTCCGAAGAAACCCATCTCAAGCCCAAGCCGATGATCGAGATCGGCGGCAAGCCGATTCTCTGGCACATCTTAAAGATGTATTCGACGCATGGCGTCAACGATTTCGTAATTTGCTGCGGGTATAAGGGCTACGTAATCAAGGAATACTTCGCCAATTACTTCCTGCATACGTCAGACGTGACCTTTGACATGCAGCGAAACGAGATGGAAGTACATCAGCGGCACGCCGAACCGTGGCGTGTGACGTTGGTGGATACTGGCGAGGAAACCATGACTGGCGGCCGGCTGAAGCGGGTGGCGCGCTACGTGGAGAATGAGGAGGCATTCTGCTTCACTTACGGCGATGGCGTCAGTGATGTGGATATCACGAAACTAATCGCCTTCCACCGCAGTACAGGCGTCCAGGCGACCTTGACTGCGGTCACGCCGCCGGGCAGATTTGGTGCGCTCGACATGCAAGGCAATAGTGTGTTGACGTTCGAAGAAAAGCCCAAGGGCGACGGCGCCAAGATCAACGGTGGCTTCTTCGTTCTCTCGCCGAAGGTTATTGACCTGGTCCGCGACGACAGTACGATCTGGGAGCGCGCGCCGCTCGAATGCCTGGCAAGCAGCGGTCAATTGGCAGCTTACTCCCACGATGGTTTCTGGCAGCCAATGGATACCTTGCGTGACAAGGTGTTGCTGGAGGACCTGTGGACCAGCGGCAAGGCGCCGTGGAAGACATGGTGATGAATCCGACATTCTGGCACGGAAAGCGCGTTTTTCTGACAGGCCATACCGGCTTCAAGGGGGGCTGGCTGGCACTTTGGCTACAGCAGCTCGGCGCCGAAGTCACCGGTTACGCGTTGCCTGCAGCGACGCAGCCCAGTCTGTTCGAGGTCGCTCGGGTCGCGGAGAACATGCGCTCGGTGATTGGGGATGTGCGTGACGGCGCCTCGCTGCGTCGAGCCGTGAGCGAAGCACAGCCCGAGATCGTCATTCATATGGCAGCGCAGCCATTAGTTCGCTATTCGTATGCGGAGCCGGTCGAGACATACTCGACAAACGTGATGGGGCTTGTCCATCTGCTGGAAGCCGTGCGCGCGACACCGGGGATTAAATCGGTGGTCAACGTGACCAGCGACAAGTGCTACGAGAATCGCGAGTGGCCGTGGCCTTATCGCGAGAACGAGGCAATGGGCGGCTACGATCCGTACAGTAGCAGTAAAGGTTGTGCCGAACTCGTCACGGCCGCGTATCGAAACTCATATTTCAATACGCAACGCCACGGAGAACATGGCGTCGGTCTGGCAAGCGCGCGTGCAGGTAACGTTATCGGCGGTGGCGATTGGGCATTGGATCGATTGGTGCCCGATATTGTTCGGGCCATGGTGCAAGGCAGTGACATTCTGGTGCGTAGTCCGCATGCCATCCGCCCTTGGCAGCATGTGCTGGAGCCGCTCAGCGGTTACCTGCTGCTGGCCGAGAAGTTATACGAAGAAGGCGCGGCCTTCGCGGAAGGATGGAATTTCGGACCTGCCGGCAGCGACGCGCGACCCGTGCAATGGATCGTCGAGCGATTCGTTGAGCTATGGGGCGACGGGCGCACCTGGCGCCTTGACGCAAATCCGCAGCCGCACGAGGCCAATATTCTGAAGCTCGATTGCACCAAAGCGCATTCGCAGTTGGCGTGGCAGCCGCGCTGGACACTTGTTCAGGCGTTGGAAAAGATTGTCGCTTGGCACAAAGCACACCTTCACAACACTGATATGCGCGCGATGACGTTGTGCCAGATCGCCGAGTATCAAAACAGCAGCAACGGAATTTATGAATAAAGACCAACTTCGCGAAGAGATTCGGCAATTGGTTCGCCAGTATGGCGAACTGTCGACACAGCGTCCCGACTTCGAACCGGGCATCACCGTCGTTCCGCCCTCTGGTAAAGTCATCGGTTCGAAAGAGCTGGAGTACATGGTCGATGCCTCACTCGATGGATGGCTAACCACAGGGCGCTTCAACGACGCCTTCGAGCAGCGCCTGGCCGCCTTCCTCGGCGTTCGGTATCTGATCACCGTCAACTCCGGATCGTCGGCGAACCTGGTGGCGTTCTCGACGTTGACATCGCCTCAACTGGGCGATCGGGCGATCAAGCAAGGTGACGAAGTCATCGGCGTGGCCGCAGGGTTCCCGACCACGGTCAACCCGATCATTCAATTCGGCGCGGTGCCCGTATTCGTCGATGTCGAACTCGGCACCTACAACATCGACGCAAGCAAGATCGAAGCGGCCATCACGCCCAAGACCAAAGCGATCATGCTCGCGCATACGCTAGGCAATCCGTACAATCTCGACGTCATCACCAAGCTGTGCAAGCAGCATAACCTCTGGCTGATCGAAGACTGCTGCGATGCGCTGGGCTCAACATACGACGGCAAGCTTGTCGGGACATTCGGCGATATCGGCACGCTCAGTTTCTACCCGGCGCACCACATCACGATGGGCGAGGGTGGCGCGGTCTTTACCAACAACCCCGACCTTAAACGTATTGCCGAATCGTTCCGTGACTGGGGCCGTGACTGCTATTGCCCGCCGGGCAAGGACAACACGTGCGGCAAGCGCTTCTGCTGGAAACTCGGCAACTTGCCCGCTGGCTACGATCACAAGTACACGTATTCGCATCTTGGCTACAACCTCAAGATCACTGACATGCAGGCTGCCTGCGGTCTTGCACAGCTCGACCGTGCGACAGAGTTTATCGAGGCTCGCAAGCGTAATTTCGCTTACCTGAAAGATCGCCTGCAGACGTGCACTGAATTCCTGATTCTTCCGGAAGCCACGCCGAATTCCGATCCGTCCTGGTTCGGTTTCCCGATCACGCTGAAGTCCGATGTCGGTTTCAACCGCGTTGATCTGCTCGCATATCTCGACCAGAACAAGATCGGCACGCGCCTGCTGTTTGCTGGCAACCTGACGCGTCAGCCGTACATGATCAATCAGAAGTATCGTGTTGTCGGCGAGCTGACCAACACCGATATCATCATGAACCAGACATTCTGGGTAGGCATTTATCCGGGGCTGTCGACCGAGATGCTCGACTTCGTCGCAGAGAAGATCGAAACGTACCTGGGCGTCAATTTCTAAGCGACGGCCATGTTTATCGCCTTGCCTTCGCGGGATATCGAGCAGGTTGTCGAACGGACCGCCGAGTTTTGGCACCGCTATCGCGGCGCGCGTCTGTTCCTCACTGGCGCAACGGGCTTCATCGGCACCTGGCTGGTGGAAAGCGTGCGGTACGCGAACGCTATGCTCGGCAGCGACATCCAGGTCGTGGCACTTAGCCGCGATCCCGACGCCGCGTGCGCGCGGGCGATACAGGTATTTGGCGCGTCTCACGTACGGTTCGTGCGCGGCGACGCGGTGTCGTTCGATCGCAATATCGGCGCGGTTGACTTGTGCATTCACGCGGCGACCGACGTGTCCGATCCTCGCAAGGCAGCCAACCGTTTACAGACCTTCGATACGGCGTTGATGGGAACCCGTCGAGTGCTCGAGGCCGCACTGGAGAACGGTGCTCAGCGATTCTTGCTGACCTCGAGCGGTGCCGTGTACGGACCGCAACCACCGGAAGTGGCGGCGGTTTCCGAAACGTTCCCGCAGGCCCCATCGCCACTGGATGTCGCCAGTGCGTACGGACAGGGTAAGCGGGCCGCGGAATGGTTAACGTGCGCGATGTCGGAGCACACCGCCATGGCAGCCTGCATTGCACGCATTTACGCGTTGATCGGCCCGGGGCTGCCTCTCGACGGAACCTTTGCGGCGGGTAATTTCATTCGTGATGCCGTCGCCGGCAATCCGATCCGGATACAGGGTGACGGCAGCCCATGCAGGACGTATCTGTACGTAGCTGACGCCTGCGTCTGGCTGCTGCAGATGCTGATGCGCGGCACCGCCGGCGCCGCCTACAACGTGGGGTCGGAGCATGTTGTCTCTATCCGCACCTTGGCCGAACGTATTCGCGACGCAAGCGGTTCGAATGCTGCACTGACCGTTGCCGGCACGCCGACTGCCGGCCTGCCGCAACGCTACGTCCCCGACACATCCAAGGCGCGAGGCGAACTGGGCCTGGAGGAGTATGTCGCTCTGAACGATGCAATTCACAAGACCATTTCCTGGGCTCGGACGACGACCAGACTATGAGCAAATTTAACCCACAAGCGATTCGTAGAGCGATCATCGACATGGCGTATGCCGGTGGCACCGTGCACATCGGCTGTGCGTTCTCCATCGTTGAACTGATTGCCGTTCTGTATCGCGATCATCTGAGGCTCAGGGTTGACCAGCCCGATGCGCCGGAACGCGATTATCTCGTCCTGAGCAAGGGCCATGGCGTCATGGCGCAATACGTCTGCCTTGCCGAACTCGGCTGGCTGACGCAGGAGGATCTGGCGAACTATTTCAAGGACGGCACACGCCTGAAGGGACTCGCCGATGTACATGTCCCCGGGGTGGAAGCCACGACAGGCTCGCTTGGCCACGGGTTGTCGGTGGCCGCCGGTCTGGCGCTCGCGGCCAAGCTTAATCACACCGATCAGATGTGCTATGCCGTGGTGGGTGATGGCGAAATCAACGAGGGCACGATCTGGGAAGCAGCGTTGTTCGCGAGCCAATTCAAGCTGGATAATCTCGTGGTCATCATCGACAAGAATGGTTTCCAGGCAATGGGATCGACGGACGAGGTCATGAGACTCGGCGACATCGAAGCCAAGTTCGCGGCCTTCGGCTTCGATGCCCTAACCATCGACGGGCACGACGAAAATGCGATCGGCGCCGCCTATTTGGCTGCAAGGCAGCGGCGCGATGGGCGCCCCAAGGCGATCGTTGCCAACACGATCAAGGGCAAGGGCGTGTCGTTCATGGAGAACGCCAATATCTGGCACTACACTCGTCTGAACAGCGACACCTATCGTAATGCAATGAATGAATTGGGATCTGCCAAATGAGAGCCGCCTTCTCAGATGCCCTGGTAAGCGCAGCGCTAGCCAATCCAAAAATTCTGCTGCTGACCGGCGATCACGGCTACGCACTGTTTGATGCGTTTCGTCGCGCTTGCCCGAATCAATACATCAACTGTGGCGTGGCCGAACAAAACATGGTCGGCGTGGCCGCCGGGTTGGCGCGCGCGGGTTTTCGGCCTGTAGTGTACGGCCTTGCTGCATTCGTTCCCGTGCGCGTGCTTGAGCAAATCAAGATCGACATCTGCTACGAGAACCTGCCGGTCATGCTGATTGGCGACGGCGCAGGATTTGTCTACAGCCACTTGGGTGCGAGCCATCAGTCGATGGAAGATGTCGCCGTGACGCGTCCGTTGCCGGGACTTACCATCTTGTCGCCGGCGGATCGTTACGAGATGGCGGCGACGATGCAGCTTGCTTTCGACACGCGCGGCCCAGTTTACCTGCGCATGGGAAAATCGGATCGCGGCGATGTGCATAACGGCGCGCTCACGCTGACACCCGGCACCGCCCTTAAGGTGCGCGAGCGCAATCGCGAGATTGTTTTGATCGCGACCGGCTCAATGGTAAGTGCGGCAGTCAATCTGGTCGATGCGGGCATGCAGGCCGACGTTTGGAGCATCCCGTCAATCAAACCCCTCGACACGACGGCGTTGCGTGGCATCGGTGCACGCGCAAAGGACATCTTCGTACTGGAAGAACACGTCGTCGCCGGCGGACTGGGTAGTTGCGTGGCCGAAAGCCTCGCCGATCTGGGGGCGGACACTCCGCGCGTCCATCGAATCGGCGTGGAAGACCGGTTCTCCGCCTATTGCGGCACGTACGAATATCTGCTCAGCGAGCATCGACTGGATACTCCCACGATTCGCAAGCGCATCGAAGGCATTCTGTCGAGTTCAGGCGGGGTTGCGACATGACGACTGCAAAGGTGCAGTTGTACATCCTTTCTCGCGATCGCCCGAAATACCTACAGGAGACCTTGCGTTCGGCAATTTGCGAGATGAATGACGACGTTCAGGTCATCGTCTCGGATAACTCCGAGGGCGATGAGGTCGAGCACATGGTTGCGAGGGAATTTCCTCTCGTCACCTATATCAGACGTCGGCCGGCGCTACCTGCGCTGGACCATTTCCGCGTGGTTATCACGGAAAGCTCCGCTGAGTTCGTCGTCTATTTTCACGATGACGACTTGATTCTTCCGGGCTTCGTCGCGACCTTGCGCGATGCGCTCGTTGCCCGTCCGGAGTTGGGTGCGGTAGCTTGCAATGCCAACATCATGATGGGAGACAAGGTAACGCCGCGGCGCGTTATGGGCGATTGCACCGAGGCGCAAGAGATTGGGTCTGTCGAAGCATTGGTGACGCCCTATCTGACCTTGACGGGCCCGAGGCCCGCACCGTTCCCGGGATATATGTACCGCCGCAAGTGGCTCGATGGCCTATCCCTGAAACCGGAGGAAGGCGGCAAGCACGCCGACCTGGCATTCCTGATGAGCGTATTGCGACGTGGGCCGATGCTCTGGTTGCCCAAGCCGCATATGCTGTATCGCGTTCACGCGAGCAACGACAGCCGGGTGGAGTCGATCGGGCAGCGGCTAAGGCTGCTGCGCCACTTATACCGGCAGTCGAGCATTACGCCCCGCTCGCCGGCGGTTGTCGAGTACCGTTTCGTCTACTGGCTGAACTGGTGGCGGGCGCAGCGGCAACGCCCCGCCTGTGAGCGCGCATGGTGCTATCGCACCGTCAGCCACTACCTGCTATTCATGGGGTGTCGACTTGGCCTCAAGCACCCTTCGCTCAGTCGAAAATTGCTGACGCGCTCCCGCTGAGCGAACGCCTACAGGAGCATCCGCTTGCTCCCATTTTGGACGAAACCACCGTGATTTTTGTACTCGTCGGCCGCCTACTGCAGTTTGCGGTGATGTTCCTTACGGTCAAGGTCATGACGACCATATTGCCGCCGCACGAGTTGGGTAAAACGGCACTGATCACCAGCAGCGTCGCTTTCTTCGCAATGCTGCTAATCAATCCCGTCGGGATGTTCATCAACCGGCGCCTGCACGCGTGGCAGGACAACAAGACGATGCGTGGCTATTTTCACGCCTATTGTCTCTATCTGAGCGGTGTAGCGATTGTTGCTGCGGCCATTATCTGGGCACTGTTTCATACCCGGCTCGTGCCACCCGGAACCGGGACATGGTGGCCGGCATTGTTGGTGGCCGGCTCCATTCTGTTTGCCACCGTCAATCAGACACTCGTGCCGTCGCTGAACATGATCGGACGGGCACGCGCGTTCGTCGTGCTGACCTTGGCAACCTTGATCTCCGGATTGGCGTTCTCTGTCGTTCTCGTACACCTATGGTCGGCAAGCGCGGAAAGCTGGCTGACCGGTGTCATCATCGGGCAGATCCTGTTCTCCGTGCTCGGCTACGTCGTCTTTTTTTCCCCGGCGACAATGCAGCCGTTCAGGGGGCTACGTGGAGTACTGACAAGGGAGCGATGCGTCGCCCTGTTTCGCTTTTGCTGGCCCGTGGCTTTGGCTGCCGGCTTGAATTGGTTACAGATGCAGGGGTACCGATTCGTTCTCGCCAAGGAATTGGGACTCGCGGATCTCGGCCTGTTTGTCGCAGGATATGGTATTGCCGCGGCGTTACTGGCCGCCACGGAAACGATCCTGACAACCTGGTTTCAACCTGCTTTCTACCGCCAGGCAAACGATCCGGATCAGCACGTCCGAGCAACGGCGTGGGTTCGCTATGCCGACAAGCTGCTGCCGCTCTCGATTCTGGGCGTCTCCGCGCTACTGGCGGGCGCACCCTATCTGACCGCGTTGATGTTGGGTCCGCAGTATCAGGGCGCCGCACGTTTCGTAGCGTTTGGCGCGATTGCGGAGTGGATTCGCATATTGATCGGACTATTTGGTCTGGGCGCCCATTTGCGCATGCAGACGCGATCGCTTGTCGTGCCCAATCTGGTTGGCGCGACTGCAACATTCGGCCTCGTGTTTCTCGCACTGCCGCACGTTGGGCTCGACGGCGTGGCACCCTCGATCGCGATTGGGGGAGCCCTGGTCGTACTTCAGCTCTACTGGCATTCGCGCGGCACGGGTTTTGTGATGCGCCCCAGTCTACGGCCGTTGCTGACGGTGACGGTCGTTGCCGCACTGGGCGTTGCGATATCAATACTGCTTCGACCTTGGATCGACGGTCTGGGCGGGCGAGTGACGCCGCTAGTCGGTACGGCGTTGATCGCATGTCTCTGGTCGCCCGTTGCCATGTTGATGCTCCGACGCTCCAAAATTCTTAAAGAATCATGAAAATCCTGCTTGTGTGCATGGAGTATGACTACGGGGATCGTTCACGCGGCCGCTCGTACGAGTACTACAACTTCTTCGAAAGTCTCAAGGCGGCGGGCAACGACGTCGAGCTGTTTGATTACATGGAAGAACTTGGGCGACTGGGGAAGGCCGCGATGAACGACGCGTTGCTCGATCGCGTCACATCAATGAAGCCCGACGTCGCCATTTTCTCTTTGTATACCGACCAGTTGACACCCGAAACGGTGGATAAGGTCCGCGATCATACGCAAACCTTATGTTTTTTCCACGACGACACGTGGCGAGTCGATTTTTCACGTTTTTGGGCGCCGCATTTTCATTATTTCACGTCGCCCGATTTTGAAAGCAAGCGCAAATACGAGCGCCTCGGCATACATCACTCACTTCACATGCCGTTCGGAGTCAACGAGGCTCGCTACAAACCGCTCGGCCTTGAGAAGCAACACGACGTATCGTTTGTTGGTGCATGGCACCCCTATCGCGAATGGTTGATCAAACGGCTCGAAAAGGCCGGCATTTCTGTGTACGTGGCGGGGTATCGATGGCCTAACGGCATCGTCGCTCACGAAGAGATGGTGAAAATATTCAACGAAAGCAGAATTAATTTGAATCTTTCGAATTCCACTTCGTGGGATGTTCGCTTTCTCGCGTCGTCGCCAAGAGCGCTGCTGAACCGTTTGCGATCGAAGAAGAGCGTGGAACAACTGAAGGCCCGTCATTTCGAGATCAATGCCTGCAGGGCATTCCAACTCTCGTATTACGTTGACGGCCTGGAGCGGTGTTATCGTCTCGGCGAAGAAATGGCGATCTATCTCGATCCCGACGATCTGGTTGAGAAAGTTCGCTACTACCTGGACGACGAAGCATTGCGTAACCGTATGGCAGACGCAGCTTACGAGCGCACCATGTCAGAGCACACTTATGCAAAGCGTTTTGCACGAGTATTTTCAGAAATGGGACAGCCCCGGAATTTCAAAAGCGTATAGGGAGCGGTATTAAATGGCGCAGTTTTTCCCCGAGCATGCGGTATTTATCGACCCTTCAAGCGAACATTTCCTGGGCGATCGGTTATTTGACGCCAGCAATGCACTCCTGAATCGCGACGGCACGCTTCAACCCTTCGTGCGGCTGAGGGAGCAATTGATGGCGCGAGGGATTCCTGTGCATACGGCCGACGCACTGCGCGAAGGGCGCGTCGTCGCCAAGCAGAACCATTACTGGTCCATGGGGCTGCTGAATGGTTACCAACCGCTGCAAGGGCGCGACGATATTCGGTTCAGAGGGTTCTTTCTATTTGAACCGCCTCTGGTTGCCCCAAAAACGTATTCGGCATTGCCGGAAATCTCACAACAATTTGAATCAGTCCTTCTTCATAATACGATCGGGGACGGATACTCGCTAAAGGGTGTTGACATTGACAAGCTAGAAAAGCTTGACTGGCCACAACCTTATGAATCTGAAATCCCCGGCACCTGGAGCAGAACGGATCGCCAGAATAAACTGGTTGTCATCGCGGGCAATCACAATCCACGTTTTCGCCGTCCGGAATTCTATAGCAAGCGCATTGAAGCTGTTGCGCAGCTTGGCAAGCGGGATGTGATTGATTTGTATGGACGCGGCTGGGACCGGCGTTGGTCGCGACAGTCAGCATGGTTGCCGTACTGGCTTCATTATCGTGCGCTCATGAAGGCGTATCGTGGCAGTTGTGAATCGAAATTTGATGTGTTGGCGAATTATCGATTTTCGTTATGCTTCGAAAACATGCCAATGACGGGATACCTCACAGAGAAAATCTTCGATTGCTTTTACGCGGGTACGGTTCCGATTTATTGGGGGGCACCGGATATCGATTCGCTGGTACCTGCCGAGGCATTTGTGGATATGCGTCATTACGCCGGATACGACGAAGTTTGCGATGCAGTATTGGGTATGTCCGACGCGCGATGGCAGGAAATGCGTGAAGCAGGCAGACAATTCCTGCGCACGAGCGGACGCTCACGCTATTTCAATTCGCTACTCCACACTTGTGGTCAACTGTAACGGCACGGATCGATCACGTTGAAGAGTACCTCCTCGCCGCGACAGCGCAACACTTGGCGTCTGGCGACCGCTGAATCGATTTGGTCAGGTGCGATGGCCAGCGAGGTCTTTGCATCCATTGATTTCGGGGTTGCAGTGCATTCGCTGCGGGCGGTGCTCCGCGGCGAATCTGTGAAGGCATTTTATGTTGGGACACGCCGTACATGACAGCGTATGCGGTAATCGAATGTTATTTTGGGGTCCGGCGCTGACCGGGAAACGGTTCACGAGAAGTCTGACGTCATCTTCGATCCGAACGGGAAAATTGTGATTATGAAGCGTATGGTAGGCGGAGGCCGTGCGGTGCTTTGGGGACTGCAGGTGGTGGTGGGATTGGTTGCTGTTGGCTTTTACGGCGGCAGCGCTGTTGATTTCTTTTTCTTTACGCTCAGTGCGGCCTTGATGCTCGACATCGGGATTTTCAAGTCTCGCGCCTACGGCACGGGCGTTTTGGCCTTATTCGTGTGGCTGGGCATTTGGCTGAAAATTACCTGTCACTTTATCGTCGGCTATCCTTATATAGAGCCGCTTGGGAAATTCAAATTCCTTCCAGCTGAATTTTCAGAGCTTCTGCATGTTTCCTCCATTGGGATGATGGGCTTTGCCGTCGCCTTCCTTGTAGCGTCGCGCTTTTACGTGGCTATGCGAGAGAACACCGTGCGGCCGCGCGCAAAGCCGTGGTTGCCCTCGGCGCTCAAATGGGCGTGGCTGTTGTCGTTGCTCGCCATGCTCGGCTTGGGCGTGGTAAATGCCAGCCTGAATATCCTTCGCGTGGGCCTCCCACCCGATGTCGTCCTGCCATATCCGGGTAATGCGCTGGTGAGTTGGCTCATGTCGACCGGCTTCGCCCTCGGCGTCGCGACACTGATGTATCTCAGCGTGCTGAGCCGCAGCAATGTGAAGCTTGGCGTCGTCATTGTGATACTGGAAGGCTTTATTGTTGGCGTCTCGATTCTCAGTCGTGCCAGTTACGTCTTTCATCTGTTACCTGTAGGCCTTGTGCTGATGTATATGCACTTCTCGGGGCGCCGTCTGTTCGGTCACCGTGTCGCCCTTGCGTTCGTCGCCCTTGCGGCGGTGGGAACGTTCGTGACGGCGACCGCAGTCAACCTCCAGCGCGATTACGTCTATACGAGCCGGCCCGAGATTGCGCAGGGTAGCGTGGGTAGCGTGGGTAGCGTGGGTGGCTTCGGTGACGGGGGAGGCGGCGGCAATCCGGCTGCAAATGCGATCATCGCCGAGATGAAGTCGCGTGGCTTCCTGCTAAAGGCAGCGGTAACATTTTCACAATTGGCCGTCGATCGCTGGCTGGGCGCAGAAGGCGTCATGACTGCCGTGGCATATAGCGACAAGAGCCTGAAAACGTTTGGCCGGCTGATGATGGAACAGCGCCAGCTCGACACGATCAGTGAATATCAGTCGATTTCGGCAGCCCACTACAAGGATATGGATCCCAAGCGATACCAGTTCGCTACGCTGCCGGGACCCATTGGATTCTTCTATCTGAGTGGCACCGTATGGATTGTGTTCGCCGGGTGTTTCCTGCTGGGCCTGACGGTGCTCGCCGCTGAACGCCTTGCAGGGTGGATTACCGAGAATCCGTTCATCATGGCGTTCATGGGGGTCTACGTAGCTAATCTGGTCGCTCAGTTCGGGTTGACGCCACGCCAGAACGTAATTCCGCTTGCCATGAATTTTGCAGCACTGGTGCTCCTCGCGGCGCTGCAAGCGCTCGTGAGCAATGGGGGGGTCGTGGCACGGTGGCGTGATCGACTTGCCAAGCAGCGCACTGTGCTACCAACCTAACGCGCTTCGATCATGACGCAACCGCCCCGACAGAAAGGGGCGGTTTAGGCATCGCTTCGCGATTCCAATCGCTGTGCGTCGCGGGCATCCGGGCGAATAAGCCCGTCTTGGTTTGACGCCGTGTCCCTTGCGACAGGGTGCGCGTGACAAGATGTCACACTTGGAGACGTGCGGGAGCGCCAGGTCAATCGTGGTCAGGACACAGCGAGCGCAACATCGGGCAACAGCCAATGTCAGCGGTGTATGGGCTTTATTTAGCCGAAAACAACGGCTCCGAGCCCAGCGAATTCGAGGCATGGCGCCTCTCGCAACTCGTTTACATAGAAGTTGGTGGAGCGGAGGAGGATCGAACTCCCGACCTTCGCATTGCGAACGCGACGCTCTCCCAGCTGAGCTACCGCCCCACACGAAGCCACGATTATATCGGTTTTTCCCGAACCCGCGAGCAGCCGACAAAATTGCTCGGGATTTCGGAACATCTCCCCTCAGGCAGCCCCCAAATTCCCCTTCATCCCCCTGATGGACGGGACTTTCGGGGCCTTCGCCACCACCGTCTTCTGCGCGCGCAGATACCGGGCCACGACATCCCACACCGGCTCGCCCTGGGCCCCTTCGGCCACCGGCGCCCAGCCGGCCACCTTGTACGTCTTGCCCGCCTCGATCAGCTTGCCGTTCAGACGCATGTCCGTAATGCGCTGCCCCATCGGCGCCATCGGATCAATCGTGTAATCCATGCCGCCCACGCGCACCATATCCCCTCCCTGCTGGTAATACGGATCGGGATTGAACAGGTTATCGGCCACGTCCTCAAGCACCGTCTTGATCGTCTCGCCGGTCATCGGCGTGAGCGTCGTATACGGATAGGTGACTGCCGTCTGGTCGAGCAGTTGCTCCATCGTGATCGTCGCGCCCGGTAGCAGCGACGTTCCCCAACGGAAGCCCGGCGAAAAGCCGATTTCGGCGTCCTTCTCGGCCATCACCGCGTCGAGCAGCAACTGGTCGAACGTCCCATTAAAGTTGCCCCGGCGGTACAGCACGCCTTCCGTCACCGCCAGTGGCTCCGCCAGCTTCGCGGCGAACGGCGCACGCACGCGCTCGATGAGCGCCTGCATCTGCGCATCTGCCGGCAACAAGTTGGCAAACACCGGCAGCAACTTGTAACGGAAGTCCACCGGCTTGCCGCCTTTCACATCGAAGTCGAGCACCGCCAGAAACTTCCCGTTCGAACCGGCGTTGGTGACGAGTGTCTTGCCGCCCGCGTTCTCCACGACAACAGGCTTCGGCACGCCGTCGTGTGTGTGACCGCCCATGATCGCGTCGATGCCGCGCACGCGCGACGCCAGCTTCAAATCCACGTCCATGCCGTTGTGCGACAGCACGACCACGACCTGCGCGCCCTTGCCGCGCACCTCGTTGACCATCGACTGCAAGCGCGCTTCCTGAATTCCGAATGTCCAATCCGGCACAAAGTAGCGCGGGTTCGCGATCGGCGTGTACGGAAACGCTTGTCCGATGATCGCCACAGGCACGCCGTTCATCGTCCTGATCGTGTACGGCGCGAAGACCGGATCGCCGAAATCGTTCGTCTGCACGTTCTGCGCAACAAAGTCGATCTTGCCCTTGAGCTGCTCCTCGACGACGGACTTCACGCGATCCGCCCCGTACGTGAATTCCCAATGCGCCGTCATGACGTCGACGCCCAACGCGAGCGTGGCGTCGACCATGTCCTGCCCCTTCGTCCACATGGCCGTGCCTGAGCCCTGCCACGTATCGCCGCCATCGAGCAACAGCGCGCCAGGGCGCGACGCTCTCATGCGCTTGACCAGCGTAGCCAGATGCGCAAACCCGCCGACCTTGCCGTATGTGCGCGTCGCCGACGCGAAGTCGAGATACGTGAACGCATATGCCTCAGGCGTGCCGGGACGCAGACCATACGCCTTCAGGAACGCCTCGCCCACCAGATGCGGCGGCTTGTTCGCCTGCTCGCCAATCCCCAGATTGACGCTCGGCTCGCGGAAATAAATCGGCAGCAACTGCGCGTGGCAGTCGGTGAAGTGCAGCAGATGCACATTGCCAAATGTCGGCAGATCGTAGAACGCCGCAGCCGCCTTGGCCGCCGCCGTTTCGTGATGCGACAGCGCCATCCCACCCGCCGCCGCCACCGCCAACACCTGCATGAACTCGCGTCGATTCATTTCGTCTCCGTAGCACGCGCACGATGTGGCGCGCCTGCATTGTCATTCGTCGAATTCGGCTCGCTTACTTGCCCGCGTAATCCGCAAGCGCCGCCACATCCTCTCCAAACATCTCGCCCACTTCCTTGCGCAGCACGCGGCCGTTGCGGCCGATGACATACAGCTCCGGCAGTCCGCGACGCTTGCCCAGCGCCGCCTGCCACGCCTCGCTCTCCATGCCCGCGGGGAACGTGTAGCCATGCGTCTTCAGATAGTCGGCGGCTTCCTGCGGTTTCTTGTCGATGGAGAGGGTGACGATCTGGATCGGCTTGCCGCGCGTAGCTTCGTAGAGCTTCTGCAGATGCGGGTTCTGCTGCGCGCAGAACGGACACCAGGACGCCCAGTACTCGACGATGACCGTGCGCCCTTTGAACGCGCTGGCGGGCAACGTCTTGCCATCGAGCAACGTGAGCGACGGCAGCACGACGGCATCGCCAACCTCCAACGCCTGTGCGGGCCACGCCGCGGCCATCACCCCCACGCCCAGCACGGCAGCCAACATCCGCCGTCGCACACGCGTGCCGACGTGAGAAATAGAAAAGCTCAGGGATTTCATGCTTGCGACACTCCGGAAGCAGGCGGCGACCATCGATCGGACGGATCTCCGGTCGCCTGCCGGAACGGCGGTGGTGTTACTGATTCACAGGCGAAGCCGGGTCAAGCAACAGCGCCATGACGTCCTTCAACTGCTGCTCCGTCAGAATGCCCGCCGCGCCGAAACGCGGCATGTTCGAGCAAGCCATGTAGCTGTGCGAGTCGTAGACCTTCGCCCACGTGTACTTGACCACCTCGGGCGAATCGCCGCGCAGCTTGCCGTAGTTGTACAGCGAAGGGCCGATGTTGCCGAACGAGATCTCGCTCTTGGTCAACTGGTGGCACGCGTAGCAATTGCCGCCGTTGACGGTGTCCGCCTTGTCGGTGAACTGCATGCCGCGGCCGTTCTGCGCCACCTTCTCGCCTTCCTTCCAGTCGCCGAGATACTTGCCGTCGGCCGGTGCCCTGACGTTCGCCAGTTCGATCTTTTGCAGACGCTCCGCAATCTTCGCGGGCATCGGCTTGACCGCGTACTGCGTGCACAGCTTCTGCAATTCACTCTGATCGATGCGATCGAGCTGAGCAATGCCCGAGGGGCGGAACGAGTCGCGCAGTTCCTGCACGACAGCGGCATCGGTCGAGCCGGTGACGAGCTTCGCGCCCTCGCCCTGTGCGAACGCCATGCCGACGACGAGTGCCCCGGCCGCTGCCAGCGCAACGCTCGTCGCGCGCAATGCGAATGATTTCATGGGTGTGCCTCGTGATCGGTCAGCGCTTCAGGCCGGGGGCGTCCATCTTGCCGCCGTTGGCCATCACACCGAGGAAGGTAATCAGATCGACGGACGCCTGCGAACCGAAATTCAGCTCGGGCAAACGCTGTTGACGGAAGCAGTCGTACATCCGCCACTGCATCGTGCGCAGCGCACCCTGCGAGACACGATAGCCCGGCCACGTCGCAAACGCCTGACGCGCCGCCGCAGGCTTGGTCAGGTTCGGCAGGTCCTGAAGACGAATGCGCTTGTCGTCAGCCCCATGGCACGACGCGCACGAGAAATCGTACGGACCGGCACGGTAATAGAAGATCTTCTGGCCACGCGCATACGCTTCCTTCTCTTCCTTGCGCGACTGCGGCACGTGGATGAGTGCACCTCGCGACTGACCGGCCACATAGGCGGTGAGCGACTCGAGATCGGTCGGGTCCTGGCCTTCCTTGGAGAACGGCTGCTTGATGACGTCTGCCCGCTTGAAGCCCTGCAGATTCACCATGCATTCGACGATGCGCGACTCGGCGTCGAGCACGCGTTTCGTATCGGGGAAGTAGCGCGGCAGTTGCGCGTAGGCGTCTTTCACGACCCCGGCGCCAAGGCCCAGGTCGCACTGCGCGAGCGAGACGTTGTTCGGGCCGCGCGGCGTTTTCCAGAGTTCCTCGCCGCGCATTTCGATCAGTTCTGCGGGGTTGCCGTCGGCGAGCATCTCGCGATATTGCGCGATAGCGTCGGCCGTCGAGCTATCGGCAGCGAATACGGCGGCGACGGGGGCGCTGGCACCCGCGATGGCGAGCATGCCGCCGAGCACAGTCCGACGCAGCCATGCTGCGTGACGTGGGGTGCTCACCCGTGCGCTATGTTGCGCCTCAAGCATCTGAGTCTCCTCTGTGTGGGGTTGTTCGGCGCATCACGGGGAGGCTCCCCGTCAGCGCCACCGCGCACTTCCCGGCGTTCGCTCCGTCAGGCGATGGTCGCCTCGTCGGTACGCGAGTCGCCCTTGTTGTCGGTCCACGTCACCGTGACCTTATCGCCCTTCTTGCCGCCCTTGAACTTGAACGACATGAACGGATCTTTCGACACCGCCGGCCCCCATTCGGCCGTCAGCACCGTCTTGCCGTTGCAGGTGACCATGACCGTCTGGATGAAGTGCGCAGGGACGATATTACCGGAAGCGTCTTTGCGTTGACCGGTTTCCATGATGTGGCTCATCAGCACCTTGACCTCGACGACACCGCCGGCCTCGGTTGCGCGAATGCGCATCGGATTACCCATGTTGTGGCTCCTCTAGAGTTCTACGATGCGCCGCTTAACCGCCGCAACCGCCCAACGTGACCTTGATTTCCTTCTCGGCCACGAGGTACTTGTTATCCGCCTTGACGAGTGCGTAGACCTTCGAGGTCTGCCCCATCTTCACGCGCGTGGTGACCGACGGCTCGGTGCCGTCCGGAATGTCGAACGACGCGGCGAGCGTATTGGGATTCTTCTCGATCAGAATCGCGATCATTTGCGTATGCGGTGCCTTGCTCGTCACCGCCACCGGCACGACCGCACCGTTCTCGGCAATGTCGGGAGCGGTCAGCACGACCAGGTCGCTGGGGCTCGCGCTCGTGCCGCCCAGCGCCTTGACCGTATCGGCCACGCTTCGGGTCGCAAACGCCGCCTTGTTCCATTCCACCTGTGCCGCGCGGGCCTCTTCGGGCTTGATCAGCCCGGCGGCCACCGCCAGTCCCATTACCGCGGAAAACCGCAGCATGTCGCGTCGCTGTTGGTTCATCTCTGTGTATTTCCTTCTCTGAAGGCCGCCGATGCGAAACGTGCTGAAGACACCTGTCGCACCGGCCGCCGTTCGCTCGCCCGATCTGCCGCCCGATCCTGCATGGCGGCCGGCCGGCGAGCCCCCTGCCCCGGTATTACTTCGCCGGGGCGCCGGCCAGCACCCACTCAACGAGGATCTTGGCATCGGCATCCGACATGCTCGGGTGCGCCGGCATCGGGATCGGACCCCAGACGCCCGAACCGCCGCCCTTCACCTTCTTCACCAGCTTGGCCGCAGCGTCCTTGTCGCCCTTGTACTTGGCAGCGACATCCTGATAGGACGGCCCCACGAGCTTCTTGTCGACGGCGTGGCAACCCATACAGGCGTTGGCACCCGCGAGCTTGGTCGCCGCAGCGACATCGACACCGGCGTGCGCCAGCGAGGTGCCGGCCAGCATGGCCGCAGCGATCAGCATCTTCTTCATCGTATCTCCTTCGATTTGTGTAGGGGACGGGGTCCTGCGGCGGCCTGACAACCCTGGCGCATCCGTCGGACACCCTGCCCGCTCAATGTGCACCACGGAGAATCCAGTCGACCATCGTGCGGACGTCGGTCTCGGCGACCTGTGCCTGAGGCGGCATTGGCATGCTGCCCCAGTTACCGGCGCCTCCGGCACGTATCTTCGCCACCAGTTTTTCAGTCGCATCCGACTGCCCATGGTACTTGGCGGCGACCTCCGAGAAGGCGGGCCCGATCTTCTTGTCGGTCACACCGTGACAGGCCAGACAACCATTCTTGTCCGCAAGCGTTGCTACCGATGACGTCGCAGCAGCGGTTTGGGCCGGCGCGTCCGGACTCGTCATGCCTAGCGTGACGAGGGCCGCAGTCTTGCGCACCGACGCATTTTGCGCGGCAGTGCCCGACAGCGGCGGCAGCTTCGTATCGACTCCGCGCACCGGTCCGACGACACGGTTTTGCGCGGCCAGATCCCCATGTGCGTCGCGGGCGTACGCAGGGAGTGCGGACGTCACGATACCAGCCTCGGGACAATCCTGCATACAGGCCTTGTTATGGGTATCCGGTTTGTCGCCCACGCGCCACATGCCGTGCGAGCGCGTCATGCCGTTGCGGTTGGGCATGAGTTTCTGCACGTCGGCGATGTTCTTGTCGGACAGCACGAAGTCCGCCGGCACGATCTCGCCGAGATTCAGGATGTAGGCCGTGACCGCGTACACCTCGTCCGGCGTGAGCGAGCGCGGCGCATTCCACGGCATGGCGCGACGGATGTAATCCCAGATCGTCGAGACCGTATCGACCTTCATGAGCGTGGTGCGCACCGGCTGGTTGTTCGCGCGCAGCGACGCCACGTGCCCGGTCTTGATGTCGTCGGCCGTGGTGCCGCCCACCAGCGGGTTGAACACCTCGTTGCTCTCGCCAAACGTGCCATGACACGACGCGCAGCGCGCATCGAAGAGCTTCTGGCCGTCGGCCACCGACCCCTGCCCCTTGGGCAACCCCTTGAAGTCGGGACGCACGTCGATGTCCCACGCACTCAGTTCGGCGGGTGTGGCGTCGCGTCCGATGCCGGCGGGGGCCTTGATCTTGACGGGTGCCGTCTGCGAGACGCTGACCGGGGCTGCCTTCGCCGGAGCCGAGAGCCACGCGACAACGGTCAGTGCGGCGAGTGCCAGCGCACTTGCCCAAAGGAGGGCGATGATCGCCACCTGTATGCGCCGCAGCATGTGACGAGATAATTTGCGTTCAATCGACGTGAACATTGATCACCTCCCCGTTTGCCGCCACTTGCCACGTCTGGATCGCGTTGTTGTGATAAATCGACTTGGTGCCGCGCACGTCGCGTAGCTGCCGGTAACGCGGCTGCACGAAGCCCGTCTCGTCCACCGCACGGCTTTGCAGCAACGCGGGCGAGCCGTCCCACTGCCAGTCGAAGTTGAAGCGCGTGAGGCACTTCGGCAACACGGGCGACTCGAGCCGCGCCGCGCGCCACGACTTGCCGCCGTCGGTCGACACGTCGACCCGTTTGATGCGGCCCCGCCCCGACCACGCGAGGCCCGTCACGTTGAAATAGCCGCGATCGAGCAGCGCCTGCCCCCCCGAGGGCGACGTGATGACGGATTTGCACTCCTGAATCGAGGTGTACTGGCAATGCTGACCGTCCGGCATCAGGTCGACGTAGTGGCTCGTCTCATCTTTCGTATTCCACGGCGCGTCGCCCACTTTGATGCGGCGCAGCCATTTGACCCACGACACGCCCTGCACGCCGGGCACGACCAATCGCAGCGGATAGCCATTCTCGGGGCGCAGCATTTCGCCATTCATCCCCCAGGCGACGAGCACGTCCGAGAGTGCCGCTTCCATCGAGATCGTACGGGTCATGCCGGAGCCGTCGCCGCCTTCGGCGAGCACGAACTGGCCGCGCTTGGTGTCGGCGCCCACGTCGTCGAGCAGCACGGACAGCGGCACCCCCGTGAATTCGCAGCACGACAGCATGCCGTGCGTGTACTGGACAGTCGGCACCGCCGCATTGCCCCACTCCATGCCGGTGTTCGCCCCGCATTCGATGAAGTGCATGCGCGAGACCGACGGCAATCGCATGATGTCGTCCATCGTGTACACCTTCGACTCACGCACGAGGCCGTGCACCATCAGGCGGTGTTGCGTCGGGTCGATCTCCTGCCAGCCCTGGTGGTGACGCTCGAAGTGCAGGCCGCTCGGCGTGATGATGCCGAACAGGCCCTGCAATGGTGTGAAGGCGACCGAGGCCTGCGCCGTCTGGGTGAGTCCCGGCGACTGACGGCGTTGCAGGTTCGCTTCGTATTTCGACGGCATGCCGTACGGACGTGCCGCGACCGGCTGGCCCAGCGACGTGGCCCACGGACGCGGTTCGAGAATCATCGGGTCGCCCACGGCGCCGGGGGTGGCCGGCGCGTCGGCAGCGAAGGCCGTGCCCCCCGCCAGCGCGGCACCGGCCGCCAGAAAACTGCGCTGCAGGAAACTACGTCGTGTCGGGTTCCATCCGTCGCGGACGACGTCGGCGGCAAGCTCGCCGTCGACGAAATTCTCCGGAGCACGGCGCAAACGGCCGGCTCGCGATGCGCTATCGCTGGTCTTGCTCACCCCTGTCTCCTCGCGTTTTGTGGCGGCCGCCGATATCGCGAGGACACGGGCGGCTTACCGCTTTTGTTCGAGCCTACGGACGCGGTCTCGTTGCCGCGCTGTCTTACGGGTCGTGCAATGCTGTGGTGCTACGGTTTCACCACGACCTGCGGCGTGTGTCAGTTCCCGCGTGGCATGAAGCCATCGACGGCACGCTCCGGCAGGGCCTCCTCCTCGATCCGGCCGGCAACCTGCACGCACACGGCGCGACAAATCTCGACCACCCCGGTATCTGCAATCGTGTAATACACCTGGTTCCCGTCGCGACGACGCGACAGCACGCCCGCCTGGTACATCGCCCCGAGATGCCGCGACACGTTCGTCTGCGACGAACCCACCTGCGTCACCACCTCGTTCACCGAGCGCTCGCCACCGCAAAGCGCGTGCAAAATGCGCAGCCGGGTCGGCTCGGAGAGCAGGCTGAAGTAGTGCGACACCTTTTCGAATACGCGATCGAGTTCTTCCATGACGCTCAGTCCGGCCAAACATAAGGTTCGTGTGAAGGCACAGAAAATGTCGTATATGCCCACATACGCATATACGGATAATCAAAATATCGAGCGACAGAAGCAAGCTGCACTGCAACATATCGGACCCCGATGCAACTCGCCGGGCGGCGCATGTTTCTCGTTCGTCAGCCGCGTTTCCATGTATACCGCTGGATATAGCGCACCACGCCTCATGCGATTGCGCGAAGCGTAACGCCACCCTCGCTGGCGGACGCCGCCATACGGGGGACCTCTTGGCCGATCGCGGCATAAGGGAAAAACCCGATAAGAAAAGTGACGAGGGGCGGCCGTTCGAAGCACCGCATTCAGCGTACCGCGTCCCTTGAAGCGAGCGATGCTGCGAGAAACCCGTCCCGTCTCACTCGAATTGATACGACCAGTTCGCGTTGAAGCGCAGCGGCCGTTTCGGCGAGTTGGTTGGGGCGTCGGCCATCGGTTTGGCCAATGACAGGTCGAGCGAGTAGTACTTGCTGTCGGAGATGCGGACGCCCAGCCCGACGGAGGCGAGTTGATTGTGGAACAACTGACCGGCATTCACATAGACGCGCGCGGTATCGAGCATCAGATACGGCTGGATCGTCTTGAGAAAACGGAAGTCGGTGCGGAACATCCTGTTCAGCTCGATGGACGCTCCCCAGCCTTTGTCTCCGGCGATTTCGCCCGCCGGATACCCGAGACCGAAGCGCTGGCCACCGAACGTCGCCTGCTCGGACGTTGGCAGCGTGTTGCTGCTGTACTGCGCACCGGCCGAGACGATGACGCCGAAGTCCCACGGCAGCACCACACCTTGTTTGCCATCGAGCGTGAAGCGCCAGAAGGCCAGATCGTAGGGGCCGAGTATTTGCGGCAGGCCCGCCGGTTGTGTCGTGTAGGACTGGCTCGCGCCCATCCCGTTGAACCCCTTGAACACGCCCAGTGCGGCGCTGCGCGTTTGCTTGTCGGTGACTTCGTTGTACGCGAGTTGCACTTGCCCGGCGCGTACGTTCGTCTGCGAATTGATGTTGTTCGGCGAATTCGGCACTTCGTAGCGATCGCGTGAGTTCACGCCATACATGCCACCACTGACCGTCAGGCTGCGTTGATTGTTCAGCAGAATCGGGTACGACACGCTCACGGCGACACGTTTGGTATCGAGGTGTCGCGTGAGTCCGGCGAGCGCCTGATCGTCGGGCTGTCCGCGATAGTGCGACGCATCGACACGCGCCTGCAAACCGTCCGAACCCAACGGCTGGATATACGACGCGGCATAGAACTCTTCGTCGTTGTGGCCCTTCGGCGCGATGGCGGTGAGCTGAATCTGTTCGCCGAGCGGCGTGAGCGCGTTACTCGACACCGTGAACACGCCGCGAACGCCGGGGTTGTTATACGAGAGCGACGTGCCCAGCGCCACAGGCTGACGCGACACATCCAGCGAGAGTTCGGTCGCGCCGTCGGTCTGCGTGGGCGGCTGCACGTCGGCCTTGATCTTCATGCCGGGCACGAGCGTGAGCAGATTCAGATAACGCTCGAACGTGGCCCGTTTAAGTGGACGCTCCGCCTCGATATGCGCGGCGATGTCGCGCAGACGTTGTTCCGACGGCCCCGGTTTGCCGGTAATTTTCGTGCTCGAGATATAGCCCTCGACCACGGTCACGCGCACGAAGCCTTCGTTGAAATCCTGCGCCGGAACGAACGCGAAGGACAGCAGATAGCCTGCGTCCTGATACATCTTCGTGACCTGATTGGCCTTCTCGACCAGATCACCGATGGTCACTTCCTTGCCCGCCATCGGCGCGAACAACCCGGCCACCGATTCGAACGACAGCGACTTGACACCTTCGATGCCGAAACGCTGCGGCGTGATCTTGCGGGCGAGCAGCGACTTGAGGGCGTCTTCCTGCGTCGGCGGCTGAATTTGGAAGGAGGCGGCCGGCGCCTTGGGCGCCTCGATCTTCGGAAGACTTTGCAGCGGATCGCCGCGTACGGGGCTGCCATCGGACCAGGCTTGTTGCGTGCTCAGCAGGCTGATGGCTGACAGCGATACGGCAACGAATCGAACGACGACTTTGCGGTCGCGAACAGACTTGATCGAGACGCCACGCCCGATGCGTGACGAAAGACGCGACTCCCCCTGGCGATGCGCCATCCCCACCCCCCTTATTTTTTCGTACGGCCAGTGTAACCGGGAGGCGTGAGGCCCCGTCAACGGGGGAATCCGGGGAGATTCGGCACCGACACAACAACCGGAACATGGGCGTCGGCAGTACGTAGGTTGCGTCGCTTAGAGACTATCCTCCAAACGCATTTCGACGGCAGCGAATGCCACCGGCATCCGCATCAGGCCAGCGTATCCGCCCAGATGCCCTGTGCCCATGCGAGTCCTAGTGCGAACTCGTCTCGCGTGGCGCGTGGCGAAGCGCCGCCCGTGCCCGGCACCGGCAGCATGGTGTGCTGCGCGGCGTCGTAGCGATGAACACTCGCCACGTGCATCGCTTCGGTCGCCGATACGAAGGTGTAGCAAGTATTGCTGTAGAGCGGTTCGGGGTTGACCGGGCGGCCGGACAGCGTCGCCACAATGGCCGCGGCGCAGACTTTGGCGTGCTGGTTGGCCATGTGGCCGGACTTCGGCATTTGCGGCGCGATCTGGATGGCGTCGCCCAGAATATGAACGTCGGGTTGCGCCTTCGAGGCGAGCGTCAGGAAATCGACGTCGCACCACCGGCCGTTGGCTGTTGCCAGTCCGCTCTCTACGGCAATATCGCCTGCCCGCATCGGCGGAATCACGTTCAGCACGTCGGCCCGGATCTCCTCGCCCAGTTCAAAGCGTGCCATTTGCTTTGCGCCGTCGATGGCCACGTCGGTGCAATTGAACTGCGGGTGATACTCGACGATCCCGGCAAATTGGGTGCGCCAGACCTCGTGAAACTGCTCCGCTTCAGCGAGCACCTGATCGTTGGCGTCGAAGATGAGGACCTTCGCGCGAGGCTTGTGCCGCTTGAGCCACGCGGCCGCCTGACACGCGCGCTCGTAGGGAGCGGGCGGGCAGCGAAACGGCGCTTCGGGAATCGTGACGGCGAACACGCCCCCGTCGGGCATCGCTTGCAGACGGGCGTGCAGCGCTGCGCTTTCCCGGGCATCGGTCCACGCTACCGGCAGGGCGTCGCGGATCGCCGGATCGGAGAGCCCGGCAATGGCGTCCCGGCGCAGCGACACACCGGGGGCAACGATCAGCTTGTCGTACGGAAGACGGCCGCCGTCGGCCAGTTGCACCCGTTTGTTTGCCGCGTCGATGGCACTGGCTCGCGTGCGCCGCCAGACGATGCCATGTCGCGCGACGAGCCTGTCGTAGGAGACCGTCAGGTCGCTCACACGCAGATTCCCGCCGACCACGAGATTCGACAACGGTGAAGAGACGAACGCCGGATTCGGTTCGACGAGCGTGACGTCGATCGTATGGCCCGAGAGCAAGCGCAGTGCCTTCGCGGCCGTGGCACCGCCGAACCCGCCGCCGATGACGATCACACGGGCGCGCCCCTTGACCGGTGTCGGCCAGAGCGGCGCTGCCAACGCCGGGGGGGCGCCAGCCCATGCGGTTGCCGAACCCAGACCAAGAAGAAAATCGCGGCGACGCATCGTGTCCGCCTTATCGGGAATTAGGTGCGGACGCAGACGCCGCATCGGCCGCGGGCTGCGCCGCGAAGTACGCCGCGATACGCTGCAATTCGTCGTCGCGATAGCCTTTGAGAAGCTGCGGCATCAACGTGGCAGGACGCCGTGCGTCGCGCATGGCTTGCAACACCGTCATGAGTTCCGCCACCGGGCGGCCTTCCAGCGTCGGCAGCGCCGCCTTGCCAGCGCTCACCGGCGCCGACGCGTTGTGACAACTCATGCACGCCATCGCCCAATCGCGGGCCTGCCAGTCGGGTGGCGACGCCTGCGAGGATATCGGCGCGACGAACACGGGAGACGCCGCACGCA
The DNA here is from genome assembly GCF_000389825.1 of Pandoraea sp. SD6-2. Classification (NCBI taxonomy): domain Bacteria; kingdom Pseudomonadati; phylum Pseudomonadota; class Betaproteobacteria; order Burkholderiales; family Burkholderiaceae; genus Pandoraea; species Pandoraea sp. SD6-2. The sequence continues at coordinate 139,126 of NZ_KB944456.1, read as the reverse complement.
CGCCGGAGGCCGGTGCGGCAAACGCCGCGCCCGTGGCGGCGAGCCATGCGGCGGACGTCAGAACGAATGCCGCCGCTATCGTCCGTCTCGTCATCGGGTGACGGAGGCGATAGCGGCGTTTCACTGCTGGGCAGAGGACGGCACGCATGCGCACGGAGGGTGTCCGAGGCTTGGGAGGGGCTCGGAAGAGGCGTGCGTCAGTTACCGGTCCTGGTCGACGGGCCGGGCTTGACGGGGCCCTCGCTGATCGGCGCGGGCGAGGACAGCGGTTTGGCCGTCACCGTATCGTTGCCGATCGGCGTAGTCGTGACCGTGGCGGCATTCGAATCGTCTGCCTGCACCGGCGCCGGGTTCTTCGCAGCCTCGGTCGACAGGCGTTGCGCTTCTTCCGGCTTCACGTATTCGTAGAGCTTGATGACCTTTTGCACACCGTCGATGCGGCTCGCCACATTGGCACCGATACGGCCTTCCTCTTCGGAGACGAGGCCCATCAGATAGACGTCGCCACGCTCGGTGACCACCTTGAAGACGTTGGCCGAAATCTCCTTCGTATTGATCAGGTTGGCCTTCACCTTGCTGGTGATCCAGGCGTCGTTCGAGCGCGAGCCGAGGGAACTCTTCGGTGCGATGGCGATTTCGTCGACGATACCGCGCACGTTATTGATCTGCTTGACGATGTCCACCGCGCGCTGCTTGGTCTTCTCGTCAGGCACTTCGCCGGTCAGCAAGACGCGGCGATTGAAGACGGTCACGTTCACATGCACGGCATCGTCGGTCAGGGTATTGGCGATGTTGGCTTCGGCCTTGACCTGAATTTCGCGGTCTTCCGTTTGCGCGCCGACGGAACGACGGTCGGTGGCGACCAGTGCGCCGGTCGCAGCGCCGCCGAGGAGGATGGGGACGCAGCCGCCCAGGGTTGCAACAATCAACGCTGCCGCAGCAAGCGGCTTAATCACGCGTTGGAAACTCATCGGGCTTTCTCCTTATTGGATAGTCGAACGGGGCGGCCCCCGCCGCACTCAGCCGGCACCGTTCGCCCCCGCGATCCGGTGCCCGTCATGATCTTGACGCCTTACGATGACAATAGGTTCACGCTTCGCCGAAAAGCATCGCGTCGACCAGGTCGCAGAGACAGTGAATCGTCAGCAGGTGAACTTCCTGAATTCGCGCGGTGCGCTCGGCCGGCACGCAGATGTGCACGTCCAGTTCGCCTAGCGCGGCATTGACCTTGCCGCCGCCCTTGCCGGTCAGCGCGATCACATGCATGCCACGCTCGTGCGCAGCGTCGATGGCGGCGAGCACGTTGCTGGAATTGCCCGACGTCGTGATGGCAAGCAGCACGTCGCCCTCCTGGCCGAGTGCGCGCACCTGCTTCGAGAAGATCGCGTCGAAGTTGTAGTCGTTGCCGACGGCCGTGAGGATCGACGAGTCCGTCGTCAGCGCGATGGCCGGCAATTCGGGACGCTCACGCTCGAAGCGGCCGACGAGTTCGGCCGCGAAGTGCTGACAGTCGGCAGCCGAGCCGCCATTACCGCAGGCGAGGATCTTGTTGCCGTTGGACAGCGCTTCGAACATGACGTCCGCTGCGGCGGCGATATATTCCGGCAGCGCGTCGCGCGCCGCCAGCTTGGTCTCGACGCTATCCGTAAAGTGTTGCTGAATTCGTTCGATCGACATGGTCGTTTGCCAGGGTGTCGCAAAAGCGGCCGGCCTCGCCTCGGAGTCCCATGGGGACTCACCTGCGCCGGCCGGCGTTCACAGGCCGTCAGTCTTGAAAACGGCACTTCCGCAAGTGTAACAGGGCCGAGGGGCGCGGGTTTCGTCAGAAATCGTCGGTGCGAAAGGCATCGGGCAGCCAGCACGCCACCGGCGGATGGCCGTCGAACGCCACGACATCGAAGCGGCAACGCGCGGCGGGACGCCGCAACAGATAGTGACGTGCAGCCAGCGCGAGACGACGTCGCTTGGTCCGTGTGATGCTCTCGGCAGCCCCGCCAAAGTCGCTACGCGAGCGCGCGCGCACCTCGACGAATACCAGCACGCCGGCGCGATCCCGCATAATGAGGTCGATTTCGCCGCCGCGACACCGATAGTTGCGTGCGACTAGCCGCCAGCCGCGCCGCTCCAGCAGCGTCTGCGCGCAGCCCTCGAACGATTCTCCAAGCTGATTCGACATGGTTGTTCCGATGTTTGACGTGACCGGCGATGCCGATGTTACCCACGCCCGCCCGCCCCGCGAGGCGGTGCTTTCGTTGGCGGGAGCCCGACGCCATGGATGAGCGCCTGATGTCGCTGGCCGAGGGCCAGCATTACCCGGCAAGCACGCTTTACGTCGTGGCGACCCCGTTGGGCAATACCGCCGACATCACGGTGCGAGCGCTTCACATCCTCGCCATGGTCGACGCCATCGCCTGTGAAGATACGCGTAACAGCGCGCAGTTGCTGCAGCGATACGGCATCGACAAGCCGTTGATTGCGGCCCATCAGCACAACGAGAATGAAGCGGCGACGCGGCTCGTCGAGCGCCTGCGCGGCGGTGAACGCATCGCTTACATTTCGGATGCCGGCACCCCCGGCATCTCGGACCCCGGCGCACGGCTGGTCGACGCGGTGCGTGCCGCCGGCCTCCCGGTGGTGCCGGTACCGGGCGCAAGCGCGGTGATCACGCTGCTCTCGGTGGCCGGAGCGTGGGTAGAGACATTCACCTTCGTGGGATTCCTGCCCTCGAAGGCGCAGCAACGGGCTCAGGCGATTGCCGCGCTTGCGGGATCGACGTCGGCGCAGGTCTTTTACGAGGCGCCGCATCGGATCATGGAGACGGTGGCCGCGCTGGCCGATGGCTTGGGCGGCGAGCGACGCCTGCTGATCGGGCGCGAACTGACCAAGCGCTTCGAAGACATTCACGAGTGCGCACTGAGCGAGGGCGTGGCGTGGTTGAAGGCGGACGCAAACCGTCAGCGCGGCGAGTTCGTACTGGCGGTCTCGGGCGCGATGGCGAGTGCGAGCGAGGACGGCGTGGACGCCGAAGCGCAGCGCATCCTCGCCCTGCTGGTCGCGGAACTGCCGACGAAGAGCGCCGCCAAGCTCGCGGCGGCGATCACCGGCGCGCCCAAGAACGCGCTTTACGAGCGCGCGCTGGCACTGAAGAACGGTTGATTGCCGGGCGCGGGAAGCGGGGTTCGGAGGCGTCAGGAATCGGACGTTTCCGACGACGATTTCTCTGTTTGCCCAAGTGCCGCTAAACAAAAAAACCCGCCGAAGCGGGCTTTTCCATCACATGGCGGCGATCAGCTCAGCAGCAGCGCATCGTCGTCGAGTTGTTCGCCGCGTGTGCGTTCGAACATCTGCAGCAAATCGGGCACATCCAGCCCCTTGCGCTCGTCACCCGACACGTCCAGCACGACCTTGCCCTGATGCAACATCACGGTGCGGTCGCCGTAATCGAGTGCCTGACGCATGCTGTGCGTGACCATCATCGCCGTCAGCTTGCTCTCCTGCACAATGCGCGCCGTCAGCGCCAGCACGAACGAGGCCGTCTTCGGGTCCAGCGCCGCCGTATGCTCGTCGAGCAGCAGAATCCGCGACGGCTGCAACGACGCCATCAACAGACTCACCGCCTGACGCTGCCCCCCCGAGAGCAGCCCGATACGGTCAGAGAGCCGGTTTTCCAGTCCGAGATTGAGCAGGCTCAGCTTCTCGCGGAATCGCTCGCGCAACTCTCGATTCAACGCAAAGCGGAAACCCCGGCGTTCGCCGCGCTTGACCGCCAGCGCCATGTTTTCCTCGATGGTCAACGCCTCGCACGTCCCCGCCATCGGGTCCTGAAACACGCGCGCCACCTGATTCGCACGCTGCCATGCCGTCTTTTTCGTGACGTTGTTTCCGTCGATGGAAATCGTGCCCGAATCCACCGACAGGTCACCGCTGATCGCGTTCAGGAAAGTGGACTTGCCCGCCCCGTTCGAACCGATCACCGTGACGAACTGGCCCGTCGGAATCTCCAGCGACATGCCGCGCAGCGCGCGGTTCTCGATGGGCGTGCCCGGGTTGAAAGTGATCTTGAGGTCTTTTGCGCTCAACATGATCAGGCACCTCCGTTCTTGCGGGCAAACAGCTTCCGGCGCGTCGCGGGCAGCACCAGCGCCACCGCCACGAGCAAGGCCGTCACCAAGTTGAGGTCCTGCGCCTTCAGACCGATGAAGTCACTGTTAAGCGCCAGCGCAATGAAGAAGCGGTACAGCACCGCCCCCACGACCACCGCCAGCGTTGTGAGAATGAGGCGTCGTGCCGGCAAGATCGTCTCGCCGATGATCACCGCCGCCAGACCGATCACGATGGTACCGATCCCCATCGAAATGTCCGCGCCGCCCTGCGACTGCGCGAACAACGCACCCGCGAGCGCCACCAGCGAGTTCGACAGCGCCATGCCCGCCAGAATCTCATGACCGGTGTTCACGCCCTGCGCGCGAGCCATGCGCGGATTCGCGCCTGTCGAGCGCATGGCGAGGCCCTGCTGCGACGAAAAGAAGTAATCGAGACCGAGCTTCACCACGACCACCACGGCCAGCAGAAGCAGCGGACGCAACACGTAGTCCGGCAGCCAGTTCGGGGCATTCTCCGGCAGGATCATCGTGAAGACCGTCGGCGAGGTGATCAGCGGCACGTTGGGTGCGCCCATCACGCGCAGGTTCACCGAGTACAGCGCGATCATCATCAGGATACTGGCGAGCAGATCCATGATCTTCAGCCGCACATTGAGCCAGCCCGTGATGAAGCCCGCCAACGCCCCGGCCGCCATGGCCGCGACGGTCGCCGCGAACGGATTGGTGCCGCCGGCGATGAGTATCGCCGCGACCGCACCGCCCAGCGCGAAGCTGCCGTCGACGGTCAGATCGGGAAAATTGAGGATGCGGAAGGAAATCAGCACCCCGAGCGCCACGAGGCTGAAGATCAGGCCGATCTCCAGTGCGCCCATCATAGAAAAAAGGGACATTTTCGTAATTCCACTGCGCAAGACAGCCCATGCCGGGTCTCGGCATCAGCGCTCGCACGGCCGACGTAGGCCAGTTCGGGTCATCGCCGGTCGTTATGCGACCGCGTCCGGGGGGAGCCGTCCCACCCATTCGATAGGAAAAGAGCGGCGGGGACAGATCGTGTCCGGACGCCGCCCTGTCGCTCGCCGGTGCATCAGGCACTCGCCCGCCGCACCGGTACCACGCGCATTACTGCTTGATAACCGTCTTGGCTTCCTTCACCAGATCGTCCGACAGGGTCACGCCTTGCTTGGCGGCCGCTGCCGTATTGACGAACAGTTCCAGATTCGAGCTGGTCTGCGAAGCGATCGCCCCCGGCTTTTCACCCTTCAGGATACGGCCAACCACCTTGCCAGTCTGACGGCCGAGATCGTAGTAGTTGATGCCCAGCGCCGCAATGGCGCCGCGCTTCACACTGTCGGTATCCGACGCGACGAGCGGGATCTTGCGGTCGTTGGCCACCTTCACCAGCGATTCGTAAGCCGACACCACGTTGTTGTCCGTGTTCGTGTAGATCACGTCGACCTTGCCGGCCAGGCTGCTGGCCGCCGAGCTGATGTCGACGGTACGCGGTGCGGCAGCTTCGACCAGCGTCATGCCGGCGGCAGGCAACAGCTTCTTCAGTTCATTGACGACCACGACCGAGTTCGCTTCGCCCGGGTTGTACACCATGCCCACACGCTTGGCATTCGGCACGACGCGCTTGATCAGGGCAACCTGCTTGTCCAGCGGCAGCTTGTCCGACACACCGGTCACGTTGGTGCCCGACGGCTCCCAGCTCTTGACCAGTTGTGCGGCCACCGGATCGGTCACGCCCGAGAATACCAGCGGCACGGACTTGGTGGCTGCCGCGACCGCCTGTGCCGTCGGCGTGGCGATACCGATGATCACGTCCGGCTTGTCACCCACGAACTTGCGGGCGATCTGTGCAGCCGTACCGACGTTACCCTGCGCGCTCTGATATTCCCACTTGAGGTTCTTACCCACCTCATAGCCTTCCGCCTTGAGTTCGTCGCGTGCACCATCACGGATGGCGTCGAGCGCCGGGTGCTCCACGATGGCAAGTACGGCCACCGACTTCGTCGTTTGCGCGAATGCCGCGCCGGTCGTCCCCAACAACGTTGCGGCCACGGCGCACAGCAAGGTGCGCTTGGCGAGTTTGCCCATTGTCGACATCAAAACTCCTCCAGGAATACTCTTGATAGGTGCGCCGTGCCCGGGTCTCTGCGGGCCTCGTTCGGATGCACACAAAGCGTGCGCCTGCGCGTGGGGCACAGTCTACCCACATCCCCCGCAGCGAACAACGGTTGCCAACGCAACTTCCCCATCACCGCGCAGAACATCGGATTGCGCCCAAGTGCTGGCAGATTGGTGCGGCAATTGGAAAAAAATTAGACGATTCGGTCGCCGGTGAGCGGATGCGCGCACGTTCGTGCGAGGCGTTCAACCAATGAGATGCACCGAAAAACGAAACAATGCGCGTAATTTCGATGACAACGGGCCCTTTTGCACAATAAATATGCAAACAACGTCCCACTTTTTAAGTGGGATTGCGAGGCGAATCCGGGAGGATATTCGGAGATGGGGACGCAAGCCGCGTCTCGGTGCGCGTCAGGGCGCGTTGTTGGTCTCGTCCAGACCGAGGGCGGCGACTTCGCTGCGGGAGAGTCGGCGAATTTCGACCTTGGCGTGCCCGGCGTGAATGAAGTCGAGTTGCTTGGCCGCGCCAAAGGACAGATCGATGATGCGACGGCGAGTGTAGGGACCGCGATCGTTGACTTTGACGACGACGGTCCTGTTATTGGCAACGTTGCGCACCAGCGCGAAGCTCCCCAGCGGCAGGGTCGGATGCGCGGCCGTCGGCTCGTTCATGTCGAAGGCTTCGCCGGTTGCCGTGCGCCGGCCATGAAACTTCTTGCCGTACCACGATGCCATGCCGGTCTGATAGAACGTGCCGGCGTCGGCGCGCAGACGGGCTTCGCCATCGCGTTCCGGTGCGTCGGGGTCGCCGGGATTGAGACCTTCGTTGCGGTAGGCCCGGCCAGGCCAATGCAGATCGAAGCTTGAGCCAACCGGTGCGTTGGCTTCGCGCGCACGGGCGCGATCGCCTGTCGCCGAAGGGGCGGCAGCCGTTTGGCTGGGGTGTTCGAGCGGCGTTGTGCAGGCTGTCAACGTCAGGGCGAGGGCGCAACCAACCGCGAACCGTGTGAGCATGTCGCGTGTTCGCATAGGCCGCAAGTTTAACACGTCGTCAAACTCAACCCATCAGCGAGCGTTCACTTACGTGGTAAGACTTGTTTACAAAGCATTACGCGATTCGACGGTTCATGTCGCCCGGTTACGATTGGAAAATTCCGGCCCCGCCCCAGCGACAAAGGCCGGACACGCGGGCGGCACATCGGTCTTCGGCGGTGCATCGGGCGGCCGCACCCCGGCCCGAATTACAATAGGCAAAAACCGCGTCCCCGATAACTCATGAACGTTACCCTGATTCCTGTCACGCCTTTCCAGCAAAACTGCTCCCTGCTCGTCTGCGATGCGACGAAGCGCGCCGCCGTGGTCGACCCCGGCGGCGATATCGACCGAATCGCTGGCGAGATCGAACGCCAGGGAGTGACGCTTGAGAAGATATTCCTGACGCACGGCCATCTGGACCATTGCGGGGGCGCGGGCGCACTGGCCGCGAAGTACGACGTGCCGATCGAAGGTCCACATCCGGACGATGCCTTCTGGATCGATCAGCTCGAGGCGCAAAGCGCGCGATTCGGGTTTCCCAAGCCCGAACCGTTCACGCCCGACCGCTGGCTGGGTGACGGCGACACCGTCCGGTTCGGCGAGGTCACCCTCGATGTGCTCCATTGCCCGGGGCACACGCCGGGTCACGTGGTGTTCTTCGCGGCAGACGAGCGTCTGGCCTGTGTCGGCGACGTGCTGTTCGCCGGCTCCATCGGCCGCACCGACTTTCCCCGTGGCAACCATGCCGATCTGATCGCCTCGATCTGCAACAAACTCTGGCCGCTCGGCAACGACGTGACGTTTATTCCGGGGCACGGCCCCGTCTCCACGTTCGGACAGGAGCGTCAGACCAACCCGTACGTCGCCGACGCCGTGCTCGCCCGGAGCGCCGTATGAGTGAGGCCATGTCCCGCACACCGTCGCGCATCATTCCCGTCGACGAGGAGATTTTCGTCAGTACCGACGTCGAGGCCGATGGCCCGATCCCCGGCCCGCATTCGATGCTCAGCTTCGCGTCGGCGGCCTACACGGCGGACAAGGAACTGATCGGCACCTTCAGCGCCAACCTCGAATGTCTTCCGGACGCCAAGGGGCATCCGCTGACGATGAAATGGTGGAAGACCGAGCCCGAGGCATGGGCCGCTTGCCGCGTCGATCCGGAAGACCCGGCCAAGGCGCTCAAGGCGTATGTGAAGTGGGTGGAAAAGTTGCCGGGCAAACCGGTGTTCGTCGCCTATCCGGCGGGGTTCGATTTCACGTTCATGTTCTGGTACATGATGCGTTTCGTCGGACGTTGCCCGTTCTCATGGTCGGCACTCGACATCAAGACGCTCGCGTTCGCGATGACCGGCATGCCCTACCGCAAGTGCATCAAGCCACGTCTGCCGCAGGTCTGGCTCGACCCGCTGCCGCACACTCACGTGGCCCTCGACGACGCACTCGAACAAGGCGCCCTCTTCTGCAACATGCTCGCAGAGCTGCGTGACCAGCAGAAGACGTTGTCCGAACTCCCCGGCTGGCGCGGCGCCGGGCTCACGGCCAACGCCGACGCCCCGGTGTTCGGTTCTGCCGCTGCGGCAGCCCTGGCCGAAGTGGCAGACGCCGAGTCGCCGGACACCGGCCCCGGCAAAGACAGCACGGCCCACGGCTGAACCCCGCCGGCCACTGGCAAGCGCGACGTGTAACGCGTCGCGCTTGCGATGCCGGCCGCTTATAGAACGTTGTTCGCCAACTCGGGCGGACGCGCAATCACCGCCTTGTCGCCATTGACCACGATGGGGCGCTGCAACAGCTTCGGATGCTTCGCCACGGCGGCGAGCAATGCGTCGTCGGTCAGCCCCGTATCGGCCAGCCCCAGTTCCGCATACTCGGTTTCGTTGCTGCGGATCATCTCGCGCACGGGCACACCCAGCAACTTGTGCAGACGCTTGAGTTCGGCAAGCGTCGGCGGCGTCTTCAAGTACTCGATGATTTGCAGATCGCTGCCGCCCACGGCAGAAGAGCCCTCCACGAGAGCCAGCGCTTCGCGCGACTTCGAGCAGCGCGGGTTGTGATACACGGTAATCATGGTCACTCCATTGCGTACAAAATGCGTCCGGCGCGATATCGTTGTTCACGCCTCGAACGTGCGCTCCGAGTATGCATGGTATCGTCGTATGCCGCTACCCACGGACCTCTGCGGTAGCATCGGTGGCATCTCCCCAGCTTCACCCCAGCCTCACCCTATTAACTTCACGCATCGTCCGACGTACGCTCCGCAGGGCGCTAGCTGCCGGGTTCCCGGTGCGGCTTTTTACGTGCAGCTTTCTACGTGTTAACCGCGCTGCGCGCGCCGCATGGGTCGCCTAAGATTGGCAGAGAACGCACTGGGTGTCGCACGATCCGGTTCTTCAGGAGAAAGTGACATGGCAGGACGCTTCATCAGCATCAAGTCGCGCGACGGCAAAACCTTCCAGGCCTATCTGGCATGCCCCCAAGGGGCGGGCAAGGGTCCGGGACTGGTGCTGTGTCAGGAGATATTCGGCGTGAACGCTTACATACGCGAGCTTGCCGACCGATATGCCGAAGAGGGCTACGTCGTGCTGGCGCCCGATCTGTTCTGGCGTATCGAGCCGGGCATCGAATTGGGCTATTCGCCCGGCGATTGGCAGCGGGCGTTTGCCCTGTTCCAGAGTTTCGATATCGATCTGGGGATGGAAGATGTCGGCGCGAGTGTCGACGCGTTGCGCGCCTTGCCCGAGTGTGCCGGCGGTGTCGGTGTCGTCGGCTACTGCCTCGGCGGCAAGCTGGCAGCCCTGTCCGTCACGCGCACGAGCGCAGACGTGGCCATCAGCTACTACGGCGTGGGGCTTGAGCAGCACGTCGACGAACTCGCCGGTGAGCACCCGCCGCTCGTGCTGCACATTGCCGAACTCGACAAATATGCCCCTGCCGAAGTGCGCGAAACGCTTGCCGCGCGGCTGGGCGGGCATGCCGACGTCACGCTCTACACCTATCCCGACGCGGACCACGCCTTCGCGCGCCCCGGCGATCACTTCGATCGCGCGGCTACGCAACTGGCGCATCAGCGCACGATCGGCGCCTTGCGCCGTGCCGTCGGTCCGCACTACGACTTCGCGTCGCTCTGGGAGACGCATTGCGCTTACGAATTCGCCATCCGCGAAATCGATCCCCTGATGAAGACCATGGTCGACGAGCCATACGTGAATCACATCCCGACGATGACAGGCGGCGTGGGCCATCAACAACTGGCGCACTTTTACCGGAACCACTTCGTCAACAGCAATCCGCCCGACACCCGGCTGATACCGATTTCGCGCACGATCGGCGCGACGCAGCTCGTCGACGAATTGCTGTTCTGCTTTACGCATACGACGCCGGTCGACTGGATGCTGCCGGGGGTGGAACCCACCGGGCGCCGCGTCGAGATTCCGTTGGTCGCTATCGTGCGATTCCGTGGCGGCAAGCTCGAGCACGAGCATATCTATTGGGATCAGGCCAGCGTGCTGGTGCAGATCGGCCTGCTCGACGCAACGGGACTGCCGGTGGCGGGCGTCGAGACGGCGCGCAAGTTGCAGGACGAGAATCTGCCGTCCAATACCCTGATGCCGAACTGGTCGTTCGATACCCGGGCGCACTGAGCGCGGCGGTGGTTTACCCGTCACGCGGCGTCAGTTGCCGCGTGACGGGCGTAAGGACGTGGATCACAAGTACAGAGTGTCGCGAACGCTGCGGGAGACCGCTCATGAATACGCAACTTTCCCGGTGCCAGCGGGCACCGTACGCCGCCACGCGGCTCGCCGTCATCGCCTGTGTTCTGGCGGTTGCCGGTTGCGCCAATCCGGATTTCGAGCCCAAAAAGCCGCTCGTCCTCAACCTGATGTCCGGTCAGGCGCCGGCCTCGTCGCTGGATCTGTACAAGATCGCGGCGGCGCAGCGGGTCAGCGAAGTCAACGCGCGGGAGATCACGCCGGGTAATCCACAGCCGATGTTGCGCTCGGTGGTGTCGCTCGAGTATTGGGTGGACCGCAGCGGGAACGTCACGAGCGTGGCGCTCTACCGCAGCAACGGCGATCTCGAGGCAGAGCGCATTGCCATGGCGAGCCTGCGACGGGCCAGCCCGTTACCGGCGCCCAGCCGGGCGCTGGTCGACAGCAGCGGACGCGTACGCGCGGTCGAGACGTGGCTCTTCAACAACGACGGCCGCTTTCAGTTGCGCAGCGTGGCAGCGCCTCAGATCGACGGGCAATGATATTGTGACGGCCATAGGCCCACCCTGCCCGGCCCGCTTTGGGCGACGGAGATGCTCATGCCGCGATTTGCCGCGAATCTGACCCTGCTGTATCAGGAAGTACCGTTTCTGGACCGCTTTCGCGAAGCGGCGAGCGATGGATTCCGAGGCGTGGAATTCCTGTTCCCATACGACCATCCCGCACAGGCCATCCGTGCACGTCTGGACGAGGCGGGGCTCACGCAGGTGCTGTTCAATACCCCCGCCGGCGACTGGGCGAGCGGCGAGCGCGGGCTCGCCGCGCTGCCGGCACGCGAAGCGCAATTTCGCGACGGCCTCGAACTCGCGCTCGACTACGCCGACACGCTAGGTTGCCGTCAGTTGCATGTGATGGCAGGGTGTCCGGACGGCGCGGCGTCGCTTGAGCGCTGCCGCGCCGTGTATCTGGACAACCTCGCCTATGCCGCCGGACAGGCCGCCGCACACGGCGTCACGATCTTGATCGAACCGATCAATCCGCGCGACTTCCCCCGTTACTTCCTCACCCGTCAGGCTCAGGCGCAGGCCATTCTTCAGGACGTGGGCGCGAGCAATCTGAAGGTGCAGTTCGACGCGTATCACTGCCAGATCGTCGAAGGCGATCTGGCGATGAAGCTGCGTCAGCACATTGCCAACATTGCGCACGTACAGGTGGCGGGCGTGCCCGCGCGTCACGAGCCGGACACCGGGGAAGTCAACTATCCGTTTCTGTTCCGTCTTCTCGACGAATTGGGCTACGCGGGATGGATCGGGTGCGAATACCGGCCGCAAGGTGCCACGCGCGACGGGCTTGGCTGGCTCAAGCCGTGGCTCAGAGCCACCCGGTAGCCGGTTGCTTCTCATCGCCGGCAATCCCGACACTCGACCGGCATTGCACGCATCGACAATTTACGCAGGCGTGAATCGATTTCCGAAAATGAATCGGATGGCGAAGCAATGCAGGGGAATGTCAGCGAAAGGCTGAGGAAAGATGTAGGTCGATGCGGGTAAAAAAAATGGCGGGACACTTAGGCCCGCCAAAACCACACGCTACGGGGTTAGCGCGAGGAGACCAGATTCGGAGCACTGCATCGAATTTCGTTGCATATTGCGCCGGGGGACGCCTTCTGCCGATACAGTCGCGCTACTGTGTTACCGGGGGATAAGCACATCAGCGTTGAGATGCATTGTGGTGGAAACGTATGGTGCGAGGGGTAACAAAGTGTTTCAGGATGTAACACCTAGAGCGTCATCTCCTCTTCGAAAGCGTCGCAGCGCCTTACTCGGCAAGGACTTCGCAAACAACAGAGAAAGCGCGATTTAGTTCGCCATCCTGATTAACTCGTCGAATGAAGTATCGACGACGCATGACATGAGGACACGCCGATTCATCGGCACACGCATCCAGGTGCATTTCACGGCCGATTCCTCAATGTGCTAACTTCATTCTTTGTGCGTGGCAACAAAGTGGGCATCCGCGATACGCGGCGTGCCATCTTCGCGAACCGGCGGCGCACCGAGAGCAAGGATTTCGTCCAACGACAGCACCGGCCCGAACAAGGCCGCACCCGCATGGAAACCATTGAACGTCTGGCGCAGATACTGGCGCGCGATCGCGTAATCGGCGTCGTAGGCCTGTCGCCGCGGCCCGATCGGCCGAGCTACACCACGTCTCGTTATATGCAGCAGCAGGGATACCGGATCGTGCCGGTCAACCCGCAGGCAGCGGACTCCGGCGAGAAAATTCTGGGCGAAACCGTCTACGCAAGCCTGACGGACGCCGCCGAGGCGCTGCGCGCCGAAGGTGTTCGGATCCAGATGGTCGACTGCTTCCGCCGCAGCGGTGACATTCCGCCTATCGCGGAAGAAGCGGTGGCCATCGGCGCGAACAGTTTATGGATGCAGTTGGGCATCGAGAACGACGAGGCGGCCGCAGTCGCCTTGGCGGCGGGGCTCGACGTCGTGATGGACCGCTGCGTCAAGATCGAACACCAGCGCTGGCAGATGCGGGGAGATCACGCCTCCAGACAAACGAGCCGCCGCTGAGTCGGTCGCGCCCATCAGCCGTTTCCGAAAATGAGTCGAACCCCTTTGTCCTTCAAACGCCTTCACGCCAATCGCCTGCTGACATGACCATCGACGCCGATCTACTCGCCTACTACGACCAAATGGCGCGCAAGTACCCCGCTTCCACCGACGCCGGCACGCCTAGCGCGCAAGAAGCGCGGGCCCAGTTCGCCACCGTTGCCGGCGAAGCTTTGCGCCCGCTGCCGGCCGGGCTGCGTAGCGAGACCTTCGAGATTCCGCTGCCGGGCCGCAATCTGCGAGCCCGGCTGTATCGTCCCATCGGCCGCGAAGTGCCGCTTGTCGTGTACTTCCACGGTGGCGGCTGGGTGGTTGGTGACGTCGACACGCACGGGACGCTGGCCGCGTTCCTCGCGCAGGACGGCGACGTGGCAGTGTTGAGCATCGACTACCGGTTGGCGCCCGAGCATCCGTTCCCGACGCCGGTCGACGACGCCCGCGAAGCGCTGGCGTGGGCGGCGGCGCAACGTGTACAGCTGGGTGTGAGCGCCGGCCATCTGGCGGTCGCCGGCGACAGCGCCGGGGGTCATCTCGCGGCGCAGGCCGCCGCATGGCTCAACGATCAGCATCCGGGCATCGTGGATGCACAATTGCTGATCTACCCGGTGGTGCAGTACCGGTTCGACACCCCGAGTTACGAGCGTCTGGCGAACGGTGTTGGCCTGACGCGGGATGAAATGCGTTGGTATTGGCGCGAATTCCTGGGTGGCGCGGAACCGTCGGCTGACGATGTGCGCGTCAATCTGACGGCGCAAGCCCCGCGTCATCCGTTGCCGAACGCGTTGGTGATTGCGGCCGAATACGACCCATTGCATGACGAAGCCGTGTCGTACGCGCAGTTCGTGGCGCGATCGGGCGGCCGGGCGGAGATCATCGAAGCGCCCGGCCTGACGCACAGCTTCGCGAGGTTACAGCCGTTCGTCCCGCAAGCGAGACTGATCATGCACGACGCGGCGCAGCGTCTGCGCGACTGGCTGGGTTGAAGCCTGCGCGGTTACTTGAGCCACTTGTCCACAACAGCCTGATACTCCCCGGTCTTCTGCGAGAGGTTGAGCCACTGGTCGACGTATTGCTTGAAGATGTCGTCGCCGCGCGGAATCAGATAGGCCTTCTCGCCGAACTGAAGCGGCTTGTCGGGGTTCACCGGGCAGAGCGACGGGATGAGCTTGTGCTGCAACAGGGTTTCGGACGTGTCCGTGACCATCACGTCGGCACGGCCGTCGGCGATCTGCTGGAAGATCGTGACGTTATCGGGATGAATCGTGAGCGTGGCCTTGGGCAGGTACTGACGGGCGAAGCGTTCGTTCGTCCCCCCCGGATTGGCGATGGCGCGCGTGCTGGGCTGATTCAGATCGGCGAGCGTCTGGTACTTCGCGACATCGGCGCAGCGCACGATCGGCGATTTGCCGTCGACCATCACCACGCTGCTGTAATAGGCCCGTGCCGCACGGTCGAGCGTGACCGAGATGCCGCCCACCGCGATGTCGCACTTGCCGGCGGTGAAGTCGTCCATCAGCCCTTTCCACGTCGTGGGGACAATCACCGGCTTCACGCCAAGCGATTTCGCCAGCGAAGCGACCAGATCCACGTCGATACCCTCGAACTGGCCGTCCGGGCGGCGGTACGTGTAAGGCTTGTAGTCGCCCGTCGCGCAGGCACGCAGTGTGCCCGACTTCACGATGTCGTCGAGCCGGGAATGCACGGCGGGGACGGTGGAGGCGGCGGGACTGACGGCGACGGCCGATTGAGCGATAGCGGTGGACGCAGCGAGCGCCGCCCCCGCCATGAGGGCCGCGCGGGCGGCCGTCATCATGACTGTCATGCTTGTCTCCTGAATATTGACGTTATGAGGCACGAATTTCCCGAGTTGTCTCACGCAGCTCGTGGGGCTCAATACTAATGACTCGCTCGCCCGACGCCAACCCGTTCGCCACAAACGCACGCACCGTGCCGCGACGCCGCCAAGGCCCTGACATGCGGCATAACCGCCCGCAAAGCGACCGGCCTCTGGATACCCGAGTAAAATGGCCGCTTGCCCAAATTACCCAACCCACCGCCGCGACGTGTCCCAAGCTCTGCAAAACGATACTTTCCTGCGCGCCCTGCTGCGCCAGCCGACCGAGTACACGCCGATCTGGCTGATGCGCCAGGCGGGCCGGTACCTGCCCGAATACAACGCCACCCGCGCCAAGGCCGGTAGCTTCCTGGCGCTTGCCAAGAACCCCGCCTACGCCACCGAGGTCACGCTTCAACCGCTTGAGCGCTTTCCACTGGACGCCGCCATCCTGTTTTCGGACATCCTCACCATTCCCGATGCGATGGGCCTCGGCCTGTCGTTCGAAGCTGGCGAAGGGCCTCGCTTTGCGCATCCGCTGCGCACCGAAGATGACGTGCGCCGCTTGCAGGCACCGGACCTCGACAGCCTGCGCTACGTCTTCGACGCCGTGACCGAGATCCGCCGCGCCCTGAACGGACGCGTGCCGCTGATCGGTTTCTCGGGCAGCCCGTGGACACTGGCGTGCTACATGGTCGAGGGTGCGGGGTCGGCTGACTTCCGTACCGTCAAGACGATGATGTACGAGCGGCCCGATCTGATGACGCACATCCTCGAGACCAACGCCCGTGCCGTCGCCGCTTATCTCAATGCGCAGATCGAAGCGGGCGCGCAGGCCATCATGGTGTTCGACACCTGGGGCGGCGCGCTGGCCGACGGCCTCTACCAGCGGTTCTCGCTCGCCTACATGCAAAAGGCGCTCGCCGGCGTGCATCGCGAATGGAACGGCGCACGGATTCCGCACATCGTCTTTACCAAGGGCGGCGGACAGTGGCTCGAAGCCATTGCCGACACCGGCCCGGACGCGATCGGCCTGGACTGGACTGTCGATCTCGCCGCCGCGCGCCGCCGCGTGGGCGAGCGTTGTGCACTGCAAGGCAACTTCGATCCGACCGCGCTCTTCGCATCGCCCGACGCCATTCGCGCAGAAGTGCGCCGCCTGCTCGACGCGTATGGCAATGCGCCGGGCCATGTCTTCAATCTGGGCCACGGGATTTCGCAGTTCACCCAGCCCGAACACGTCGCGGCACTCGTCGACGAAGTGCACAGCTACAGCCGGAAGCTGCGCCAGACGGCGTAATCGGTCACGCTCGCAAGCGGCGGTGCGGGTTCGCGGCGCATTTCGCCCGGCAAACCCGACCGCCGTTTCACGTTGGGAATGTCAAGGGAAACCCTGTTGAATAACCCCTCCAATTTGCGGAGTTGTCCCGAAGACTTATGCACAAATTCTCGCTGCGCCGCCGCAAGTGAGAGTCGACGGGAGCGTACCGTCGACGCTATTCATAAGCTATTGATCGAAAAGCCTTTTTAATTCTTACGAAGTCCAAGCATTACACGGCGTGAGGGCCACGCAGCATGGCTGACGAGCGATAATCCCCACAGTTCTCAACATAGTTATCCACAAGCGTTTTGCACCCACCGGAAAGCCGACTCAAATCCGGGGTTTAGCGAAACTTCTCAGGATTCACTTTAAGTTTGTCCCACGTCAACGACCTATCCGAACCGTCTCCTGCATCGACCGGCGATGCACTGTCTCCGGGCGCCTCATTGCGCACCGGCACGCCGGTTATCGCCCGTGTGGCGCTGGATACGCCCCTTCTGACGCTGTTCGACTACCGGCTCGATCAGGCCGCGAGCCTGGGTCAATTGGTGCAGGTGCCGTTCGGACGGCGACAGGTCGTAGGCGTTGTCTGGGAATTGACGCAGCGCAGCGAAGTGGACCCGGCAAAGCTGCGTGACGTGACGTCCGTCTGGCACGAATTGCCCCCGCTGGGTGACGACTGGCGCGACCTGATGCAGTTTGCGGCTCGCTACTATCAGCGCGGCGTCGGCGAGGTGGCGCTGCCCGCCGTGCCGGGTCATCTGCGCACGCCCATGCGCTGGCCACGGCTCCTCGCCCAGCGCGGCGTGCAGCGGTACCGGATTGCCGATGGCGCGCTGACGACGCTCATGGACAACGTGCCCGCCCGGCTGCGCGCGCAACGCCGGCTGGCCGAGGGTCTCGCGCAAGCGGGCACGCTCGATGCCGACGAGGCCAAGGCACTTTGCTCGAAAGCCGCCGACGTGCTCAAACAATGGGCCGCCGCCGGATGGGTGGTCGTTGAAACCGTACCGTTCCATGAAGCGATACGCGATGTCGCCGATATGGACGATGCGCACGACGCCGGCGTCATGGATGAGGATTCGATCGCAGGCCAAACCGATGCAGGCGCCGGCGTCGATCCCATCGCCGAAGACACCCCCGGCGCCGCCAAGACACTCACCGCCGGACAGGCCGATGCCGTGGCGGCCATTCACGATGCCCTTGAAACGGCAGGCGCCCAACGCCTCGATCACGCCCCCCTGAAGGGCGACGGCGAAGCGGGCGACGCCCCCGCCTGCGCGCCGTTCCTGCTCTACGGTGTGACCGGCAGCGGCAAGACGGAAGTCTATTTGCGCGCAGTCGCCGAGGCGCTTCGCCAGCCCGACGCGCAAGTGCTCGTCCTCGTGCCTGAAATCAATCTGACGCCGCAGCTCGAAGGTGTCTTCCGCAAGCGATTCCCCGACGAGACACTTGTCACCCTGCACAGCGCACTGGCCGAAGGCGAGCGTGCCCGGCACTGGTTGGCGGCGCATCGCGGCGAAGCTCGCGTCGTGCTCGGCACCCGGCTCGCGGTGATGGCGTCGCTGCCGCATTTGCGTCTGATTGTCGTCGACGAAGAGCACGACCCCTCGTATAAGCAACAGGAAGGGCTGCGCTATTCGGCGCGCGACCTCGCCATCTGGCGCGCGAACCGGTTGCGCATTCCCGTCGTGCTCGGCTCCGCCACGCCGTCGCTCGATAGCTGGCGACGGGCCGAACAGGGTCGCTACGTGCGCCTCGCGATGCCCGAGCGCGCCACGCCCGACGCCGTGCTGCCGCGTGTCTCGCTCATCGACATGGAGATCGAGCGCAAGCGTCAGCGCACGGTGCACGAAGGGTTGTCGCAACCCCTGCTCGCGGCCATTCGCGCGCGGTTCGAAGCGGGCGAGCAAAGCCTGCTGTTCCTGAACCGTCGCGGCTACGCCCCGGTGCTCAACTGCGACGCCTGCGGCTGGATCAGCGACTGTCGCCGATGCAGCGCGCACATGGTGCTGCACAAGCCCGAACGGCGGCTGCGCTGCCATCACTGCGGCGCCGAGTCGCGCATTCCGCATGCGTGCCCCGACTGCGGCAATCAGGATCTCGCGCCGCTGGGGCGCGGCACACAGCGCATCGAAGAAGCGCTGGCCGAACATTTCCCCGACGCGCGTCTCTCGCGCATCGACGCCGACAGCACACGCCGCAAAGGCAGCGCCCAGGCGCTGTTCGCGCAGGTGCACGCGGGGGAAATCGATATCCTGATCGGCACGCAAATGGTCGCCAAGGGCCACGACTTCCGTAACGTCACGCTCGTGGGCGTGGTCAACGCCGACAGTGCCCTGTTCTCGCACGACTTCCGGGCGGCCGAACGTCTCTTCGCACAACTGATGCAGGTGGCCGGCCGCGCGGGCCGCGCAGCCCGCGCCGATGGCCCCGGCGACGTGCTGATCCAGACGCGCTACGCATCGCACCCGTTGTTCGCCTCGCTCATGCGCCACGACTACGCGGGCTTCGCGGCGCAGCAGTTGGAGGAACGCCGCGTCGCCCTGCTGCCGCCATACACACATCAGGCGCTGCTGCGCGCCGAGGCACGACGCCTCGACGACGCCATGACGTTCCTGAAGCAAGCCCGCGAAATTGCCGCCGCCCCCCCGCTCAACGACCCGCGCATTTCCCTGTGGGACCCCGTGCCGATGACCATGGTCCGCATCGCCGGCACCGACCGCGCGCAGCTCGTGGTCGAGAGTCCGCATCGCGGCGCCCTGCAACGCTTCCTCACGCACTGGATGGGCGAGCTGCGCGCGCTCAAAGCCCCCGTGCGCTGGCATCTCGAAGTCGATCCGCTCGAAATATAAATCGGTATATAGCGTTCCGTAAATTTGACAACATCACCGGAATCTCCGACGATGCGAGCATCAGTCGAACGCCGTACGTCGCACGATTCACGTCATCCGCAAGATAAGAAGTCCTATAGGAGACATCCGATGAAGTCGCACGACCGGAGCGCCGCCCCCACGGCGCCAGACCTCGCCATACCGTCCCTCCCGCTATCCGAATCTCCGCTGGCCGAAGCCTCGCGCCGCCGCTTCCTGCGACGTGCCGGCGCGCTAGGTGTCGGAGCCAGTCTCGCCGGACGCGCACTCGACGTACTCGCCGCCACAGCCGCACCGCAGACAGTCACGTTGCCATTTGCGAATGGCGAGCGCGAACTCGTTGCGTATCCGCAGAAGCGGCCACTGATCCGGTTGACGGCACGGCCACCGCAACTGGAAACGCCCTTCGACGTCTTCAACGACGGACTGATTACGCCGAACGATGCGTTCTTCGTGCGCTATCACCTCGCGGGCATTCCGACCGACATCGATCCGGCGAAACACCGCATTCGCGTGAGCGGTAGCGTCGCCAAGCCGCTCGACATCTCGCTCGCGTCGCTCAAGAAGGACTTTGGTGCGCCGGTGGAAATCGTGGCGGTGCATCAGTGTTCGGGCAACAGCCGCGGCTTCTTCGAACCGCGCGTCGGCGGCGGGCAGCTCGCCAACGGCGCGATGGGCAACGCACGCTGGCGCGGCATTCCGCTCAAGCGGATTCTCGAGCGCGCGGGCGTTTCGGCCAGTGCGAAGCAAGTCACGTTCGAGGGTCTCGACCGGCCGATCGTGCCGGCGACGCCCGAGTTCGTGAAAGCGCTCGACCTCGATCACGCGATGGACGGCGAAGTGATGGTCGCGTTCGCCATGAACGGCCAGGATCTGCCGATGCTCAACGGCTTTCCGGTGCGGCTGGTCGTGCCGGGCTACTACGGCACGTACTGGGTGAAGCATCTGGCGGACATCAACGTCATCGACAAAGTGTTCGACGGCTTCTGGATGGCCACGGCGTACCGCATTCCCGACAACGACTGCAATTGCGTCGCACCCGGCAAAGCGCCCGAAAAAACGAAGCCGATCGAACGCTTCACCGTGCGCTCGTTCGTCACCAGCCACGCCGACGGCCAGCGCGTGACGGCGGGCCGGGCGACCCGTGTGCGCGGCATCGCGTTCGACGGTGGCGAAGGCATTCGCGACGTGCAGTTCTCCGCCGACGGCGGCCAGACCTGGCAGGCCGCGCGGCTTGGCACCGAGTTGTCGAAGTATTCGTTCCGTGAGTGGACGGCGTCTTTCACGCCGCCGCAGCCCGGCGAGTACGCATTGAAGGTCAGGGCGACGAATCGCGCAGGGGTCTCGCAACCGCTGCAATCGCTGTGGAATCCGGCCGGCTATCTGCGCAACGGGGTGGAAACCGTGCGTGTGATCGCGGCATGAGACGGGGGACGATCATGAACGTTTCGAAGTTCGCGAGCGGCACAGCCGCACTGTTCGCGCTGGCCGGCACACTCGCCGTCGCCCCCGCCCATGCGCTCGAGATCAAGCTGCCGCAGGAGACATCGCAACTGAAGGCCTCCACCCTCGCCGGCCATCAGGCGGCCAACGCATGGTGCGTGATGTGCCACTCCGTCGACTACGTCAACAGCCAGCCGCCGATGCCCGCCGCTTTCTGGCATGCGGAAGTCACGAAGATGGTGAAGGTCTACGGTGCGCCGATTCCCGAAGATCAGGTCAAACTGATCTCCGAGTATCTGGGAACTGCGTACGGCAACGATTCGAAGTGACACTCGCCGGGCGTGCTCTGCACGGCACAAGGTGCAACCCAAATATTGACTCTGGTTGCACCTCTTTTGAAACCCGGTTACGATGCCGCAATTCACCCGCTATGGGTATCACGTTTTCGCGTCATCAGGTAACCCTTCCATGGCTAACACCACTCTTGGCGTCAAGGTCGACGACGTCCTGCGCACCCGGCTGAAGACCGCCGCCCAGCAAATCGAGCGCACGCCGCACTGGCTCATCAAACAGGCCATCTTCGCCTACCTGGAGCGCATCGAGAGCGGCGCGCTGCCGCCCGAACTGAGCGGCGCAACGCAGTCCGGCACCGAGGTGATCGACGGCCATGCGGGTGACGACACGGTGCCGCATCCGTTCCTCGAATTCGCGCAGAACGTGCAACCGCAATCAGTGTTGCGCGCGGCGATTACGGCGGCCTATCGCCGTCCCGAGCCGGAATGCGTGCCCGTGCTGGTCGGTCAGGCCAAGCTGCCCCCGGCGACCGCCACGTCGGCATCGGATCTCGCCCGCAAGCTCGTCGTGGCCCTGCGCGGCAAGAGCACCGGCGGCGGTGTGGAAGGTCTGATTCACGAGTTCTCGCTGTCCAGCCAGGAAGGTGTGGCGCTCATGTGCCTTGCCGAAGCCCTGCTGCGCATTCCCGACAAGGCCACGCGCGACGCCCTGATCCGCGACAAGATCAGCAAGGGCGACTGGCACGCTCACATGGGCAACTCGCCGTCGATGTTCGTGAACGCCGCCACCTGGGGCCTGATGATCACCGGCAAGCTCGTGACCACCACCAGCGAAGCCGGTCTCACCAAGGCGCTCACGCGCCTGATCGGCCGTGGCGGCGAGCCGCTCATCCGCAAGGGTGTGGACATGGCCATGCGCCTGATGGGCGAACAGTTCGTGACGGGCGAGACCATCTCCGAAGCCCTCGCCAACAGCCGCAAGTACGAAGCGCAGGGCTTCCGTTACTCGTACGACATGCTCGGCGAAGCGGCGACGACGGAAGAAGACGCTCTGCGCTACTACGCGAGCTACGAGCAAGCCATTCACGCCATCGGCAAGGCCTCGGCCGGTCGCGGCATCTACGAAGGCCCGGGCATCTCGATCAAGCTCTCGGCCCTGCATCCGCGCTACTCGCGCAGTCAGCACGAGCGCACGGTCACGGAATTGCTGCCGCGCGTGCAGGCGCTCGCCAAGCTGGCCCGCTCGTATGACATCGGTCTGAATATCGACGCCGAAGAAGCCGACCGCCTCGAAATCTCGCTCGACCTGCTCGAAGCGCTGTGCTTCTCCCCGGAGCTGGCCGGCTGGAACGGCATCGGTTTCGTGGTGCAGGCGTATCAGAAGCGCTGCCCGTTCGTGATCGACTTCATCATCGATCTGGCACGCCGCAGCCGTCACCGCATCATGGTGCGTCTGGTCAAGGGCGCTTACTGGGATACGGAAATCAAGCGTGCACAGGTCGACGGCCTCGAGGGGTATCCGGTCTACACGCGCAAGATCTACACCGACGTGTCGTACCTCGCCTGCGCGAAAAAGCTGCTCGCCGTACCGGATGCGATCTACCCGCAGTTCGCCACGCACAACGCCTACACGCTCTCGGCGATCTACCACCTCGCGGGCAACAACTACTACCCCGGCCAGTACGAATTCCAATGCCTGCACGGCATGGGCGAGCCGCTCTACGAAGAAGTCGTCGGCCCCATCGCTTCGGGAAAGCTCGCGCGTCCGTGCCGCGTGTACGCCCCGGTCGGCACGCACGAAACGCTGCTCGCCTACCTCGTGCGCCGCTTGCTCGAGAACGGCGCGAACACGTCGTTCGTGAACCGCATCGCGGACGAAACCATCAGCGTCGACGAACTGATCGCCGATCCGATTTCGGAAGCCGAGAAGGTGCAACCGTTCGGCGCACCGCACGCCAAGATTCCGCTGCCGCGTGATTTGTTCGGCACCTCGCGTGCCAACTCGTCCGGCTTCGATCTGTCGAACGAGCACCGTCTCGCCTCGCTGTCCTCGGCCCTGCTGGCCAGCGCGGGCATGCCGTGGCGCGCCGCCCCGCTGCTCGCCGACGGCGAGCGCACCACGGGCACGCCGCGTGCCGTGCGCAACCCGGCCGATCTGCGCGATATCGTCGGCCAGGTCGTCGAAGCCACTTCGGCAGACGTGGATGCCGCGCTCACGCACGCCGTGGCTGCCGCCCCGATCTGGCAAGCCACACCGGTCGAAGAGCGCGCCGACTGCCTGATGCGCTCGGCCGATCTGCTCGAAGCCCACATGCCCACGCTCATGGGGCTGTGTGTGCGCGAAGCGGGCAAGTCGTTGCCCAACGCCGTGGCCGAAGTGCGCGAAGCCGTCGACTTCCTGCGCTACTACGCCGCGCAGATCCGTCAGGGCTTCTCCAATGACACGCACCGCCCGCTGGGTCCGGTGCTGTGCATCAGCCCGTGGAACTTCCCGCTCGCCATCTTCGTGGGGCAAGTCGCCGCCGCCCTCGCCGCCGGTAACCCGGTCATCGCCAAACCGGCCGAGCAGACGCCGCTCATCGCCGCCGAAGCCGTTCGCCTCATGCAGGCTGCCGGCGTGCCAGCCGGTGCGCTGCAACTGCTGCCGGGCACGGGCGAGACCGTGGGCGCCGCGCTGGTGGCCGACGCCCGCACCAAGGCCGTCATGTTCACCGGCTCGACCGAAGTCGCCCGCATCATCGCGCGCACGCTGGCCGATCGTCTCGACGCCAACGGTCGTCCGATTCCGCTGATCGCCGAGACCGGCGGTCAGAACGCCATGATCGTCGACTCGTCGGCGCTGCCCGAACAGGTCGTGTACGACGTGCTCGCATCGGCCTTCGATTCGGCCGGCCAACGCTGCTCGGCACTGCGCGTGCTGTGTTTGCAGGACGACATCGCCGACAAGACGCTGCACATGCTCAAGGGCGCGATGCAGGAACTGGCCATCGGCAACCCGGATCGTCTGGCCATCGATGTCGGCCCGGTGATCGACGCCGAAGCCCAGAACGGCATCAACCGTCACATCGAACAGATGCGCGGCAAGGGCTTCCCGGTCGAACAACTGCCGCTGCCGGACGCTGCCCGCCACGGCACGTTCGTGCCGCCGACACTCATCGAACTGACCGATCTGAAGGCGCTGCAACGCGAAGTTTTCGGCCCGGTGCTGCACGTGATCCGCTTCAAGCGCGCGCAACTCGACAAGTTGCTCGATCAGATCAACGGCACCGGCTACGGCCTGACGTTCGGCGTGCATACGCGTATCGATGAAACCATCGCCTACGTGACCGAGCGCGCCCATGTCGGTAACGTCTACGTGAACCGTAACGTGATCGGCGCCGTGGTCGGGGTGCAACCGTTCGGCGGCGAAGGGCTGTCTGGGACGGGTCCGAAGGCGGGCGGTCCGATGTATCTGCCGCGTCTGCTTGCGACGCGTCCGGCCGCGCTGGCCCCGGAACTCAATCGCAACGAAGCCGCACTCTCACCGCTGGTGAACTACCGCGACTGGCTGCACGCCAACGGCAACACGGCAGGCAACGCCGCCGCGGTCCATCGCGTCGACCGTTATCTGGCGACATCGGCCCTCGACGCGACCGCTGTGCTTCCCGGACCGACCGGCGAGCGCAACACGTACGGTCTGACGCCGCGCGGCCCAGTGCTGTGCGTGGCCGCCACGCCGCTTGGCGCGCGCACGCAACTGGCTGCCGTGCTGGCGACGGGCAACAACGCCGTCTTCGCGGACAGCGCCGCCGCCCGTGAGCTGGTGAGTACCCTGCCCGCCGCACTCAAGAGCCGCGCGTCGGTGCTGCCGGCCAGTGCGGACACCGCCGCCGAACCGTCGCTCGCCGCCGTGCTGTTCGAGGGCGACAGCGACGAGCTGCGCGCCCTGAATCGCCGCATCGCTACCCGCAACGGTCCGATTCTGTCGATGCAGGGTCTCGCGCCCGAGGCGCTGGCCGCCGGTGACGATTACGCGCTGGAGCGTCTGCTGTGCGAGCGCTCGGTGTCCGTCAATACGGCCGCCGCAGGGGGGAACGCCAACCTCATGACCATCGGCTGATCCCTCGGTCGATTCGGCACCGCAGGCTTGAGACAAGCCGTCAGGCCTTGCGACGAATCTTGTTGGATTCGTCCTAAATCTGACGGCGGGCTTCGACGGCCGGACGCGCCGTCCTCAAACTCACGCGCGCACTCGCGGCCGCCAATGTCCTGTGTTTCGGGACACCGGCGGCCGCGAATCGTTAACGGCGGGGTCGCGCGCCCGCACCTCACAACGTCTTCTGCGCCCCGCCGCATATCACGTAGTTCCGCACATTGAGCGCATTCGCGGTATCTTCGCGCCCGCCCCCGACATCTCACGTGGCTCACCGCCGTCGCGCGGTTTGCACCCGGTTTGCCCCGTTAACCCGTGCCGGCGACACGTATCGCCGGCCACAGCGTTCGTCGCCCCGCGTTGCCGCCTCTTTCGTCATGCCGGGAGATGTGCCGGCGCGCGCAAGCCCGACGCTCAAGGAGGCTACATGTCCCTTTGGAATCCCACTGCGGTGTCCTTCACCGTCTATTTGCTTTTGATGTTGGTGATCGGGTGGCTCGGCTACCGCTCCACCAATAATCTCTCCGACTACATCCTCGGCGGGCGCCGCCTTGGCAGTTTCGTCACCGCGCTCTCTGCCGGCGCCTCCGACATGAGCGGCTGGCTGCTGCTCGGCCTGCCCGGCGCCATTTACGTGGGCGGACTGTCCGGCGTCTGGATCGCCATCGGCCTTGCGATCGGTGCGTGGGCCAACTGGCGCCTCGTGGCGGCACGCCTGCGGGTGCACACAGAGGTCTGCGGCAATGCGCTGACCCTGCCCGAATACCTCGCGCAGCGCTTCGGCGACCGCAGCCATGTGCTGCGCATCGTCACGGCGCTCGTGATCCTGATCTTCTTCACGATCTATTGCGCGTCAGGGGTGGTGGCCGGTGCCCGTCTGTTCGAGACGATGTTCGGGCTCGAGTACCGCACGGCGCTGTGGATCGGTGCCGTGGCGACCATTGCCTACGTGTTCATCGGCGGCTTTCTCGCGGTGAGCTGGACGGATACGGTGCAGGCCTCGTTGATGTTCGCTGCGCTGGTCGTCACGCCAATTGCCGTGATTGCGCTCGACGGCAGCCCGGCGGCGGCAATCGATGCCGTGACGGCGGTGCATCCGGCACACACCGACTGGTTCGGCGATCTCGCCCCCATCGGCGTGATCTCGATGCTGGCCTGGGGCCTCGGCTACTTCGGCCAGCCGCACATCCTCGTGCGCTTCATGGCGACGCGCTCGGCCGCCGCGATTCCGCAGGCGCGCCGCATCTGCATGACGTGGATGGTGCTCTGCCTGATCGGCGCGGTCGCCGTAGGCTTCTTCGGGCTGGCGTTCTATAGCGCGCGGCCGGATCTCGGCGCGGGCGTGGCGGCCAACCCGGAGACGATCTTCATGGCGTTGACGACGCAACTCTTCGCACCGTGGCTCGCGGGCATTCTGCTGGCGGCGATTCTGGCCGCCGTGATGAGTACGTTGTCGTGCCAGTTACTGGTGTGCGCCAGTGCGCTGACGGAAGACCTCTACAAGACCTTCGCGCCCGGGCCGGTCAGCCAGCGCCGCCTCGTATGGATCGGCCGGTCGATGGTGCTGGCCGTGGCAGTGGTCGCGGTGCTGCTCGCGCTCGATCCGCAAAGCCGTGTGCTCGGCATGGTGAGCTACGCATGGGCGGGCTTCGGCGCCGCCTTCGGGCCGCTGGTGCTGGCCACGCTGTTGTGGCCCCGCGTCACGCGTAACGGGGCGCTCGCGGGCATTGTCACCGGCGCGGCCACCGTACTGATCTGGAAGCACTTCGGCTGGTGGGATCTCTACGAGATCCTGCCGGGTTTTGTGTTGGGGGGGTTGGCGCTCATCGTCGTGAGCCGTCTCGACCGCGCCCCCGGCGCGGACGTGCTCGCCCGCTACACCGCCGCCGAAGCTGCCCTGCGTGCAATCAGGCAAGGCGCGGCGGACGGCTCGGGTAGCACCGGCACCCCGGCGGCGCAACCTTCGCCATAAGCCGGTAGCACCATCTATCGGAATATCTCCCTCTTGACCGGCGCGCGCAGCCATCCAATACTGCCGCGTCGGACGCCTTCTGCGTTTGATTGCGATGGATGCCGCTCTGGGCCTGACCGGCCTTGTCTCGACGGCGTTCCAAGAAAGGCGTACCGCGGCGATCCCGCAGGTAAGCCACTCAACGACATACACATGCAAGGAGAGGGTTGATGCAATCGAAGCTTATGCTCAGCGCAGTCGCGCTCGCGGGTCTGCTCGCGTTCGGCACCGCCGGTGCACAACAGGCGCAGGAAGTGAAGCTGGGTTTTGCCGCACCGCTCACGGGCGCCCAGGCCCACTACGGCAAGGACATGCAGAACGGCATCCAGCTCGCCGTCGACGAATACAACGCCACGAAGCCGACCATCGAAGGCAAGCCGGTGAAGTTCGTGTTGCAGGCCGAAGACGATCAGGCTGACCCGCGTCAGGGGTCGCTGGTCGCGCAAAAGCTGGTCGACACGGGCGTCAAGGGCATGCTCGGCCACTTCAACTCCGGCACGACGATTCCGGCATCGCGCATCTACGCACAGGCCGGTATCCCCGAAATCGCCATGGCGACGGCTCCGGAATATACCAAGCAGGGTTTCAAGACGACGTTCCGCATGATGACCTCGGACATCCAGCAGGGTTCGGTCGTCGGTAACTTCGCCGTCAAGAAGCTGGGCTTCAAGAACATCGCCATCGTCGACGATCGTACCGCCTACGGTCAGGGTCTGGCCGACGAGTTCGAGAAGGCCGCCAAGGCCGCTGGCGGCAAGATCGTTCGCCGCGAGTTCGCCAACGACAAGGCCGTGGACTTCCGTGCCATTCTGACCAACCTGAAACGCGCCAACCCGGACGTGATCTTCTACGGCGGCGCCGACGCACAAGCCGGCCCGCTCGCCAAGCAAATGCGCGAGCTTGGCATGAAGAGCACACTGATGGCCGGCGAAATGGTCAAGTCGGATGCCTTCCTGAAGATCGCCGGCGACGCCGCCAACGGCTCGGTGGTCTCGCTGGCCGGTCTGCCGCTCGACAAGATGCCGGGCGGGGCCGCATACGAGTCGCGCTACAAGGCCAAATTCGGCAGCGGCCCGGAGACGTACTCGCCGTATGCCTATGACGGCGCAATGGCGATGATGTCGGCCATGAAGAAGGCCAACTCGACCGATCCGGTGAAGTATCTGCCGGTGCTCGCCAAGACGAGCATGCCCGGCGTGACCACACGTGAGCTGGCTTACGACAGCGTGGGCGATCTGAAGTACGGTTCGATCACGGTCTACAAGGTAGTCGACGGCAAGTGGACCGTGCTGGAGACGGTCGGCGGCAAGTAAGCCGGCAGCGCTTCGCTCGCAGCACCATCAAGAAGGGCCGGTGAGGATAACTCATCGGCCCTTGTGTTTTTTGGCATTTCACCGCGACTGAAAAGAAGCCGCTCGGCGAGTGGCGAGCGGCGCCGGGTGAAGGCGCAGTTGGGCAAGGCGATGCAGAGGCGTTGGCTATATGGGCTCAATATTGTGACTCGCAGTTGTTCGTCCTGGCATTGCAAATCGTAAACCCGCCCGCGAGCGCGTCCTCCTTCGATCTGAAACCGCACATCAGTTCACCGTAGGTATTTCCGAAGTAGACGTAAGGGGTACCGCCGGAAGTCGTTGAGTTGCCCCTTTCGTCAACGTTATACACGCCGGCGTTATCCCAGTATCCGAACGCGCTTGAGTCACACCACCCTCTCGCGACGATGGTGCAAAACTCGGCATTGTTGATCTTTCCGAAATACCCACTCCAACGCCAACTACTCCCCACTGGCCGCTTATATCCATTGCAGCCAGCGTACGTCTGCGTCCATTTCGCCATCACGATGGGCCGGTCGACGACTCGCTCCACCGGCTTTTCCACGACAGTGGTGACGAACTCGGTTTTGGTTGTCGTCGCGAGTTGCCATGACCAGCCATCGTCGGTGTTTTGGCACGACAACATTTTTCCGTTGGCATCGCGACCGATTTCCCCCGCCCAGCAACGACCATTCAGTGCTTTGACGCCGTCCAGTTGAATGACGCCCGACTCGGATCGCAGCCGAGTTGCCTCAACCCGGTTCGCACCTTCGATATTATTGCGCTGCATTCTTAGCACGCCGCCTATCGTAGCCCCTTTTTCTGCCGCCAACTCGCCTCTCACAGTTGCGTCGCCACCCACGGTCGCGCCTTGCACGTCCAGTTCAGCCATCGTCAGCTTGCCCTTGCCTTCGATATTTCGCGCACCAACAATGTCCTGTCGGCTCGCGTCCGTTCCTTCGCTCAGATGCAGCGGGCCTTTGATGGTCGCCTTACCCTGGATCTCCAACTCCTTCATGTCGAGCTTTCCTACGCCGACGATGTTCTTGATGCCCTTGATGCTCTGGTTCGTATTGCCGCTCTCGAAATCCAGATCGCCCGTGATGTTGCGCGATCCGTCGCGCCTGACGTTGACGTCCAGGCTGTGCGTCAGGAAGCCGCCGCGCATGGCGACCAATCCGGGTTTGCCCAACGGATTCGGCACAGCATCCGGAAGCGGCCGCATGTTCTCATCGACGAATCGAAATTCCTGCGGCCGGTCGATCGGCGACGTGCCGCCAAAGACGCCGACCGTCTTCGCGACAATCGCAGCGAAAGCGTAGTCGGGCGAAGACGAATAGGCGCGCTTCGCCGGCTCAGTGAGATAAGTGAGCGAATTGATCTGGCAATTTGGCGGGTTTTCGCCATCACATTTCCGATACACACGGATCTCGTAGTCGCCCAGGCCGTGCGGCGGTTTGGTTCCCGCGCCGGAAAGATCAAGCACCTTGACGAGCGATGGAGCGTCCAGATTTCCAATGTACGAGTAAGCGAACGACGAAGACGGCGGTGTGTGAGTGAACGTGTGCCCTTTGACGGTAAAGGTTCCACGGGGTGCCGATAGCGTCGCTTCGATATCCTTGTAGTACTTCGCGACGAACGTGTCCGCTGCGTTGCCAATGATCTTGAGCCCATGCCCAACGCGTTCGGCCCGCTCAACCTGCATCTGCCGCATCTGATTTACCCCCCAGAACGTAATCAGCATACCGACCACAGCAATCGCAACTGCGGCGGAGACGAGAAAGATACCGGATTGGTTTCTTCGCATTGACGCGCTCTCATTTGAATGGTCCGGCAAACGCGGGGCATCGCGTGCCAGCGATTGCGAGATCGTTGAAATATGGCATTGTCAGTGAGACGACTCTTTCGAGGATTGGGAAATACCCGTTAACCTCTCATCGGTGACATCGAATACAGAAGCACAACCCCAAAACGAAAAGCCGCGCGACTGACGCCACGCGGCTTTTCTATCATTCGGCTGTCGACAGAACGTCAAATGCCCAAGTTAGATGGGGCCGCTATCAACGTTCATCACCCCGCTCGGCACACCAAACATCTTTCGACAGACGCTCTCGCATTTCCGGGGGCAGCACGTCGCGCGTGAAGACCGGTTCGACGATACCCACCTTGCGCTGCGCCTGATAGTCGCGCCACGCGATCAACGCATACTTCATCAGCATGCCGATGGCGACCAGGTTGATGAACGCCATCAAAGCCGTGCCGACGTCCGCAAAGCTCCAAACCAATGGCAGGCTGGCGACGGAGCCGAGCATCACCGCGAGGAGCACCAGTGCACGAAAGATATTGAGAAGCCACGGACGTTGTGTCAGGTAGTCCATGTTCACTTCGGCATATGCGTAATTGCCGAGTACGCTCGAGTACGCGAGGAAGAACACGGTGATCCCTGTGAAGACGACGGCCCAGTTGCCCACGTGCGCCGCCAGCGCGCGTTGTGTGAGTACGGCGCCTTCGGGCGCGGCGCCTGGCATGAATTCGCCGGAGAGCAGAATCATGAATGCCGTGGCCGAGCACACCACAATGGTGTCGAAGAACACGCCGAGCATTTGCATCAACCCTTGCTGCACCGGATGCCGGGTCGTCGCCACCGCTGCCGCGTTGGGCGCGCTGCCCATGCCCGCCTCATTGGAGAAGAGACCGCGCTTGACCCCCATCAACACCGCCTGACTCACCGCGTAGCCGGCAATACCGCCCGCAGCAGGCTCAAGCCCGAAGGCGTGCCGCAGGATCATCGACATCATGCCGGGGAGCTGATCGATATTGACGATGCAGATGTACACGGCAAGCCCGAGATAGGCGATCGCCATCACCGGCACAATCCACTGCGCCAAGCGCGCAACGCGTCGCACGCCGCCGTAGATGATCGGCGCCGTCATCAACACCAGCGCGATGCCGATCCATGTGCGCTCCCAGCCGAACGACGCTTCCAGCGCTTCGGCAATCGAGTGCGACTGCACGGAGTTGAGCGCGAAACCGAAGGTAAATAGCAGCGCCAGCGCAAAAAGGATGCCGAATTTTCGTGAGCCCAGCCCCATCTCGATGTAATACGCCGGGCCGCCGCGGAAGGTGTTGTCGTGGTGCGGGATCTTAAAGATTTGCGCCAGCGTAGATTCCACGAACGCAGACGCCATGCCGAGCAGCGCCGTCATCCACATCCAGAAAATGGCGCCCGGACCACCGATGGTCAGCGCGACGGCCACCCCGGCAATGTTGCCGGTGCCGACGCGGCTCGCCAGTCCCGTGGCAAAGGCCTGAAACGGTGAAATACCCGAGGTGGTCCCGAAGGAACGCAGCAGGCTGATACTGTGCCAAAGTGCCCGAATCTGAATCCCGCCGAAACGGACGGTGAAGTACACCCCCGCCCCCAGCAAGGTGACCACAAGGGGGTATCCCGACAGCACCCCGCCGACGGCATCGACCAACGGCTTGAGCCAACTCTCCATGTCACGTGCCTCCTGTCGCAACGACTCGTAGACCCACCGAAAAACAGGGGGCAAGCGACGAAGAATCTCAAGATTTGACCCTGCGCGACAGGAAGCGGCGAGACTTTCCGTCAATTCCTATACGCAATCGCGCGACAAGAAAAAAGCCGCCCGGCAAACGCCGCGCGGCTCAAAGACAAGGCAAGGAGACATCGGGAGGTAGACTACCGAGCTTCTGTGTCGGTCATGTGACGATCATGCGCGAACGATAGCCGCATCGATATCCCTGCCCGAAACGCATCAGTGGTGCCAGTTTCCGCCCTCATTGAGCGCGCCGATGTTTTGCGTCATCGTTGTCTTGAAAAGGTTACGGAACTCCGGTGTGTTGTCGCGATACCAGGTCGGATTTTCCATAATGCCGTGCCCGACGTTGTTCTTCCCCCAGTCCCAAAAGGTTGTTCTCATGCCCACTGAGCCACTGCCGTACGAGAAGCAATACAAGGCCCCGGCGGGACGCCCCATTGCACGCACGACGAACCGGTCGAGCCGGTGGTTGTATTCGAGAATGCCACCGGCGCTTATCGCCTCGGCGTCCAGCACACAGGCAGTCGCAGGCGAACCCACTTCATAAAGAACGCTCGCTGCGCCGCGGTGAAGTAGTTTGCTCTTGCCCCATCTCAGATCGAATCTGGACATCCACCACGACGAGTTGCGTTGTACCTCGGACGTGATCTTGTCCACAACGTTATCAGGCACGTTGTCCCGGGTGACTGTCGGGCTCGACAGCTTCCAGACGCGCGCGCCCCTGCCATTGCCTTTTGGGTCTTCTTGCTGACACGACATGACCCGACCTTGCGCATCAACGCCGATGCCCATCCCCGTGCAAGATCCCCCCGAGATGCTGGTGCCTAGCTCGACCACACCGTCGGTCGACTTCAGGGCTGCCGATTCCACTCTTTCGGCTTTGACGCGGGTTGCCTCTACGTTGGTCGCGTCAACGGACTTCGCGTCGACATTTCTCGCCCCCGTGATGTCGTTCGCATTCAGGCTCAGCGTTGTGCCCACTTTCACGCGATCTGCATTGACGCCGGCCATGCTCAGCGTCCCGCTCCCGGTGATGTCACGCGCACCGATAATGCTGCTGCCTGCCTTCTGGTCGTCGTCCTTTTTGTTGCTGCTGAGATCCAGCGTGCCAGCGATGCGCGCGGAGTTCACCGCCAGGCTGTTCATCGCCAGTGCGCCACTTCCTTCGATATTCCCCGCGCCGACAATATTGTGACGTGTCGCTGCGCCGTTCGCCCCGCCGTTACGATCTTCTAAATTGAGATTCCCCGTCATCGACTTACGCCCATCGAGGCTGAGCAGAGTGTCCATCGCACTCGTCTGATGTCCGCCACGCACAGCGATCAGGCCTGGTTGCGCCGCCGGGTTCGCGACCAAGCGTTCCGACCCGTTGTTATCGAGAAAGTGAAATTGGCCCGGCGCGTCTTGCCGCGACATGCCGCCCAACGCACCGATCTTTCGCATCGCGGTAGCGGCGGCATCGAAATCGGGGGCGTCCGAGTATGCTCGCTTGATAGGCTGAGTGAGATACACCAACGTCTTGATATCGCATTGGTTGTTGACGCAATCTTCATACACCTGAATGGCGTATTCCCCCATGCCATTCGGCGGCCGGCTTGCGACGCCCCTAACGTTCATGACCTTGAGCAGGTTCTCCGCCGTCAGATTGCCCACCACTCGCGGCGCGGTACCCTCCCTCGTGAACTGAACGTCGCCGATGACGAATGGCTCGTTCTTTTCGAACAGCTTATTCAGCCGGTCGTGATATGCCACGGCGAAACTCTGCGTCGCGTCGCCCAT
The DNA here is from genome assembly GCF_000389825.1 of Pandoraea sp. SD6-2. Classification (NCBI taxonomy): domain Bacteria; kingdom Pseudomonadati; phylum Pseudomonadota; class Betaproteobacteria; order Burkholderiales; family Burkholderiaceae; genus Pandoraea; species Pandoraea sp. SD6-2. The sequence continues at coordinate 104,965 of NZ_KB944456.1, read as the reverse complement.
GATTTTCAACGACTCGCCGATGCGCTCCGCCCGCTCGGCGCGTAACTGCCGCGTGTAGTTGACGCCCCAGAATGTAATCAGCATGCCGGTCACCGCCACGGCGATACCTGCTGAGATCAGAAAAATGCCGGACTGCTTTCTTCGCATTGACGTGCCCTCGGAACGGCCGGCAATCGCGCCGCACGAGGCGGCGGCGATTGCCGCAGCATTAAAAGGGGACATTCTGGGTTGAACGCATCGTTTAGGGTTTAGGATTTGACGGATAAAATTCTTCGGCCAGTCCAGATGCTGAAGCCGCGGCGCGAAAGAAGAAAAACGTTGGAGGTCGTCATGGCAATTGATAATGCGCCCCGCGCCCACAGAACTTCGTCAAAACCAGCGTCGCGAACATCCTGCACAGTATCGAAGCGGCACGTTGCCCGAAGATAGTTATTGAAGGGCAAATTCGAGTACGAGACAGACACACCGTCATTACGGGTCTCTACATCGAAGCTACGGAGTCCGTACTCGTCGTCGGTTCTGAAAAACGTCTCGACATTGCACATCCGCGCCTTGTTGATAAAGTGTCCTGTATCACGCGCTATGCGCTCGAAGTTTGACGGGTACCACTCCCGCCTTCCGATCGCGCAAGCCCGAACGTGATTCATATCGTAGCCACCTAGCCCCAGCGTCAGGTCGGCAAGTACTCTTCAAACTCGACGTCGTCGCTCGAATAGTTCGTCACTCCGCCACAGACAAAGCAGCGGATGCTGGCTGGCTCCGGCAAGCGTGTAGTTCCCGGCACTGTCGCGCTCAAGTTTCGCCGGTTGATTAGCCCACCGCTTGCCGACGGTGGTCTCGGCGCGAGACGATACCGGTTCCCCCCACCCAGGCCGTCGACCCAACGGGCACCTTCGAGATATTCCATCGTTCGCCTCGCGTGACGCCGACAAGCACCATGTCTGTGATCGTGTCCTTGGCAATCTCCCCGAGCACACTCAGGGACACATCGGCCTTGGTATTGGCAGTCCCCGAGAGCTTCCACAGTCTTCCCGTCAGACTTTTTCCGTCCGGCTGACACGACAGCACTTTGCCAGCGCCATCCACAGCGATACCGGATGTCGATCGGAGGCGCCTCGATTTGGCTTCTCGATTTCGCCGTGATGCTTCACGGTGAACGTCTCCACCGCGTCGCCAATGGCCTTGAGCGACTCGCCAATGCGCTCTGCGCGCTCAATGCGCATTTGACGACGCTGCTGAACGCCCCGAAACGTAATCAGCATGCCGACCACAGCCACGGCAACCGCAGCGGAAACCAGAAAAAAGCCCGACTGTCCGCTTCGCATCACCTTCCCCTTCTTTGTACTTTGTAAGCCGCCTAGCGTGTTCTCACGTCATGCATCTGCGGTCTCAACAGCGCCAAAGCCGACATTCTCGGCGAGGGGGGCCACATTCTAGTTTGGTATTTTCCCGAAAAACTCAGATGGCGCGGACGTGTACGAAAGCGCGGTCACAAAAAAGAAAAGCTGCGCGGCTCTCACCACGCAGCTTGCACATCAAAACAATCAAATCATCAAACTTTCAGCACTCCACGATATTCACCGCCAGTCCGCCTCGTGCCGTTTCCTTGTACTTCGTCTTCATGTCGGCGCCAGTCTCACGCATCGTCTTGATCACGGAGTCGAGCGACACGTAGTGCGCGCCGTCACCCCGCAGTGCCATACGTGCCGCGTTCACTGCCTTCACCGATGCCATCGCATTGCGCTCGATGCACGGAATCTGCACCAGCCCGCCGACCGGGTCGCAGGTCAGACCGAGGTTATGTTCCATACCGATTTCGGCCGCGTTCTCGACTTGCTCGACCGTACCGCCCTGCACCGCAGCGAGTGCCCCGGCGGCCATCGAGCACGCCACGCCAACTTCGCCCTGGCATCCTACTTCCGCACCGGAAATCGATGCGTTGAGCTTGTACAGAATGCCGATCGCGCCAGCGGTCAGCAGAAAGTCGATCACGCCTTGCTCGTCCGCACCATGTACGAAACGGTCGTAGTAATGCAACACCGAGGGGATAATGCCGGCGGCACCATTCGTCGGCGCCGTCACCACGCGTCCGCCTGCGGCGTTCTCTTCGTTGACGGCAATGGCGTAGAGGTTCACCCAGTCCATCACCGACAGCGGATCGGACAACGTGCGTTCGGCGCGTTGCGTAAGCTGACGATACAACTCCGGCGCGCGACGCCGCACGTGCAGCGGCCCCGGCAGTTCGCCGTCGGCCTCGTCGTTACCGATGCCGCAGCCGCGCGTCACGCACGACTGCATCACGTGCCAGATGTTGAGCAGACCGCGGCGAATATCCTCTTCCGCCGTTTCGCCGTGATGCCAGACCTTCTCGTTCTCCCACATCAACTGCGCGATGCTCTTGCCACTCGCGCGGCACATCTCCAGCAGTTCCTTGCCCGTGCGGAACGGGTACGGCAGTTGATCGTGCGCCGCCAGCACCTGCGCGTTCGACGCCCCGGCCGTTACGACGAAACCGCCGCCGACCGACAGGTATCGCCCTTCGCGCAGCTTGTTGCCCTCGCCGTCGAACGCATGGAATTTCATGCCGTTCGGATGTTCGGCCATCGCCTCGCGGCGGTAGAACACCATGTGCTCCTTCTCGACGAATGGCACCTCGTGCTTGCCGAGAATCGACAGCACCTTCGCGCGGCGTAACGACGCCAGACGCTGCGCAATCGTCGACGGATCGACGGTGTCGGGGGCCTCCCCCATGAAACCGAGCAGCACGCCCTTATCGGTGCCGTGACCCTTGCCCGTCGCGCCAAGCGAGCCGTATAGCTCGGCACGCAGCGACGCTACCTGCGGCAGCAGGCCGTCGCGCTCCAATCCCTGCACAAACATCAGCGCCGCGCGCATTGGCCCCACGGTATGCGAACTTGACGGTCCGATACCGATCTTGAACAAATCGAAAACTGAAACGGCCATGGGGCTTCCCTGAAGTTCTGAAACGTATTTGTGACGCAACGAATGCCGTCGGGATGACACATTCGAGTTATATCCATTGAGACAAAAAAGGGCTGGCAATGTTTCTGCCAGCCCCTGTTTGTCCGGATATTGCGACGATTTATTCGTAGTCGCTCATCGGCACACAGGCGCAGAACAGGTTCCGGTCGCCGTAGACGTTATCCGCGCGCCCCACCGGCGGCCAGTACTTGCGCTCGCGCAGCGCCTTGACCGGGTATGCCGCCTGACTGCGGGCATAGGCGTGCGGCCATTCGTCTGCGGTCACGACATCGGCCGTGTGCGGGGCATGCTTGAGCGGGTTGTCCTCGCGATCGGCACGGCCCTCTTCCACGGCACGGATTTCCTCGCGAATCGTGACCATCGCCTCGATGAAGCGATCGAGTTCGTGCTTCGATTCCGACTCGGTCGGCTCGACCATCAGCGTGCCCGGTACCGGGAAGCTCATGGTCGGCGCGTGGAAGCCGAAGTCCATCAGACGCTTCGCGACGTCGTCGACGGTAATGCCGCTGGCGTCCTTGAGCGGACGCAGGTCCAGAATGCACTCGTGCGCGACCAGTCCGCCCGGCCCCGAGTACAGCACCGGATAGTGCGGCGCGAGTTTCTTCGCGAGGTAATTCGCGTTGAGGATGGCCGTTTCGGTCGCCGCCGTCAGACCCTGCGCGCCCATCATGGCAACGTACATCCACGAGATCGGCAGAATCGACGCCGAACCATACGGGGCAGCCGACACAGCGCCGATCCCGTCGCCGTTGTCGGTCGCGCGCGAGTAACCCGTCGAGCGCTGATTCGGCAGGAACTGCGCCAGATGCGCGCCTACCGCCACGGGGCCCACGCCGGGGCCGCCACCGCCGTGCGGAATGCAGAACGTCTTGTGCAGGTTCAGGTGCGAGACGTCGCCGCCGAATTCGCCCGGTGCGCAAAGGCCGACCATCGCATTCATGTTCGCGCCGTCGACATACACCTGACCGCCGTTCGCATGCACGATCTCGCAAATCTGACGCGCGCCGGCTTCGAACACGCCGTGCGTGGACGGGTACGTCATCATGATGGCAGCCAGACGGTCACGATACTGCTCGGCCTTGGCTTGCAGATCGGCCAGATCGACGTTGCCATTGGCGTCGCAGGCGACCACCACGACCCGCAAGCCGGCCATATGGGCCGACGCCGGGTTCGTGCCGTGAGCGGATGCGGGAATCAGGCAGATGTCGCGATGCGCTTCGCCACGCGATGCGTGATACGCCTGAATGACGAGCAGGCCCGTGTACTCGCCTTGCGAGCCGGCGTTCGGTTGTAGCGAAACGGCGGCGTAGCCGGTAGCCGCCACCAGCATCTGCTCGAGCTGATCGATCATCGAACGATAGCCGACCGTTTGTTCCGCCGGCGCGAACGGGTGAATCTGGGCGAATTCCGGCCACGTCACCGGCAGCATTTCCGAGGTGGCGTTGAGCTTCATCGTGCACGAGCCCAGCGGGATCATCGTGCGATCGAGCGCGAGGTCCTTGTCGGACAGGCTGCGCAGATAGCGCAGCATCTCGTGCTCGGAGTGATAGCGATTGAACACCGGGTGCGTCAGGTACTGGCTTTGACGGGCGAGCGCCGCCGGATATCCGTTGGATACCGTGGTCTCGATGGCGTCGAAGTCCAGCGAGATATCGGTCTTGCCGAGGCCCTCAGCCACCACTTCCCACAGCGCGATCACGTCGTCGCGCGTGTTGGTCTCGTCGAGCGAGATACCCACGGTGCCGGCGTCTTCGCGACGCAGGTTGAAGCGGCGCGCAGCGGCCACCGTGTGAACGGCATCGGCACGACCGGCCACCGGCACCGTCAGCGTGTCGAAGAATGTGGCATTGCGAGGCGCCGCACCGAGGGCGGTGAGGCCGGCGGCCAGCACGGCCGTCAGACGATGCACACGCTCGGCGATGACACGCAGCCCCTGCGGACCGTGATACACCGCGTACATGCTGGCCATGATGGCGAGCAACGCCTGTGCGGTACAGATGTTCGACGTCGCCTTTTCGCGGCGGATGTGTTGCTCACGCGTTTGCAGCGCCAGACGCAGCGCAGGCTTGCCCTGCGAGTCGACCGACACGCCGACCAGACGGCCGGGCATCGAACGCTTGAGTTCGTCGCGCGTCGCCAGATAGGCAGCGTGCGGACCGCCGAAGCCCATCGGCACGCCAAAGCGCTGGCTGTTACCGATGGCCACGTCCGCGCCCCACTCGCCCGGCGGCGTGAGCAGCGTGAGCGACAGCAGATCGGCTGCGGCAATCAGCATGCCGCCCTTGGCGTGAATGGCGTCGGCCAGCGCGCGGTAATCGCGCACGTCGCCGTCCACGCCCGGGTATTGAACCAGCACACCGAACGCATCAACTTCGGTCGCGGCGGCCACGGGGCCGACCTGGACTTCGATGCCCAACGGCTTGGCGCGCGTTTGCACCACTTCGATGGTCTGCGGCAGTACGTCGTCGGCCACGAAGAACGTATTCGACTTCGACTTGCCCGTGCGCTTGACGAGCGTCATCGCTTCGGCGGCGGCGGTCGCTTCGTCGAGCATCGACGCGTTGGCGATCGCCAACCCCGTCATGTCGATGATCATCTGCTGGTAGTTGAGCAGCGCTTCGAGACGGCCTTGCGAAATTTCCGGCTGATACGGTGTGTAAGCCGTGTACCAGGCCGGGTTCTCGAGCACGTTGCGCAGAATCACGCCCGGCGTGAACGTATTGGCGTAGCCCTGACCGATGAACGACTTGAAGACCTGATTCTGATCCGCCAGCGCGCGCAGTTGCGCCAGCGCCTGCGATTCGGTTTTCGGTGCAGCGAACTGGCCGAGCGACGTGGCAAACTGGCTGCCGTCGCGGCGAATCGATGCGGGGACGACAGCGTCGATCAGTGCGGCACGCGATGCATAGCCCAGTTCGGTGAGCATCGCCTGTTGTTCGGGGGTGTCCGGGCCGATGTGGCGCGCGCAGAAGTTGTCGCGCTGCTCAAGCTCGGCGAGCGAGCGGCGCGGGGCTTGCAGGTCAGTCAAAGCATTCATGGGTCAAATCTCTCGTTCGATCACGGCAAGTGACGGCAGGGCATATCCAATGCAAAGCCAACGCAGACGGTGCCGGGCGACCCGAAGGTCTCGCGGCACCGTCAGCCGGCATCAGGCGCCGATTTTCCTGGCGTACTGCTCGGCGTTGAGCAGCTTGTCCAATTCGGCTGCGTTCGACGGCTTCAGGCGGAACAGCCAGTTGCCGTAAGCGTCGGCATTGACCAGATCCGGCGAGCCCGACACTTCCACATTGGTCTCGATGATCTCGCCGCCGACCGGCGAGTGAACGTCAGCCGCCGCCTTGACCGATTCGATCACGGACGATGCCTCGTCGGCAGCCACCGTGCGGCCGGTATCCGGCAGCTCGACGAACACGATGTCGCCCAGGGATTCCTGCGCGAAATCGGTAATGCCCACGGTCACAGTGCCGTCGGCTTCGAGGCGAGCCCATTCGTCGGACTCGGTGTACTTCAGGTTGTCGGGGATATTCGCCATGTTGACGCTCCGGGATTCAGTGTTTGGGGTATTCGGTTATCGGTGTTTCGTGTCGCCGCACCGTGGCACTTACGCCACCACGGCCTTGCCGTGACGCACGAACGGTAATTTGACCACACGTGCGGGCAATTGCTTGTCGCGAATTTGCACATGGACGGTGGCGCCGTCCGGCACCCCCTTCGGCAGACGGGCAAACGCAATCGATTGCTGCAGGCTCGGGCTGAACGTGCCGCTGGTGATTTCGCCGTCGCCCGCTTCGGTGATCACGGCCTGATGCGCACGCAACACGCCGCCTTTGCCGTCGAGCACGAGGCCCGCGAAGCGCCACGTCTGTCCGCGCGAGAGCAGTGAATCCTTGCCGACGAACGTGCGTGCGCTCTCCTTCTCGACCGTCCAGCCGAGGCCTGCGTCGAGCGGCGACACGTCGTCGTCCATGTCCTGACCGTACAGGTTCATGCCGGCTTCCAGACGCAGCGTGTCGCGTGCGCCCAGCCCGGCCGGGCGCACGCCCGCCGCGGCCAGCGCGTTCCACAGCGCCACCACGTGATCGGCGCTCACGATGACTTCGAAGCCGTCTTCACCCGTGTAGCCGGTGCGCGCGATCATCAGTTCGCCGAATGCAGTGTCTTTTGCGAACGCGGCATTGAACGGCTTGAGCGCTTCGCTCGCTGTCTGACTGCCCGGCACGGCTTGCCAGACCTTGGCGCGCGCGTTCGGTCCCTGCACGGCGACGATCGACAGATCGCGGCGCGAGGTGATCGTCAGGTTGTAGTCGCCGTGGGCGTTGAGCTGGCCGAGCCAGGCAAGGTCCTTGTCGGCCGTTCCGGCGTTCACCACGACACGGAACCAGTCTTCGGCGATGAAATAGATGATGAGGTCGTCGATCACGCCGCCGCTCGGGTTGAGCATGCAGCTGTAGAGCGCCTTGCCCGGCGTTTGCAGTTTGTCGACGTTGTTGGCAACGGCGAAGCGCAGGAATTCGCGGCAGCTCGGGCCATGCAGATCGACCACGCACATGTGCGAGACGTCGAACATGCCGGCATCGGTGCGCACAGCGTTGTGCTCTTCGATCTGGGAGCCGTAGTTCACAGGCATGTCCCAGCCGCCGAAGTCGACCATGCGGGCGCCTGCGGCGCGGTGCGTATCGTTGAGCGGAGTACGTTTGAGTTCGGTCATCGGAGCGTCAGGGCCTCAGGGCTCAAGGTTCATGGATTTCGGAAAACGTCCTCCGAAAACGCAAAAGGGGTCATCTCGACGACCGGCACTTTCCGCGTCCGGCGCATGCTTGTGCATGTGCCCGGCGCAATGCCAGTTGGCGAGATGACCCCTCTGTCCTTGGTACCTGAGAGATTGCCCGGTGCGTGCGGCGCGCTGTGCGCGATGCCGCTCTTACCGGCCCCTTCGGTGGGTTGTTCGCGTGGCATGCACGCCGCAACCGCTCTCCAGAGATCGAAGGCGAAGCCTTCGGCGCGGACGGTCCTTGATGCCTGAGAGTTTGTGGGTATTACCCCTTCGGCGGCGCCGGCATGTGCTTCCCGGCGCGCTCTCCCGACCACGCTCGCGCACTTTACGGGGAAAGCCGGGGGCTGTCAATTTAGCGCAGGCTGCCTGAGTGTGAATCGGTGCTGTGCGGTGCCGGGCGGCCGTTTCACGCCAGCCGGCAAGTCTCGTGGCCACGCCATTTTTGATCGCATGAAGCGCGTGCGCGGCTCAATGCGTCTCGCCCGGATTCGCCCCCGCCGGACAACCATCCTTCCCCCAGCGCCCATTGCATACGGCCCAGATGCAGCGCTGCTTCGGAATGACCTCGTACCAGCGATAGCGGTTGCATTTCGCGAGTGCCGACGCGATGGTGGCGGCCGCCGATGCCGGGGCGGCCGGCGCCCCCTGACGCTGCGCTTCTGCAGCCAGCGGGCCGATGTCGTTGTTGTCGTAATGCGCAGGCAGATCGGCATTAGGTGTCGGCCGTGGCGCGGTGGTGTTGCCGGTGTTGCGACGGTCGAGCAATTGCATCATGTCGTCCGGCGTGTTGTTGCGGGCGGGGGCCGGGGGCATCGCCGTGGCCGCGGCGGTCAGGGCCGCAGTGGCGGCGGAAGCCGTGAGCGGCGCCGGCTGACTTGCAGACGCGACGTCGGCTGTCGCGTCGGACGCCGCGGCATCGGCAGCCGCCAGCGCCTGTGCGCGCGCCAATGCAGCGGAGGCCTCGCTCTCGGTGCTGCCGGCGGCGGCAAGCGCCGTGTCGCCGGACGCGACGGCAGGCGGTGGGTTGCTAGGGCTACCGAAGGGGGTGACGGCTAGCCCGCCGGGGAGTTTGGGCGCCGGGTCGACATATGGGGCGCGCAGATTCCACCAGATACCGAGCAATGCCACGGCGGCGAAAATCGCCGTACCGAGAACCAGCGCACCATTGATCCAACTGGGCGATTCGCCGCGCTCGCGTTTGCCACGGCGCGTGGGCGCTGCGTCCGCAGCGAACACCGCTTGCGCGGTCTCGTCACGCGCATCGGTCACGGGCGTCCCCAGGTTATCGAGCGCACCGCTGCCCCCGCCGGCACCCGTGGCCGGACGATCATCCCGAAAACCGGGTTCGGCATCCGCGAGTTTCGCGCCGCACTTCGCACAGTACGGCGCACGCGGCGCATTGTTCGTCCCACAAGTTGGACATTGCACGGCGACTCCACCACGATGGCAGTGTTTTGCATTATAGGCACCCCATCTACGCCGACGCCAGACTGCGGCGAGGCGTCGTGCCTGCCCCACAGCGCAGCATACGCGAAGCCACTGCGATGTCACGGCTGCGCACACCCCGCGTGATAGACTTGCCCACCCCTTGGCGCATGCCAACTTCGATGCTCGTACCGGCGCGCGCCCCCTGTGGCTCACGCGTACCCGACGGTCACCGCACTCACCCCCATCGCGTCACACCATGTCGTCTTTTCCGCTTAATCCTGCCCAGAACGAAGCCACGCACTATTTCGACGGCCCATGCCTCGTGCTGGCCGGCGCGGGTAGCGGCAAGACGCGCGTCATCACGCAGAAGATCGCGTGGCTGATCGAGACGAAGGGGTTCGAGCCGAAGCACATCGCCGCCGTGACCTTCACGAACAAGGCCGCCGCCGAAATGCGCGAGCGCGTGGCCAAGCAACTCGAAGGCAAGACGCTCAGCACCCCCGGCAAGCAAGGCCGCAAGGTGCCCGTCAATCAGCTCACGATCTGTACGTTCCACTCGCTGGGCGTGCAGATTCTGCGGCGCGAGGCGGAGAACGTCGGCCTGAAGCCGCAGTTCTCGATTCTCGACGCAGACGACTGCTTCGGGCTGATTCAGGAACAACTCGGCACGACCGACAAAGCGATGATTCGCGGCGTGCAAACGGCCATCTCGCTCTGGAAGAACGGACTGGTCACGCCCGAAACGGCGCTGGCCGCCGCCGAGACCGCCGACGAACATCAGGCCGCGCTCGTCTATCGCAATTACATGGCGACCTTGCAGGCCTATCAGGCCGTCGATTTCGACGACCTCATCCGCCTGCCCGCCGAACTCTTCGCCCGCGACGAGGAAGTGCGCGAGCGCTGGCAAAACAAGCTGCGCTATCTGCTGATCGACGAGTATCAGGACACCAATACCTGTCAGTACCTGCTGCTCAAGCTGCTCGCGGGTCCGCGTGCGGCGTTCACGGCCGTGGGCGACGACGATCAGGCCATCTACGGCTGGCGTGGCGCCACACTGGAGAACCTCAAGCAGTTGCAGGTGGACTTCCCGACACTCAAGGTCATCAAGCTGGAGCAGAACTACCGTTCGACGTCGCGCATTCTGACGGCGGCGAACAACGTCATCGCGAAGAATCCGAAAATCTTCGAGAAGAAACTGTGGAGCGAGCACGGCCTGGGCGACCCGATCACCGTCACGGCGATGAACGACGAAGAGCACGAGGCCGAATCGGTGGTGTTTCGTCTGTCGGCGCACAAGTTCGAGCGTCGCGCGGAGTTCCGCGATTACGCCATCCTTTATCGCGGCAATCATCAGGCGCGCATCTTCGAGCAGGTGCTGCGGCGCGAACGCATTCCCTACGTGCTCTCCGGCGGCCAGTCGTTCTTCGACAAGGCGGAAATCAAGGATCTGTGCGCCTATCTGCGGCTGCTGGCGAACCCCGACGACGATCCTGCTTTCATCCGCGCCGTGACCACGCCGCGCCGTGGCGTGGGCAGCACCACGCTCGAAGTGCTCGGCGGCTTTGCGGGACAGGCGAAGGTCTCGCTCTTCGAAGCCGTCTATATGGGCGCGGTCGAAGCGCGGCTGCAACCCCGTCAGCTCGAACCGCTGCGGGCATTCTGCGATTTCATTCAGCGCATCGCGGCGCGTGCGGCGCGCGACCCGGCCAACGAGGTCATCGACGATCTGATGGAAGGCATTCACTACGAGGCGTATCTGTACGACACGTTCGACGAGCGTCAGGCGCAGTCGCGCTGGACGACCGTGCTTGAATTCCTCGAATGGATGAAGCGCAAAGGCACGCGCAACGAAGACGCGCAGACGACCGGCTTCGACACGGCCGACGGCCTCGATGGCGACGGCAAGAGCCTGATGGAACTCACCCAGACCATCGCCCTGATGTCGATGCTCGAAGGCCGCGACGGCGACGATCCCGACGCGGTGCGTCTGTCCACGCTGCACGCGTCGAAAGGGCTGGAGTATCCGCACGTGTTTCTCGTCGGCGTGGAAGAAGGCATCCTGCCCCACATTCGGGAGGATGAGGAGGTCACCGCCGAGAAGATCGAGGAAGAACGCCGGTTGATGTACGTGGGCATCACGCGCGCGCAGCGCACGCTGCAACTCTCGTGGTGCAAGAAACGCAAGCGCGCGCGCGAAATCTTCTCATGCGAAGTGTCGCGTTTCGTGCCGGAGATGCAACTCGACGAAGCCCCCCCCCCGCCGCCGGAAGACGCCCCCATGTCGCCGAAGGACCGGCTCGCCAGCCTAAAGGCCATGCTCGCGGGCGGCGCGAACAAGACGCCGTCGTCGTCGGGCGCCTGAGGCCGCCGGACGTTCGTCCCGCACAAACGAATAGCCCCCGCGTACGGGGGCTGGCTTGAGGAACGGCGACATCCGACCGGGGCTGTCTGCGGCGGTAGGGCGCACCGTGAGGTCAATGCTTGCTGCTATTTGCCACTACCTGAAGACGTCTGCTCACAGGCGGCTGCCGGGCTCCACGCCACGAACACCCCTGCCAGACCGGTCAAACAAAGCAGAACAGCAACCAACAGTATGCGCATAGGCTCGCCTCCACTCGTCAGGTGAGGTTTCACTATAGAAGCGCATCCCTTCGATGACAAAGACATCTTGACCATCGGCGCGCGGCGGGCGATAGTCGGTAAAAAACGGGCGAAACAATGCGTGAATTGCGTTGATTTCGGCCCAATGCCCACACCTCCGGCGCGCTTGCGATGCGTCTGGCACACACGGCGTCGGCGGGTGTGCGGCACCGATCCTCAAGCCTTTGTGGAGCGTGGTGCGTGAGACTGCATATTCTGTCCGACCTGCATTTGTCCGTAGCGCCGTTGGCAATTCCCGACGTCGAGGCAGACGTCACGATTCTCGCTGGCGATATCAGCCGGCCGGCGCAAGCCATCGAGTGGGCCAGGCAATTGCCACGCCCCGTCATCTACGTCCCCGGCAATCACGAGTTCTACGGCGCGACGCTCGCGGGCACGCTGGCCGAACTGCGACGCCTCACCGCTGGCACCAATGTGCATCTGCTCGAGCGCGGCACGGTCGTGCTGGGCGGCGTGCGCTTCGTCGGCACCACGCTATGGACGGACTTCGCGTTGTACGACGCCGAGGGCAAGCACGACGCTGTCGTCGAGGAGTCGCAGAAATTCGTGCGCGACTTCACGCGCATTCGCATCGGCGACCCGGCCGCACCGTGGTCGGATCTGCCGTTTTTCTCACCCGACGACTGCGCCGCACTATGCCGCGAGAACGTCGCGTGGCTCTCGCGCACACTCGCCACACCGCACGATGGCCCGACGGTCGTGGTCACGCATCATGCCCCGACACCGCAAAGCATCCATCCGCGCTTCGCGGGTTCGCTCGTCAATCCGGCCTTCATTTCGGATTTAACTTCATTCGTCGATCAGTCCGACGCCGCGTTGTGGGTCCACGGCCATACGCACGATTCGTTCGACTACCGGGTGGGCCACACCCGGGTGCTGTGCAATCCGCGCGGCTATTGCTTCGAGGGACGTGTCGAGAATGTCGCGTTCGACCCGCAGATGGTCGTGCGAGTGTGATCCGTCGAAGGGCTGCCTCGCAACGCGAGAAACGAAAATCCCCGCCGAAGCGGGGATTTTTTATGGTGGCGACCGCCTGTGAGGCAGGCAGTTCGTGCGGCTTACGCGACTTACACGGCAGCTTACTTGGCCGCGCTCACCATGTAGTCGACCGCCGCCTTGACGTCGTCATCCGACGCGTTGGCAGCGCCGCCCTTCGGCGGCATGGCATTCAGTCCCTTGATGGCAGCATTGTGCAGCGTGTCGATGCCCGTGGCGATGCGCGGGGCCCATGCGGCCTTATCGCCGAACTTCGGGGCGTTCATCACGCCGCTCGCGTGGCAGGCCATGCAGACGGTGTCGTAGAGCTTCTTGCCCGCCTCGAGATTGCCGCCCGCGCTGGCGGCAGCCGGGGTCGCAGTCTTGAGCGACGCCATCGCGGCGGCGGCAGCGGCGGCAGAGCCCGCGTCGGCGCCCGAGGCGACGGCAGGCGCCCCCGAGGCCGCAGCAGCGCCCGATGCGGGCTGGGCCGGTTCTGCCGGTTCTGGCAACTTGCCGCCCGACGCATTGGCCATATAAACGATGGCACGGCCGATTTCGTAGTCCGTCACGTCGTCGGGGCTGGTGCCGCCACGGGCCGGCATCGCGCCCTTGCCGGCGAGCGCAATCTTGAGCATTCCGTCGTAGCCCTGAGCGATACGCGGGGCCCAGTCGGCGGAGCCGACTTTGGGCGCCCCGGCAGTACCGGCCGCGTGGCAGGCGGCGCAAACGGCCTTATAAAGTTGTTCGCCGGTCTGGTAGACGCGCGGCGCGTTGGCATCCTTGACTTCGACCTTCGCCACGGGCGCGATGCGCTCGGCAACGGCACTTTCGGTCATGGCGGAACTACCGGCGCCGGTCAGGGCGTTGTTACCCACGTAATTGACCAGCAAGACGATGATGACGATCGGTACGAGAAAGCCAGCAATGACCGCGGCGATGAGCTGCTTGGGTGTTTTGATCAGGGACTCATGCTCGTTATGTGCTTCACTCATGCGGGATCTCTCAATAGTTTTTGTGGAAACCGAGTGCATCACACCGGATAGCTGGCACCATCCAGTCAAAATAACGAACCATTGTAGCAACAAACCCTCGGCCGATGACACGCTAAGGCAGTGCGCAGACGCCGCAAAAGTCCCGTATTTTCCCTAACTTACGCGAAAGCCAAAGGCATGTTCCGCATGCTTCGTGCGCAAACTGCGGGGGCGTTGCAGTCACAGCAAATCCGCGCGAGCGGAGCGCTCGGCAGCGAATTGCCGCATTTTGGGGCACGCGTATGCACAGGGCATGGACGGCGCGCGGCAAAACCGCTATGCTTCCACTTCTTTGCCTGCCGGTCGCGCGTTCGCGCCTTCTTCACCGGTGGTCAGCAAGCGCCCGTAGCTCAGGGGATAGAGTATCGGCCTCCGAAGCCGAGGGTCACTGGTTCGATTCCAGTCGGGCGCGCCAATAGATTCAATGGATTACGAGGCTCCACTCTCGTCCGTTCGCATACGCAAGGCGTCGCCGCCTAGTACCGGATCGCACCCATTCGGTCGCAGCCTCTGTGGGGAACTCAAAACGCCCTCGATCTGCTCCCCTGCTCGGCCGCTTCCATCGTAGTAGCCGAATATCGCCCATCGAAACGTGTCGCATTCGAGCGGGCCCCTCCCGAATGCAGAAGTCGTCGGCTTTGTACTTCGTCATGCATCTCCGGCATTGGTTGGCGCAACCCTGGCATGGCCGGGGAATGGTCCCTGCCCGGATCCCCGCCTACCCTGCGTCAACGCTCAGTGTTTTGTCAGGGGCCGCCCCGGTGGCCCCAAACGGGACGACTTTCTGAACGCGATAGCGAAGCACCTCACTTTGTATTACATTCGGTGTCCGATGCGCCCCTAGGCGACGCACGTTCCAGCGCTCCGAAGTCGAAACAAGCATTGCCTCCCTGAGCACTGGTGCCCTATATGACTGCCGTACCGCGGGGGAATGGCCGTATCTTCTCGGTCGCCGGTCGCAATGCACGGTGCGATACGAGAGGATATATTCGTGGTCCAACGCAAACGCAGGCTCACAGCCCACCCGGCGAAACCCGCCACTCCGGCGTCCCTAACGCCTTCTACGCTCGATTGCGTCACTGCGCCGGCCCGAGGCTCGGCCCACAGACCAGCGGGTGCCCGACTCATTCGAACGGCTGGCAGCACAGCCATTGCGCTGGCCCTCGCGGGTACTGCGGCGCCTGCCTGGGCAGCCGCCTGCTCCATCAGCGACACCAGCGGCTGCGGCGCATTGGGCGGCGACGGTGTTCCGGGTCGAAGCGGTGGCGGCGGTGCCGGTAATGGCCAAGGCGGTGGATCCAGTCACATAAACGCCAGCGCCGTGACCGTCCAGGACACAGGTAGCTGGGGAACCCAGGGTACCGGCGGCGCGGGTGCAACCGGAGACACAGCCAGTGCGCCGGCCAACGGCCCCGCGCAATCCCTCACCGGTAATTGGGTCTTCAGCAATGGAACGACGATCGGCGCCGCCGGCAATACCGGACCGGACGGACTCAACTTCGGAAGCGGTGGAAACGGCGGCAACACAGGGCTGTATTACCTCGGCAGCAACATCACCGTCATGCCGGCGGCGACATTCACGGGCGGGGCCGGGGGCAACGGTGGAAATACCAGCAACGGGGTGTCGGGTAACGGCGGTGGCGGTGGTGGTGGCGGCAGCGGGATGACGTCGGCCGGGGTCATCGCGACAATCTACAACTACGGGGCGATTACCGGTGGCGCAGGCGGTGCCGGGGGCTCCGGCGGCTTCGGCGGCGGCGGCGGCGCAGGCGGCGATGGACTGCTCGCGCTCAGCGGTCTCGCCGCCATCATCAACACCGGCACGATCACGGGCGGCGCAGGAGGCGCTGCGGGCGCAGGCACAACGCAGTCGGCCGCAGGCGGTGCCGGGGGTATTGGCGTCAATCTTTCCGGAACGCACAATAGCCTCAGCAATGCCGGGACGATCTCGGGCGGTTTGGGCAACGGGGGCGGCGTCGGCGTCGTGACGCGGGGCACGGATTCGATCCTCAACTCGGGTCTCATCATGGGCGGGCTGACCGGCGGCGGCGGAACCCGAGCTGCGGCCATCGAGTTCGGCGGCACAAACAACACGCTGAATCTGCAGACCGGCTCCTCGATCCTCGGAAACTTGCTTTTCGATGCAGGGGCGACTGCCACCATCGCGGCGCTGAACCCGGGCCTTGCACTGAACAACGACGTCATCCTGAGCGACGCGGCGTCGGGCGTTACCTTCTCCACGACGTCGGCCGGCATGACGATGTCGGGCGTCATTTCCGGTACCGGCACCCTGAATCTCGTCGGCGCGAACACGCTAACGATGACGGGTGCCAATACCTTTACGGGAACGACAACGATCAGTGGCGGCACGCTCGCCCTGTCGGGGAACGGCAGCATAGGCAATTCGTCCGGCGTCGTGCTGAACTCCATGCTGGACATTTCCGCCGTCACAGCAGGGGCGTCGATCCAGGCGCTTACCGGCACGGGCACGGTGTGGCTCGGCGCACAGACACTGTCGCTCACCAATGCGGCCGGCACGTTCAACGGCGTCATTAACGGTTCGGGTGCGGTACGTGTGGCCGCCGGCACGCAGACGCTCACAGGGGTCAACACCTATACCGGCGCGACCGTGATCGACAACGGTGCAACGCTGAAGTTGAGCGGTAACGGCAGCGTCGCCGCATCGGGTGGCGTCACCAATAACGGCACGCTCGACATCTCGGCAACGTCAGGCGGCACGTCCCTGACGAGTCTCGTCGGCAGCGGGGCGGTTGCCCTCGGGCAGCGCACGCTGACGCTCACGAATGCATCGGGTGTTTTCGCAGGCACCATCAGCGGCAGTGGCGGCCTGACACTGAACGGGGGCACACAGTCGCTTTCTGCGGCAAACACCTACACGGGCGCGACCACCATCAACGGCGGCACGCTCGCCCTGACGGGAGGCGGCAGCTTGTCTTCGGCGTCGACCCTTTCGCTCATGGGTAGCGGCGCAACGCTCGATTTTTCCTCCGCAGGGGCGCAGACGCTTTCCGGGCTGAATGGCGCGGCCGGCACGCGTATGCTCGTTGGCGCGAACACGCTGACAGTCAACTCGGCAACCGACAGTACCTATGCCGGCCAGCTCGTGGGTAGCGGCGCCTTCGTCAAGCAGGGTGCCGGCATGCTCGTGCTCAATGGGGCAAGCACCGGGTTCACGGGCACGACGACCGTCAGCGGGGGCACACTCGAAGTGGGCGACGCCAGTCATGACGGCGCAGCGATCGGCGGCAACGTGGCCGTCGGTGCGCAAGGGATACTGCGCGGACACGGCACAGTGCTCGGCAATGTCGCGAACAGCGGGGTCGTGGCGCCCGGCGGGTCCATCGGCACGTTGCGCGTCGGTGGAAACTACACGCAGGCATCGAACGCGACGCTTTCCATCGAGGTCAGTCCTACGGCGGCGTCGCTACTCATGGTATCGGGCAGTGCGACGTTGAACGGCACGCTGGCGATCACGTACGATCCCGGTACGTATTCAGCCACCCGCTACACCGTGGTGAGCGCAACGAACGGTGTAAGCGGGCGCTTTTCGTCGGTCACGGGGACGTTGGCGACAGGCGCGAACCTCGGCGGCCTGCAATCGTCCGTGGCCTACGGCGCAAACGATGTCACCCTGCTGCTGGCCGATCCGGCATCGGGCAATTCGGGGGCATCGGGGCCTTCCACTCCGGTGGTCATCGCCCCGAAGAATACGAGTCTCTATACGGCGCTCGGCACGGCTGCGCTGATGAATGCGCAGTCGGCCACGTCGGCAGTGCTCGACCGGGCAACACGACGCACCGTCGACACGGGGCTTGCCACCGGAGACACGGCGCAGGCGCCGGGCATCTCGTCGGTCTGGGCAACCGCCACTGGCCTGCACGGCCGTGTGTCCGGCACCGGCACCCAACCCGGCTTCCAGGAAAACCAATACGGGTTCCTCGCCGGTGCGGAGAAGCGCGGGGAGCGCAACACGTTTGGGCTGGCAGGCGGCTATTCCCATGCCGACCTCTCGGAAGAGAACACCGCAAACTCCGGCACTCGCGACACGCTGCGTCTCGCCGCCTATGCGAGCCGCGAGATGGGACCGGTCGACGTGGCGGCCACTGTCGGCTATGGCATCCATTTCCTGTCGCAGAAGCGTCCGTTCGCGAACATAGGCACCGCCGAAGGCGATCATATCGGGCAGGAATTCACGGCGGCGACACAGGCGAGCGCGCCCTTGGCGTTCGGCGGCATTGTCATGACGCCGCGGGTGGGCCTGCGTTATGCGTATTTCCACGCGAACGGCTTCGACGAAAGCGGTGCCGGGGGGCAGAATCTGCGCGTCGGCACGGACAACACCCGGAGCCTGCAACCGTTTGTCGGTGCGACCTTCGACAAGGCATTCGGCGACGCGCAACGCCCCATGAACGTCCAGTTCCGCGTGGCGTACGCTCACGAACTACTCGATGCCGGCCGCGCTATCACGGTGGCGTCACAGGACGGGACAATGTTCGTCGCACCAGGCGCGAATCTGCCACGCGGCTTCCTGACGCTCGGCGTAGGCTTAAGCGTGACGCTGGCCAAGCGATTGGACATCTCGCTCGATTACGACGCGCTCATCAATACTGCGCGTGCGTCGGCACAGGCGGGAAGTCTCAAGGTGAGTTACCGGTTCTGACAGGCGCGTGAAGGCAGCTTCACAAAACCCATGAAGCGTTCGCTCAAAACACCACCAGCCGGTCGACCAGTTGCGCCATGCGCGAGTTCGACGCCGACCACGATTCGATCGTCGACGATCTGCCGTCGAAATACACCGTATTCATGACCGACCCGTTCTGGCTGAGCGTGAGCGTCGCGTAGGCAAGGTATTCGCTTGGCGCACTGCCCCACAGCGAATTCCGCCACGCGCGCCGCACGGTGTAATTGAGGACGACACACCCCGCCGGCCACGTGCCGGGGCTATAGATCGTGCTCACGATGCCGTAGGCGCGCAGCCGCCCCTGAATCGCCGGCAACAAATCGGAGATGCCGTCCGGCGCCAGCTCGATGCACAAGCTGCGCGAGCGCAGTTCCGGTGCGGCGGGCTCGGTGGGAGGAACGATGGACGGCAACTGGTCCGACAGCATCACGCCGGTGGTCACCACACTGGACGCCACCTGCGCGGCGATCACCGGCACCGGCGTCGTGAAGAGGCACCCGCCCAAGGTCGCGCTGGCGGCCGCCGTCAGGGCCAGCACCGTCGCAAGGCACCTCATCAGAACGGCGACACACCGAGCAGAATGCCCTGCAACCAGCCGCCGTTACTGCCATCGGCGATCGGACCGCCCTCCACTCGCGCCACCTTGGCCTGACCGACCTTGTTCGAGGCCACGACATTGCCCGGCGAGATGTCGAACTTGTTGACCACGCCAGTGAAACGGAACGTCTCCATGTTCCGCCCCTGCATGACCTGCTTTTCCCCGCCGACCACGTAGGCCCCGTTGGGCAGCACCTCCACGATCGCGACCGCAATGGTGCCCGTCAGCGCCGTGGTCGAACTGTTCGTGCCATTGCCCTTGAAGCTGCTGGCCGACTGTCCGATGTTGAACCAGCGCTCGAGCACCGAATCCGCCCCATCGGGCCTGACGCTCTTCGCGGTGACGCTCGCGTTACGCGAGACGTCGCTCTGCGACTTGTTGGTGCCCGACGAATTCTCCGACACCGCGATCGTGAGCAGATCGCCCACGCGATGCGCCACCGGCGTCTCGAACCAGTTCGTCGCGGTCGTCGGCTGATAGATGGACCCTGCCGTTTGCACGTTGGCCACGCGTGGCATGGGCATCACGGCCATCGGCGTCGGCGCCGTCACCGGACTCGAACAGGCACTCAACATGGGGCTCACTGTCGCCAGCGGCACAACTGTCCCCATGAGCGCGCGCGCCGCAACGCGCTGTAGCATCGACAGCTTCGACATGATGAGGCGCCCCCGCGCCGATCCCGGATACCGTGTCCGGCCTGGTTCGAAAAGTGTGAACGGTTTGCTGATTGGGAAGACGGCACGGCGGCCAGCTTCGTGACGGATAGTACGCAGCGGGTGTGCAGCGACTAAGCACGAATAGAGGAAAATTTGTGGAGGCACGACGCCTGCCGCCCCGAAGCTGAGAAAATGGCGCGCCAACGTCGGCAGGGCCTCACACCGGCCCGCCTCGTCATGCCCCAGTGTCTACTCTGGCCGCCCCCCTTAACCCGTTATCCAGCGCATGAACTCCGGCATCGCTCGCAAGCTGTTCCTCGCGATCTTCGCGACAGGACTGGTCACCATGACGGCCACCGCGGTCGCCGTGCGTGCTGCCGTGGCTGGCCACCGTTGGCTGCACGGCAACAACCTGATGTATGTGACGCTGCTGGGCGTGGCGCTGCTGGGCGCAGTCGCCCTGCGCCTGGCCCAGCGCTTGCTCGTGCCCGTCACCCCGCTGCTGGACGCCACCCATCGCATGGCGATGGGCGATTACAGTGTCCGTGTGCCAACGGCCGGCGCCGACGAACTTGCGCGTCTCGCCGTCGACCTGAACCGGCTGGCCGACACCCTCTCGCACAACGACCGCCTGCGCCGCGACCTGCTCGCCGACATCTCTCACGAGTTGCGCACGCCGCTCTCGGTGTTGCGCGGCGAAATCGAAGCGATGGAAGACGGCGTACGCCCGCTTACGCAAGATGCGCTCGCCTCGCTGCGGGTGGAAATCTCGCTGCTCTCCAAGCTGATCGACGATCTCTACGAGTTGTCGCTCTCGGATGTTGGCGCGCTGACCTACGCGTTTGCGCCTGTCGACATCACCGAGCGCGTCGCCACCTCTGCGGCCGCGTTCGGCGACTGGTTCGACGCCAAGGGCATCTCGCTGAATGTCCATCTTCCCGAGAACGCACTGTTCATCGACGGCGATCTGCACCGTCTCACGCAACTGCTCGGCAACCTGTTCGAGAACTCATTGCGTTATACCGACGGCGGCGGTGCTGTGCGCGTGTATCTGTCGTCGACGGACACGCAACTGCGTCTCGAGATCGAAGACTCCGCGCCCGGCGTGCCGGACGACGCCCTGCCGCGCCTGTTCGAGCGCCTGTTCCGGGTAGAGGCGTCGCGCAGCCGGCGCAGCGGCGGCGCCGGTCTGGGGCTTGCGCTGTGCAGACACATCGTGCAAGCGCACGGCGGCCAGATCGTCGCGCGGCATTCTCCGCTAGGCGGACTCGCATTGACGATCACGCTGCCCTGTCTCCGCAGTGCGTCCAACGGCATGAGCGGCCTGTGCAACGGTTCCGGTTCGTCCTGCGTCGCAAGCGGGTCCGGCTTCGCCGCCCACGCCGCCGCGACCTTGTGCTGAGCCGCGCTTCCATGCCCCCGAACTCGCTGACCGTTGCACCTCATTCCGCCCTTCCATCACCGACCGACGCGATGACACTCTCCGACGCTGCCCCGATTCTGATTGTCGAAGACGAGCCCAAGCTCGCCGCGTTGCTCGCCGAGTATCTGCGCGTGGCGGGCATGCCGTGCCGCATCCTCTCTGACGGACGCGAAGTGCTCCCGGCCGTCCGGGCGACCGAGCCGCGTCTGGTGCTGCTCGATCTGATGCTCCCGGGCATGGACGGCCTCGAAGTCTGCCGCGCCGTGCGCGAGATCTCCGAAGTCCCGATCGTGATGCTGACAGCCCGCGCAGCAGAGACCGACCGGCTGCTCGGTCTTGAACTCGGTGCCGACGATTACATCTGCAAGCCCTTCAGCCCGCGCGAGGTGGTGGCGCGCGTGAAAGCGATCCTGCGCCGGGTTCGCGGTGCGGCCGGCGCCTGCCCCAATGGCGACGCCGCGGCCATCGCGCCGCAACAGCGGGCACTCGTCATCGACGCGGTGCGCCATCACGCACGACTCGACGGGCATGAACTGCCCCTGACCCCGGTCGAATTGCGTTTGCTCGCCACGCTCGCCAGCCACCCCGACAAGACATTCCCGCGAGCGCATCTGCTCGACCGGATGTACGACGATCACCGTGTGGTCGCCGACCGCACGGTCGATAGCCATATCAAGAACCTGCGCCACAAATTGCAGGCGGTCCGGCCCAACGAAGAAATCGTGCGTTCGATCTACGGCGTGGGCTACCGGCTGGAGCTGCGCACCGACCGCCCCGGCGCGCTTGCGGCGCGGCACGGCGTCGCGACTATCGACAATCCGGCCGGGGCAATGCCAAAATAGCGAGACCCGCGCCACGACGGGGCCCATTGAGGAGATCGACGATGCCACGCCGCACCGCCACGCTGCCCCCGATGCTCGCTTCATTCGCATCACACGCTCTCACCCCCAGCCTCACATCCCCGGTACTTCGCACTGCCGAGCTTGGACGAGCGCACGCCGCCATCAAACGCGTTGTGCAGGCGGCCACAGCTGCCGCACTGTTCAGCGCAGGCGGCTTGGCGTTCGCGCAGACACCGGTGTGCTTCGATAGCGTCGGTCGCGCCCTTCCTCCCGAGCAATGCTCGAAAGCAGCGCGCGACCAGGCCGCCGAACAGGCCGCCGCATCCGGTGCCGCATCGCCCTCCCTGCGCGACGAATGCCGCGCCCTCGCCGACAAGATCGCGAATACGCCGGACAAGCCGGTTTACACGCGCGACCGGCGAGTCGACTCCCCCGCAGGCGATCGCGTCGACATTCCTACGCGCACAAACCCGCGCAAAGCCCTTAAGGAAGAATACGTGCGCAAGTGCACGTAGGCGGATGCCTACAATTTAATAAAAGTTAGGCGCACGTTAGCGGAACTTGTCGCGCCATTTTCTTGACAATACCAATGGAGACCGCATAATCGACGCCATGCCGACACACTGCGCGGCATGTTCGCAGCGTCGCGAAACGGGTCACGGGCGCCGCACTCCGTTCGACAAACGCATCCATCGGATGCCAAACTATCGCTCTCATCATCCGCTTCGATGCCGAAGCGCGGCGCCCCGCACGGGCGCTTCGTCGGTCTGACGTTTTATCCACATCCATGCCACCGTGCTTTGTGCACGGCACACGCACTATCTGGAGGGAGAAAATGCAAAAACGCGAATTCCTGATGAAAACTTCCGTCGCCCTTGCCGCCGCCGCGTTCGCGCTCGCCGGCTGTACCACGACCTCGCCGTCACAGGCCGACAAGGGCGAGAACGCGGCCGGTGCCAACGCCAACAAGCGGCGTGAAATCGATGCCTCGGTGAACGGGGCGCTCGACAAGATGTATGCGTCCGTGAAGGGCTCCCGCGAGTTGGTGGGTAAGGCACGGGGCATACTCGTGTTCCCATCGGTGCTGCAAGCCGGTTTCATCGTAGGCGGCGAATATGGCGAAGGCGCACTGCGTGTGGGCGGCGCCACGAGGGGTTACTACAACACCGTGACGGCATCGTTCGGTCTACAGATCGGTGCGCAATCGAAGGCCATCATCTTCCTGTTCATGACGCAGGACGCCCTCGACAAGTTCCAGCGCACCGACGGCTGGACGGCCGGTGCCGACGCCTCGGTCGCGCTGGTCAAGATCGGCGCGAACGGTGAAGTCGATCTGAACACCGCGACCTCGCCGGTGGAGGTGATCGTGATGACCAACGCCGGCCTCATGGCCAACCTGAATATCGAAGGTACGAAGGTCACGAAGCTCAATATCTGATCGCTTCAAGACGATGGGACGCCTCGCGTCCCCCACCAAACGAGAACAGCGCCACCCGCGATGGGTGGCGCCGTTTCCTTTTGCACCGGCGACTGTCGCCGGACACTCGTGACACCGCGACGCCATGACACCATGACGCCGCGACATCGTTGCGCTCACTCGTTGGCGAACGCCGCCGGACGCCATTTCAACAAACGCTTCTCGAGCGACGTCAGCAGGTAATCCGCGCCCAGCGCCACCACCGCCAGCACGATCATCGCCGCGAACACGCCACTCGCGTTAAACGCACCTTGCGCGGTCGAAATCAGCAAACCGATACCCTGCTTCGAGCCGAGGAACTCACCGACCACCGCGCCCACGAGAGCGAAACCGAAGCTCACATGCAAGCTGGCGAGAATCCACGACAGCGCCGACGGAATCACCACCGACATCGTCACCTGACGGCGCGACGCGCCCAGAATCTGCGCATTCGCGATCATGTAGCGGTCGGCCTCGCGCACCCCCTGGAAGGCATTCGCGAACACGACGAAGAAAACCATCACCACCGCGAGCGCCACCTTCGACGCCATGCCCAGACCGAACGCGATCACGAAGATCGAGCCGAGCACCACGCGCGGAATCGAGTTGGCAATCTGGATGTAGAGACTGAAAACATCCGAGAGCAGCTTGTTGCGCCCCAGCACGATGCCGCAGATCACACCGGCCACACCGCCAATCAGAAAGCCCAGCACGGTCTCTTCGAGCGTGACGAGCACCTGCGTCCAGAGCGGCCCCTGCGATGTGCCTTCGACACACCAGTCGTAGATCTGCTGAACGATCAGACTCGGTTGCGAGAAAAAGAAGGGATCGATCCAGCCCAGACGCGCGGACAACTCCCAGCCGCCAAGTCCGATCACCAGAATCGCCACGCGCAGGAAAACCACCAGCGCGCGACGTTGCTTGATGCGGCGCTGCGCCGCGGCTTCCTCACGCGCGAGATCGGCGTCGCCAAACCCTGCCAGTACGGCCTGTTCACTCATGTTCATGCCCTCCTCCTGACGGCAAAGGCGCGCGTCGCCGTTCACGGCAACGCGGCCCGCAAAATCACTGACGCAGCCCCGGCGGGGCCGCACATGCTCAACCGATCTTCACTTCTTCGCGCAGATCCGCCCAGATTTCACGCGAGATGTCGATGAAGCGCTGCTCGTAGCGAATTTCGGACATCACGCGCGGACGCGGCAAATCGATCGTGTAGACGTTCTTCAACGTGGCCGGACGCGCCGTAAGTACGAACACGCGATCTGCCAGCGCAATTGCTTCCTCCAGATCGTGCGTGACGAACACCACCGAGCCCGACGTCGACGACCACAGTTGCAGCAACTCGTCCTGCATGAGCGTGCGCGTTTGCATGTCGAGGGCCGAGAACGGCTCGTCCATCAACAGAATCTCGGGGTTGTTGATGAACGTCTGGGCCAGCGCCACGCGTTTGCGCATGCCGCCGGAGAGTTGATGCGGGTAATGGCTGCCGAACTTGTCGAGGCCCACGCGCTTGATCCATTCGTCGGCCAGGGCATAAGCGGCCTCTTTCGATTGACCGCGAAACAACGGGCCGGCGGCCACGTTATCGCGCACGCTGCGCCACGGGAAGACCGCGTCGTTCTGAAAGACAAAGCCGATGCGCGGATCGATGCCGTTCACGGGCTGGCCCATCACACGCACGCTGCCTGCGGTCGGGCGTAGCAGGCCGGTAATCATCGACAGCGTGGTCGACTTGCCGCAGCCGGTCGGACCGACGATGGCGACGAACTCGCCGCGCGCGACCGACATGCTGAAGTTGCGCAGCGCGACCGTGGCTTTGCCGTCCGGCGAGATGAAGCGGCACGACACGTTGTCGAATTCAATGGCGGGCGTGTCGCGCGAAACAGGGCTCGCCGCGCGTGCCGGCGCAGTAGGGGTGATGGTCTGGGTCATGTGCCCGGCTCCTCGGTGGCTTCGTCGAAGGTCCGACGGTATCGTTGCGGTTTCTCAAGGGTGAGCCGGCCCGCACACCGGACGATCGTCGGCGGTCGTCGGGTATGGGCGGCCCGGCTGGCTGCGCGTCGAAGAGACCGCGCACCGGTATTACGGGGTCAAAGGCCGGCGAACGGGTCGCGCCGGATCGGGCATTACTTCACCTGATCGACGAACTCATTGGTGTACGTCTTCGACAGATCGATGTGCTTGCCCTTGACGTTCGGATTGAACGCGGAGAGCACCTTGAGCACGGTCTCGGGACCGCCCTTCGGCATGCGGCCGTCGGGCGAGTACATCGGCAGCGAGTTCTGCAGCGCCTGCACGTACAGCGCCTTGTTGTTGCCGTAGTAGTCCTTCGGCATCTTCTCGGCGATCTCGGCGGCCGAGTGCGTGTTGATGAACTTGAGCGTCTTCACGAACGCGCGGGCGAGCTTGGCCGCTTCCGGCTTGTGCTTGTCGAGCCACACGCGTTGCACATACAGGCTCGATGCCGGGTAAGCGCCGCCCAGTGCCGCCACCGTGCCTTCCATCGTGCGCATGTCGACCAGCACGGCGGCGTCGCCGGTCTTGAGCAACTGCGATGCGGTCGGTTCGGTGGTCATGCCGGCATCGATGCGGTTCTGCTTGATCGCGGCGATGAACGTGTTGTCGGCGCCGACCGGCAGCACCGAATACTGCGCCGACGTCAGGCCGTGCTTGGCCGCGAGATATTGCGTGAGGAAGTTCGTCGACGAGCCCAGACCGGTCACGCCCAGGGTCTTGCCCTTCACATCGGCCATGCTCTTGATGGTGTCTTTGCTCTTCGCATTGACCAGTTCGACTTCGCCGGGCACCTGACCGAAGATCACGATGGCCTGAATTTCCTTGCCCTTGCTCTGCAGATCGATCGAGTGATCGTAGAAGCCGACCACGGCCTGCACGGCCCCCGCGAGCAATTCGTTTTCGGCGTCGACACCCGCCGGCTGCGAGAGCAACTCGACATTCAAGCCTTCTTCCTTGAAGTAGCCGAGCTGCTCGGCGAGCTTGGCCGGCAGATAGACCATCTTGGTGATGCCGCCGACCATGATCGTGATCTTGCCGCTATCGGCAGCGAAACCCGGCATGGCGGCCAGCGCCAGCGACGCACCGAGTACGGCAGCCAGAACAGGTTTCAGGAAGGTTTTCGGCGCACGCACGCCCAGACTTGCTCGCATTGTGGTGTCTCCATCGTTTTTAGGGATAATGGCCTGAGCCTTCCATTGCGGCGCCGGCCGGCCTCGCATGATTGACCGCGGAGCCCAAGGCAGGGGTCTTCTCAATCGACACCTCTGCCTTGTTGCCGATTGTAGAGAACCGAATCTTTCATCCAGCTTTCGCCCGATGCAGGTTTTCATGGGCATCCGATGGGTGTTTACCCGCTGTTGGCGCGCGCAGGTTCCACGGGCACACTCGCCGTCGCATTCCGCTTTTGCCGCTATGAAACTGCTGCTGATCGAAGACAACGACACGCTGGCCCACTGGCTCGCCCGCATGCTGCGCGACGACAATTTCACTGTCGACGCCGCGCGCGACGGCGACGCCGCCGACCGTCTGCTGCAAACAGAGACGTATGACGTGGTGCTGCTCGATCTCATGCTGCCCAAGCTCGGCGGCAAGCATGTGCTGCGACGCTTGCGCGAGCGGCGCAACAACGTGCCGGTCATCATTCTCACGGCCAGCGGTTCGGTCGACGAAAAGGTCGACTGTCTCGGCGCAGGCGCCGACGACTATCTGGTGAAACCGTTCGAAGTGCGCGAATTGATCGCGCGCGTGAAGGCGCTTGCGCGCCGGCATTCGCCGGAACAGGGCGCCGATCTCGTGTGCGCCGACCTGAGCTATCAGACGGGCACACGGCAATTCACGATAGCGGGTGCGCCGCTCGCGTTGCCGTCGCGCGAACATGCCGTGCTCGAAATCCTCATGCGAAAGCAGGGCAAGACGGTCGCCAAGAGCGCTTTGGTCGACGGGGTGTTCGGCCTGGACGACGAACCGAGTGCCGACGCCATCGAAATCTATATCCACCGGTTGCGCAAGAAGCTCGAGACCAGCCGGGCCGCCATCATGACCTTGCGGGGTCTGGGGTATTTGCTGCGCGAGAAAGATGCTTAGTCTGCGCGTCCGGCTGCTGATGTGGCTGATGCTGCCGCTCTCGCTCTACATCGGAGCGAGCGCCTGGCAGGCCTACCGCAGCGCGCGCGATACCGCCGAACTCGTGCAAGACCGGGCACTGCTCACGTCGGCACAGGTGATCGCGGGCGAGCTGACCTGGGTCGATGGCGCGCTGCGCGCGAGCGTGCCGCCGTCTGCGCTCGAATTGTTCGCGTCTCCCGCGCGCGACCGGGTGTTCTATCAGGTCATCACGCAAGACGGCCGGCTCCTTGCCGGCCCGCCGGACTTCCCGCATCCCCCGCTCTTCCCGCAAACGGTACCGGCATACTCGACCCTCGAGGTGAACGGCGAACCGCTGCGCGCCATCAGCTTCGTTCGCACGATGTACGACTCGGGCAAGCCGCACAAGGTCGCCGTGGTGGTGGCCGAGACAATGCGCGCGCACGACGAGATGCTCGCGCAGTTGTGGGAGCCGTCGCTGCACCGGCAAATCGCCATGGCCGCCCTCGCTGCCGTGCTGGTGCTCATCGGGCTGACGGTCGAACTGCACCCCCTCATCCGTCTCAAGGACGAAGTCGCCGGGCGTGCGCCGCAGGAACTGGTGCCGATTCGCGCCGGGCAACTGCAAACCGAACTGCGGCCCATCGTCGACGCGATCAATTTGTGCATCCAGCGCCTCTCGGCGCAGGCGCAGCAACAGCGGCGCTTCGTGGCCGACGCCGCCCATCAGCTCCGCACGCCACTCACGCTGCTCGACACACAATTGCAGTTCGCGGCCCAGCTTGACGACCGCGCGGCGCTCGCGGACGTGCTCGCCGCCATGCAGACGAGCAGCCGCGGCCTGGCCGACCTCACCAACAAGCTGTTGCTGCTCTCGCAGGCAGAGGCGGCCGACACCCCGGCGTTCTCGCGCTCGCGGGTGGATCTGGTTGCCGTCGCCGCCGGGGTGCTCGAAGAACTCGTCGCCCTTGCGCAACGGCGCAACATCGATCTCGGGCTGGAAACGTCGGAGACCCACGTGTGGGTTGCGGGCAACGGCGAACTGTTTCACGCGATGGTCATGAATCTTGTCGACAATGCGATTCGCTATATCCACGAAGGTGGGCGCGTTACTGTCGCCATCGACCGCCCGGACGGCTCGGCGCGCCTGCGCGTGATCGACGATGGGCCAGGGATTCACGCCGAGGCGCGTCAGCGCGTGTTCGAACGCTTCTACCGCAATGCCCCACCGGGTCAGCCCGGCACGGGCCTGGGATTGCCCATCGTCAAGGAAATCGTGGCGTCCAGTCATGGCACAGTCACGCTGGCACCGGGCGGCGACGGCCGTGGTTTGATGGTGACCGTCACGCTCCCCCTAGACCATGAGACCGAAAGCAACGCCCCATAGGGAACGTTGTTTGGGTCACTTCACCGATGAAGCGCGCGGCGAGCCCGTGCCCTCGCCTGAAAGAAAATCACAACTGTATGAAGTCGCGATAAAAATTAAGGCGTTACAATCGTTTAGATTGGAAATTTCGTTTGAAACGCAAGCTCGACTGGATCCGCTAGGATAAACCCTGATATATTCCGGGTCTTTGCAAAATCCTCTTCAAGCAAGCGCAAACTTCTTAATCCAAATCAAATAGTTACGCTTTTCCGTCAGTCCATGCAGGTGCCCGCCGCGTGTAATTGTGACGAAATGTAAAGTTTGTTAAATTGCATGTGGTCTCGCCGCGGGGGTTGCGGTGCGGGACTTTTTCTCTCAGGGATTTTGCCTCCATGCCGTATCTCGTCGATCCTGCCGCACAGGCTGCGAGACGTCGCGCGTCGCTTGACGACACGTTGCACGCCCGCGCCGCGACGCCGGTATCGGATCAGCCTGCCGCTCGCGACATCACTTTGCCGGCGGAGTCCGCCTCGCACACCGCGCGAGCGTCAGCACGTCCGCTGGCGCAAGCCGTGGCCCGCAAGATAGACGCCGCCCGTGAAGCCGAGCGCACGCGTCTGGCGCAGGAAATCCACGACGGCCTTGGCGCGCAGCTCACGGCACTGCAATTGGCCGTAGCGCGTCTGGCGATGCGCCCACCGGTCGACGCTGCCGAATGGCAATCCCTCTGCACCCAGATTCAGAACGCCGCCACCGCTGCACAAGACGCGGCTGACGAACTCGTCGGCCGCAGCCGCCCACCCGCGCTCGACGCGGGTCTCGTCCCGGCGCTGCGCACCTGGTTGCGCGGCTTCGGCGAGCAAAGCGGCCTTACGTGCATCTGGCGCTGCGACGACGTGACACGCGATCGCGTCGCGAACCTTTCCCCCGATGCGGTGCTGGCCCTGTACCGTATCGCACAGGAAGCGCTCACTAACGTTGCCCGCCATGCACGCGCTTCGCGCGTTGTCGTCGCGCTCGACGGCGGCCACCGCTCTCTCAAACTCACGATTTCAGACGACGGTTGCGGCTTGCGCCGCGGCGCGCGTCGCAAGCAGGGACATTTCGGATTGGTGGGCATGCGCGAGCGCTGTACGGCACTCGGCGGCACGCTGCGTATCGGTAGTGCGCAGGGATCGGGGACGCTCGTGAGTGCACGGCTCCCCTGGCATCAAATCCTGCCTGCCCCGGCCGGCCTCCATGGCCCGGATTCGCATGCTCTTCACGGATATACGCATCATGACGCTTAGAGTGCTCATCGTCGACGACCACGCCATCGTGCGCCAGGGCGTCCGGCAGTTGCTCTCCGATAGCGGGAGTATCGCCGTCATCGGCGAAGCCGATTGCGGCGCAGAAGCGCTGGAGATGACCGATGCCGCGCAGTGGGACATCGTCTTGCTCGACATTTCGCTGCCCGACACAAACGGTCTCGAGATTCTCAAGACCTTGCGGCGCAAACATCCGCGTTTGCCCATCATGATCTTCAGCATGTACGGGGAAGGCCAGTTCGCGCTGCGCGCCCTCAAGGCCGGCGCTGCCGGTTATTTAAGCAAACGCTCGAACGCGCAGCAGTTGGTCTCGGCCGTGCGCCAGGTCGCGGCGGGCCGCAAGTATGTGAGCCCGATGGTCGCCGAGACGCTCGCCGATTATCTCGGCCCGGATGCCGACCAGCCGCCCCACGAGCGCCTGTCCGACCGCGAATACCAGACGCTTTGCATGATCGGCTCGGGCAAGCGCCTGACCGACATCGCCAACGCGCTGTCGCTCTCGGTCAAGACCGTGAGCGTGTACCGCACACGCCTGCTCGAGAAGATGCGCCTGAACAACAACGCCGAACTCACCTATTACGTGATGCAGCACGGCCTGGTCAGCGCAGAGATGGGCCCCGTCTGCGCATAGCGCCATCGGCACCACACTTTCTGCTAATTAGTACTCACTTCATGGCCCGCCGTCGCGGGCCATGTGCTTTTCAGGCGCCGTCAGCCATCGGCACGAAGAAATTTCGTGGCGGTGGAAAAAAATTTTTTCTCCGCCGCCAGCCCGTGCCACAAGTTGAGAATTGCCCGCCTCACCCGCCGGGTGACGCGACATGCCACCACCTCTCCAAGCCTTACAGGACATGAATAGGCGGCAGATTGCCCCTTTCCTTGACGAATCGATCATGGAGGAAATTTGTAGACTGGCTTATTAGCGTTTTTCCGACATCGACGGGGTCAGTCGATCGGGGGTGAGAGAGCATTTTGTGAAATCACCCTAAATTTTCCCAATGGCCGTCCGATATCCCCTACAACGGCGGCTTTCGGCGATTGGCTGGTGAGCCAAAGTTACGGCGCTTAAGCCGGAGCCAAAAATTTTGGGAAAGGAGTGGCTAAATGTCATCTGTCATCAATACCAACATCTTCTCGCTGGTTGCACAACGTAACCTGAGCACCTCGCAATCGGGTCTGCAAACCTCGATTACCCGTCTGTCGTCGGGTCTGCGTATTAACAGCGCAGCGGACGATGCCGCTGGCCTGGCGATCACGGACCGTATGTCGGCCCAGATCAACGGCACGCAGCAAGCCCAGCGCAACGCCAACGACGGTATCTCGCTGGTGCAAACCGCCGCAGGCGCCCTGTCGGCAATCACCGACAACCTGCAACGCATCCGTACCCTGGCCGTGCAGTCGACCAACTCGACGAACTCGGCTTCGGATCGTGCAGCACTGGACCAGGAAGTCCAACAGCGTCTGGCTGAAGTGAACCGTCTGGCAACCCAGACGTCGTTCAACGGCCTGAACGTGCTCGACGGCTCGATGGGCACGGCGAACTTCCAGGTTGGCGCCAACGCAGGCCAGACCATCTCGGTCAACCTGCAACAAAGCATGACCGTCGCCAGCATCGGTTCGGTCGCACAAACGAGCTCGGCCACCAACCCGCTGAGCTTCACCGTTGCCGCACTGACCGTTCAGTTGGGCGCAGGCACGGCCGTCAACGTCAAGGCCGGCACGTACAACAGCTCGGCTGACCTGGCAACGGCAATCAACACCGCCGCACAAACCGCCGGTTTCACGGGCAACGTCGCATCGGTCAACTCGGCCGGCGAAATCGCCATCACCAACACCGATCCGACGCAAACGCTGACGGTCGCTGGTGCCGACGCTACCACGCTGGGCATGGCCGTCGCCGGTGCCGCCGCGGGTTCGACGACCACGTCGACCGCCGTCGCTTCGACGTTCTCGCAAACGCTGGCAGCAGGTGACCTCGTCCTGACCGTCAATGGTAAGGCCACGAACATCACCGGCAAGATGAACAGCGCCACCGACCTGGCCAACGCGATCAACTCGTCGAACAGCGGCGTGAACGCGTATGTCGACACCACGGGCAAGATGCACCTGAGCTCGGGTTCGGCCTTCCAGATCAGCGGCGGCACGCCGGCAACGCTGACCAAGCTGGGCCTGCCGACGGCAGCCACGACCTACGCCACGAGCGGTAGCCTGGCACAAGCCGACGTCAAGACGGTCAACAGCGCCACGCTGATGCTGTCGCAGATCGACTCGGCCATCGGCACCGTCGACACGCTGCAATCGACCCTGGGCGCTATTCAAAACCGCTTCCAGTCGACGATTTCGAGCCTGTCGACCACGACGCAGAACCTGACCTCGGCGCGTTCGGGCGTGCAAGACACCGACTACGCTGCAGAAACGGCCAACATGACCAAGTCGCAGATTCTGCAACAAGCCGGTATCTCGATGCTGGCCCAGGCAAACCAACTGCCGCAACAAGTGCTGAAGCTTCTCCAGTAAAGCGCCTGTTTGGCAAGGTGTAACGCCCGGCGGCAACTCGGCCGGGCCGCCGGCGGCGCCACCTTTGCGGGGGGCGTCGCCGCAAGCATTACAAGGGCAGCACTTTTTGCGCCGGCGTTTTGCGAGTTGAGCAACTATTTTTGAGAGCGAGCAATTTATGGCGACCACTGGCAGTAGTACCACGGGCTCAATTTCGTCACCGGGCATCGGCTCGGGGCTGAACGTGAACGATCTCGTCACCAGTCTGATGCAGCCGGCGACGAAAAAGCTCGACTTGCTCAAGTCGCAAGAGGCCAGCTATCAGACCAAGGTCTCGGCACTCGGCAGCCTGCAATCGGCGCTGAGTTCGTTCCAATCCTCGCTCTCGAACCTGTCGTCGGCATCGTCGTTCCTTCAGATGGCTGCCACGCCGGGCGATGCGACGATCCTGAGCGCTTCGGCAGACACCACCGCGAAAGCGGGCAGCTATACCATCAACACGACGCAGTTGGCGCAGGCGCAAAGCCTGTCGACGACCGGCGTGTCGGACCCCGCCGCCTCGATTGGCAGCGGCACGTCGACCAAGCTGACGTTCAGCTTCGGCACGATTTCGGGTGGCACGCTTGCCAATGGCACGTACACTGGCGCCAGCTTCTCGCCGAACGCGCAGCAGGCACCGTTCAGCGTCACGATCACGAACACGAACAACTCGCTTCAAGGCATTCGCGACGCCATTAACGCCGCCAACGGCGGTGTGACGGCCACGATCGTCAATGACGGCAGTGCCACGCCGAACCGTCTGGTCCTGACCTCGACGCAGACGGGGCAGACCATGAGCATGAAGGTCGACGTGGCCGCAGGGGGTGACGCCACGCTCACGAACATGCTGGCTTACGATCCCGCCGGCACCCAGAGCCTGACGCAGACGGCGGCAGGCCAGAACGCCAGCCTGACCATCAATGGCCTGGCTGTGTCGAGCCCGACCAACACGGTGAAGAGCGCTGTGCAAGGTCTGTCGATGAGCCTGCTCAAGACCGGCACGACCACCGTCAGCGTGAGCAATAACAGCGACGGTGTCACCAAGGCCGTCAACGATTTCGTCACCGCCTACAACACGCTGCATTCGGCCATCGGCAAGCTGACGTATTTCGACAAGTCGAGCGCCACGCCAGGCAGCACGTCGAACAACAACGGCCCGCTGATCGGCGACACGACCACGCAGATGATCACCACGCAGATCCAGCAGATCCTGAACGGCAAGTTGCCGGGGGTCTCGGGGTCGGTGCTGACTTCGCTCGCCGATATCGGCGTGACATTCCAGGCTGGCGACGGCACCGGCAGCGCCACGGATACGTCGGGGCAGCTCGCGGTCGATACGACCAAGCTGCAAAAGGCGATCAGCTCGGGCGGCTTCGCCCAGCTCGCCTCTTTGCTTGCCACCAACGGCACGACCACCGACAGCCTGATCAGCTACCAAAGCTCGACCAGCAATACGCAACCGGGCCAGTACGACGTGGTCGTCACCCGCCTTGCAACCCAGGGTACGCTCACGTCGAACGCCACGCTTGGCGCGAACACGACCATCGACGGCACCAACAATACGCTGACGGTACAGGTCGACGGCACGAGCACGTCTATCACCATCCCGAACGGTATTTACACGCCCGACAAGATGGCCGCCGCCTTGCAGGCCGCGATCAACGGAAACTCGAAGTTCGCCGCCAACGGCTCGACTGTGACGGTCAAGCAGACCAACGGGGTACTATCGGTCACGTCGAACCGTTATGGCTCTGCCTCGAATGTGCGCGTCACGTCGGGCAACGCCATGACCGCGCTGTTCGGCACCGGCGTTTCGCCCAGCACCGATGGCGTGGACGTCGGCGGCTCGATCGGCGGCGTGATCGCCACGGGCAGCGGCCAGTATCTGACCGGTGCAGCGGGTTCGCAGACCGACGGCCTCAAGATTCAGGTCACCGGCACCAACCTCGGCAATCGCGGCACCATCAATTTCTCGCAAGGCTATGCGTCGCTGCTGTCGAACCAGGTCAGCAACTTCCTGAGCGCGAAGGGTGCGATCAGCACAGCCCAGTCGAACCTGAACGCCACCATCAAGCAAGTGCAGCAGCAGGAAAGCGACTGGCAGGACCAGATGACGCAGATGCAGAACCGCTATCTGGCGCAGTTCACCGCGCTCGACGCGACCATGTCGAAGCTTTCGAGCACCAGCGACTACCTCAAGCAGGTGCTGGGCGGTTCGTCGTCTTCGTCGTCGAAGTAGGCGCGCCCCCCGGAGATCGCTCATGTACGGTCAAAACGCCGCCAACGCCTATCGCAAGGTCGGGCTCGAAACGGGCGTCATCGCCGCGAGCCCGCATCAGCTCATCACGATGCTGTTCGACGGCGCGAAGGCAGCCCTGACGAAGGCCCGCGTCCATTTTGAAGATGGCCGCATTGCGGAGCGCGGACAGGCGCTCTCGAAGGCCATCGGCATCATCGGCGGACTGCGCGACGGCCTGAACATGGATGTGGGCGGAGAACTGTCCCGCAATCTGGGCGATCTGTACGACTACATGGGGCGCCGTCTGCTCGAGGCCAATCTCGAAAACGACGTTGCCAAGGTGCGAGAAGTCGACACCCTGCTCGACACGATTGCATCGGCCTGGCGAGAGATTGCCCCGGCAGCCGGCACGGGCGCACCCGCCGCACAGGCGGGCACCGGGGTGCGCTATGAATGAAGCCGCGACCTTGCTGAACTGCTACGAGACTATTGCGGGTCTCACGGAGCGCATGCTCGGTGTGGCGCGCGACGGCGATTGGGACGCACTCATCGACATCGAAACGCAGTACCGTACGCAGGTCGATGCGATCAAGCAACTTGACGCCGCCCTGCCGCTCACCGACGATGAGCGCTCGCGCAAGCACGCCATCATCCGGCGCATTCTGGCCGACGACGCGGCGATTCGCGACCTCGCAGTGCCGCATCTGGCGCATCTCGACGCAATGATCAACAATACGCGCCGTCAACGTGCCCTGCACGAAGTCTATGGCCTGAACCTAGGCACCTGAGGCGTCCGCTTTTCGGAGTAAGGCATGGCCGGTTTGGACTCGGTGCTGGCCACAACGCTCGCACGGCGACTCGATTCACTGCTCGGTATTGGGCCGGGAGTGTCGTCTCCCAGCGCCCCAAGTGCCGTCGCCGGTACACAACCGGCGGGCGACGCGACGTCCGCCCTCGGCGACCTCGCCACACGCACCTCCCCCACCGCCGTCGGTCTCGGCAATACGCCTTCGCAGAGCGCCCAGCGGCTGCCTACTCCGGTGCAGCAGGCAACGCTTTCCGCCGCTGCGCGCACCATCGATACGATCCTGCGGCTCGCGCCCGATTCGCCCGGTCCCGTGCAAGCGAGCGCCCCGGTGTGGCCTGCCGCTCCCGGCACCGGCGCCCCGGCCCTCGCACCGCTTCTGGCCTCTGCGCTAAAGGATGCGCTGTCGACAAGCGGACTTTTCTATGAATCGCATCTGGCGCAATGGGCGTCCGGCAGCCGCTCGTTCGAGCAGTTGCAAGCCGAGCCTCAGTTGCGCTGGCCGGCATCGGCCAATCTGGCCGCGCAATTGCGCGCGGCGGGTGCCGACGCCACCCTGCCGGGCCCCGGTCCGCTAACGCGCTTGCTGGGCCCCGCAGCGGCAGAGGCGGCAATGACGGCCGCGTGGCCGGTGCCGGGCCCTTCCGCGTCGCCGGCGGCGAGCCCCGCCGCCGCGCAGACCGGACTTCCCGGCCAGACCGCCACTGGCGAGGCCGCCGATGGCGGTCTGCACGCCGCCGCCAATTTGCCCAATACCGCGAACGCGCTGGCGCATGCCGCCAGCGTGGCGCACACCACGAGCAGCGTGCTGCCGAGCGGGCGCGAGGGCGATGCGCTGCTGGCTGCATCTGGCGACGGCAACACCCCCAGTGCTGCACCGCACGGCCCGGCTGGCGCTCTCGCCGCCGTTGCGAATGCCCCCGCCGAGAGTGTCGCGCTGGTGCGCCAACAACTCGACATGCTGGTCAATCCGCAGTTTCAGTGGAACGGCGCGGCATGGCCGGGCGCCCCGATGGAATGGCAGGTCCAAGAGCGCGCCGGGCAGCCTGCACCGGGTGAGGTCTCGGCCGCATCCACATGGCATACGCATCTGCGTTTGACGCTGCCGTCGCTGGGCACGGTCGACGTCAATCTCGGCTTATCGGGGCAACAATTGCAAGCGCGCCTGCTGACGGACTCGGCGGCGTCGGCGGATTTACTGTCGCACGAAGGCGAGGAACTGCGTCAACGACTGGCCGCAGTCGGTCTCATCGCGAGCCAGTTGTCGTTCGGCGCGATGAGCGACGAGCGCGACGCAGGATCGGCGGGTAGCGATGCGCCGCCGGTGAGCGTCGCCACTGCGGCGGCCGTGGCGGACGGAACGGCTGGCCCGTCATCCGGAGAGCGTTCGCCGCCGGGAGGTGAAGCATGACGTTGCCACCGGAACGCCGGGCCGCAGTCGCGCTGGCCTACGGCGCGAAAGACACGGCACCGCGCGTGGTGGCGAAAGGCTACGGCCTGCTCGCCGAGACCATCGTGCGCACGGCGCGCGAGCACGGCCTGTATGTCCACGAGTCGCCTGAGCTGGTGAGCCTGCTCACGCAGGTCGACCTCGATCAACGCATTCCCGCACAGCTCTATCAAGCGGTCGCGGAATTGCTGGCATGGCTCTACAAGCTCGAAGCGGGCCGGGGTGGCAAACCGCCGGCGCTGCCACCGGGCATCGTTCCCCCAGAGGGTCAGGCAAGCCCCGGCGCTGCCGGCCCACCCTCATCTTCCGAACCGTCCGCCTGACTACGTTGGCGCTAGGTCGTACCGCGATTTATCAACGCGCGTACGATCGATGTACCCAGTAACAAAAAAGCCCCGTCGCCAGACGGGGCTTCTTCAGGTGCCGAGACGACCCAACCCGCTGCCGTTGTGAAGCGGCAACCGGTCGAACGACCTCACACCTGCATATTCATCACGGTTGTGTAAGCGGAAACGAGCTTGTTGCGAACTTGCAGGCTCATCTGAAAGCCGATGTTGGCTTTTTGAAGATCGACCATGACGTCGTTGAGCGCCACGCCCGGTTCGCCCATTTCAAAAGCGCGCGCCTGGGACTCCGCGCCGTTCTGCGCCGACGACACGCGCTTGAGCGACGCTTCCAATTCAGACGCGAACCCGCCTGTCGCCGATGCGGCACCCGCGCCGGCGCTGGACGTGCCCATGATCGAGCCCGCCGCCTGCGCCGCCACGCCGCCCAGCTTCTGCAATACCGATTCGATCCCCGGAATGGCCATGTTGCTTGTCCTCAATGAGCACCGGCTGCGCGCGAGATCGCGCCGCTTCGACCGGTTTGCCTTTTATCAGTCACGTTGGAGATTACCACCCTATGGCAAGCCGCCAATACCTTAATTAGCGGCAAAACACCCGCCTAATCCACGGAACGATTCCATATTCGCCAACGAATAATCAGGACCATCGGCATCGTGCGCACCGGGAACCGGATCTTTCCGATCCTTAGCGCCCTTGGAAAGTGAACGCGATGCCACGCGTACCCGGAGAATTCTGTCGCATGTTAGTGAGCACTTCCACCGCGATGAACGTCGTATCAACGCCACTGGCGTGGAGCCGCGCATGAACGCCGCCACCCAGACGGCGGACGTTGCCGCCAAGCCGCCCCTGCTGGCGCAGTTGCGCTCGCGCGAGCGCCTGCCGTTGCTCATTGGCGGCGCGGCGCTTATTGCCTTGCTGATTGCGGTATTCCTGTGGAGCCGTACCCCCGACTACAAGGTGCTTTACAGCAACCTGAGCGATCGCGACGGCGGCGCCATCATCACCTCGCTGCAACAGATGAACGTGCCGTACAAGTTCGCCGAAGGCGGTGGCGCCATTCTGGTGCCCGCCGAACAGGTGCACGACGTACGGCTGCGTCTGGCTTCGCAGGGCTTGCCCAAGGGCGGCCTGGTCGGTTTCGAACTGATGGACAACCAAAAGTTCGGTATCAGCCA
Source organism: Pandoraea sp. SD6-2 (assembly GCF_000389825.1). Classification (NCBI taxonomy): domain Bacteria; kingdom Pseudomonadati; phylum Pseudomonadota; class Betaproteobacteria; order Burkholderiales; family Burkholderiaceae; genus Pandoraea; species Pandoraea sp. SD6-2. The sequence goes on along the minus strand of NZ_KB944456.1, from coordinate 66,088 downwards.
GTTCGCCGAACAGGTCAATTACCAGCGCGCGCTCGAAGGCGAACTCGCCCGTTCGGTCGAATCGTTGTCGGCCGTGCAGGCCGCACGTGTGCATCTGGCCATTCCCAAACCGTCGGTCTTCGTGCGCGAGCAGCAAAAACCGAGCGCTTCGGTGCTCGTCACGCTGTATCCGGGCCGCGTGCTGGACGACGCCCAGGTCAGCGCCATCGTTCACATGGTCGCGTCGAGCGTGCCGGAACTGCCGGTCAAGAACGTGACGGTGCTCGACCAGAACGGCAATCTGCTGTCCGCGCAAAGCGGTAACGCGCTGGGCCTGGACGCCAGCCAGCTCAAGTACGTTCGCGAACTCGAACAATCGTACGCACGCCGCGTCGAGGCGATCCTGAACCCGATCGTCGGTCCAGGCAACGTGCACGCACAGGTGACGGCGGACATCGACTTCAATCAGGTCGAGCAAACCTCCGAGAACTACAAGCCGAACTCGGGCGAGCAGGCTGTGCGCAGCCAGCAAAACAGCGAAGCCTCTCAGATCGGCATCACACCGCCGGGCGGTGTGCCGGGTGCGCTGTCGAACCAACCGCCGGGTCAGGCCACGGCGCCGATAACCCAGCAACAGCAGCAGGTCGCGCAACAGACTGCCGCCAATCCGGCAAGCGCCGCCAGCGCCCCGCAGGGCCCGCGCAGCGACCGCAAGGACGCCACGGTCAATTTCGAGGTCGACCGCACGATTCGTCATGTGCAGCAGGCCACGGGCGGGCTGAAGCGCCTGTCGGCGGCCATCGTCGTGAACTATCGTCCCGGCACCGACGCGAAGGGTAAGGCGGCCATGGTGGCGCTCACGCAGGCACAGCTCGACCAGATCCAGAATCTGGCGAAGGAAGCCATCGGCTTCTCGGGCCAGCGCGGCGACACGCTCAACATCGTCAACAGCCCGTTCACGGTCGAGGCAGACCCGGAAGCCAACCTGCCGTGGTGGCGTCAGCGTCAGAACATCGAACTGGCCAAGCAAATCGGCAAGTGGGCGCTGATCGGGCTGATCGGCATCTATCTCTGGTTCGGCGTGATACGTCCGGCCATCCGCAAGCACCTGACCCCGCCGCCGCCGGCCGAGCCCACGCTCGCCGGTGCGGCAGGCGGCGCCACGGGTGCCGAAGGGGGTGCCGAAGGCGAGGGTGTCGACGGCGAGCCCGGCAAACAGGGCGAACTCAGCGCCTACGAGCGCAATTTGCAGTTCGCGCGTCAGATCGCGCGACAGGATCCGAAGATCGTGGCAACGGTAGTTAAATCATGGGTGGGTGGTGGCGATGAGCGCGGCTGAGGGACTCCAACGCAGCGCCATCCTCCTGATGTCGCTGGGCGAAGACGAAGCGGCGGAGGTCTTCAAGTACCTCGCGCCGCGTGAGGTGCAAAAGCTCGGCGCGGCCATGGCCTCGCTGCGGCAAGTCACGCGCGACCAGATCGCCGACGTGCTGCAGGATTTCGTGCTCGAAGCCGAACAGCACTCCGCGCTCTCGCTCGACTCGTCCGAGTACATCCGCTCGGTGCTCAACAAGGCGCTGGGCAACGACAAGGCGGCGGGCCTGATCGAGCGCATTCTGCAAGGTGGCGACACCAGCGGTATCGAAGGCCTGAAGTGGATGGATTCCACGGCGGTGGCCGAACTGATCCGCCATGAGCATCCGCAGATCATCGCCACGATTCTCGTTCACCTCGATCGCGATCAGGCGTCGGAAGTGCTGGCGCTCTTCACCGAACGCCTGCGTAACGATGTCGTGTTGCGTATTGCCACGCTCGACGGCATTCAGCCGGCGGCGTTGCGCGAACTCAACGACGTGCTCACCAAGCTGCTCTCGGGCAGCGAGAACATCAAGCGCAGCCCGATGGGCGGCGTGCGCACGGCGGCGGAAATCCTCAACTATCTGGGCGGCGTGCACGAAGAGTCGGTCATCGAAGCCGTGCGCAACTACGACTCGGACCTCGCGGCGAAGATCGTCGAAGAGATGTTCGTGTTCGAGAACCTGCTCGACGTGGAAGACCGCAGCATTCAGGTGCTGCTCAAGGAAATCGAGTCCGAGTCGCTCATCATCGCGCTCAAGGGCGCACCGGTCGAACTGCGCGAGAAGTTCTTCAAGAACATGTCGGCACGTGCGGCCGAATTGCTGCGCGAAGACCTGGAATCTCGCGGTCCGGTGCGTGTCTCGGAAGTCGAAACCGAACAGAAGAAGGTGCTGCAAGTGGTGCGGCGCCTGGCCGACCAGGGCGCCATCATGATCGGCGGCCGCGGCGACGACGCTTACGTGTAACCAAACGGGGCCCGCGCGTATGTCGACCATCATTCCGAAAGAACGCCTCTCCGCCTGGCAGCGCTGGGAGATGGCGTCGTTCGACCCGCCGCCGCCCCCGCCCCCGCCACAACCGAAGGCGCCCAGCCCGCTCGAAGATCCCGCGCTCGTGGAACAGATTGCCGCCTGGCGCGAAGCCGCGCGTGCCGAAGGCCACGCGCAAGGGTATGCCGCCGGTCAGGCTGAGGGCTACGCCGCCGGACAGGCAGCGGGCCAGCACGAAGTCGATGCGCGCGCCGCACAACTCGCCAATATCGCCCACGGCTTCGGCGCTGCCGTGAACGCCATCGACCGCGAAGTGTCCGAGCCGCTGCTCGGGCTCGCGCTCGACATCGCGCGTCAGGCCCTGCGTCAGACACTCACCATCCGTCCGGAAACGCTGCTGCCCATCGTGCGCGAGCTGCTTTCCAACGATCCGCTCACCGGTTCGCCGCGTCTGCTCCTCAATCCGGACGACGTCGCGCTGATCGAAGCTCATGTGGGTGTGGAACTGCGCGCTGCCGGCTGGTCGGTGCGCGCCGACCCCACCATCGAACGCGGCGGTTGCAAGGCCGAAGCCGCGAGCGGTGAAGTCGACGCCACCGTCGGCACCCGCTGGCAACGCGTGATGGCCGCGCTGGGCAAGGATCTGCCATGGTGAACGCCGAACTCACCCCGCTCGCCGCCCATGCGCCGGTGCTGACAGACACCGAGAACACGCATGACGACGTAACGTCGAATGCATCGCACTCGCCCTCTCCGGCGAACGACGGCACGACGCCTTCGGTGCGCCTGTGGGATGAGATCGACACGACCCAACACCCCGTGCAGGCCGGTGCGCTGCAACCCGACGATCACGACGAAGCGCCCGAGCCGCCTCAGGCCCAGCCAGGCGCTACCGCCGAATCCGGCACCACCGAAGGCAGCGATCCGGCGACGGTTGCGCCCCCGCCTGCGTCGAAAGCTGGCGTCCATGTCCTGGACGCTCGTGAGATCGCACGCGACGCGCATTTGCGCCGCTGGCAGAACACGCTGCGCGAGCGCATCGCCCACGTGCACGCCGTCGAGCCGACCCGCCGATGCGGCCGCCTCACCCGTGCTGCGGGTCTCGTACTCGAAGCCGTCGGTCTGCGCCTGCCGGTCGGGGCGGGCTGCCTGATCGAACTGCCGGTGCACGACCCTTCGCGCGAACCGGCCACTGCCGAAGCGGAGGTCGTCGGTTTCGGCGGCGACCGCCTGTTCCTCATGCCGCAGACGGAAGTCGCCGGCCTGCTGCCCGGCGCGCGCGTGTTCCCGATGGAGCCGGCCGCCGACGGTCCGCTTGCGAATCAGCGCCATAACGGCAAACGTCTGCCGGTTGGAGAAGCGCTGCTCGGCCGCGTTGTCGACGCCGCCGGCCGCCCGCTCGACGACTTCGGCCCGCTCGGCCAGACCGACAGCGCCTCGCTCGCCTCGGCGCCGATCAACCCGCTGGGCCGCGCGCCTATCGAATCGGTGCTCGACGTGGGTGTGCGCGCGATCAACTCGCTGCTCACCGTCGGACGCGGCCAGCGCATGGGCCTCTTTGCGGGTTCGGGTGTCGGCAAGAGCGTACTGCTCGGCATGATGGCTCGCTTCACGCAGGCCGAAGTGATCGTCGTCGGTCTGATCGGCGAGCGTGGCCGCGAAGTGAAAGACTTCATCGAGAACATTCTCGGACCGGATGGTCTGGCGCGCTCCGTTGTCGTGGCGGCACCGGCCGACGTCTCGCCGCTGCTGCGTCTGCAAGGCGCGGCGTACGCCACCACGCTGGCCGAGTACTTCCGCGATCAGGGCAAGGACGTGCTGCTCATCATGGACTCGCTCACCCGTTACGCCATGGCACAACGCGAAATCGCGCTGGCCATCGGTGAGCCGCCGGCCACGAAAGGCTACCCGCCTTCGGTGTTTGCAAAGCTGCCGGCGCTGGTCGAGCGCGCCGGTAACGGTCCCGACGGCGGCGGCTCGATTACGGCGTTCTACACCGTGCTCACCGAAGGCGACGATCAGCAGGACCCGATTGCCGACTCGGCCCGCGCCATTCTCGACGGCCACATCGTGCTCTCGCGCCAATTGGCGGAGTCGGGACATTACCCGGCCATCGACATCGAACAGTCGATCAGCCGTGCGATGGCCGCCCTCATCGACGACAGCCAGTTCGACAAGGTCAGGCGCTTCAAACAAATGCTCTCGCGCTACCAGCGCAATCGCGACCTCATCAATGTGGGCGCGTATGCGCCGGGCAGCGACCCGATGCTCGATCAGGCGATCGAGCTATACCCCCGTCTCGAGAGCTTCCTGCAACAGGGGATGCGCGAACGGGCCAGTTACCCGGACGCCGTGCACCAGTTGCAAGGTCTGTTCCATTAAGCGGAGGCGGCCATGAACTCCACCCTGCCCCTCAAGTTGCTCATCGAACTCGCCCAGAAGGACGTGGACGAAGCCGCGCGGCTGCTCGGCGAACGTCAGAAGCAACGCGCCGAAGTCGAGCGTCAGCTCGACTCGCTGCGCGAGTATCGTCACGAGTACCGCACGCGGATGCAGACGGCGACGATTCAGGGCATGGCGGGCTGCGACTGGCGCAACTTCCAGCAATTCATCGATACGCTCGATACGGCCATCGGCCAGCAAGCCATGCTGCTCGAACAGGCGGAGGAGCGTCTCGCGGCTGCGCGCCGCGAATGGCAGGCGCAGCAGCGCCGCCTGAACTCCTTCGGCACGCTCGCCTCGCGCGAAGCCGCCCGCACAGCCGTGCGGGTCGCGCGTCGCGAGCAGAAGGAAAACGACGAGTACGCCGCGCGCAGCCTGCGCCGTCGTGCCGAATCCCCGATTTGAAGGAAAAGGAAACCGACATGTCGATGCTGAGCTTCCTCACCGATGCCGCGGCTGCCGCCCAACAAGCCTTGAAGGCCAACCGCGCCGGTTCGTCGAACACCGACGACAGCGGCGTGCTGCCCTTCTCCACCGTGCTGCAGCAGACCCGCCAGAGCGCCCAGCCTGCCGGCAACGCAAACAACGGCACGCCGCAGGCGAGCCAGAGCAATACGTCCGCCAACGCGTCGAACAACAACGGCAGCACGAAGTCGGCCGACAACGCCGCGAACAGCAGTGCATCGGCCGGACAGACTGGCCAGACGGGGCAGACGGACGCTTCGAAGAATCCCTCGAAAACGACGGCCGCCAACAACGACAAGGGCGACAAGCCCGATAACGCCGACGACGAGGCGCAAGCCAACGCAGCGCCTGGCGATCCGGCGACCGCCCTTGCCGTGGCGCTGGCCGCCATGAACAACGCGCCGCTCCAGCCGCAAACACCGGTGCCGGCGAGCGCTGCCGAAACCAGCGCAACCGACGGCAAGCCCGGCACCGGCGCGGCCATCGCCGCCGCCGTGAACGGCGCATTGCAAGCCGCTGGCGCCGCCCAACTGACGGGCCAGACGCCGGCCGGCGCTACCGCAGCCGACGCGAAGACCGCGCCCGCAACCACCGCCGCGAGCGCACCGGCCAACGGCACGGTCACGCCGGCAACGTCGAACGCCGGCAAGACCGGCGGGATCTCGCTCGACGCACTGGCCAAGAACGCCACGACGGCCCCGGCGACCGCTCCGGCCACCGCCGCCGCACAACCGGCGGCCACCGACGCCAAGGCGGCCATGCCCACGGCCAGTGCAGACGCCCAGGCCGCGCAACGCATGGCCGACGCAATGGCATCGGCTCAGGGCAATCGCGACGCCGCCGCACAAGCCACCACCGCCGCCACGCAGGCGGCTGCTCAGGCCATGCAGGCCGCCACGCCTGCCGTCGACGCCCAGCCGCAATTGCAGGTGCAGGCCAATCTGCCGGCAGCGCTCGCACTGAATGCCCGCGTCGGCACGCAGGACTGGAACAACCAGCTCTCGCAGCAAGTGGTGTGGCTGTCGTCCGCGCACGCACAGACTGCGCAACTGAGCCTGAACCCGCCCGATCTCGGCCCGCTGCATGTCGTGTTGAACGTGGCGAACGACTCGGCGCAAGCCATGTTCGTCTCGCAGCACGCAGCGGTGCGCGACGCCGTGCAGGCCGCCCTGCCGCAACTGCGCGAAAGCCTTGCAAACAATGGCATCGCACTGGGCAACGCGACCGTCAGCAGCGATAACTCGCAGCAACAGGCGTTCGCACAGCAAGGCGCGAGCGGAAATGGCGGCGGTAACGGACAAGGCAATGGCAACGCACGCGGCACACCAGGCTTCGGTCAGGCCGACGACGCGGCGCTGGCCACGACCGTGAGCGTGCCGGTGCGGGCGAGCAACGGCCTCGTCGACACGTTTGCCTGATCTCCCGAACCGGACAGCAACGCATGGATGGCAGTGAAGCCGTGTGCAAACCGGCGCGGCCGGGTGCCGCACTGCCCTAAAGCAAGCGGGTTTTTCTGCCGTTAAGACAAAGACGCGAGTTAGACGCGATTGTCCCTTCTTTTCGGCCGATCACCCCTTGGCGGGTTAGCCGACAATCATTACCCAATAGCAGGCGAATACATGGCAAATCCCGCACCGACGCAAGCCGCGGCCCCCTCAGGAGGGGGCGTGCGCAAATGGATTCTGTTGATCGTTGCGGTAGCGCTCATGGCTGCCGCAGGGGCGGCAACGGCCGTGTATTTGCTCACCGGACATAGCGAAGCGGCAAAAGCACCGCCGCCTCCGCCGCCGCCCGTCTTCGTTGGCATGGACCCGTTCACGGTGAACCTGTCGGGCGAAGACGGCGAGCGATACCTGCATATCGGCCTCTCGCTCAAGGTGGCGGATGCCGAAACGCAAGCTCGCATCACGCAGCACATGCCCGAAGTGCGCAGCCGCGTGTTGCTGCTGTTGTCGTCCAAGCAGCCGCAAGATCTGGCCACGATCGACGGCAAGCGCCGTCTGGCGAGCGAGATTCGCACACTGGTCGCGCAGCCGTTTGCGGCCAACATGCCGCAGCAGGCCGTGGGCGAAGTGCTGTTCACCGCGTTTGTAATTCAGTGAGTGATTCATGGCGCATGAGGAGTTCCTGTCGCAGGAAGAAGTCGATGCCCTTCTGAAGGGTGTCACCGGCGAACAGGATGACAGGTCCGAGTCGGAAGTCTATTCCGGCATCAGGCCATACAACATCGCGACGCAAGAGCGTATCGTGCGCGGGCGCATGCCCACGCTCGAGATCATCAACGACCGCTTCTCGCGACTGTTCCGCATTGCGCTGTTCAACTTCATGCGCCGCAGCGCCGAAATTTCGGTCAGCCCGGTGCGTGTTCAGAAGTACAGCGAGTTCATTCGCAACCTGCCCGTCCCGACCAACCTCAACCTGGTTCACATCAAGCCACTGCGAGGCACGGCGCTGTTCGTGTTCGATCCGAACCTCGTGTTTCTGGTGGTGGATAACCTGTTTGGCGGCGACGGCCGGTTCCACACCCGCGTCGAAGGGCGCGATTTCACGCAGACCGAGCAGCGCATCATCGGGCGCCTGCTCGATCTGGTGTTCGAGAACTACGGTGCGTCGTGGAAGCCGGTATATCCGGTCGAATTCGAATACGTGCGGGCCGAAATGCATACGCAGTTCGCCAACGTCGCCACCCCCAACGAGGTGGTGGTCACGACCACGTTCGATATCGAGTTCGGTTCGGTCGGTGGCGAATTCCACATCTGCATGCCGTACTCGATGATCGAGCCGATGCGCGATCAGCTCTCGAGTCCGCTGCAAGGCGAAACGCTCGAAGTCGACAAGCGCTGGGTGCGTCTGCTCTCGCAACAGGTGCAGGCGGCCGATGTCGAAATCGTGACCAACCTCGCCCACATCGACATGACGCTCTCGCAGTTGCTCAACATGCGCGTAGGCGACGTGATTCCGCTCGACGTGCCCGAGGTGCTGGAAGCCAAGGTCGACGGCGTGCCCGTAATGGAATGCAATTACGGCGTCTTCAATGGTCAATACGCGCTGCGCGTGAACCAGATGATCAACCATTCGCACAGCGATTACACGAAGGACAACGAGTGATGAGCGATACCCCTCAAACGCCCGGTGAGGACGCCCAGGCCATGGCGGACGAGTGGGCCAGTGCCATGGCGGAGCAGACGTCTGCCGAGCCGGAGCCCGCTAGCGCGCCGCAACCGGCCGCCGCCCCTGTGTTTCAGCCGCTTGCCGCCACCGCCGGGAATCCCCCGAACGCCACGCACAACGACATCGACCTGATTCTCGACATCCCGGTGCAAATGACCGTGGAGCTGGGCCGCACGAAGATCGCCATCAAGAACCTGCTGCAACTGGCGCAAGGTTCCGTCGTGGAACTCGACGGCATGGCCGGCGAGCCGATGGACGTGCTGGTCAATGGCTGCCTCATCGCCCAAGGCGAAGTGGTGGTCGTGAACGACAAGTTCGGCATCCGCCTGACTGATATCATCACGCCATCCGAACGCATCCGTAAGCTCAACCGATGATGGCAAGAAAAGTCCACGGCAAGCCCGTGCGGCGTGCCGTGGCAAGCGCCACGACCTCTCGCACCACCTGCATCGCCTCTCGCCCCTCCCGCGTGGCGCACGCCGCGCAGGCAATGGCGCGAGCCTTCGGCGCGCCGGCTCGCCGCCGCGGCGTCGGCAGCGTCCTCGGCCTCGCCTTCCTGACGATCTCCAGCGCGCACGCCCAAAGCCCTGCCTCGCAGGCGGCGGCCGTGCCGAGTCTGGGCGGCGCGGGCATCGTGCAGACGGGGCTGGGCCTTGTGCTCGTGCTGGCCTTGTTGTTCGGGCTCGCGTGGCTTGCGAAGCGCTTCGGCCTGCAACGTCCGTTGGGGGGCGGCAATGTGCGCATCGTCGGTAGCGCCGCCGTCGGCCAGCGCGAACGTGTGGTGGTCGTGGAAGTCGCCGGCGACTGGATCGTGCTGGGTGTCGCCCCCGGTCAGGTCCGCAGCCTGCATGTGATCGACGCCGATCGCGTCGCCGGCATGCCTGCCGCGCCCACCGTCGCCCAACCGGGCGCGCAAGCCAGCCGCGCGGCGCAGGCTTTTGCGCAAAAATTGCGCGAATCGATGAAAAAGGATTCCTGATGTTGCGTGGCTTGCTGTGCGCCGGAACGTCTCGGGGCCCGGCGGGTCCGACGCTAGGTCTGACGCAGGGACTGATGCTCGGGCTGGCGCTCGCCAGCCTCATCTTGCCGGGCACGGCACTTGCGCAGGCCACGCTGCCCGCGCTGACCACAACACCGGCGCCTGGCGGCGGACAGACCTATTCGCTGTCCGTGCAGACGATGCTGCTGCTCACATCGCTGGGCTTCCTGCCCGCGATGCTGCTGATGATGACGGCCTTCACGCGCATCATCATCGTGCTCTCGCTGCTGCGCCATGCCATTGGTGTGCAGACCTCGCCGCCGAACCAGATCCTGATCGGGCTTGCCCTGTTCCTGACGTTCTTCGTCATGTCGCCGGTCTTCGACCAGGCGTACACCAACGCCTATCAGCCGTTTGCCGCCAACAAGATCAGCTTCGAACAAGCCATCGACACCGGGGCCAAGCCATTCCACGCGTTCATGCTCAAGCAGACCCGCGAAGCCGATCTGGCGCTCTTCGCCAAGCTGGCCAAGACCCCGCCGATGAACGGCCCCGAAGACGTGCCGATGCGCATTCTCGTGCCCGCCTTCGCCACGAGCGAGCTGAAGACGGCATTCCAGATCGGCTTCACGATCTTCATTCCGTTCCTGATCATCGATCTGGTGGTCGCGAGCGTGCTGATGTCGATGGGGATGATGATGGTCTCACCCTCGACCGTCTCACTACCGTTCAAGCTGATGCTGTTCGTGGTGGTCGACGGCTGGCAATTGCTGCTGGGCTCGCTGGCCCAGAGCTTCACCATGTAGCGGCGAGGAACGCGAAATGACTCCGGAAACCGTCATGGCGCTGGCCCATCAGGCCATGCAGGTCACACTGCTGCTCGCCGCGCCGCTGCTGCTCGTCGCCCTCGTCTCCGGTCTGCTCGTCAGCCTGTTTCAGGCCGCCACGCAGATCAACGAAATGACGCTGTCGTTCATCCCCAAGCTGCTCGCGGTGTTCGTCACGCTCGTGATCGCGGGTCCGTGGATGCTTAACCTGATGGTCGACTACATGCGCCAGTTGCTCACCGGTATTCCCGGCCTCGTCGGGTAAGCCGCGCCGGCTTTGATCAGCTTCACTTACGAACAGCTCCTGGGCGTCATCGCGACGTTCCTGTTTCCGTTCGTGCGCCTGCTCGCGCTGTCCATGAGCGCGCCCCTGTTCGGCGATGCTGCCGTGCCCGGCACGGTCAAGATCGGCCTGGCGGGCATCGTCGCGCTGGCGCTCGCCCCGGTACTCGGCCCCATGCCGGCCGTCTCGCCGTTCTCTTGGGAAGGTCTGTGGATTCTCGTGCAACAGGTGATGATCGGCGCGGCGCTGGGCTGGTGCATGCAGATCGTGTTCTCGGCCATCAGCATGGCGGGCGACTTCGTCGGGTTGCAGATGGGTCTGTCGTTCGCCACGCTGCTCACGCCGAACAGCGACGGCAGCACGGCCGTGCTCGGCATGCTGCTCAATGTCGTGGCCATGCTCTTGTTCCTCTCCACCAATGGCCATCTGGTGATGTTCGCCACGCTGGTACAGAGCTTCACCGTGCTGCCGGTGTCGAGCGCGCCGATCTCCGTGGCCGGCTGGCATTACCTCGCCATGCTCGGCGGCCAGCTCTTCACGCTCGCGCTCATGTTGTCGCTGCCGCTCGTCGCGGCGTTGCTGATCTGTAACCTCGCGCTGGGCATCCTGAACCGCGCCGCCCCGCAGCTCAACATCTTCGCCGTGGGCTTCCCGCTCACGCTGGGCGTCGGCCTCGTCGTGCTCGAACTGATGATGCCGCGCCTCGCACCGGTCATGGATCACTTCATCGCAACCGGCATCGACATGATGATTCGCGCCACAGCCGCCTTCGTGCCCAAGGCCTGAGACCGGCACTCGCGGCATGGCGTACGTCCCAAAACGACTGCGGGCCACCCGGCGTCATGCCGCGTGGCCCGCAATCTTTTCTGTCGTCTCGCGCGGGTGTGCCCGCGCACCGTGCCTCAGAGCAGCGCGAACAGCGAGAGCTTCTGCGTTTGCAGGAAACTCTGTTGCGACGCCTGCAATGCGGTCTGCAACTGTTGAAACTTGGTCGCCGCCGAGTTCCAGTCCACGTCGAGCAGATCGCCCAGCTGCGACTGGTAGTTCAGCGAGTTACTGTCGCCAATGTTGTTGAGCGATGTCAGTTCGTTCATTCGGGAGCCCGTGGTGGTGCGAATGGTCGTGACGTTATCGTAAGTGTTGCTGAACTGCTGGCCGAACGTCGTCAACGCGTTGCTCAGGTTCGCCTGCCCCGTGCCGTTGGTGCCGTTGGTCGGTGTCTTGAGCGTGCTGATCAGCGCCTGCAAATTGTCGAACAGGTTCGTGCTGGCCTTGTTCGCCGGCTGCACGGTGTAGGTGTCGCCGGTGGCCGGCGCCCCCGAGAAGGTGACCGACTTGCCGCCGAACTTGATCGGCTGGCCGGCGGTGTACGCTCCCGTCACGTCGGGCACCGTCACGTCCGTCTGGTCCTTGACCGTGTAATTGGTCGTGGGCGGCGTGGTGGTGTTGTCGATCGCAAAGCTGATCTGGTACTGATGGTTCGCGCCCGCGTTGGTCACGTCGGTCGTCGAGACGGTGGAGTATGTCGCGGTGCCCTGATTGGCTGCGGTGCCACTGATCAACGTACTGGCGGTACTCGCCTGAATGCCTTCGAAGATGGTCGGGCCGGGATCGTTGATCGCGATCTGGCGGTTCGGACTCACCTGCACGTAACGCACGCCCATGTCGCCTGAATACGATGCCCCCGTGGGCGACGCCGCGTAGGCGGCCGAATTGCCCATGTAGCCCGAGAACAGATATTGCCCGTTGGCATCGGTCGTGTTCGCGAGCGAGAGCAATTGCTGGAAGCTCGATTGCAGATCGGTCGCAATGGTCGCGCGGTCGGTGTCGTTGAGCGTGGCGTTGCCCGCCGCCGCGACCTGAGACATCACGTGTTGCAGCGAGTTGATGATGCTGCCGAAGGTCGAATCTTCGAGCTGAAGCTGGGTCGTCGCAGCCGCACGGTTCGCACCGTACTGGGTGTTCATGCTGTTGTCTTGCGACACGGCGACCGCCTGGGCGGCAGCGATCGGATCGTCGCTCGGCGTCGTCACGCGCTTGCCGGACGAGAGCTGGGCTTGCGTGTTGAGCAGGTCAGAGGTGTTCTGGCTCATCGAGCGCAGCCCCTGATCGTAGATCATGTTGGTGCTGATACGCATTATCGTGCCCCTGCGCTTAGTGGACGATCTGGAGGATGGTGTCGAACAGCGTTGACGCCGTCTGAATCACCTTCGAGTTGGCCTGATAAAGCTGCTGATACTTGATCAGATTGGCCGCCTCTTCGTCGAGGTTCACGCCCGAATTCGACTGCTGTGCCGTCTGCGCCTGTTGCAGCAAGGTGGCCTGCGCGGCGCTGGTGGACTTGTAGGTATTCGTGGTCGAGCCCACGAACGAGACCAGATTGGCATAGGCCGTCGCGTAGCTTTGCGCGCCGCCCACCTTTGTCTTGTCGTTCTGCAAGGCCGAGAGGGCCAGGCCATTGCGGTTGTCGGTCACGGCCCCCGAGTTGTTCGGTGCAATGGTGAACTTGTCGGTATCGCCCGGCGTGCCGCTGAGATTGACCGTCATGCCGTTCATGGTGATCTTGGCACCCGTGGCGGCGTTGTACGGGACGGTGGCGCCGGCCGCGTAGGGAGTCGTCACACCGTTGACCGTGACGGTCATGGCCGACGGCGCAACCAGCGTCAACGCGCCGGTCGCGGGGTCCTTGCTGAACGTGAAGGTCACCGGGGCCGCCAGCACGTTCGACAGATAGGTCGCGTCCACGCTGCCCTGGTCCACCTTCAGCGAGCCACTGTTGCCGCTGGCCGTCGAGGCGATGATCGGCGCGGCCAGTGCAATCTTGCCCGGATCGGTGATCGCCACGCCGATGTTCTGTGCCGCATTGCGCGTGGGCTGGATCGTGAAGCTGTCGCCCGCCGCCATACTGCCCGTCGTGACCGAAAAGCCGTCGCCGAAGGCTACGCCGCCGCCGTCCACGAAGTTCAGTGGCGTGCCCGGCAGCGCCGGTGCACCGGCGGTCCACTTCGCGCCGTCGGACTGGCGCGTCAGCGTGTAGTTCGTGCCGTCGAAGCCCACGGTGTAATCGCTCGTCGTCACCTTGGAGGCATCGGTGATCGTGGCGTTGAGGGTGGCGGCGTTCGAGTTGCCCGTGTTGGCAATGACCGTCGGGTTGGGCACCGTGAAGAAGTTGCCGCCCATCTGACCATAGAGGTCCAGGCCGAGCTGGTTCTGCGCGTTGAACGTGCCGGCCAGCGACAAGGCGATCTGGCCGAGCGAGTTCTGAGCCTGCGTGAGCGCGCCGCTACGGAACGACAACAGGCCGGCCAGCGAGCCGCCGGTGATCGACGATTCCGGAATCGGCACCTTCGTCCCGTTGGGGCTCACATACGCGATGGTCACTTGCGACGGATCGCTCGTCGAAGGCACCGTGGTGAGCTGGTAGGCCGAGTTGCCCGTCACCAGCGACTGGCCATTGCCGATGAAGACGTTGTACGCGCCGCTGCTGTCCTTGACGACGTTCGTCTGCACGATCGCGTTCAGGTTCGCCACGGCCAGGTCGCGCTGGTCGAGCAGGTCGTTCGGCGTCGCGTTGATGCCGTTGGCCTGCGCCTGTGCAATCGCGTCGTTGAGCGAGGCGATCTGCTTGGCGTAGGTGTTGATCTGATCCGTCGACTGGCTGAGCGTGCCGTTAACGCTGGCGCGCAGCGAGGACAACGTGCCCGAGAGCGACTGGAACATGCTCGTGAGCGTTTGCGCCGACGAGATCACCGTAGCCCGGGTGGCCGAGTTGTTCGGCGCCGTCACGATCGTCTGCAGGTTCGTGAAGAACGTGGACATCGAGGCCGACAGGCCGGTCGTCGAGCTGCCCAGCGCGTTGTTGATCTGCGAGATCTGCTGGTAGTAGGTGTTGAGCTGGCTGTACTGGGTCTGCGCCTGATTGACCTGATTCGACAGGAATTGGTCGTACACACGCGACACGTCGGTCACGAGCACGCCCTGGCCGAGGTAGCCCATGCCGGTGAACTGGCTGTTCTGCTGCGCGTAGTTGACGATCTGGCGGTTATAACCGGCCGTCCCCGAATTGGAGATGTTGTTGCCGGTGGTATTCAGGGCGAACTGGGAGGCGTTCAGCCCACTCATGCCAATATTGATTAGGCTCATGATCTCGCGGCTTGAATTAGAGGCGCGCCCCGCGCGGCCCAAGGCCCGCTCGCGCACCGTTACCGATGTGTTTACGGCAGCCCGGCGGCAATATTGAGGCCACCGCGCCAGATGATTTCGTCCCGTTTGCCGTACTCACGGCCAGCCAACGGCCGGCCGCCCCTGCCGCCCGGTGCTCAGGCGAAGTGCTTCATGATCTTCATGAGCTTGCTGGCGTACTGCGGATCGGTCGCGTAGCCCGCGCGCTGGAGATTGGTGGCGAAGCTCGCCGCGTCGTTGGCGCTCGCCACGACCGACGCGTAGCGCGGGTTGTTCGAGATCAGATTCGCGTAGTCGTTGAACGCCTCGTCGTACGAGCGATAGGCGCGGAACTTTGCCATCACCTTGCGCGGCTGGCCGTTCACGTACTCGGTCGTGGCGACCTCGACGGTCGGCCCCGTCCAGTGCTTGCCCGCCTTGATGCCGAACACGTTGAAACTCGTGCTGCCGTCGCTGCGACGAATTTCCCGCTTGCCCCAGCCGGACTCGAGCGCCGCCTGGCTCAGCATGAAACGCGCCGGGATACCGCTCTGCGCGCTGGCGTTCTGTGCGGCCGTGGCCATGCGGTCGACGAACTCTCCCGCAGCCGCCGGTGCGCCGTCGGCCACCCCGATGGCATCGGCCGAGTTGTAGGCACGGCCCTGAAGCGACTGCTGACGCCCCACCGCAGCAGGCGGCAGCGTCGTGCCGGTCGTGGCGAGCTGCTTGAGCATCAGATCGGCCAACCCGATGCCCTTGTGCGACGTGAGCTGCTGGGCAAGCTGGTCGTCGAGCATGCCGCTGAACATCTTTTCCTGATCGCTGCCGAGCAGGCCGCCGGACATGGTGGCATCGCGCATGCTCTTGAGCATCATCTGGGTGAAGACGGCCTCGAATTGCTTGGCGGCCTGTTGCGTGGCCTGCGGCGTCTGCTGGTGCGCGGCGGCGCGCAAGGCCGTGAGGCCCTGCATGTCGTACGTGGCGCGCTGCGTCAGGTCGGGCAGGTTCTTGCCCGCCGCGCCGGTAAGGCGGTTGCCGTCGGCCATATCAGATGATCTCCAGATCGGCGCGCAGGGCGCCCGAGGCCTTCATGGCCTGCAGAATCGACATCAGGTCTGCCGGACTCGCACCGAGCGAGTTCAGCGCCTTGACGACGTCGGCGAGGTTGGCGCCCGCCTTGACCATCTTGAGCGCGTTGTTCTCCTGTTGGACGGAGATTTGCGAATTCGGGGCCACCACCGTCTGTCCACCCGAGAATGGCGCCGGCTGGCTCACGTTGTTCTGCGTATCGATGACCACCGACAGATTGCCGTGGGCCACCGCGCATTGCTGGATCGTCACGTTCTGGTTCATCACGACCGAACCGGTTCGCGCATTGATGATGACGCGTGCGGCCGTGTTGTCGGGGCGAACTTCCAGACTCTCGAGTTGCGCCAGAAACTGCACACGGGCGGCCGGATCGGTCGGCGTGCGCAGCAGAATCACGCGGCCATCGAGGGCCTGGGCCGTGCTGAAGCCGAAGCGGCGGTTCACGGCGTCGACCACGCGCTGCGCGGTCGAGAAGTCGGTAACGTTCAACTCCATTTGCAGGGTGCCCGGCTGGCCACCCATGGCGCTCGGCACAGCGCGCTCGACGATAGCGCCGCTCGGGATGCGGCCCGACGCCAATTGGTTGACGGTCACGCTCGAGCCGTTGGCCGACGCGCCGGCGCCCCCCACGAGCAAGTTGCCCTGCGCGAGCGCGTAGACCTGTCCGTCCGGCCCCTTGAGCGGCGTCATGAGCAGCGTGCCGCCGCGCAGGCTCTTGGCATTACCCATCGACGACACCACCACGTCGATGGCCTGACCGGGGCGTGTGAATGCCGGCAGCGTGGCCGTCACCATGACGGCTGCCACGTTCTTCAACTGCATGTTGGTGCCGGGCGCGACGGTAATCCCCAACTGCGAGAGCATGTTGGTCATGCTCTGTACGGTGAACGGCGTCTGCGTGGTCTGGTCGCCCGAGTTATCGAGACCGGCCACGAGACCGTAGCCGATCAACTGGTTGTCGCGCACGCCCTGAATCGACGCCAGCTCCTTGAGCCGCTCGGCGTGTGCCACGCCCGGCACCAGCAGCGCCGCACCGGCCGCGCCCGCCACGGCAAGCGTGGCAACGAAGCGGCGGACAGCCTGGCGGAGGTGACGGTGTTGGGACGCGCGGCGCGACAGGGACGGCATGATCGACATCAGAAGGGCGAAACGTTAAGGAAGAAGCGCTGCAGCCAGCCCATGGTTTCGGCTTCATTGATGTAGCCCTTGCCACGGTATTCGATGCGCGCATCGGCCACCTGCGTCGAAGGCACGGTGTTCGCGCCCGAAATCGTCTGCGGGCTGACGATGCCCGAAAACTTGATGTACTCCGTGCCCTGATTGATGGCGATCTGCTTCTCGCCCGCCACGGCCAGATTGCCGTTGGACAGCACTTCCATCACGGTCACGGTGATCTGACCCGAGAACACGTTGTTGGCGTTGGCCGCGCCCTTGGCGTCGAACTTGTTGCCGCCGCTTGCGTTCAGCGACTGGTTGTTGAACACGCCACCGACCACACCCGGCATCTGGTTGAGCGAGAGCGTTTCGCTGCCTGCGCGGTTGGCGTTGGCGGCCGAGTTCTTGCTTGCCGCCGTGTTTTCGTTGATGACGATCGTGAGGATGTCGCCAACGTTACGCGGACGGCGGTCTTCGAATAGCGGGCGATTCGAGTACAGCGGACGGTAGATCGAGCCTTCCGGGTCAGCCGCCATCGGCGGGGGCGGCGGGCGCGTGGTCGTCGGCCCGTTCACCACCGGCTCCTGCGGCACATAAGCGCAGCCGGCCAGACCGCTCAGCGCGGCGGCGGCCACAAGCGCCAGATACCGCGCGTGGCCAGCGCTGCGTTGCGTTGCCGTCGGGGCGGTCGTTCGAGCGGACATATCGACGTTCATTCCTGAGAACTTTCAGCGGCGAACCGCTGCTTACATCTGGGTCAGACGTTGCAGCATCTGGTCGGATGCCGTGACCGCCTTCGAGTTGATTTCATAGGCGCGCTGCGCGGAAATCATGTTCACCAGTTCTTCCACCACGTTCACGTTCGACGTTTCGACGTAGTTCTGGTTGAGCACGCCCGCGCCGTTGGTGCCCGGCTGCGCCACGTTGGGCGCGCCCGAGGCGGCCGTCTCGGCGTACAGGTTCTCGCCCATGCTTTGCAGACCGGCGTTGTTGATGAACGTGGCGAGCTGGAACGTACCGATCTGCACGTTGGCCGTGCTGCCCGGCTGCGTAACCGAGACCGTGCCGTCGCGCGCAATGGTCAGCGACAGCGCGTTGGCCGGAATCGTGATGGCCGGCTGGATCGGGAAACCCGAGGCCGTCACAAGCTGACCGTTGTTATCGACCTGGAACGAGCCGTCGCGCGTATAGGCGGTCGTGCCGTCCGGCATGAGCACCTGGAAGAAGCCGTCGCCGTTGATGGCCACGTCCTTGGCGTTGCTCGTCGAGGTCAGGTTGCCCTGCGTGAAGATGCGCTCGGTCGCGGCCGGGCGCACACCGGTGCCCAGTTGCAGGCCCGAGGGCAGCAACGTCTGCTGCGACGACTGCGCGCCAGGCTGGCGGATCGTCTGATACAGCAAGTCCTCGAACACCGCGCGGCCCTTCTTGAAGCCGTTCGTGCTGGTGTTGGCGAGGTTGTTGGAAATCACGTCCATGTTCGTCTGCTGGGCGTTCATGCCGGTGGCAGCGATGTAGAGCGAACGGATCATTGGGTCATTCTCCCCGTGTACGTTGGCGGTGCGAGGTCTTTCACGACCCCGGCGCACCCCCCGCGCGTTAGCTGAAGTTCAGCAACTGGTTGGCGGTTTGTTCGTTGGTATCGGCCGTCGAGAGCATCTTCATCTGTATCTCGAAAGCCCGCGATTGGGAAATCATGTTCACCAGACCACTGACCGGATTGACGTTGCTGTTCTCGATCGAACCCGAGACCACCACAACATTCGGATCGACCTGCGCCGGTGCGTTGTTCGCCGTGCGGAACAGTCCGTCGTCGCCGCGCACCAGATTGCCTTCCGGCGGATTCACCAGCTTCAACTGCCCCATGACGGCGATGGAGTTGGGCGGATCGCCCTGCCCAAGTGCCGAGAGCGTGCCGTCGGTGCCGATGCTCACGGCCGCGCCCGGCGGTACGGCGGCCGGCCCGGCGTCGGTCATCACCGGCAGCCCGTGCAACGTGAGCTGACCGTCGGCGGTCATCTCGAGGTTGCCACCGCGGGTATAGGCTTCGCGGCCCTGCGCATCGCGAACGGCGAGCCAGCCCTGCCCCTGAATGGCAACATCGAGCGCACGGCCGGTCTGCTGCATGGCGCCCGGCGTGAAGTCGGTGCCCGGCGTGGACGTGGTCACGAACGTGCGGGTGCCCGTCGTGCCGTCTGCGGCGCGCACGGGGGTCTGGCGAAACGCCGCGAGCTGGGCGCGAAAGCCCGGCGTCGAAACGTTCGCCAGATTGTTGGCGGTGGTCGATTGCTGCTCCATCGCCTGCTTCGCGCCCGTCATGGCGATATAGATCAGACGGTCCATCGACGCCCCTCCTCCAAGTTACGCATGTGCGCCGTCCGCCTTACAGATTCACCATCGTCTGCATCAACTGGTCTTCCGTCTTGATCGTCTGCGCGTTGGCTTGATAGTTACGCTGCGCGGTGATCATGTGGACCAGTTCCGCCGTCAGATCGACGTTCGACGCTTCCACTGCGCCGGCCTGCAGCTTGCCGAGGTTCGTGCCGCCCGGCACGCCGACGATCGGAATGCCCGAATCGGCCGACTCCGCCCACAGGTTGTTGCCCAGCGGAATCAGGCCCTGCACGTTGTTGAAGTTGGCGAGCGCAACCTGACCGAGCGTCATCGACTTCGTGTTCGAGTACGTACCGACGATCGTGCCGTCTGCATTGAACGTGAAGCCCGTCAGCCGGCCCGACGTATAGCCGTCCTGCGTGAGCGTGTTCGGCGTGTAGGTATTGCCGTACTGCGTCGTGCCCGTCAGGTTGAGCGTCAGGGTCGCGGGCGATGCGCCGTTGCCGTAGGTGATGGCCGGCAGCGTGATCGGGCCGGTCACGGCTGCGCCGGTCGAATCCGTCTGCGAAACCAGGCTGCCGGCCGTGTTGAACGTCATCGTGCCGATCGGGCCAGCGCCGATTTGCGTCGTGCCGTCGACCGAGCCGTACACGGTCCACGTGGCGTTGTTGGTCACCGGATCGACGCTCGTCTTCTTGAAGTACACGTTGACGTCGTGCGAATTGCCCAGCGAGTCGTAGACCTTGAGCGACGTGGCGTTCGTGTACGAGGTCGGATCGGTGATCGAGAACGGCGTGGCGTTGAGCGGACTGCGCGAGTCGAGGTTGAACTGGCCCGTGATCTTCGTGGTGGCGGTCGGTGCAAGATCGCCCGTCGGGATCTGGAGATCGACCGGCGAGACGCTGTTGACGATGCCGTTCGGGCCGGCAAGGTAACCGGTCAGGTGGTCCCCATTGGCGTCGACGATGTAGCCGTTCTTGTCGAGCGAGAACTGGCCGTTACGGGAGTAGGCGATGGTGCCGTTGTTCGACACGCGGAAAAAGCCGTTGCCCGAGATCGCGAGGTCGAGCTGACGGTTCGTGACCGTGATGTCGCCCTGTGTGAATTGCTGCGCGACGGTCGACACACGCGTACCGATACCGACGGTGTTGTTGCCCGCGCCGAACAGCGAGTTCGCGTAGATGTCGGCGAACTGCGCCTGCCCCTGCTTGAAACCGACGGTGGCCGCATTGGCAACGTTGTTGCCGATGACGTCCAGGTCCTTGGAGGCGGCGTTCAGGCCGCTCAGTCCGGTCGAAAATGCCATGGTGATACTCCTGAAATTCGGTGATCGACGATGTTTGTCGCGATGAAAACGGTTTAGGGCTTACGTCGGATGAGAGCGGTTACAGGATTTCGCGCACGTCGGAGAGCTTGATGTTCGAGCCCGTGCCGACATTGAGCAGCGGCGCGCCCGTCGTGCTGGCCACCACGCTCTGAACCTGTGCGTAGGAGAGCAGCGTCGGCGTCACGGCCTTGCCGTTGGCCGAGGCGGTCACCGTCAGCGAGTATTTGCCGTCGGCCACGGTGGCGCCGGCGTCGTCCTTGGCGTCCCACGTGAGCGCCTGCACACCGGCGTCGAGCGCACCGGCGTTGACCGTGCGCACCACCTTGCCGGTGCTGTCCTTGATCTGAATCGTGACGGTGTCGGCGTCGCCCGCCAGTTCGAAGCCGAATGGGGTGGCCGTCTTCGTGACGGTACCGTCCGTTGCCGTCGTGCTGCCCACGCCGATGTTGTTGCCAGGAACCAGCACGCCCTTGCCGACCAGCGCGGCGGCTTGCAGGCTCTGCGTCGAGTTGAGCTGCGACGTCACCGACGACAGCGTGGTGTTCAACTGGGTGATGCCCGAGACCGTGCTGATCTGCGCGAGCTGCGAGGTCACCTGCGAGTTGTCCATCGGGTTGAGCGGGTCCTGATTGTTCATCTGTGCGACGAGCAACTTCAGGAAGCTGTTCTGCAGATCGTCTGCGCTGCCGGCCGAGGACTTCGAGCTGGAGCTGTTGCTCGCCGTACCGTTGACCGAATCCAGGAACGACTGCGAGAAATTGGCAGCGTTCGACGTGTTGATACTTGCCATTGTTCTGGTCTCCGCGCGGCCCCTTACTGGCCGACCGTGAGGGTTTTGAGCATCAACGTCTTGGCGGTATTGAGTGCCTCGACGTTGGCCTGATAGGAACGGGAGGCGGAGATCATGTTGACCATCTCCTCTACCGGATTCACGTTGGGCATGGTCACGTAGCCCTGGGCGTTGGCTGCCGGATTCTTCGGGTCGTACACCGTCTTGAGCGGCGACGGGTCGTTGACCACGCCGGCCACCTTCACGCCGCCCACGTCGGTGCCCGTCACCGGGTTGACCTGAAACACCACCTGCTTGGCGCGGTACGGCTGACCGTCCGGGCCGGTCACCGACTCGGCGTTGGCCAGATTGCTGGCCGTGACGTTCATGCGCTGCGACTGGGCCGTCATGGCCGAGCCGGCAACATCGAAGATGCTCATGAGTGGCATGGCACTTACCCTTGACTCGTGATGGCTGCCAGCATCGTCTTGATCTGGCTGGACATGACCGTGAGGCCCGTTTGGTAATGCACGGCGTTATCGGCGAAGTTCACGCGCTCGGCATCGAGTTCGACGGTATTGCCGTCGACGCTTTGTTGATACGGCACGCGATAGAGCAGCTCGGGACCGCCCATCGGCGGCGCGGCGCTCACGCCACGGCCGGCGATATGACGCGAGGACGTGCGCGAGAGCGACACGCTCGACTCGGTGGCGAGCTGCTGCTGCGCGCCGCGCTCGACCGCCTGGCTCAACGCACTGTTGAAATCGACATCGCGCGCCTTGTATCCCGGCGTGTCCGCGTTAGCGATGTTCGACGAGATCACTTCTTGACGGTAGGCGCGCATGGCCAGCGCCTGCTGGGAAAATCGCAATGCCGCATCCAGTTTGTCCATGATCTCGTCTCGCCCAATGCTTGCTCTGATGCTGGGTGCTGCACAAGAAACCTGCCCGTGATGCGCCCGTGGCATCGGGTCCGCTCAGAGGTCTCTGGCGGGCCCCGCGCGTTGCGCAGTCGGGATGTCCTGCCGGGGTCCGGAAAAAGTACGGACCTTTTGGCATGCTGTGCATCGTATGCGTGCCCCCCTGGATTCAATCGGAGGAATAGGAAGGAGATTGACCGCCATTTCGAGCCATGCCCCGCGCGGGGACATCTCTAGAATGGCTTCCTGACGGCACCGGGCGGGGTTCGCCCCCCAGGCACAGGAACGCTGCCTGGTGCCGTCGGCTTCACGGACTGACGTGTGCCGAGGCAGGTTGAGCGTCGAGCACCCATGGCGACATCGGGTGACGGCTGCAAGGAGAGTCACGATGGCAGGCAAATACGGCAGCGGTCTTGCCAGCGCCCCCCACACGCGTCATGCGTTGCGGCAGGGTCTGCGCGCGTCCGTGTGTTCCGGGCTGCTGGCCGCCGTACTCGGTCTGACGAGCCTGACCACGCCGGGCTTTGCACACGCCGCCCCCCCTGCCGCCGGCATCGCCACCGATACCGCAGCGCAGCACCTCGGCAACACGCTGGGCCCGGGCGCCATCGTCATCCCCGGTAACAACACCGCCGCAGGCGGCGTCGCATCGAACGTGCCGAACATGGTTCACCCCGTCACGACGGCGAACGCCAACGCTGTTGGGGCGAATGCGGGTGTTGCCAGCGCGAGCGCGCAAGCGCCCCAGACAGCCGCCCCCCAGCCCCTCCAGAATTCCCAGTTCCAGAACACCGAAGCCATTCGTCAGACGGCCGAACGGTTTCTGCGCGAGCAGACGACAGGGCTGCCGGGGCGCGTGGCCATCACGGTCGGCGACGCCGTTTCCGATCGCATGCCCGCCTGCCCTGTGCTCGAACCGTTCCTGCCACCCGGCGCGCGTCTGTGGGGCTCGACGACAGTGGGTGTGCGCTGCTCGGGCGAGCGGCCATGGACGTTGTATCTGCAAGCCCGCGTGAGCATCAACGCGACGTACTTCGTCGCGGCGCGCCAGATCAATCCGGGCGAGACCATCGGGCCGAACGATCTGTCGCCGCGCCAGGGCGATCTCACGCTGCTGCCGCGCACGGTAGCGACCGATGCCGGTCAGATTGTCGGCACCGTGGCCGTGAACCGTATTACGTCGGGCCTGCCGATCCGCGCCGATCTGCTGCGCAGCGCGATTGCCGTCCAGCAGGGACAAACCGTCCGCGTGGTCTCGCGCGGCTCGGGATTTGAAGTCAGTACCGAAGGTCAGGTGCTGTCGCGTGCCAGCGCCGGCGACCCCGTTCAGGTGCGTACCCGCGCCGGTCAGGTCGTCAGCGGCACGGTCAAGACAGGCAAAGGCGGCAACGTCGAGGTTGAAGTTGCGCTTTGAGTAAGCACTCACTACGATTGAGTATTCGTTGAAAGCACCCGGGCACTTGAACTGGTAACAGGATGTTACTTGCCTAAAGTTGTGGCGGATAATGCCGTTACACAGGCAAGTTTCTGGGGAAAGCACATGAAAATCGAACCACCCGCCAAACCGCTGACTGGCGTCGGCGCGAGCAAGGCGACGGCTGACCGGGCGAGCACTGGCGCTGTGAGCGCCGACGGCTCGCCCGCGTCTGCTGCAAATGCTGGCAGCGATGCGAGCGTGAGCACGAGCGCCCTGTCGTCGGAAATGCGCGCCTTGCAGTCTGCGCTGGCACAGACAGGCTCGGCCGATGTCGACGTGACCAAGGTGCTCGCGATCAAAGACGCGATTGCCAAGGGCCAGCTCACTATTGATCCCTCCAAGATTGCGGACGGTCTCATTGCGACCGCACGCGATCTGCTCTCGACGCAATCGAAGTCATGACCCCTGATGCCCTGCTGAACGCCCTGTCTGCCGAAACGACCGCCATTGGTGCGTTTTCGGCGTTACTTGGCGAAGAGCAGCAGGCATTGGTCAGCGGCACGCTCGACGCGCTGCCGGAGCTGACCGAGCGCAAGGCGCGCGCGGTGGCGGAACTCGCGACACTCGGTCGCGAGCGCGACGCTCAGCTGCAAGTCCTGGGTTATTCGCCTGACGAGGCGGGTGCTGCGGCGGCTTCCGCCGACGACGCCCGGATCGATATCGCCTGGAAGGCGCTGCTCGACGCCGCGTTGGACGCCAAGCGCGCCAACGAGACGAACGGCATGCTCATCCACACGCGTCTGACCTACACGCAGCAAGCCCTGAACGTGCTGTACGGCCCGGAGAAGAACGCGCCGCTGTACGGACCGGACGGCCGCACTACACCGCGCTCGAGCGGTGGAAGTGTTACGGCCTGACCGCCTGCCTGTTCAAGTTAAGCTTGGCCGTTCGCTAGCCCCTCCGGCGCGCTTCTCGCGTCGCGTCACCGCAGTCTGCTTCAGCCCCCCCTGGGAGCTCGGATTAATTCGCCGACGTCCACGCCTTCTCACGCAGCGTCGCGCGCAAGCGCGAGATCGCCTGGCTGTGCAACTGGCAGACGCGAGACTCGCTTACTTCGAGCACCGCGCCGATTTCGCGAAGGTTCAGCCCTTGCTCGTAGTACAAGCTCATTAGCAACTTCTCGCGCTCCGGCAAGCGATCGATGGCGTCGACGACGCCGCCGCGCAATCCCTCATCGAGCAGCATCGTGAGCGGGTCGGCGCCCGGATCCGAACAGATCCGGTCGATGAACGGCTCTTCGTCCGCCGCTTCGAAGTCTTCGTAATAGATCAACTGGCAGCCGTGCACGTCCTGCAGCATTTGCTGGTACTCGGACAGCCCGATGGACATCTCGCTTGCAATTTCGCTCTCCGACGGCCCCCGGCCCAGCCGCTGCTCCAGCCGCTGCACCGCCTGCTCGATCTGACGCGCCGTCTTGCGAATGCCGCGCGACGCCCAGTCCAGCTCGCGCAACTCGTCGAGCATTGCCCCGCGAATGCGCTGGCTCGCGTACGTTTCGAACTGCGCGCCCTGCGTCTCCTGATACCGGTTCGACGCATCGAGCAGCCCCAGCATACCGGCCTGAATCAGATCTTCCAGCTCCACGCTCGCCGGCAGCTTCGCCATCAATTGCAGCGCCAGACGGCGCACCAATGGCGCATATTGGGTCAGTGTGTCGTTCGTGTCGACCTTCCCGCGCGCGGTATACATGTTCCCCTCCGCTTTCTCTCGACGCGTGCCGTGACGCTCAGACCGTGTGGGCGCTAAGCGCCCCCACACCATGCGCCAGCTCGCTGCCACGATCGGCACCGAGCGCCGCCGGGCTCGTCTCGCGCATGGCCAACGGCCAATGCATCACCTGTGCCGCCAACTGACGATACGCCACCGCCGCCGGTGCCATGGGGAACGCATCGACCACCGTGCGCATGAGATGCCGCGCCCGCATGACCTGCCGATCCACCGGCACATGGCCCGCCAGTTCCAGCGACACCGCCAGATAGCGGCTCGCCGTCGTTGCCAGATTGCGGCACACCACACGTGCCTCTATATCTTCTGCCCGATTCACCAGCACCCGGAATTGCGCCAGCGCATAGTCGAAATGCGCCTGCTTGATCCAGGAATACGCCCCCGTGATCGATGCCGGCTCGCATCCGAGCACCACCATCACCTCATGCGCCTGTGCAGCCAGCGGGCTGAGCACCGCCCCGGCACGCGTGCAGTCGATGACCACGATGTCGGGCTCGCCCATCGTGAGCAGCGGCAACGCACCCGACGGGTCGATACGTTCGGGATGACGGTGCGCCACCGGCACCAGAACCACGTTGTCGCGCGTATGGACACGAATCGCGTCAGACGACACGCGCCCGGCCAGCACGTCGTGGATGTCGCCGCGCAGCGTCAGGCCAAGGGCCGGCGCCGCATGCCCGCTCTCGTCGGCCAGCACGACATCCTGACCGTGATGGGCCAGCGCGCTGGCCAGATTCAGAGCAACACTCGTCTGACCCGCTTCAGGCGCACTCCCCACCACCGCGACGATACGCGTGGTATGGCGCGCCACCAGACGGCGCAGTCCCTCAGCTTGATCGATAACGAGTTTAACCAAAGCAGGCCTCGCCTGAAGGTTGAGCGGACGCGAAGAGCCCGCTGTAGTTGGGGTCGACCCCGCGCACCACAGCCGGCAGGTCTTCCTCGGCCGGCACAAACGGCGAGCCCGTCACCGGCGCCGAAAGCGCCGTGTCGATCAGGAACTCCCGGTCGGCAACGTGCAGATTTTCCGGCACGCGCTGCCCCGTGGAAACGTAATGCACCGGCAGACGGTGACGAATCACCGTATCGAGCACCGAACCGAGATTGGTCGTCTCGTCGAGTTTCGTGAGAATACACCCGGCGAGATCGCTGCCGCCTTCCGCACTGGCGCTGCGATAGGCGTGCACCACTTCGTTGAGCGTGTCGCCATGACTTGTCGCGTTGAGCAACAGCAGACGCTGCACCGGGGTCTGCGCGCCGCATAGCATCGCGACCTGTTCGGGTACGGTGCGGTCGCGCTGGCTCATGCCCACCGTGTCGATCAGCACCATGTGCTTGTTGCGCAACTCGGTCAGCGCCAGACGCAAATCCGTGGCGTCCTTCACCGCATGCACCGTCACGCCGAGAATCTTGCCGTAGATGCGCAACTGCTCATGTCCGCCGATACGATAGCTGTCGGTCGTGAGCAACGCGAGCTTCTCTGCGCCATGACGCATCACGCAGCGCGCCGCGAGCTTGGCCGTCGTCGTGGTCTTGCCCACGCCGGTCGGGCCCATCAGTGCATACACACCGCCCCGGTCCATCAACTCGTCTTCGTTCGGCATGATGGGCAAGTTGCGCTTGAGCGCTTGCTTCACCCAGTCGATTCCGTTCTCGCGATCGCTCCCCTCCGGCAGATGTTCGAGCAGCGCGCGGCCCAGTTGTGCCGAGAACCCGGCAGCCAGCAGCGTGCGCAGAATCTCGCCCTGCGCCGGCGAGCGGCGTTGCTTGTCGTTCCAGACCAGCCCCGCCACCTGCTCCTCGAGCAAGCCTCGCATGCTCTGGAGTTCACCCATCATCGTCTCGGCGAATGCGCTCGCCGCAGCGGCGTCGTGTGCACTCGCGGCAGGTGACGCAGCGATCCGCGCGGGTGCCGCCGGCCGGGGACGCGGCCGGTACGTCGGCATGTCGCCGCCTGCGAGCGCGTCGAGATCTTCTTCCGCCAGCGCAACGATTTCCACGCCGTTGGCAACCGAGCGGTTGGACAACACGACCGCATCGGGTCCGATTTCCTCGCGAATCTGGCGCAGTGCGTCGCGGCACGTGCCCGCAAAGAATTTCCGAATCTTCACGCTTGACCTCCGATGAGTGCCGTCATTTTCACGTTCCGTGTGTCAGGCACTTCCGCATACGACAGAACCTTGAGCTGCGGCAGGCTGCGGCGCAAGAAGCGCGAAAGCAGTGAGCGCAGCGGATGTTGAACCAGCAATACCGACGGCAAGCCCTGACGTTCCTGACGCGCCACGGCTGCCTGGGTTTCGCGCAGCAGCGTGTCCGCGAGGCCCGGTTCGAGACCGGTGCCTCCGCCCGCGGACAACGCCTGCGTGAGAATTCGTTCGAGATTGGCGTCGAGCCCCACCACTTCGAGATCGCCGCTGCCCGGGAACACGCTTTGCGTGATCGCACGACCGAGCGACAGGCGCACCAGCGCCGTAAGGTCGTAAGGGTCCTGCACGCGTGCGCCATGCTCGGCAATGGTGTCGATGATCGTGCGCATATCGCGAATCGGCACCTGCTCTTCGAGCAGGTTCTGCAACACCTTCTGCAACGTGGTGAGCGTGACGGTCTTCGGCACCAGATCTTCGATGAGCTTGGGCGCGTCCTTCCCGATACGCTCGATGAGCTGCTGCACTTCCTGGCGCCCCAGCAACTCGTGCGAGTGGGCGTTGATCAGGTGGTTCAGGTGCGTCGCCACCACGGTGCCGGCATCGACCACCGTGTACCCATAGGCCTGCGCCTGATCGCGCTGACCGACGTCGATCCAGGTGGCCGGCAGGCCGAAGGCCGGGTCGCGCGTCGGCGTGCCTTGCAGCGGCGCAGTGACCTGCCCCGGATCGATGGCGAGCAATTGGCCCGGATACGCTTCGCCTTCGCCGATGGTCACGCCCTTGAGCGTGATGCGGTACTGGTTCGGGCGCAGCTCCAGATTGTCGCGAATGTGAACGACCGGCGCGAGGAAACCGATTTCCTGCGCGAATTTCTTGCGGATGCCCTTGATACGCTTGAGCAACTCGCCGTCCTGATTGCGGTCGACGAGCGGAATGAGCCGGTAGCCGACTTCCAGTCCCAGCGGATCGACGAGCGCCACGTCGTCCCACGAGGCTTCGGCCACTTCGGCTGGTGCGGTAGCCGCCACCGGTGTGGGGCGCGCCGCCTGTTGCTTGGCCGCCTCGGCCTTGCGAAACTGCCAGCGCGCGAGGGCGCCGAGCCCGATCGCCAGCAACAGGAAGGCGAAGTGCGGCATGCCGGGAATCAGCCCCATCAGGCCCAGAATCGCCGCCGTGATGCCGAGCACACGCGGATTGCTGAACAGTTGCGAGACGACCTGCTGGCCGACGTCTTCGTCGGTCGCCACACGTGAGACGACCACACCGGCGGCCGTCGAGATCACCAGCGCGGGGATCTGCGCGACGAGGCCGTCGCCGATGGTCAGCAGCGTGTAGTTCTTGGCGGCGAGGCCGATGTCCAGTCCGTGCTGAACCACGCCGACGATCAGGCCGCCGACGATGTTGATGACCATGATGAGCAGACCGGCGACCGCGTCGCCGCGCACGAACTTCGATGCACCGTCCATCGAGCCGTAGAAGTCGGCCTCCTGCGCGATCACCGAGCGGCGCTTGCGCGCTTCCTCTTCGCCGATCAGGCCGGCGTTCAGATCGGCGTCGATGGCCATCTGCTTACCGGGCATCGCATCGAGCGTGAAGCGCGCGCCAACTTCGGCGATCCGCCCCGCACCCTTCGTAATCACCATGAAGTTGATGACCACGAGGATGATGAACACCACGATACCGACGGCGTAATTGCCACCCACCAGGAAGTGCCCGAACGCTTCGATCACCTTGCCTGCGGCGTCCGGGCCGGTGTGGCCTTCGAGCAGCACCACGCGGGTAGACGCCACGTTCAGCGACAGCCGCAGCAGCGTGGAGAACAGCAGCACGCTCGGAAACGCCGCAAAGTCGAGCGGCTTTTGCGTGTACATGCTCACGAGCAGCACCATCACCGCCAGGGCGATGTTGAAGGTAAACAGCAAATCCAGGATGAACGGTGGCAACGGAAGGATCATCATGCCCAGAATCATGATGATCAGCACCGGCGCGGCGAGCGACTTCAGACTGCCGCCGAGGAGCATTTGCGACGAGCGCAGCCACTGGTTCGCGCGAGGGTTGAGGTTCATTCGTTACACTCGTTTCGGCCCGGCGCGCCGCGGCGCGTCGAGTTCGGCCGGCACCGGCAGGTCGGACGGAACGCTTGGCTCCATGCCCCCTTCGGTACGCCAGCGGCGAAGCTGGAAGACCCACGCGAGCACTTCGGCCACGGCCGTGTACAGCGTGGCCGGGATTTCGTGACCGATCTCCACGTGCGCATGCAGCGCGCGCGCGAGCGGCGGGGCTTCGAGAATCGGGATGTTGTGCTCCGCACCCAACTCACGGATGCGCTGCGCCACCAGATCGGCGCCCTTGGCCAGCACGCGCGGCGCGCGCATGTTGTCCTTGTATTCGAGGGCGACGGCAAAGTGCGTCGGGTTGGTCACGATCACGTCGGCCTTGGGCACGTCCTGCATCATGCGGCGGCGCGCGGTCTGACGCTGCAACTGGCGGATGTGCGCCTTGAGGTGCGGATCGCCTTCCGATTCCTTGTTTTCCTGACGCACTTCCTCTTTGGTCATGCGCAGTTTCTTGTAGTGCTGCCAGAGCTGGAAGGGGATGTCGATGGCCGCCACCAGCAGCAGCGACGCCACGATGAACGCGCAGCACACCACGATCAACTCGCCCACGTAGGGCAGCGCCGCCCGCGGCGACTGGGTCATCAGCCCCATCACGGCGTCTTTATCGCGCGCAATCGCCCAGTAGGCCACCGCCCCGACCAGCAGTGTCTTCGCCACCGCCTTGACCAGTTCGACCAGACCTTGCGTGGAGAACATGCGGCCAAGCCCCTTGAGCGGGTTCAGCCGGCCAAAGTTGGGGGCCAGCGACTTGGTCGTGAAGAGCCAGCCGCCCAGCGCCATCGGGGCGGCGATCGCCGCGAGCACCAGCAAGCCGAGCAGCGGGGCGATGGCGACGAGGGCGTCGGCGCCCGAGTGGGCGGCGTGGGAAAGCATGCGGTGGGTGTCGAGCGCGGTGCCTGGCTCGAACGCCATGCCGTGGCGCATGAGCTGTGCGAAACCCTGCGAGATCCGGTCGGCCGTCATCCACAGGCCGGCCACCCCGGCCGCCAGCAAGGCGAACGTGGAAAGCTCGCGCGAACGCGCAACCTGTCCCTCCTCGCGCGCCTTTTCAAGACGCCGGGGGGACGCAGGTTCCGACTTTTCGAGATCGCTTTCCTCTGCCATGCCCTATCCACTGCGGGCGGACGAACCCACCCTATCGCGACTGATTATGGCCGTAACCGTCAAGTCACAAAGGGGGGAATAGAGGCGGGATTGGGCGGTATTTCGTGACAGCGGCCGAACGAGGCCGGCGCCGGGGCCGAAAAACTACGCCCGCCAGGCCGGTCAACCGGCTGGCGAGGCACTCACTCAGAAGCCGAGGCTGGCGAGCAGGTCGTCGACCTGGCCCTGATCGGCCACGATGTCGGTGCGACCTTCCTTCTTGATCTGCGGCCCGTTGAGCAGCGAGTCTTCGGCCTCCTTGCGCTTCTCCGGAGGCATGTTCTCGAGCAGCGTCTGAAGCAGATGCTTCTCGATCTCCTGCACGACCTCCATGATCTTCTTGATGACCTGACCGGTCAGATCCTGGAAATCCTGCGCCATCATGATTTCCATCAGATGGTTGTTGGTCGCGCGGGTGTCTTCTGGCACGCGGCGCAGATAGGTGCGTGTCTCGAGGACAAGCTTGCGTGCGTCGTCGAGTTCGAGCGGCTCGTCGAACCACTTGGCCCAACGCTCGTCGAGCGCGTTGGCGTCCGCTTCAAGGCGATCCTGAAGAGGCTTGGCCAGTTCGATGGCCGTGAGCGCCCGCACCGCCGCCTGCTCGGTCATGGTGGCGACGTAGTTCAGGCGGTCGCGCGCGTCGGGAATTGCCTCGGCAGCCTGCTCGAGTTGCTTGTCCAGCCCCAGTTCACGCAGGTTGTCGCGCAACATGCGCGTCAACTGTCCGATGCGCATGAGCATGCGCTCGGCGGGGGCCGCCTCGCCGGTCACGTGAGCGCCATTGGGCTCACCCGGCCATTCAGTGCTCGCCTCGTGGGTCACGCTCAGGCCCCCGTCTTGTCCATTTTCTCGAAGATCTTGCCCAGCTTTTCATCCAGGGTCGCCGCCGTGAACGGCTTGACCACATACCCGCTCGCCCCCGCCTGGGCGGCAGCGATGATGTTTTCCTTCTTCGCTTCGGCCGTCACCATCAGCACCGGCAGCTTCGAGAGGTTCGGATCGGCACGGATCTGCTGGAGCATCGTCAGGCCGTCCATGTTCGGCATGTTCCAGTCCGAGACCACGAATTCGAAGTTGCCGCCACGCAGTTTGGCCAGCGCCGCCGCACCGTCTTCCGCTTCGTCGACATTGGAGAAACCCAGCTCCTTGAGCAGGTTTCGCACAATCCGGCGCATCGTCGGAAAATCGTCGACGACCAGGAATTTCATGTTCTTGTCTATCATCATTACTCCAATTCGGCCGGCGCCCCTCGGGGGCCGGCGATATTCATGGGCAAATTCCGCCGCCACTCAGTGCCCTGAGTGTGCCCGCAAATCCATGCGAACCATACGGCGAAAAAACGCCAAAAAGCGCACTACTATACTCGTTGGGTGCGTTCGCCAAATTTCGCGACCTGATGCAGCACTTTGCGAGCCATTTCGTGCAACGGCACCACTTCTTCTGCGCCGCCCATGGCAATGGCCTCGCGCGGCATGCCGAACACGATACAGCTCGCTTCGTCTTGCGCGAAGGTATATGCGCCGGCCTGGCGCATTTCCACGAGACCGGCCGCGCCGTCGCGGCCCATGCCCGTGAGAATGACCCCGATGGCGTTGCGTCCGGCATGCACGGCCGCGGAGCGAAACAATACATCGACCGACGGCCGATGTCGATTCACCGGCGGCGCCGGGTCGAGCAAGGCCACATAGTTCGCACCGCTGCGCGAGAGCTGCAAGTGAGTGTCGCCGCCCGGCGCGATGTACGCGTGACCCGGCAGCACACGCTCGCCATGCTCGGCTTCCTTCACCGTGATGCGGCATAGACCGTTCAGGCGCTGCGCGAACGATTTGGTGAAACCGGCCGGCATATGCTGGGTGATCAGAATCGCCGGGGCATCCGGCGGCATCGGCACCAGCACCTCGCGAATCGCTTCGGTGCCGCCCGTCGACGCGCCGATGATAATCAGCTTCTCCGTCGACACCAACGGGTTGCGCAACATCGGCGCCGCTTCGATCGGTGTGGGTACCGCGCTCTTGGGCGGGGCGCTGCGCACCCGGGCACGGGCGGCCGCACGAATCTTGTCGGCGATCATCTCGCCGTATTCGAGCATGCCGTCGCGAATACCCAGGCGCGGCTTGGTCACGAAGTCTACCGCGCCGAGTTCGAGCGCACGCAGCGTGACTTCCGAGCCGCGCTCGGTCAGCGACGACACCATGAGCACCGGCATCGGACGCAGGCGCATGAGCTTCTCGAGGAAGTCCAGCCCGTCCATGCGCGGCATTTCGACGTCGAGCGTGAGCACGTCCGGGTTGTGCTGCTTAATCAGGTCGCGCGCCACGAGCGGATCGGGTGCGGTCGCCACAACGGTCATGTCCGGTTGCGCATTGATGATCTCAGTCATCAGACTGCGTACGAGTGCGGAATCGTCCACGCACAGGACTTTGATTGGTTCGCTCAAGCCTCCTCCATTTGTCGGTTGTCAGGCCCCGGCCGAGGCTTGGCATTTCTGGCCGGTGGCGCAAAGAGTTCTACGGAGCCCCGTACTTCGCGTGTGCGCAAACGCTGCGCGTACGCCTGTTCCCGCTGGACGATGGCCGGATCTCCCCGGTCGCCCAGCTTCTTGACCATCACCCGCCCGGTGCGCGGTAAAAAGCACACCTTACGCGGATGCGGTCCGAGCAGATCCTGCGCCGTGACGCGAATCTGCTCCATCTCGAGATAACGCAACACGAAGTTCGCATTGCGATCGCCGATGTTCAGTGTGGTCATGCCCGCCAGCACCGCGCCGCCGCCGAAGACTTTCGCTTCGAGCCGTTCGCGCTTTGCGCCGAGCTTGATCAGCTCGTTGATGAGCATTTCCATAGCGTATGCGCCGTAACGCATGGACGCCGAGAGTATACGGTCGCGCTCGCTTTCGCCATCGTCCGGAAGCATGAAATGGTTCATGCCGCCGATGCCCGTGACGCTGTCGCGCACGCATGCAGCCACACACGAGCCAAGCACCGTCACGAGCATGATGTCTTCGGTCGTGACGTAATACTCCGACGGCAGCAATTTCACCGCCTGCATGTTGAACGCATTGTCGAAGTAATGATTGGTCGCGAGCGCTTCGGCCAGTGGTTGCGCCATGTCAGGCTCCCCGTGCACTCGTGCCGGCCAGTTCGTAGACCGTCTGCCCACGCAGTCGGAACGACCGGCTCACATAGGTAAAGTTCTCGGAGTGCCCGGCAAAGAGCAACCCGTCCGGCTTTAGCAAGGGCACGAAGCGCTCGAGAATCCGCGCCTGTGTTTCCTTGTCGAAATAGATCATCACGTTGCGGCAGAAGATGACGTCGAACGGACCGCCGATCTGCCACGACGGCGCCAGCAAGTTCAGCGGCTCGAACGTCACGAGTTGCTGCAACTCCGGACGCACCCTGATCTTGCCCGCGTTCGCGCCCGTGCCGCGCAGAAAGTGGCGGCGCAATTGCTCTTGCGAGAGTTTGCCGGTCTGCTCGCCGCTATAGACGGCAGCCGACGCGCGCGTCAGCACCTGTGTATCCACATCCGTGGCCAGCACGCTCGCATTCGGGCGCGAGCCCAGCGTGTCGACAAGCGTCATCGCAATCGAGTACGGCTCTTCGCCGGTCGACGCCGCGCAGCACCAGACCGAAATCGGCTTGGGGCGCTGGCGCACAAAGTCGGCGAGCAACGGGAAGTGATGCGATTCACGGAAGAACGACGTCAGGTTGGTCGTCAACGCGTTGGTGAACGACTCCCACTCGCCGTCGCCGGTATCGGCCTCGAGCATGTCGAGGTATTCGGTGAAGCTCGTCATGCCGAGCGCACGCAAACGCCGCGCGATGCGGCTGTACACCATCTCGCGCTTATGTTCGGCCAGTGCAATCCCGGCACGCTGATAGATCAGGTTGCGGATGCGGCCGAAATCGGCCAGCGAGAAGGCAAAGTCGCGCTCGCCCGAGAGGGCGGCACCGCTTGCGCGCGCGAAATCCGCGCTGCGCGAGCTGCCAGCGTCGTGCGCGCCGGTGTTGCCAGCGGCACTGCGGCGCGACAGCTGCGAGGTATTGCGCGAATCAGTCATGGTTTCTCACTTTGCTGCAACGTCAATCGTCGGACGTCATGTTCACTGTTGTGCTCACATTCATGCGGCGCGAGCCAACGGCTGCGGCGTCGGTTCCCGGCGCGTTGCGCTCATGGCATGCACGCTCGCGCCGCCCTCGCCGTTCGTCTGGAACACCGACACGGCATCGCGCAATTCGTCCGCCTGCGACTCCAGTGCGCCGGCGGCGGCCGCCGCTTCTTCCACGAGCGCCGCGTTTTGCTGCGTCACTTCGTCCATCTGCGTGATCGCGCGGTTGACCTGCTCGATGCCGCTCGACTGTTCGGCCGACGCCGCCGAGATCTCGCCCATGATGTCGGTCACGCGTTTGACCGCCTGCACGATCTCGCCCATGGTCTGACGTTGTTGCGTCACGAGCGCCGTACCGTCGTGCACGCGGCGCGCCGAGTCTTCGATCAGCGTCTTGATTTCCTTCGCCGCCGCCGCACTGCGCTGCGCCAGCGTGCGCACTTCGCCCGCCACCACGGCAAAGCCGCGCCCCTGCTCGCCCGCACGAGCCGCTTCCACGGCAGCGTTCAACGCGAGGATGTTGGTCTGGAAGGCAATGCCATCGATCACCCCGATGATGTCGACAATCTTGTTCGAGCTGGCCGAGATGCCGTCCATCGTTTCGCCGACCTGCCCGGAGACTTCGCCGCCACGTGTGGCGATGTCCGAGGCGTTCACGGCAAGCTGACTGGCCTGGCGCGCGTTGTCCGCGTTCTGCTTGACCGTGGCCGTGAGCTGCTCCATCGACGAGGCCGTTTCTTCCAGCGAGGCGGCCTGCTGTTCCGTGCGGGCCGACAGATCGGTGTTGCCGGCCGCGATCTGATGCGCGGCTGTCGTGATCGACTCGGTGCCCTGGCGAATCTGCCCGATGGTCTGGGCAAGCGTCTGCTGCATGCGCTGCATGGCGTAGATCAGACTGCCGGTGTCGCCCGGCGCGACGTCGACAGGATCGTAAAGATTGCCGCCGGCGATGCGGTGCGCAATTTCGGCCGCGTAATCGGGTTCGCCACCGAGACTGCGTTGCACATTGCGAATGATCGCCATCATTGCCGCAGTGACGATGGCGCCGATGACAAGCATCGCAATGCCCAGGCGCCACAGCGTGGCATAAAACGCTTCATCGATGTCCTGGACGTACACACCGCTCATCACGGCCCAGTCCCAGGGCGCGAAGTACTTCACGTACGAGAGCTTCGCGAGAAATTTGTCGCTACCGGGCATGCGGCCGTAGTAATCGACGAAGCCAGAGCCCTTGCTCTTGGCGACTTGCGCCATCTCGATGAAGAGCAGTTTGCCGCTCGAATCCTTGTAATTGGAGACGTCCTTGTTGACCAAATCGGCGAGTGTCGGATGCATGAGCACGGTCGGCGTCGTGTTGAAGACGACCAGATAACCGTTGTCGCCATAGCGCATCATCTTGAGGCGTGCCATGGCCTGCTGTTTCGCCTCGTCGACGCCGATTTTGCCCGCCGCAGCCTGCGCCGCGTAGTCGCGCACGATCCCGTCGGCAGTGGAGACAATGTTCTCCAGCGCGGAGCGTCGCTCCGATATCACCGTGCCGCGCTCATGCCAGGCAGCCCAGCCGCCGAGAATCAACAGCCCCAGCCACATCAGCGCAAGCGCTGACCAGAGTTTTGCCTTGAGACTCAACTGCATCATGATGTGACCCTCCACCCGCCGCACGTCGCGGTGTAATGCGCGCGACGGCGTTTCGTCTTACCGATTATTGCCACTTGCCGACACGCGTCTCGTCGATTCCGGCCCATCTTGCTCCGGGACAGACGCGTGCACCGTTCCTATAAGTTGTTACCTGGTTGCCTTTTACGCCCGTTCGACGCGTGCTCAGAAGGTTTCCCAGTCACCGCTCGCGTCGTCCGTACCGGTGCGGGCCGCTGGCGCGGCTGCGGCCGGTGCCGGTTTGCGCTGCGGCGCGGCTGCGACCTTCGCCGCCGGTGCCGGTGCCGCAGCGGCGGGCGCCGCCACCTTCTTCACTGCCGGACGCGCGGCGCCCGGCTTCGCCGCCAGCGTCGGCGCCGCGTGGTTTGCTGCGGCCTGACCGGCGTCCAGGCGGAACACCGAGACAACCGACTTCAGACGATTGGCCTGCTCTTCCAGCGAGCCGGCGGCAGCGGCCGCTTCTTCCACGAGCGCCGCGTTTTGCTGCGTCACTTCGTCCATCTGCGTGATCGCGCGGTTGACCTGCTCGATGCCGCTCGACTGTTCGGCCGACGCTGCCGAGATCTCGCCCATGATGTCGGTCACGCGTTTGACCGCCTGCACGATCTCGCCCATGGTTTGGCCCTGCTGCGCCACGAGCGCCGTGCCGTCTTGCACGCGGCGTGCCGAATCTTCGATCAACCCCTTGATTTCCTTCGCTGCCGCCGCACTGCGTTGCGCCAGCGTGCGCACTTCGCCCGCCACCACGGCAAAGCCGCGGCCTTGCTCACCGGCACGCGCGGCTTCCACGGCGGCGTTCAACGCGAGAATGTTGGTCTGGAAGGCGATGCCGTCGATCACGCTGATGATGTCGACGATCTTGTTCGAGCTGGCCGAGATGCCATCCATCGTTTCACCGACCTGCCCGGAGACCTCACCGCCACGCGTGGCGATTTCCGAGGCGTTCACGGCAAGCTGGCTGGCCTGACGCGCGTTGTCCGCGTTCTGCTTGACCGTGGCCGTGAGCTGCTCCATCGACGAGGCCGTTTCTTCCAGCGACGCGGCCTGCTGTTCCGTGCGGGCCGACAGATCGGTGTTGCCGGCCGCAATCTGCTGTGCCGCAGAGGTGATCGACTCGGTGCCCGAGCGAACTTCCGCGACGGTGCGCACGAGGCTGTCCTGCATGTGTCTCACGCCCTTGAACAGACGCCCGGTTTCCGTGTCGCTCGACACGTCGACGCGTTGCGTGAGGTCACCGTTGGCAATCTTCTCGAAGTGCTTGATGGCGTCGTCGATCGGGCCGACGATAGCGCGCGTGAGCGTGACCTGCGTCACGATGCCGACGAGCAGGCCCACAGCGAGGCCCAGGCCGACCATCCACATCACCATCGTGTAGCGGCTCTGTGCGTCGAGGTAACGATCTTCTGCGTTCTTGACCTGCAAATCGGCCAATGTCGTCATCGCCTTCGTGTAGTCGGCAAACAGGCGCGGCACGTCGATCACCGTCTTGGCGTGGAAGTCGGGAATATCGCCGGATTCGATGGCCTTGAGGGCGGGCAGGATGCCATCGTTGACCACTTTGCCGCGTGCGACGATCACAGCGTCGGCGATGCTCTTCTCGCCATCGCTCATCGGCAGCGCGGCATAGGCAGCCCAGGCGTCGTCAGCATTCTTGAGGCTCCTGCGAACGTCTTCGATCGCCGTCTTGATCTCGGTCGGATCGGCAATGAATTCGATGCGCGAGAGGGTCACACGTGCGCTCAGTGTCCCAACCGTCGTCCGCGCGAGCGCGCGTGCCGACGCCATGTCGTTCGAGTAAATCTCCTGCAGCGATGCATTGCTTTGTCGCAGCGAGACGAGCCCCACAGCAGCGCCGACAACCAGCAGCACCATGAAGAGTCCTAGCGCCAGCGTCAGCCGAGCCCGGATGGTGACATTCTTAAACATAACGACCTCTACCCCGTGAAGACCGGCCAGCGGCCGGCATACCCATCTGAATCATCGAAACGTCAAAACTCTTCCCAATCTCCCGGATCACTCGACTTCGCCGCCGCAGCTCCCGCCGATCCGCCTGCTGGTGCCTTGTCCCTCCGTGCTGCGATTGGCAGCACCTGAGCGTCTTTTTGTGCGGTGGTGGCCGCCGGCGCGGGCGGCTGCGCACGGCGCGTCACCGCACGCGTCGCCCCCCCGCCGGCACTCGCGCGTGCCGGTGCGGCGCTGGCTGCCGATGCCACGGCCGTTGCCGCCGAGGCAGCCTTTGTGGCTGAGACGGCCGGTGCCGCCGCACTCGCCTGCCGCGCGATAGACGCCGTGCGTTGCATGGTGGCGCTGGACGCCCCGGCGAGCTTGACGCTGTCGCCGACACGGAAGACGGCAACCGCGTCGCGCAAGCGATGCGCCTGATCTTCGAGCGATCCGGCGGCAGCCGCCGCTTCTTCCACGAGCGCCGCGTTCTGTTGCGTGACTTCGTCCATCTGCGTCACGGCACGGTTGACCTGTTCGATGCCGCTCGACTGCTCGGCCGAGGCCGCCGAGATCTCGCCCATGATGTCGGTCACGCGTTTGACCGCCTGCACGATCTCGTCCATCGTCTGACCGGCCTTCGCCACGAGCGCCGAACCGTTTTCCACGCGCCCGACCGAGTCTTCGATCAGCACCTTGATTTCCTTCGCCGCTGCCGCACTGCGTTGCGCCAGCGTGCGCACTTCACCTGCCACCACGGCGAAGCCACGTCCCTGCTCGCCCGCGCGGGCCGCTTCCACGGCGGCGTTGAGCGCGAGAATGTTGGTCTGGAACGCAATGCCTTCGATCACGCTGATGATGTCGACGATCTTGTGCGAACTCGTCGAGATGCCGTCCATGGTGTCGACGACGTTGCCCACCACCTGACCGCCGCGCTCGGCAATCTCCGAGGCGTTCACCGCCATCGCGCTCGCTTGCCGGGCGTTGTCGGCGTTCTGCTTGACCGTGGCCGTGAGCTGCTCCATCGACGAGGCCGTCTGCTCCAGCGAGGCGGCCTGTTGCTCCGTGCGGGCCGACAGATCGGTGTTGCCTGCGGCGATTTCGCGCGAAGCCACATTGATCGAGTCGATGCCTTCACGGACATCCGAAACGATGGACAGCAGACTGTTCTTCATGACCGTGAGGCTGAAGAGCAACTGCCCGATTTCGTCGTGGCCCGAGCCTTCGGCCGTGCCGGTCAGGTCGCCCGCCGCGATCTGCTTGGACATCGAGAGCGCGACGCGCAGCGGATGGTTGATCGCCCGGCGCAGAATGCTGCCGAGAACGAACAGGATGACAATGCCGCCGAGCACCGCCACTGCCGTGGCACCGCGCACGAGGGTGTGCTCCTTCTGCGCTTGCTCGTACAGATCGGTCGCCTGCGTGAGCTCGAGACGCGTGAGCACGTTCAGCTCGTCGCGCATCGGGCCATAGGCCGGCTTCACCTTCTCGATATATGTCTGTTGGGCACCCTCGGCCGAGCCGGCCTTGAGCATCGCGACCGTTTGTTGAAGGCCATCGGTCGTGAAGTGCTGGCGAATCACGTTGAAACGCTCCGCCTGCGCCTGCGTCGCCGGATCGACCGCCTTCATGTACTCCGCCCACTGACGGTTGATCTCGTCGAGACTGCCCGCGATTTCGTCGCCCGCGCGCTTCATCGCGTCGAGGTTCGGGCTGCCTACGGCTTCCGCCACGAGCAGCACATCGCGATCGAGCTTCTGGCCGATCACACCCAGCGTGCTCACCGGCACCATACCGTTCTGGTACACGCGCAACAGCTTCTGATTGCTGCTCGAGACGCCCCACATGCCCAAAGCGCCGACCACGACGAGCAGAATCGCGCCGAGCACGATCATGCCGGTCAGACGCGCACGCAGCGTATCGAGACGGACCTTGCGCACCAGTGCCGCAATCCCGCCGCGCTCGACCTTGCCGCCGCGAATGCGCAGATTGCCCGCTTGCCCATTGCGAAAGCGCGCATAGACGGTTTCAGCCTGCGCCGTCGCCCCCGCCGCAGGACGTACGCGCACCGATGTGTAACCCACCACCGTGCCGTTCTCCTGCGTCGGCGTCACCGTCGCCAGCACCCAGTAGTAGTCGCCGTTCTTACGGCGGTTCTTGACCAGCCCGATCCACGTGTCGCCGCGCTGAACTGTCTCCCACAAATCGCCGAACGCCTCCGGCGGCATGTCCGGATGGCGCACGATGTTGTGCGGCGCACCCAGGAGTTCATCGCGCGAATAGCCGCTCACCTCCACGAAGGCGGGATTGGCGTACGTGATCCGCCCCTTGAGATCCGTCCGCGAGATCAGGTACTGATGCTCGCCGATGACGAACTCATTCTGGGTGACGGGCTGGTTATTGCGCACGTACTCGGTCTCCGTGGACTGGGTGAGTGGGTTATGGTTTGTGAGGTGATGTTGCGGGTGTCTCGGCCCGCCGTTCACGTCCGTGCTATGTGTCTTGCTTTGCGCGCCTGCTACCGGTGCTTAGCTCGCCAGCCGCTCGATGAGCGCCATATCGTCGCTGGTCATCAACTTCTCGATGTCCATCAGGATCAGCATGCGGCCTTCGACCGTGCCCAGACCCGTGATGTACTCGGTCGCCAGTTGCGCGCCGAACTCGGGCGCCGGCTTGATTTCGCCGCGTGCGAGCGTGAGCACGTCCGACACGCCGTCGACCACCATGCCGACCACGCGGCCCGCCACGTTCAGAATGATCACGACCGTCTGCGTGTCGTACTCGACGCGGCCCAGACGGAACTTGATGCGCATGTCCACGATCGGCACGATGATGCCGCGCAGATTGATCACGCCCTTGATGAAGTCCGGCGCATTGGCGATGCGCGTGACCGCGTCGTAACCGCGAATCTCCTGCACCTTCAGAATGTCGATGCCGTATTCCTCTTCACCGAGTGTGAAGACCAGAAATTCCTGACCGTCGCCATCGGTCTGCATGGCGCCGCCCTGGCGCGACACGGCATGCTCTTGCGAAAGGTTGTCCATCTAACGCGTCTCCGACTTCAGTTGAAGATGGTGGCTACTGCCGAGCGCTGGCCGCGCTGAAGCGCCGCCACGTCGACGATCAAAGCCACACTGCCGTCACCCATGATGGTGGCGGCGGAAATACCGTGAATACGGCGGTAATTGGTTTCGAGGTTCTTCACCACGACCTGCTGCTGACCGACCAGTTCGTCCACCAGCAACGCGAAGCGACGGCCTTCGGCCTGAAGGATCACGATGATGCCCTGCGTGGGGTCGAGGCGCGCTTCCGGCACGTCGAACGCGCGGTACAGTTCGACAAGCGGCAGGTACTCGCCGCGCACCAGCACGACCTGACCTTCGCCGGTCACGGCGCGAATGTCGTCGCGACGCGGTTGCAACGACTCCATCACGAAGTTCAGCGGCAGGATGAATATCTCGGGGCCGACCTTGACGGACATGCCGTCGAGAATCGCGAGCGTGAGCGGCAACACGATGCGGATCGTGGTGCCCTTGCCGCGCGAGGACAGAATCTCCACGTGGCCGCCCATCTGCTGGATGTTTCGCTTGACGACGTCCATGCCCACGCCTCGGCCCGACACGTCGGTCACCGCTTCAGCCGTGGAGAAGCCTGGCGCGAAGATCAGTTGCCAGACTTCCTCGTCCGTCATCGAGTCGGACACATTCATGCCCTGCTGCTGTGCCTTGGCAAGAATCTTTTCACGACGCAGGCCCGCGCCGTCGTCGCTCACTTCGATCACGATGTTGCCGCCCTGATGCGCGGCAGACAGCACCAGTTGGCCGACCGGGTCCTTGCCCGAGGCCAGACGCGCCTCCGACGTTTCGATACCGTGATCCAGACTGTTGCGCACAAGGTGCGTGAGCGGATCGATGATGCGCTCGATCAGGCTCTTGTCGAGTTCGGTCGCCTGACCGAACGTGACGAGTTCGATTTGCTTGCCCAGCTTGCCGGCGAGATCGCGCACGAGACGCGGGAAACGCGAGAACACGTAATCCATCGGCATCATGCGGATGGACATCACGGCCTCTTGCAGGTCGCGCGCGTTGCGCTCGAGCTGGCCCATGCCGTTGAACAGACGGTCGTGAAGCATCGGGTCGAGGCTGCTCGCCGTTTGCGCGAGCATCGCCTGCGTAATCACGAGTTCACCCACGAGATTGATGAGCTGGTCGACCTTTTCGACACCCACGCGAATCGAGCTGTTCTCGTGTCCGGCAGCCGCACCGGCCGGCGCGGCTGCCGCGCGCTTTTCCGGCGGGTGATGGGCGCCGTTGCCACCCGAGCCCGCCTGGGCCACCGGGGCAGCGGGCACGACGATTTGCTCGGCCGCAGGCGCCGCAGCGGGTGCCGGCGCAGCAGGCACTTCGATCGGCGCCGAGGCAGCCGGTGCCTGCGCAAAAATCTCGGCCGTCTGGACCGGCGCCGCCACAGGGGCTTGCGCCGGTGCGTCGGGTGCGGCCGCGACGGCAGAGGCATCCTGCACGTCGATCTGCGACGGCTCGATCACGAAGCAGCACACGGCGAGAATGTCGTCCGCTCCGCAAGTGGTGTCGAGCCACAGGTGCAACACGTCGCCGGTCGACTGACGCCCGGCCACCTGACCGAGGTTGCCCAGTTCTTCCGCGAGCAACGCCTGATCTTTTTCGCCCACGCCGGTGAGCGTGACTTTCAGACGCGTCTGGCCTGGCGGCACCGCGCTCGTGGGTGCGCCGCTCGCGTCGGTTGCCGCTACGCCGGCATCTCCGGATGCTGCGGGCGCGCTCGCCGGCGCCGCCGCTGCGGGCGAAACCGGTGCGGCGGTGGCCGGGGCCCCGCCTTCTTCGGCGGCGAGTTGCTGGAGAATTGCGCAAATGCGCGTCATCGCCTCAGCATCGGGTTCACTGGAGGCGCGGTAGGCATTCAACTGTTGATGCAACACGTCTTTGGTTTCCAGGAAGGTATCGACCATCTCGGTGCGCAACTGCAATTCGCCGCGACGCGCGCGGTCCAGCAGATTTTCCAGCAGGTGAGTGGTCTCGGTGAGCGCGGTGAAGCCGAACGTAGCGGCGCCGCCCTTGATCGAATGTGCCGCACGGAAAATCGCGTTGAGCTGCTCGTTGTCCGGCGCATTGATATCGAGCGCGAGCAGGAGGTGCTCCATCTCTGCGAGCAACTCTTCCGCTTCATCGAAAAAGGTCTGGTAGAACTGGGTGATATCCACCGATTTCCTCGTCCTAACTTAGTTGTGCCATCAACGTCATCGTCATGCGCCTTCGCCGACGAGCGAGCCCACTACGTCGACCAATGCCTCGGGGTCGACCGGCTTGATCAGCCAGCCGCTGGCGCCCGCTTCGCGGGCTGCCGTCTTGTATGCACCATCGACTTCTGTCGTCAGCACCAGAATGGGTGTCTGGGCAAACGCGTCGAGTTCGCGCAGTGCGCGAATGAGCGACAAGCCATCCATGCCGGGCATGTGCTGGTCGGTCAGCACCAGATCGAAGGTCGTGTTCGACGCCAGCGCCAGAGCTTCCTGCCCGTCGCGGGCGGTCGTCACGGCGTAGCCGGCTTCGTCGAGCGTTGCCGCCAGAATCTGACGCATCGACGCGGAATCGTCGACGGCGAGAATCGTGTTACGAAGGGCGTGCATGCGTCTCCTCTTGTCGGTTATCGCGCTGCGGTGCCAGGCGCCGCCGGCGGCGTGGGCACGGCAGGCAAGGTACCGTTGATGACGGCGTTCACCGCCTCGCTTCCTGCGCCGCGCGCGTTTACGGCATCGATGGTCGGCTGGTCGCCCTCGTGCTTGAACGACTGCTCTGCGCGGCGGTT
Source organism: Pandoraea sp. SD6-2 (assembly GCF_000389825.1). NCBI lineage: Bacteria > Pseudomonadati > Pseudomonadota > Betaproteobacteria > Burkholderiales > Burkholderiaceae > Pandoraea > Pandoraea sp. SD6-2. The sequence continues at coordinate 21,685 of NZ_KB944456.1, read as the reverse complement.
GAGCACGATGATGCTGATACGGCGATTGATCGGGTTGTACGCGTCGTCATGATCGAGCGGCACCGTCGACGCCAGGCCCACCACGCGCAACACCTTCTCACTGTCGAGACCGCCCGCAATCAGCTCGCGACGCGAGGCGTTTGCGCGATCGGCGGATAGCTCCCAGTTGCTGTAGCTCTTGTCGCCCTGCGCATAGGCGGTGGCGTCGGTATGCCCCGAGAGGCTGATGCGATTGGGCACGTCGTTGAGCGACTTGCCGATCTCGCGCAGGATGTCGCGCATGTACGGCTGCACCTGCGCGCTCGCGTTGGCGAACATCGGCCGGTTCTGGTCGTCGACGATCTGGATGCGCAGACCTTCGGTCGTCACATCGATGAGCAACTGTTTGCGGAACTGTTTGAGCGTCGGGTTATTTTCGATGGCCTTCTCGAGGCGTGCCTTGAGTTCGCGCAAACGCTGCGCATCGGCACGCTCGGCCAGCTCGGTGGTCGTCGCCTGACGCGACTTGGCCTGATCGCCGCGCGACTTCTGACCGTCGGTGCGCGTCGTATCGGCGCCACCACCGGGAATTACGCCGTTGTTGTCCGCCGCGTTACGCCCGCCGGTGAGCGCGACTTTGAGCGGCGTGCGGAAATACTCGGCGATGCCCGTCAACTCCTTGCTGGTCACGGAGCTGAGCAGCCACATCAGCAGGAAGAACGCCATCATGGCCGTCATGAAGTCGGCGTAGGCAATCTTCCACGCGCCGCCATGATGGCCGTGCCCGCCGGCTTTGCGGCGTTTGATGATGATGGGCCGCTCTTCTTTCTCGCTCATTGCTGCCGCCCGTCAACGTGATTTGACCTGCCGCACGTGCTCTTCAAGCTCGGCGAACGACGGACGTACTGTGGAATAGAGCACCTTGCGGCCGAATTCGACCGAGAGCGCCGGCGCGTAACCGTTCAGGCTGGCCAGCAGCGTGACCTTGATGCACTCGTAGAGCTTGACCGACTCGTTGATGCGGTGCTCGATGAGTTGCGCCAGCGGCGAAATGAAGCCGTAGGCCAGCAAAATGCCGAGGAACGTACCCACGAGCGCCTGGGCGATCAGCGCACCCAGCACGGCAGGCGGCTGGTCGGCCGACGCCATCGTGTGCACCACCCCCATCACCGCAGCCACGATACCGAAGGCCGGCATGGCGTCGCCCGTCTTTTGCAGACAGTGCGCCGGGACTTCGCCCTCATGACGGTACGTTTCGATTTCGTGATCCATCAGGTTCTCGATCTCGAACGCGTTCATGTTGCCGCTGACCATCAGGCGCAGATAGTCGGTGAGGAATTCCATGATGCGCGGCTCGCCGAGAATGCGCGGGTACTGCGAGAACACCGGGCTCGCTGCCGGGTCTTCCACGTCCCCTTCGATGGCGAGCATGCCGTCCTTGCGCGCCTTCGCGAGCAGCACGTACAGAAGCGCCATCAGCTCCATGTACAGATCTTTGGTGTATTTCGAGCCCTTGAACAGCATCGGCAGCGCTTTCATCGTCGCCTTGATCGCCTTGCTGTTGTTGCCCACCACAAACGAGCCGACGCCCGCGCCACCGATAATCAGCAGCTCGGTCGGCTGAAACAGCGCGCCCAAGTGGCCCCCGCCAATGACGAAGCCGCCAAAGACCGATGCCAGAACGATGATGTAACCAATGACGACAAGCACTGCCGGATACCTCTCGCAAAAATACGTCTACGGAAAAATGTCCTTCCTGTTCAGAGGGCTTAACGGCAGACACGCAGGGAAACTGTAGGGGGTGTGACCTCGTGAAGTGGGCTTGATCAGGCGGCGAGCGGAGAAATATCCGTGCCAGGTGCGGGCGATGCCACGGCCGGCGCCAGATCGGCGGCATGCGCGTGTTTCGCTTTCCGGGTCTTACCGGCACGCGACGGCGGTTGGCACAGCCCGCAAACGTACTGGCCATGCGGTTCGTGCGCGTGCGTGACGAAATGACCGCCGCAGCGCGTGCACGGCGTCATCTGCAACATCTTGCTGTCGAAGAAGCGAACGAGCGTCCACGCACGTGTAAACCCGAGCACGGCTTCCCAGCCATGCAATTCCACATGCTCGAGGTACAGGCGGTACGCCTTGACGATGGCTTCGATGCCCTGACATCCGCCGTGCTGAACCAGATGACGGTAGATGTTGTGGAAAAGCGACGAGTGGATGTTCGGCAGCCACGTCACGAACCAGTCGGTCGAGAACGGCAGCATGCCCTTGGGTGGCGAGGCCCCTTTAAGCTCCTTGTAGAGCTTGATGAGACGGTCGCGGCTCAGGCTCGTTTCCGCTTCCAGCAACTGGAGGCGGGCGCCGAGTTCGATCAGTTCGATGGCCAGTTGAATCTCACGGGCCTCGAGAACGACGCTTTTGGTACGCATTTACAGGCTTCCTGGCAAGTCACGCGAAACGCCGCCCCCTCGGGACGGCGCAGCGAGCGTCGCGTTGTTGTACGCTCAGCCGATCTGCTCTACGGGTTGCCCCGCCAGCAGAATCGATGCGTGTGACTGCTGCATACCTACGTCTTTCGCACCGTGTGTAAGGGTGGAAAGAATCACGTGGTCGTCGAATCGAAATCGGCACAGAAGCTGGTTCGACCCCGCAAACTTGACGAGTTGAGCCAGCGTGAGACTGCCGAGCACGTCGGCAAGCTGGTCGCTGATACCCAGGCGAAACATCGCCGCGGCGCGATCCTCACGGATCAGGCGCTGAGCCAGGACAAGGTAGGAAAGATTCAACTCACGAATCTCGTTCAGTGTTTCGCTGTTTCGCATGCGGCCCCCCGGCGCAATGGATGAATCTTGCGGTACTACTGTCTATTCCCCCGCATTGTGGAGAAGGGCGAACGATAAAGAAATCGGAGAAAAACTACGTGGAGTGATGAGAAAAGCGGAAGTTTTTTGTAGGAATTTTTCCTACATCGGGGGCGCAAGCGGCCCCAACGATGCACTCGGGGAGAGTGATCGGTGCCTAACGGACGGCAGTTTCATGAAAGTGTCACGAAGCTGCGCTTTACTACTTGACTGTATTTCGGCGAGGTTTCACCGAACTTTAGCGATCCTTGCAAAAAAACTGGGGGAGGACTTTGCAAGGAGGCGTTGGATCGTACTTTGCCAATCGTGCGGACACGGGAACAGAGCAATTACAAACTGTTACAGATGCACGGTCGCGCGCCGGATTTCAGTGTTGGAAAGAAAGCTCGGCAGTCGGTTCCCGAGAAATTGCCGATCACGCCCATTTGCCGGCTTACCGTGCCTTTCCGCATGTTGCGAATTTCAGACGCCCGGCAACGTCGCAGGTTCCGGCTTCGGTGCATCGATGCGGTGTCGAAACGCCTCACACCGTTCCGGTGGCCGAGGGTGTCGCCTTCGCTCTGCGAATGAGCACCGTGTGGAAACACCACGACAGGACACCACACAAGGCGATGACGGCCGCCATCGGCACCGCCGAGCGGGCGTGCATCAGCCCGACGGCCGCGCCCGCGCTCGCCGCAGCGAGGAACTGCAATGCTCCCAGGAGGGCCGATGCGGCGCCCGCGCGTTGATGCTGGCGGTTCAAGGCTTCGGCCACCGCGTTCGGCTGAGAGAAGCCCAGACTCGTGACATAAGCGAAGAGCAGCACCATCAATCCGATCAGTCCGCCCAGTTGCAACGCCGCCACGGCAAGCATCAATAATCCGAGAACCGCAACGAGATTGTTGGTACGACGCAACACGTCGGCCGGACGGCGTTTGCGCAGCAAATGCGCGTTGATCTGCGAGCCGGCGATGATGCCACAGGCGTTCAGTCCGAACAGCCAACCGTAATTCGCCGGGTCGACACCGTACAGATTGATGAACACGAAGGGTGAGCCCGTGATGTAGGCAAACATGCCGGCTTGCGCGACGCCGCCCGCCAGTGCATTGCCCATGAACTCGCGGTCACGCACAAGCGCGCCGTAGTTGTGCCAGGCGGTCATGAGCCAGTTGCGGGCCTGCTTTGCCGCCGCGCGCGTCTCCGGCAGCCAGTAGACGGACATCGCGAAGCACATCGCGCCGAACGCCGTCAGCCCCCAGAAGATCCAGCGCCAGCCGACAAACATCAGCACCTGCCCGCCGATGAGCGGCGCGAGGATCGGTGCGGCCCCCATGATGAGCGTCATGCGCGACAGCACGCGCGCCACCGTGCTCGTGTCGAACAGATCGCGCGCCATGGCGCGTGCGATCACGAAGCACGCGCAGCCGCCCACCGCCTGAATGAAACGGCAGACGATCAGCGTCTCGATATTGCTCGCCAGCGCGCAGCCGGCCGATGCCAGCGTGTAGAGCGCGAGACCGGCATACAGTGGACGCTTGCGGCCGTAGCGGTCGGCGAGCGGCCCATGCAGCAACTGACCAAGCCCCAGGCCGATGAAGAACGATGCCAGCGAGAATTGCGCGGCCGCATCTGTGGTGTTCAGTTCGCGAGCGATACTCGGCAACGCAGGCAAATACATGTCGATCGACAGCGAGCCGATGGCCGACAGAATGCCAAGAACGAAAACGGTGCGAAATGTGTGGGCAGGCATGGCGCAGACCAAGGGTAACCCCGAATCATACGGCATTGATCCCGGTCCCGCTCAAAAAATAAGCAGGGCTCGCCCCCTCCGGGCGAGCCTGGTCCTGCGCCCTGCCTCGCTCAAGCCGTCTTCGCTTCGGACAACCCGAGTGTTTCGACCATCTGTTCGCGCATGATGAATTTCTGCACCTTGCCCGTGACCGTCATCGGCATCTCGTCGACGAAGCGGATGTAGCGCGGAATCTTGTAGTGCGCGATCTGGTCCTTGCAGAAGGCGCGGATATCGTCTTCCGTCGCACTCTGACCCGGCTTGAGAATGATCCACGCACAGACTTCCTCGCCGTACTTCGCGTCCGGCACACCGAACACCTGCACAGCCTGCACCTTGGGGTGACGGAACAGGAATTCCTCGATCTCGCGGGGGTAGATGTTCTCTCCGCCACGAATGAGCATGTCCTTTACCCGGCCGACAATATTGCAGTAGCCGTCTTCGTCGAGCGTGGCGAGATCGCCCGTGTGCATCCAGCCATCGCGGATCGCTTCGCGCGTGCGAGGCTCGTCGTCCCAATAGCCCAGCATCACCGAGTAGCCCTTCGTGCAAAGTTCGCCTTTCTCACCCACCGGCACGATCTCTCCGGCAGCATCCACGAGCTTCACTTCGAGGTGCGGCTGCACGCGCCCCACGGTTGTCACGCGTTTTTGCAGCGGGTCGGTCGTCGTGGTCTGGAACGACACCGGGCTCGTCTCCGTCATGCCGTAAGCGATCGTCACTTCGCTCATGTGCATTTCGTTGATGACGCGTTTCATCGTTTCGATGGGGCACGGCGAGCCCGCCATGATCCCCGTACGCAGAGAATCGAAGTGGTAGTAGCCGAACGCCGGGTGATCGAGTTGCGCGATGAACATCGTCGGCACGCCGTGAAGCGCCGTACAGCGCTCTTCCGACACGGCAGCCATCGTGGCCTTCGGGTCGAACGCCTCGCCCGGGAACACCATCGTCGCACCCGTCGACACGCAGGCAAGTACCGCCAGCACCATGCCGAAGCAGTGATAGAACGGCACGGGAATGCACAGACTGTCGTGCTCGGAGAAGCGCATCGCCATGGCGATATAGCGGCCGTTGTTGACGATGTTGTGGTGCGTGAGCGTAGCGCCCTTCGGGTTGCCCGTCGTGCCGCTCGTGAACTGGATATTGATGGCGTCGAAACAATCGAGCGAGTCGGACATCGCGCGCAGTTTGACGAGATCGGTGTCCGCGCCGAGCGCCACCACGTCGCCGTAATTCATCATGCCGGGCGTGGTCTCCATGCCCATGCGGATGACCGTTCGCAACGTCGGCAGCTTTTCCGACTTCAGTTGGCCGGGGGTGCACGTTGCCAGCTCCGGCGCGAGCACGTTGAGCATGTCGAGGTAGCGCGACGTCTTGAAAGACTCCGCAGCCACAAGTGCCTTGCACCCCACCTTGTTGATCGCGTATTCCAGTTCGGCGAGCCGATAAGCCGGATTGATGTTCACGAGAATCAGGCCGACGCGCGCGGTCGCAAACTGCGTGACCAGCCATTCGACGCGGTTCGGCGACCAGATACCTACGCGATCGCCCTTCTTCAGCCCCAACGACATCAGTCCGGTGGCAAAGGTATCGACGTGTGCGATGAATTCGCGCCACGTCCAGTCCACGCCCTGCTCCCGAAACACCACGGCCTGGCGCTCCGGAAACTTCGCCGCCGTCTCGGCAAGCAAACCGAACACCGTCAACGTCGAAAGCGGTACGGTGGTATCGCCTTTCACATACGACAGTCCGTTACGAGGTACAACGCCCGCACCTTCCCGGCTTTCCATGCTTGTGTCTCCTGAAGCAATGCTGAAGTGGCGAAATGCTGTCGCGTGGCGCTTGCGAGTGAATGGCTCGCCTGTCGTTGCATCGAACGACGGCGGGCTTCTCTTCATCACAATAGTGCGTCACGCCGACTTGACGTTTACGTTAACGTAATTCGAGTGACGGAACGAGTGGGGATGGCCCTGAGTCTGGCGTGCCTTGCGCATCGACGGCGATCGGCGATCGAATTCACCAGGCAAAACAAAAGCCCCGCGCACTTGCATGCGTGGGGCTTCCTGCCGTTATACGGCAACGTACGTGGTGACGCACGCCGCTGTGTGACGGCGGGCATTGCGGGCTACGCCGGCGGTGAAAACGCCGTCGCAACCGCCCTGCCGATTTACTTCATCTTGCGGAACTTCTGGATCGCAGCGAGTTGAGCGATGGCTTCGGCCAGTTCGGCCTGGGCAGTCGCATACTCGATGTTCGAATCCTTGTTCGTCAGCGCTTCTTCCGCGCGGCGCTTGGCTTCGGCAGCCTTCGCCTCGTCCAGATCCTTGCCGCGAATGGCGGTGTCGGCGAGCACGGTGACCGTGCCCGGTTGCACTTCGAGAATGCCGCCGGCCACGAAGACGAAGTCCTCGTTACCTGCCTCGTCCTCGATGCGCACCGCGCCCGGCTTGATACGCGTGATCAGCGGCGTGTGGCCGGGCAAAATGCCCAGCTCGCCGGCTTCGCCGGGCAGCGCCACAAAGCGCGCCTTACCCGAGAAGATCTGCTCTTCCGCGCTGACGACGTCTACGTGAATGGTTGCCATAATCGCTCCCGTTGAGTGTGATGAAGCGGCAGGCGCGCTAGTCCGGACGTTGCCGCCCTCGCTTCGCTACCCCGCCCCGCAACAGTCACCTGCCGGCGTGCGGTGGGGTCTCTCTTACGACACCCCGCCGTCGCCCGGCACTCAACCGTTTACTGCATCTTCTTGGCTTTTTCGAACGCTTCGTCGATCGTGCCAACCATGTAGAACGCCTGTTCCGGCAGGTGGTCACACTCGCCGTCGACGATCATCTTGAAGCCGCGGATCGTTTCCTTGAGCGGAACGTACTTGCCCGGCGAGCCCGTGAACACTTCGGCCACGTGGAACGGCTGCGACAGGAAACGCTGAATCTTACGCGCACGGGCCACGGCGAGCTTGTCGTCCGGCGACAGTTCGTCCATCCCCAGAATCGCGATGATGTCGCGCAGTTCCTTGTAACGCTGCAGCGTCGATTGCACGCGACGGGTCACCGTATAGTGCTCTTCGCCAATCACGTTCGGGTCGATCTGACGCGAGGTCGAGTCGAGCGGATCGACGGCCGGGTAGATACCCAGCGAGGCGATGTCACGCGACAGAACGACGGTGGCGTCCAAGTGACCGAAGGTGGTGGCCGGCGACGGGTCGGTCAAGTCATCGGCAGGCACGTACACGGCTTGCACCGACGTGATCGAGCCAGTCTTGGTCGACGTAATACGCTCTTGCAGCTTACCCATTTCTTCAGCCAGCGTCGGCTGATAGCCCACGGCCGACGGCATACGGCCGAGCAGTGCCGACACTTCGGTACCGGCCAGCGTGAAACGGTAGATGTTGTCCACGAAGAACAGCACGTCGCGACCTTCGTCACGGAAGTGCTCTGCCATCGTCAGACCGGTCAGCGCCACGCGCAGACGGTTGCCCGGCGGCTCGTTCATCTGGCCGTACACCAGCGCGACCTTGTCCAGAACGTTCGAGTCCTTCATTTCGTGGTAGAAGTCGTTCCCTTCACGGGTACGCTCGCCCACGCCGGCAAACACCGAATAACCGCCGTGTTCCTTGGCGATGTTATTGATGAGTTCCATCATGTTCACGGTCTTGCCCACACCGGCGCCACCGAACAGACCCACCTTGCCGCCCTTGGCGAACGGGCAGATCAGATCGATAACCTTGATGCCGGTTTCGAGCAGTTCCGTCGACGGCGACAGCTCGTCGAATGCCGGGGCCTTCTGGTGAATCGAACGGGTGTGATCCTGTGCGATCGGACCGGCTTCGTCGATCGGACGGCCAAGCACGTCCATGATGCGACCCAGCGTCGGCTTGCCGACCGGCACCGTGATCGGCAGACCGGTGTTTTGCACCGTCATACCGCGGCGCAGGCCTTCGGAGGAACCCAGACAGATGGTACGCACCACGCCATCGCCCAGCTGTTGCTGGACTTCGAGCGTCAGTTCCGAACCTTCCATGGTGAGCGCATCGTAGATCTTCGGCATGCTTTCGCGCGGGAATTCCACGTCGATAACGGCGCCGATGCACTGTACGATTTTGCCTTCAATCAAAGCAGTACTCATCGCTTTTCCTTTAGATACTCAAATTCATTTCGCCTGACGGCGCATCGGCCCGTGCCACCGCTTACACTGCGGCGGCGCCACCCACGATTTCGGACAGTTCCTTCGTAATCGCTGCTTGACGGCCCTTGTTGTAGACCATCTGCAATTCACCGATCACGGTCTTCGCGTTGTCCGATGCGGCCTTCATGGCCACCATACGGGCGGACTGTTCCGACGCCATGTTCTCAGCGACTGCCTGATACACGACAGCTTCGACGTAACGCACCAGCAGGGCATCGACGACCGTCTTCGCATCCGGTTCGTAGATGTAGTCCCACGAATGCCGTGCCGGCACTGCGCTCGCGTCTTCCGACGCGCCCTCGAGCTTCTCGGGCAGCGGCAGCAGTTGTTCGACCACAGCTTCCTGCTTCATCGTGTTGACGAAGCGGTTGTACGCCAGGTACACGGCGTCGAGCTTGCCTTCGGCATACGCGTCGAGTTGCAGCTTCACGGCACCGATCAGCTTGTCCAGATGCGGGGTGTCGCCCAGTTGCACGACATGCGAAACCACCTTCGCGCCGATACGGTTCAGGAAACCGAAGCCCTTGCCGCCAATGGCGGTGGCTTCGATCTTCAGCCCTTGCGCTTCGATAGCCTTCATCTTGTTCACCACGGCACGCAGCACGTTGGTGTTCAAGCCGCCGCACAGGCCCTTGTCCGTCGTCACCACGATGATGCCGGCAGCTTTCGCGTCGGCATGCTTCACCATGAACGGGTGGTGGTATTCCGGATTCGCCTGGCCCATGTGCGCGGCGATCTGGCGCACCTTGTCAGCGTACGGCCGGGCATGACGCATGCGTTCCTGCGCCTTGCGCATCTTCGACGCGGCCACCATTTCCATGGCCTTGGTGATCTTGCGCGTGTTTTGCACGCTCTTGATCTTGCCGCGAATTTCCTTCATTCCAGCCATTGCTTACTCCTTGTCTCGGCGCGACGTCCGCTGTTGCCTGAACATCGCGCCTTCCCGGGTCCGTTGAATAGTTACCGATTCAACCGGATTAGTAAGCGCCGGTCTTCTTGAAGTCCTTGATCGCAGCGTGCAGGGCGGCTTCGTCGTCCTTCGAGAGATCTTTGGTCTCTTCGATACGGCCGATGAGCGCACCGTGGCTGGTCTTCAGAACTTCGCGCAGACCCTTTTCGAACGGCAGCACCTGAGCGATTTCGAGGTCATCCAGATAGCCGTTGTTGGCGGCGAACAGCGACACAGCCAGTTCCCACACTTGCAGCGGCTGGTACTGCGGCTGCTTGAGCAGTTCCGTCACGCGGCGGCCGCGCTCGAGCTGCTTGCGGGTGGCTTCGTCCAGGTCCGAGGCGAACTGCGCGAACGCAGCCAGCTCACGATACTGCGCGAGGTCGGTACGAATACCGCCCGACAGCTTCTTGATGACCTTCGTCTGTGCTGCACCGCCAACGCGCGACACCGAGATACCGGCGTTGATTGCCGGACGGATACCTGCGTTGAACAAGTCGGTTTCCAGGAAGATCTGGCCGTCGGTAATCGAGATCACGTTCGTCGGAACGAAGGCAGTCACGTCACCGGCTTGCGTTTCAATGATCGGCAGTGCCGTCAGCGAACCGCTTTGACCCTTCACAGCGCCGTTGGTGAACTTCTCGACGTACTCTTCCGAGACGCGAGCCGCACGCTCGAGCAGACGCGAGTGCAGATAGAACACGTCACCCGGATACGCTTCGCGGCCCGGCGGGCGGCGCAGCAGCAGCGAGATCTGACGGTAGGCCCAGGCTTGCTTGGTCAAATCGTCATAAATGATCAGCGCGTCTTCGCCGCGGTCGCGGAAGAATTCGCCCATCGTGCAGCCGGCGTACGGTGCGATGAACTGCATGGCGGCCGAGTCCGAAGCGGTGGCGGCCACGATGATCGTGTATTCCATCGCGCCGTGCTCTTCGAGCTTGCGCACCACGTTCATGATCGACGAAGCCTTCTGACCGATGGCGACGTAGACGCAGGTCACACCCTTGCCCTTTTGCGAGATGATCGTGTCGATGGCCACAGCGGTCTTACCCGTCTGACGGTCACCAATGATCAGCTCACGCTGGCCGCGGCCGATCGGCACCATGGCGTCGATAGCCTTCGTACCGGTTTGCAGCGGCTGCGACACCGACTTACGCCAAATCACGCCCGGGGCGATCTTTTCGATGGCGTCGGTTTGCTTGGCATTGATCGGGCCCTTGCCGTCGATCGGCACGCCCAGCGCGTCAACGACGCGGCCCTTCAGTTCCGGACCGACCGGCACTTCCAGAATGCGGCCCGTGCACTTGACGGTGTCGCCTTCCGAGATGTGCTCGTATTCGCCCAGAATCACGGCGCCGACGGAGTCGCGCTCGAGGTTCAGTGCCAGACCGAACGTATTGCCCGGGAATTCCAGCATTTCGCCCTGCATCACGTCCGACAGGCCATGGATACGGCAGATACCGTCGGTCACCGAAATCACGGTGCCTTCGTTACGGACTTCGGCGCCGCTCTCGAGACCTTGAATCCGGCTCTTGATCAGTTCGCTGATTTCAGAGGGATTGAGTTGCATATGTGCTCCTGATATTCAATTCTTGCCGTCGCAGGCGTATCGCGCCGGGCTCAGGCCGTCAGCGACGTCCGCATAGCCGCCAGGCGGGCGCGCACCGAAGTGTCCAGCACCTCGTCGCCAACCACCACACGCACGCCACCGATCAGCGACGGGTCTACCGTCACGCTCGGGTTGAGCTTGCAGCCGAACTTGTGCTCGAGGCCCTTGACCAGCGAGGTCAGTTGCTCACCTTCGAGCGGGAAGGCGCTTTCGATCGTGGCGTCCGCCGAACCGGCGGCAGCGTTCTTCAACGCTTCGAACTGCACGGCGATTTCCGGCACAGCGGCCAGACGGCCGTTTTCGACCACAGCGGCGACGAAGTTGCGCACTTCGGCGTCGGTCGATTTCACGGCTGCGGTCAGCACGTCGACGACTTGCGCCGGCGTGACTTTCGGATCGTCGGCCAGATTGGCCACTTCGGGCAGCGCTGCCACTTGCGCCAGTTCGCGCACCAGCTCCGACCAGCGATTCAGGTCGCCGGACTTCGCCACGCGGAACAACGCCTCGGCATACGGACGAGCGATGGTTGCGAGTTCGGCCATGATCAGAGCTCTGCCTTGAGTTGGTTCAGCAGGTCGGCGTGGGCCTTGGCGTCAACTTCACGCTTCAGGATCTGCTCGGCGCCCTTGACAGCCAGACCGGCAACGTCTTCGCGCAGCGATTCACGGACCTTGACGGCCTGGTTCTCGGCTTCGGCTTTTGCGTTGGCGATGATACGGGCGGCTTCGGCTTGCGCCTGGGCCTTGATCTCGTCGGCCACAGCCAGTGCGCGCTTCTCGGCGTCGGCAATACGCTTCGCGCCTTCGTCGCGGGCTTCCGCGAGGGCTTGCGTGGAGCGCTTGTTGGCGGCATCGAGTTCAGCCTTGCCCTTATCGGCAGCAGCCAGACCGTCAGCGATTTTTTTCGCGCGTTCGTCGATAGCCTTGATCAGCGGCGGCCACACGAACTTCATCGTGAACCATGCCAGGATCAGAAACACGACGGTTTGCGCGAACAGAGTTGCGTTGATGTTCACGGTGTTTCCTTTCGGTGATGCGAGTCGATTGGCAAAACAGCGCGCCCCATTGTGCCTGCTGGCTTGGGCGCGCCGTTCATGTCCAGTTGGCCGCGCGGATCAGTGCGCGACCGGCCGAAAGAAACTTAAGCGAGCTTCGACAGCAGCGGGTTCGCGAACGCGAACAGCATGGCAACGCCCACGCCGATCAGGAATGCCGCGTCGATCAGGCCGGCCAGCAGGAACATCTTCGTTTGCAGCGGGTTCATCAGCTCGGGCTGACGGGCGCACGCTTCGATGTACTTACCGCCCATCAGCGCGATACCCAGACAGGCGCCGATAGCACCCAGACCGATGATGATGCCGATACCGATGGCGGTCAGACCCTGGATGTTGGCGATGAAAGCTTGCATGATTACTCCTTTTGGTTAGAGACTTGAAACTTTGAATTTGAAAAACTGAAAAACCGGGAAACCCTTAACGACCCGCAACGACCGATCAGTGATGGTCATGCGCCTGACCGATATACACGAGCGTAAGCATCATCATGATGAACGCCTGGAGCAACACGATCAGGATGTGGAAAATCGCCCATGCGGTGCCGGCAATGACGTGACCGACAAAACCCAGCACCGACGCATCTGCGCCAAAGCTCCAGATACCGCCCAGCAGAGCGATCAGCAGGAACACCAGTTCGCCGGCGTACATATTGCCGAACAGTCGCATACCGAGCGACACGGTCTTGGCACAGAATTCAATGAGGTTGAGCAGCAGGTTCGGAATCCACAGCAGGAAGTGGTTACCGAACGGTGCGGTGAACAACTCGTGCATGAAACCGCCCGCGCCCTTGATCTTGAAGCTGTAGAACAGCATCAGGATGAGCACGCCGACGGCAATACCGAGCGTGCCGTTCAGATCGGCCGTCGGCACAATGCGATGGTGCGTGATGATCGAACCCAGACCCACCCATTCGATCACCTTCGAGGGCAGATCGACGGGCAGCAAGTCCAGCGAGTTCATGAGCGCGACCCAGACAAACACGGTCAACGCGAGGGGAGCGATGAAAGCACGATTGCCGTGCACGATGCTCTTCGACTGGTCTTCCACCATCTCGACGAGCATTTCGACCGCAGCCTGGAAGCGGCCCGGCACGCCCGACGTGGCTTTGCGGGCGGCCATCCACAGCACGAAGCAGCCCAGAACGCCCATCGCGATCGACCAGAACATGGTGTCCCAGTTGATGATCGAAAAATCGACAATGCTAGTCTGCGTCGAACTCGCGAGATTTTGCAGGTGGTGCGAAATGTACTCCGACGGGTTCGGAGCGTGGCCGGCTTCTACTGACATAGCGATCAAACACCCAATTATGAAAATCCGCACACGGTAGCGCGTCGACACGTGAGCGGCATTCTCACCGCTACTTCAGTACCATCGCCAGCCAATAGGCTTTCAGCGTCAGTACGAAGGTGACGAGGAACGCGACCCAGTGAATTCCTGGATAACCGAACGCTACCGCCACCAACAACGCAATCGTCGTGACTACCTTGACCGCTTCTCCCATCACCAGCGAACCGACGGAGAGGCGATCACCTGACATCCTTAGCCGCAACGCAAACAACGCGCCCGGTATCCAACCGATCATTCCGCCCAGCCAGGCTGACACCGCCGCATCTCGTGGCGATGCCGAGAGAAACCACCAGGCCAATGTCGCTACCAGCGACAGCAGTACCTGGGCTCCCACCACCCTGAATGGAGTCACACGGGATGCGCGTCCCACATCGGGACCGAACAGGCGCTCGGCCTGCGCACGCGTGAGCGGAACGATTGTCTCTTGCTCCTGCTCGTCGTCCCAATCCTCTGATGTTGCGCGTGCCGGCGCTTGCGGTTTCGGTTCCAAGTTCGACCGTTTATCTTCGGTCATCTCGTTGCCTCCCCGCCCGACTCGTGCAAAACGAATGGGCTCTTCAAGCAGATAAATCCGCGAGATTTTACGGGACATTACGAACCCCAGTCAATCGAAACGCGCAACAAATTCGCCGAAATTGTGCAGTGCATGCTTCGATTTGGCGCCAACTTTCATGGAGCACCATTTTACGCATAGTGCGACGCGGCATTCCTGGCGAACGCTGCGCAATCGCTGCACCTTCGCGGGGTTTGGTGCGTGATCATACCCATTTCAGGGCGATGGACCCGAGGAAAAGTGCGACAAAAAAGAACGGGAGGGAAAGCCAATGGAAATGCCACCAGACTTTTCCCGATTTCGCCATGCGCAACGCGATCAGGTTGGCCAGCGAACCGATCGCCAGGCCGAACCCGCCGACAGCCACGCCATGCGCGAGCGCCGGCCAGTTGTGGCTGTATTCGGCGAGCAGAATCGCCGCTGGCACGTTGCTGATGAATTGCGACAGCACCGCAGCGCCCGCATAGGCCATTGCCGTCCCGGAGAAGTCCACATGCCCCAAAGTGGCGCGCACTTCGGGCAGCCCGGCCACACCCCGTAGCACGACGAACATCAGCACGAAAATCGCAAGCAGCAGCCAGTCGATGCCGAACACCGCATTGCGGCGTGCCACCAGCAGCACCGCTGCCACGCCAGCACAGGCCCAGGCGGCATACCCGTGGTCTGCGAGTACGACGAACGCGACGAACAGCGTCAGGGCGACCCACAGCAGCGTCCAGCGCATGTCGTGCCTCGGGCCGCGCTGTTGAAAATGCAGCGCGCGCGAATCGAACGCGGCCGCGCACATCGCCAGCAGTACAGCCATGAGGGCGAGCGTGAGCGGCGTCATCATGACAACGTACGCGCCGAAGCTCATGCCGCTCTGTTGCCACAGAAAGAGGTTTTGCGGATTGCCGAACGGCGTGAGACTCGAACCGGCGTTGACCGCCAGCGCGAGGAAGATGATGAGTCGCTCGATCCTCACGGGGGCAATCCGGGCGAGCGACTGCGCGAGCGGCACGACGGCAAAGAGGGCGACGTCGTTGGTAAGCAGCGTGGACAGTGCGGCGGCAAACGTCACCATCAGCAACGCGAGGCGCCGCTCCGTGCGAAACGCCCGCAGCAGTCGTTGCGCCAGCCAATCGAGAAAGCCGCTCTGGTCGATGGCGCGCGTGAGCATCAACAATCCCGCAAGCGTGAGGATCGTTTGCCGATCGATACGCGCGAACAATTCGCCGACGCTCGCGGGACGAAACACCTGCAGGATGACGAATCCGGCGAGCAGAATGACCAGCACCCAGTCGCTGCGCACACGCTCGTACGTCGCGCGCAAGATGCGCAAGGTGTGCAAGGCGTGCGTCGTTACGGCGCCCCGCGACGGTGCCGCCGCGAGGGAGTCGTCCGGCGCCCGCGGCACCGTTGGCTTTGCCTTACCTACCGGTTCACCGGCGGGTTCGTTCACGGAAAAGTTAATCGGTAGGCCAAAATTATTCGGCGCGAATGCGTGCGAGGATACCGTCGAGCGCATCGAGACTGCCGAAATCGATCGTGAGTTGTCCGGCCCCTTTCCGCCCAACCTTGATCTTGACGTTCGACGCGAGCAGATCCGACAGCTCGTCTTCGAGACGCGTGACGTCGCGACCGCCCTCCTCTGCCGAGCGACGGCGAATGCCATCACCTTGCGGTTTCAGCGACGCGTTGACGATCCGCTCGGTATCGCGCACCGACAGGCGCTTGTTCACCACTTGATTGGCGAGCGTGATCTGCGTGGCGGCGTCGACGGCGAGCAGCGCGCGAGCGTGCCCCATGTCGAGATCGCCCGCCAGCAGCATGGTCTGCACCGGCTGCGCGAGATTGAGCAGACGCAACAGGTTCGACACGGCACTGCGCGATCGGCCGAGCGACTCGGCAGCTTGTTCGTGCGTGTAGTTGAATTCGCCGAGAAGACGTTGAATGCCTTGCGCCTCTTCGAGCGGATTCAGGTCTTCGCGCTGAATGTTCTCGATAAGCGCCATTGCGGCGGCGGCTTCATCGGAGACGTCGCGCACGAGCACCGGCACTTCGGCCAGCCCGGCGATGCGTGCGGCACGGAAGCGTCGTTCGCCCGCAATAATTTCGTACTTCTCACTATCGACACGACGCACCAGAATCGGCTGCATGAGGCCCTGCGCGCGAATGCTCGCTGCGAGTTCCTGCAATGCCCCTTCATCCATGCGCGTGCGCGGTTGATACTTACCGGCCTGAATACGCTCGAGCGACATGACCGACGGCGCGCCGTCGGCACCGGCTTCGGCCGCGCCGTTATGGTTATCGGCGTGCGCGCCGAGCAGCGCTTCGAGGCCGCGGCCCAGGCCCTTTTTTTTCAGTGCGTTGGTCTTGGTCGCCATGACAATGCGTTCCTGCGCGATTGCGCCTTACATAGTTTGAATGCGCGCGATCATTTCCGCGCCGAATTGGAGATACGCCTTCGCTCCGCGCGACGCGGGATCGAAAACGACACCTGGCATGCCGTAGCTCGGCGCTTCGGCGAGTCGCACATTGCGCGGAATGATCGCGTTGAAAACCTTGTCCCCGAAGTGCTCCTTGAGCTGCTCCGAGACTTGTTGCTGCAGCGTGATGCGCGGATCGAACATCACGCGCAACAGCCCTATCACCTTCAGGTCGCGGTTCAGATTCGCGTGCACCTGCTTGATCGTGTTGACGAGATCCGACAGCCCTTCCAGCGCGAAATATTCGCACTGCATCGGAATGATGACGCCATGCGCCGCGCACAACCCATTGAGGGTCAACAGCGAGAGCGTCGGCGGGCAATCGATGAGGACGAAATCGTAGGCATCGTCGACCTTGGCAAGCGCTTGCTTGAGTCGCGTGTCGCGGTTCTCGAGCGAGACGAGTTCCACGTCTGCTCCGGCCAGTTCGCGATTGGCGGGCAACACGTCGTAACTCCCCGACTCCGAGCGCTGGCAACTCGTCGTGACATCGGCACCGTCGACCAGCACTTCGTACACGCTCGACTCGAGTGCGGCCTTGTCGATGCCGCTGCCCATCGTCGCATTGCCCTGAGGATCGAGGTCGACCAACAAGACCCGCTGCCCGTGCGACGCCAGTCCGGCAGCGAGGTTCACCGTGGTGGTCGTCTTACCGACGCCGCCCTTCTGATTGGCCACGCAGAAAATTTTCGCCATGCCGATGTAGTCCTCCGAATGCTGCCGTGTTGATGCAATTGATGCAGATGATGCCGGGATTGCACCGGTCAGGCGAACCCGCCGTACCGCCGGTGAACCGGCACATCCCGCAAATTCGATTTTCTGAGCAAAGCTCAGTTTTTGCGCTGACTGACCGGCGTCAGATGCGCCGGCGCGGTGCTCAGGGGACGCTCGCCTTCTGGGGCGTTAATACCAGTTTGTCGGTGTCGTAGCCCTGCTTGCGCAACTGGGCACGGACTTGATTCAGTGCATTTTCGTCGAGCGTCGGCGTACGCGAAAGGATCCAGAGGTACTCGCGGCTTGGCTCTCCGACAGCGGCAAACTGATAGTCGCCGTCGAGAACGATAACCCAGTAGTTCGCCCAAAGCCAGGGAATCCAGCGCAGCCAGTCGGGCGCGAAGGTGACTTTGAAGCGCGCCGTGCCGGTGCCTTGCCCGTCGGTGCGAGCCAAACCGGTGTCGCTGACCCAGGTACCGTCTTCTTTACGGCACTTGTTCGTGACTTCGATCCTGCCGTCCGCCCGAGCCACGTAATCTGCGGTCACGTCCGACACACATTTTCGCTCGAAGAAATTCGGGTAGCGTGCTATTTCGTACCAGGTGCCGACATATCGCGCCTTGTCGATTTTCGGCACCGGGCGCACGCGGGTCGTCAGCGATTCCTGCCCGGACTGCGCCCAGGCAACGGCAGCCACCACCGACAAACCGACCATGGCGGCCCCTATCCAGCGGGTGATGGCACTCATGCCGTCACCTTCACACGGAGCAGGTGACGCTCGGCATCGAGAAACGGTACGTTCAACGGCAGGCGTTCGACCAGCTCATAGCCGGCCGGCAGCGCAAGCTCGCTCTCGGCGGCCACCCCTTTCATGGCCCAGAAGCTGCCGCCTGGGGCGAGCAGATTGTGAGCCAGCGTAACGAAATCGGACAGTTCTGCGAAAGCGCGCGAGACGATGGCATCGAACGGTGCGAGCACTTCTTTACCGACGACGAGCGACTCGACCCGGCCGGTCACAACGGTCAGGTTGGTGAGCTTGAACGTCGCGCGGGCTTGCGTGAGGAACGCCGTCTTCTTGTGAACGATGTCGTTGACTGTCACCTGCCAGTCGGGACGAACCATGGCGAGCACCACGCCGGGCAATCCGCCACCTGAGCCCACATCAAGCACGCGTGAAATTGGCTCACGATCGAGACGTGGCAGTATCGAGAGGGAATCGAGCAGGTGCTTGATGACCATCTGCTGCGGATCGCGGATCGAGGTCATCTGCAACGAGGCGTTCCACTTAGCCAGCAGTGCCTGAAAATCGAGTAGACGAGCCTGTTGTTCGTCGCTGATAGACAGGCCCAGTTGCCGGATACCGTCGGCCAATAGCGTGCTCAACTCATTGCCGCCGCTGGCGGCAGTCCTGCGCGGATCAGTCATGAGGTCTCCGCGTCAGGCTGCGTGCTGGTCGCCGTTATCGGCGGCAGCGGCATCGGCAGTGGTGTCCTCCGACACGCGGCGGCGTCCGAGTCCCTTCTTGAGGTGGATCATCAGCAATGAGATCGCGGCGGGCGTCACACCGGAGATACGCGATGCCTGCCCCAGTGTCTCCGGCCGCTGCGCATTGAGCTTTTGACGGACTTCGATCGACAGGCCCCTGACATCGTTGTAATCGATGCTGGCGGGCAGCACGGTATTCTCGTTGGCTTCCTTGCGTCCGATTTCATCAGCCTGACGATCGATGTAGCCCTGATACTTGACTGCGATTTCGATCTGTTCGCGAATCAGGTTGGCCTGCAGTGGATCGTCGGACAACTGCCCTTCGGGCGCGAGACGCCCTCCCTGCACGGTCATCAATGCGTGGTACCCGACTTCCGGGCGACGTAGCAGATCGGCCAGCGAGTATTCGTGATCGATGGCCTTGCCAAGCAACGGCACGGAATCTTCGGCCGGGAAGGTTTTCGGATTCACCCACGTGGATTTGAGACGTTCTGTTTCACGTGAAACAGCATCGCGTTTTCGGCAGAATGCTTCCCAGCGAATATCATCGACCACACCGAGTTCGCGGCCGATTTCCGTCAGGCGCATGTCGGCATTATCTTCACGCAGCGATAGGCGATACTCGGCCCGGCTGGTGAACATTCGATACGGCTCTGAGACGCCACGTGTAATCAGATCATCAACCAGCACGCCGAGGTACGCTTGATCGCGCCGCGGACACCAGGCATCGCGCCCCTGCACCTGCAGTGCGGCATTGATGCCGGCGAGCAGCCCCTGAGCGGCGGCTTCTTCGTAGCCTGTCGTGCCATTGATCTGGCCTGCAAAGAACAGACCGGAGATCACGCGGGTTTCGAGCGAGCTACGCAGTCCACGCGGATCGAAGTAATCGTATTCGATGGCATAGCCCGGCCGCAGGATGTAGGCATTCTCCATGCCTTTCATTGAGCGGACGAGCTCCAGTTGCACGTCGAAGGGCAAGCTGGTGGAGATGCCGTTCGGATAGAACTCGTTGGTGGTGAGGCCTTCGGGTTCGAGATAGATCTGGTGCGACGTCTTGTCGGCGAAGCGGTGGATCTTGTCTTCAATGGACGGACAATAGCGCGGACCCACCCCTTCGATAACGCCGGTGTACATTGGCGACCGGTCGAGCCCGGCGCGGATGATATCGTGGGTGTGCTCGTTGGTATGTGTGACCCAGCACGGCACTTGGCGCGGATGTTGTTCCGGGCGGCCGAGGAACGAGAATACGGGTACCGGGTCGAGGTCACCGGGCTGCTCTTCAAGAACGGAGAAGTCGATGGAGCGACCGTCGATACGTGGTGGTGTACCGGTCTTCAACCGGCCTTGCGGCAACTTCAACTCTTTGAGGCGTGCCGACAAGCTGAGCGCAGCCGGATCTCCGGCGCGACCGCCCACGTAGTTGTTCAATCCAACGTGGATCTTGCCATCGAGGAAGGTGCCCGCTGTCAGCACCACGGCGCGAGCGCGGAAGCGCAACCCGATCTGAGTGATAGCGCCAACAACTCGCTCGCCCTCGACGATAAGATCGTCAACGGCTTGTTGGAACAACCAGAGATTGGGTTGATTTTCCAGCCGGTGGCGGATGGCTTGCTTGTAGAGAAGGCGATCGGCCTGCGCGCGGGTGGCGCGGACGGCCGGCCCCTTGGACGAATTCAGAATACGAAACTGAATCCCGCCTTCATCGGTCGCAGCCGCCATGGCGCCGCCCAGAGCATCGACCTCTTTGACAAGATGGCCTTTGCCGATCCCACCGATGGAGGGATTGCAGCTCATCTGGCCGAGCGTCTCGATGTTGTGGGTGAGTAGAAGTGTTTTACAGCCCATGCGGGCCGAGGCGAGCGCGGCCTCGGTGCCGGCATGGCCGCCACCCACCACTATCACGTCGAACTCGGTTGGATAAAGCATCGCAATTTTGCCGCGTGCGGCAAACTCTCTGGATTCGGTAATTGCGGAATTATAGCGGTATTGCGGCGCATCATTTGTAACTGCCACGGTGTTTCACGTGGAACATGTGTGGAAAACTACGGTTTTAGGGACTGTTTCACGTGAAACGTCGGGAGTGGGTGAGTCACGCTCGGCTACCATTGCGTCGCAGCGATAGCACTTCACCACCACGCCCCCAAATACCGGCGCCTGCCCTCTCCCGCGTCCGGGCCGCGAAGATCGCCGATACCCTGACTGCGCTCCACTTGAAAGTCGCTCCGTCAGGGCACCGACAATCTCCGCCGGGTCAACGCCCGAGCACAACCATCGACAAATCGGTCGGCGTGTTTCACGTGAAACGTTGGGGGTGTGGTTGGGTCACGCTCGGCCACCATCGCGTCGCAGCGATAACACTTCACCTCCACATCCCCGAATACCGGCGCCTGCCCTCTCCCGCTTCCGGGCCGCGAAGATCGCCGATACCCTGACTGCGCTCCACTTGAAAGTCGCTCCGTCAGGGCACCGACAATCTCCGCCGGGTCAACGCCCGAGCACAACCATCGACAAATCGGTCGGCGTGTTTCACGTGAAACGTTGGGGGTGTGGTTGGGTCACGCTCGGCCACCATCGCGTCGCAGCGATAACACTTCACCTCCACATCCCCGAATACCGGCGCCTGCCCTCTCCCGCTTCCGGGCCGCGAAGATCGCCGATACCCTGACTGCGCTCCACTTGAAAGTCGCTCCGTCAGGGCACCGACAATCTCCGCCGG
>NZ_KB944455.1:74640-128749 GCF_000389825.1 Pandoraea sp. SD6-2 | reverse complement strand
CGACATTCCCAACGTCCTGAATCGGGAGTTCGACGTGGCTACGCCGAATCAGGTCTGGTGCGGCGACATCACGTATTTATGGGCGCAGGGGCGCTGGCATTATCTGGCCGTGGTGTTGGACCTGTTCACGCGCCGCGTTGTCGGCTGGTCATTCTCGACGAGCCCCGACGCCGACCTCGTAGTGAAGGCATTAGACATGGCGTTCGAGCAACGCGGTCGGCCCACGGGCTTGATGTTCCACAGCGACCAGGGCGGTCAATATGCTAGCCGGAAATTCCGTCAGCGACTGTGGCGCTATCGAATCAGGCAGAGCATGAGTCGGCGTGGAAATTGTTGGGATAACAGCCCGATGGAACGCTTGTTCCGAAGCTTGAAAACGGAATGGGTGCCAAGCACTGGATATATAAGTGTTCGAGAAGCACAGCGGGACATCAGCTATTACCTGATGCAGCGATACAACTGGACTCGACCACATCAATTCAACGAGGGTCTAGCCCCGGCAGTCGCAGAAGAAAAACTTAACTCGGTGTCCGGCGTGGGTTGACCACTACACCCCGATGCGAGGGCAAGATTCAGTGATCGCGAATATTTTATTTGCCTAATTGATCTAGTCATGCTCCCCATCGCGGACAAGCGAAATTATCTTCAGCAACGGCAGCAACTGTGGATGGAACACCTTAAAAGAACCTCTTATCTCGACTGGTTTGGGGATGAGATGGATTTGGAACAGCAGGTATTTTCTTGGAAAGTACTGGAATCGCGATTGATGCCAACATCCTTCCTCTCTCTGCAGAGCACCTCTGATATCTGGAAGCAAAAGGGCGGAATCGGGCTGAAGTGTTATTTCGATACTCTCCAAGTCTCCAACTACGAGAAAAAGAGTCATGTCGAGCACATCCGTAAGCTTTGGAGTCAACGAAAGTATCGCGAGAAGTTGGAGAAGAATAAAGTTCGCCAAAGAAACTTTGTTCTTTCCGATGCAACAATGGTAGATCTCGACACGCTTGCCAAAAAGCTCGGCATATCCCGTACTGAGACGTTAGAGCGGCTGATTGAACTGGCGGCCAGATATGGATTACCAGGCGCTCGCGTGATGCCGCATACGCCCCCAGCTTCCCCCTAGAGTCGAGCTAATGGAAATCGCTACTTGCAGCTAGCAGATGGCAGAATAGGATTAGAGGTGCGTGTCTCAACCTGAGATTATCCTTTGGTGCCCCTTCCCCAACAATCAAGATCGTCCTGTAAGATCATTCCCATCTTTACTTTGAAACGGAAGCAAGCAATGGAAACGTACGAAGAAATTCAGGCAAAAATTGAGCAGCTTCAACGGCAAGCGACACAAATACGTGATCGTGAGAAGGCAGAAGCGATTTCTGGCATGAAGGCGGCAATTGCCAAATATGGCATCACCTCGACGGAATTGGGATTTACCGCTCGCCACCTAACGCCTGCCAATAAGTCTGCCGCCACGGCAA
This sequence comes from Pandoraea sp. SD6-2, assembly GCF_000389825.1. Lineage (NCBI taxonomy): Bacteria > Pseudomonadati > Pseudomonadota > Betaproteobacteria > Burkholderiales > Burkholderiaceae > Pandoraea > Pandoraea sp. SD6-2. The sequence goes on along the minus strand of NZ_KB944455.1, from coordinate 127,274 downwards.
ATACTCCAAAGTATCAAGACCCCAATACGGGCAAGTCATGGAGCGGCCGAGGAAGAGCACCCAAATGGCTTGAGGAAGCCAAAGAGGCAGGAAAGACGAAAGAGGATTTTCTCGTTGCGTGACGGATCAACTCGACTTCAGCCAGCCAATCGCACGAGAGCAATTGGCTGACTATTTGTTGGTACGTGAAGCCTGCAAAATACTGTCCACCGCATTTGTCGGCCATGCGAGTCTTCGATTCGGGAGTTTTGTTGGCCTGACATCGCAGTAATGCCCATCGGCCGAGTAGCCTTTGCGGATGGTCTGGGGCGCAATGCCAAGCGCAGCAGCAAACTCTTCTGTTGTTAGGAATTGGCGGTGCTGATTGAAGGTGACGACGGAGGGTTTCGTATCGGGGGATGAAGCGGGTGACGACAATCGGCTGGCCTCGAGCGCACGAAGATCGATAGCGTCTAGCCTATTCAGGATTTCGTTGAGCGGCTGCGCTGTCTTCGCGGCATATATAGCAACCTCGAACGGGACATGGAGGCTCTCAGCTGGATAGCCGAGCACGTTCTTGAAGGCATCGATCCAAGGGAACGAACTGAATACAGCAAATCGCTCCTTGATTTCGTAATCGACGCACCAAACGATGAATTCGATCGGGGGCAGCTCCGCGCGAGACTCGCCCTCTTCCTCGCACCAGTCATTCCATTCACGCAAGATTCGACTCGCCTCGATGAAACGACCATTCCGTCCGCTGCCAAGCTCAATTCCGTCCAACCCCACCCAGCCATCAGTTAGGATCTCGGTACAGCCGGTTTCCGGTCGGAGTCCCGCCAAGAGCATGGCTCCCATCGCTGGCGTCCACGTTGGCATGTCCAGATAGCTTCGAAGTTGCGCGTGCAGTTGCACGCTGAAATCAATCAGTTCCTGCGGCGTTTTCTTGTTGGTCATGGCTCGTTCCTTTGGAGTCCTGGCGGACGATCATGTCTGCTTGCTCACGCATCCGTGCCTCGATTTTATCGTGCCACATCCGAAGTAAATCAAGTCGTCACCGTCGAAACTACTCCTCCGCGATCTACACTGCGCCTGCAGAGCACTTAGCACGCCACCAAACATTGGGACGTACTCTGCCGTGTTTGTCACGTGCCTGACCCGCCATTCCGCACCTCACATGGAAACTCATTGATCCATGAGGGTGTAAATCGGTTACACAGCGGTTACACGGGCAACGAAAACGAACAAGGGGTTACAAGATTTCTCTCGTAACCCCTTGTTTTATTTGGTGCCGGCTGCAGGACTCGAACCCGCCACCTGATGATTACAAATCAACTGCTCTACCAGATGAGCTAAGCCGGCGAAGTCGCGTATTGTAACCGATTCATCGGTCACTGCGGCTACCTGACGGTGAAAAATCGTCGGCGGACGCGGGCAATTGGGGGAATGCTCGGAGGCACCTCCCCACTCCCCCCGCTATCGCGTATTACTTCACCACCTTCAGGCGAGCGCGGCCGGCGTTACCACCCGCCGGCGCATTGCCATCCGGTCGCGGTGGCTCCGGATCGTCATCGCCCGGCGCCTGCACCGATGGCACGGCTTCCAACTCCGTACCCTCGTCCGCAGACGCCTGCTTGTCGACCGGGAATGCCATCCCCTGACCATTCTCTCGGGCATAAATCGCCAGCACGTTCGGTACCTGCACTTCCACCTTCTGTGAGATACCCCCGAAGCGAGCGCTGAATTCAATCCAGTCGTTGCCCATCTGCAATCCGCTCGTGGCGTCGAAACTGATGTTCAGCACAATCTCGCCATCTTTCACAAACTCGCGCGGAACTCGCGTCTTGGCATCGACATGCACGGCCAAATACGGTGTGTATCCGTTGTCGGTACACCACTCGTACAGTGCGCGCAGTAGATAAGGCTTGGTAGACGTTTCAGGCATATAACCAACTCACCCCGCCGCGAAACCCGCTCACCACCCTCGGTAAGCCAGCTTCGCCAGCAGGCAATTCAACGCATTAGCGACGCATGACCTTTTCAGACGGCGTCAGCGCTTCAATGTACGCCGGACGGCTGAAAATCCGCTCGGCATACTTCATCAACGGCGCAGCATTCTTCGACAATTCAATGCCGTAGTGATCCAGACGCCACAACAGCGGCGCGATCGCCACGTCGAGCATCGAGAACTCTTCACCCAGCATGTACTTGTTCTTCACGAAAATCGGCGCAAGCTGCGTCAAACGGTCGCGAATCGCGCCTCGCGCCTTCTCGTGCGTCTTCTCAGCCGCTTTGCCCTTTTCGTTTTCAAGCGAGCTGACATGCACAAACAGCTCTTTCTCGAAATTGAACAGGAACAAGCGCGCACGCGCACGCTGCACCGGATCAGCCGGCATCAACTGCGGATGCGGGAATCGCTCGTCAATGTACTCATTGATGATGTTCGATTCGTACAGAATCAGGTCGCGTTCGACAAGAATCGGCACCTGACCGTACGGGTTCATCACCGCAATGTCTTCCGGCTTGTTGAACAGGTCGACGTCACGGATTTCAAAATCCATGCCTTTTTCGAACAGAACCAGCCGGCAACGCTGGGAGAAGGGGCACGTAGTGCCCGAGTACAAAACCATCATAGCGCGTCTTCCTTAAAAACCAACGGGGCCGGGGCGGGAAATCGACGCTTCCCAAACCCTGGCCCCGTCGTACAGACGTTATTTTACTTCACGTCCTTCCAATAGGCCGCATTCAGGCGCCAGGCAAGTACCGTAAAGAGTCCCAAGAACAACAAAACCCAGACACCCAACTGCCGGCGCGTGCGTTGCACCGGTTCTGACATCCAATCCAGATAAGATACCAGATCAGCCACGGCAGAATCGAATTCCACCGGTTTCATCGTCCCTTGCGTGATCTGCACGTACTGCGCCGGACCATGCTCCGCGCCCTCTACACGCTTCAAGCCGCGCTGTCCCTGCAACTGCCAGAACGGGTTCGGCATGCCCACATTCGGAAACGCCAAATTGTTCCAACCCGTCGGCCGGGCATCGTCTCGATAGAACGTACGCAAGTAGGTGTAGAGCCAGTCCGTCCCCCGCGCCCGCGCCTCAACCGACAGATCCGGCGGCGCCGAACCGAACCACTCCTTGGCATCGGCCGTGCGCATGGCCACGGTCATCGTCTCGCCAATCTTGTCCGTCGTGAAGAGCAGATTGTTCTTGATCTCCGTATCCGACAACCCCAGATCTTTCAGGCGCGAATACCGCATCGACGCCGCCGAGTGGCAGTTCAGACAGTAGTTCACGAACAGCTTCGCGCCGCGCTGCAGCGAGGCGAGATCGTCGATCCGGTTAGGCGCCGTGTCGAGCGCCACACCCTCTTCAGCAAAAGCCGGCGCCGTGAAACCACTCAGGAGCGCCAGGATAAGCAACAGTTTTCTCATCTTGATATCCCTAGTCGTCGTTTGCGTACGCTCAGTGCGCCGCGAAGGTCACGCGCTCCGGCACCGGTTTGAACGTGCCCCGTTTGCTCCAGAGCGGCATCAACCAGAAGAACCCGAAGTAGTACAACGCACCGACCTGCGAGATCGCGGTCTTCACAGGCGTCGGTTCCTGGATTCCCAGATACCCCAACACAGCAAAAACGACGACGAGAATACCCAACAGCACTTTGTGGAATCCCGGACGATACCGAATCGACTTCACAGGGCTATGGTCCAGCCACGGCAGGAAGAACAGCGTCACCACCGCGCCCCCCATCACGACCACACCCCAGAACTTGGCTTCGATCAGATACATCGCCAACAGCAGCAGCACCACGCCGCCAGATGCCGCAACCTTCGTGGTCGCCGCCGCCTTCCCCTTCACCCACCAGATGGCTGTGACGATCACCGCCAGCGCCATGAGCACGTGCTTGAAATCATCGGTCGTGGCGCGCAACATCGAGTAGAACGGCGTGAAATACCACACCGGTGCGATGTGCGGAGGCGTCTTCAGCGGATCGGACGGGATGAAGTTGTTCGCTTCCAGGAAGTAACCCCCCATCGTCGGCGCAAAAAACACGATCGCCGAGAACACCATCAGGAACACGCCCACGCCCATGATGTCGTGCACCGTGTAATACGGATGGAACGGAATGCCGTCGAGCGGCCGGCCGTTAGCGTCCTTCTTGTCCTTGATCTCGATGCCGTCCGGGTTGTTCGACCCGACTTCATGCAGCGCAATGATGTGCGCAACGATCAGACCGATAAGCACCAGCGGGACGGCGATCACATGGAACGCGAAGAAGCGGTTCAGCGTGGCGTCCGACACGACGTAATCGCCGCGAATCCACAGCGACAGATCCGGACCGATGAACGGGATCGCCGAGAACAGATTCACGATCACCTGCGCGCCCCAATACGACATCTGCCCCCAGGGAAGCAGATAGCCCATGAACGCTTCGGCCATCAGGCACAGGAAGATCAGGCAGCCGAACACCCATACCAGTTCGCGCGGCTTGCGATACGAGCCATACAAAAGCCCGCGGAACATGTGCAGATACACCACGACGAAGAACATCGAGGCACCCGTCGAGTGCATATAGCGAATGAGCCAGCCCCACGGCACTTCGCGCATGATGTACTCGACCGACGCGAACGCGAGGTTGGCGTCGGGCTTGTAATTCATCACCAGGAAAATACCGGTGAGGATCTGAATCACCAGCACCAGCATGGCCAGCGATCCGAAGAAATACCAGAAGTTGAAATTCTTGGGCGCGTAATACTCGGACGCGTGCTCCTTCCAGAGCTGGCTGAGCGGAAACCGGCGATCGATCCAGCCCAGCAAGCCCGTCGTGTCGACCTGTTTGTCGGCGGCCATGATTACGCTTCTCCTTTTTCGTCTTTACCGATCACGAGCTTGGTGTCGTTCACGAACATGAAACGAGGAACGTCGAGATTCTTGGGCGCCGGCCTGTTCTTGAAGACACGGCCCGACATATCGTAGGTGGAACCATGGCACGGGCACAGGAAGCCCGGATCGTGGCCCAGTGCGGCGTTGGTATCCGCCTGATAGGGACCGGAAGGGATGCAACCGAGATGGGTACAGATGCCGACGACCACGAGCAGATCCTTATGCTCGGCACGCGCGCGGAACGCGTTCTTGCAATAGTCGGGCATTGGGTAGGAAAACGTTTCCTTGGAGTCCGGATCAGCCAGCTCTGCCGTCACTTTGGACAGCGAAGCCATCTCTTCCGGTGTGCGGCGCACGATCCACACTGGCAGACCCCGCCACGCCACGGTCATCTTCTCACCGGGCTTGAGATTGCTGATATCGGCCTCGACCGGCGCCCCACCTGCCTTGGCGCGCTCCGAGGGTTCGAGAGAACTGACGAAAGGAACCAGTGTTGCAACGCCGCCCACGCCTCCAGCTACGGACGTTGCAATCAACAGATTCCGGCGGCTACTGTCGACGGCCTTTTCTTGATTGTCACTCATCACAAGCCCCACACGGTTGAATTGGTATTTCCGTCAACCTGAAATCATACGCGAGCGTAAATGCCTGAAACAACGGCAAAACGCCCCAGTCTCCTAGTGGTTTTCGCGTATTTTCAAAGGATTAACGTACCCTGCGGGTGGCTAACGCTCACCCGGGGTTTCGCTTCTGGGATGCTGCACGAGAATCGCTATGATCGCCGCTTTCGTTGACGCGTGCACGACATTTAGTCATCATTTTCCCTGTCTCGTCCCGGTGACATCGTGCGCGGCCTGTGGCGATCGCGTGACATTTATTCGACGTTGCCGATGCCGCTGCCTTGCGGCCCGCATGGAATTACCGGTCAATCAATGCCAATTCGTGAGGGCTGGCGCAGCGAGGTTCCGCCCGGCCACTCATCAAAACAGCGGAGGAATGGCATGAGCTTCATGTCGGAATTCAAGGAATTTGCCGTCAAAGGCAACGTAATCGATCTGGCCGTCGGTGTGATTATCGGTGGGGCCTTCGGCAAGATCGTCGATTCGATCGTCAAAGACCTGATCATGCCGATTGTCGGCGCGATCTTCGGCGGTCTCGACTTCTCGAGCAAGTTCATCCTGCTCGGCAGCATTCCACCGGACTTCAAGGGCAATCCGACGTCCTACGCCGACCTGACCAAAGCCGGTGTGGCCGTCTTCGGTTACGGCAACTTCATCACCGTCGCCCTCAACTTCCTGATTCTGGCCTTCATCATCTTTCTGATGGTCAAACAGATCAACCGGCTCAAGCGCCCGGCTCCGGAAGCCCCGGCAGCCCCCGCCCCCACCCCGGAAGACATCGTTCTGCTGCGCGAAATCCGCGACAGCCTCAAGAAGCAGAACGGGTAATATCGCGCGGGCGGCAACGTGCCGCCCCTACCGGCGCTTATTCAGGTCAGGCCGGATTCGGCATATCGAAGAATCGATGCTCGAGCCCGAAGCGCGCCGCGATGTGCTCGCCAACGGCCTTCGCGCCGCCGCGTTCCGTCGCATGATGCCCCGCCGCCAGGTATCCCACCCCGCTTTCGAGCGCGAGATGCTGCGTCGGCTCCGACACTTCGCCGCTGATATAAACATCGGCCCCGGCCGAGATCGCCGCCTCGAAGAAGCCCTGCGCCCCGCCGGTGCACCACGCCACGCGGCGCACCTCCCGGCTCGGATCGCCCAGCATCAGGGGCACGCGCCCCAGCCGGGCCTCGACGTGCGCCGCAAGCGCCGTCAGTGTTGTCGGCTGCGCCGGGGCGCCGAGCCAACCGAGTTGATCCGGACCGAAACGCCCGCCATCGTCGGTAAAACCCAACAATTTTCCCAGTTGTGCGTTATTCCCCAACTCGGGATGCGCGTCGAGCGGCAGGTGGTAGGCGAACAGGTTGATGTCATGGTCGATCAACACACCCAGACGACGGCGCTTCATCCCGGTAATCCGGGCATCTTCGTTCTTCCAGAAATATCCGTGGTGAACGAGAACGGCATCGGCGCCCCAGTCGCGGGCGGCCTCGAGAAAGGCCAGGCTCGCGGTCACGCCACTGGCGATTTTCCGGATGTCGCTGCGCCCTTCCACCTGTAGGCCATTCGGGCAGTAATCGCGAAATTGCGCGATTTGCAGGGTATCGTTCAGATACAATTCGAGTTCAACACGATTCATATAAGGTTCCGCTCTTTCATGCTCAGACGCTTCTGGCTACTGTTCGCGCAAGCGGTCACCGTGCTGCTTGCGTTGCTCTTCATCATTGCCACTCTCAAGCCTCAGTGGCTGCAACGCCAGGGTTCGTTCGGCAAGCAACTGGCGAATCCGATCATCGCCTTGCAAGAGGTTGCGCCCAGTCTGTCGGAGAAGCCGGCTACCGGCTCGTATGCCGATGGTGCACAAAAGGCCATGCCCGCGGTCGTCAGCATTTTTTCCAGCAAGGAACAAAAGCAGAACCGCGATCCGCGCCTCGACGATCCGCTGTTCCGTTATTTCTTCGGCGACGGGGGCGGCACGATGCGGCAAGACCCCGTGTCGAGCCTCGGTTCTGGCGTGATTGTGAGCAGCGAAGGCTATATTCTCACGAATCATCATGTGGTGGACGGCGCCGACGAGATCGAGGTTGCCCTCGCCGATGGCCGCAAGGCCCGCGCCAAGCTGGTCGGCAGCGACCCCGAGACCGATCTGGCCGTGCTCAAGATCACACTCGACAATCTGCCCGCCATCACGCTCGGCCGCATGGATCAGGTGCGGGTGGGCGATGTGGTGCTCGCCATCGGCAACCCGTTCGGTGTCGGTCAGACCGTCACGATGGGCATCATCAGCGCGCTGGGCCGCAATCACCTCGATATCAGCACGTTCGAGAACTTCATTCAGACGGATGCCGCCATCAACCCGGGCAACTCGGGCGGCGCACTGGTCGACGCGAACGGCAACCTGCTTGGCATCAACACGGCGATCTACTCGCGCAGCGGCGGCAATATGGGCATCGGCTTCGCGATTCCCGTGTCGACGGCCCGCTCGGTGCTCGAGAGCATCATCACCACCGGCGCGGTCACGCGCGGCTGGGTTGGGGTCGAGCCGCAGGACATCACCTCGGATATCGCCGAGTCGTTTGGCCTGCAGCAGGATTCGGGCGTCATCATCGCCGGCGTTGTGCAGGGCGGACCGGCCGATAAGGCAGGCATTCAGCCGGGCGACATCCTGACCAAGGTGAATGGCGAGTCGATTCGCGACACGACCGAACTGCTCAACGTCATCGCCCAGATCAAGCCGGGCACGCAGGCCAAGCTGCACGTCACGCGCAAGAAGAAGGAGCTGGATCTCACGGCGACCATCGGCATGCGCCCGCCGCCGCCCAAGCGACCGGCCCAGGAAGAAGACGACGGCAGCGACGACAACAGCGCCGACTGAGTCCGTCGGGCACCCCTCTGGAAGGACGAAACGGCTGCGCTTCGGCGCGGCCGTTTTCATTTGTGCGACGGACATGGGCTTGCCCCCCCAATCGCTATCGCGCTGTCGCCGTCATCCCCCCATCACCAACAAAAAAAGCACGGGCCAGGCCCGTGCTTCCGTGTACTTGCGTGCGTGCGCGGGGGGCGATGCCCTGCGGCAGTTCAATGGCGTCAGGGTGCCGCCTGCCCGTTCCCTTCGCTGCCTTCGCCTTCCGGCCGCCCCTGCTTGACGAAGAGCCGCGCGGCGATCAGACCCAGTTCGTAGAGGATGATGAGCGGAATGGCCAGCATCAGTTGCGAAAGGACGTCCGGCGGCGTGACGACGGCGGCCAGCACAAAAGCACCCACCACCACGTACGGACGGATCTGCTTGAGCTTCTCGATGCTCACCACGCCCATGCGTGCAAGCACCACCACGACCACAGGCACTTCGAAGGTCACCCCGAAGCACATGAACATCGTGAGGACAAAACTCAGGTAATTGTCGATATCCGTGTTCATCTCCGCGCCCAATGGCGCGTTGTAATGCGCCATGAAGTGGAATACGGTCGGGAACACCAGAAAGTAGGCAAACGCCATGCCGAGCAGAAACAGTGTGTAGCTGCTGACCACCAGCGGCATGACCAGCTTCTTCTCGTGCTGATACAGCCCCGGCGCCACGAACGCCCACGCCTGATATAGCACGACGGGTAGTGCAACGACGAACGCGACCATCATCGTGACCTTCATCGGCACGAAGAACGAGCCGGTGATGTCGGTGACGATCATCTTGCCGCCGGCGGGCAGCGATTGCATCAGCGGGCGAGAAAGCAGACGGAAGATGTCCGGTGCCCAGTAGACCAGCGAGAGGAACACCACGATCACCGCCGTACCCGCGCGAATGATGCGATTTCGCAACTCGATCAGATGCGAGATGAAAGTCTCTTCGGTACCCCCGTCGGGGATTTGCTTGTCGTCGCTCACGTCGACTTATCCAGGAATAAAGCCGGCAGCACAGTGCCAGATGGCGGGAAGTTCAGTGCGCAAGCGCCTCAGAAGAACTTGACGGGCCGACGCAGCTTGGCCGGCGTATGACGCGCCACACGCGCGGCTCCTGACTGCACCCGCGTACGCGTGGTGCTGGCCTGCTTGAACCACATCGGCGTGGCAGCCCGGCGCACGCGCCAGTTGCGGCGCTTGGTCGACGTGCGGATACCCGATGTCACCACCGGTTCGGCAAGATAGCTGTCGGAATACCCGGTCGCTGCATCCGTGCCGCCGCCGGCGATTTCGCCGGTCGATGTCCCCGTGGCACTCGCCCAAGCGTCGTTGAGCGACGTTTCCTGCTCGTGCAGTTGCTTCTGAACAGTGTTCTGGGCGCTGCGGGCCGCGTCCTCGAACTGCGTGCGCATATTGCGCAGCTCATCGAGTTCCATCTCGCGGCTCACTTCTGCCTTCACATCGTTGATATAGCGCTGTGCGCGGCCGAAGAGCGCGCCCGCCGTGCGAGCCACTTTCGGCAGGCGCTCGGGACCGATCACGACCAGCGCGACAACGCCGATCAACATCAGTTTGGAAAGGCCGAGATCGATCATGTCGACGCCGGCTTAGCCTTGCTTATGGTTGCTCGCGTCCTTGGCCTGCACGTCGATGGTGGTCGAATCGCGCAGTTCCTTGGCAGCAGCCGGGTCGTCCTTGGCGGCCGGAGCCCCACCTTCGCCCTCCTTCATGCCGTCCTTGAAGCCCTTTACCGCACCGCCCAGATCGCTGCCCATGTTACGCAGCTTCTTGGTGCCGAAAACCATCATTACGATCACCAGCACGATCAGCCAGTGCCAAATACTCAACGAACCCATGACCACTCTCCTTGCGTTTTCCCACCCCTGCCGCCTCGCGGCGAGGTCTTGTCGGGGTGCTCTGTGTTTGCCCCGGTGCCCGCAGCAACAATGCCCCATTGTGGCACATCGCGTGTCACGTCCTGCATCGTAACCGCGCCGGGCGCCGGGTAGAAATAAATGTTTCGTGAAACCTTTCCCGCTGCGGGAGCATTGCACAAATTAACAATTCAACGCAGCAAATCGTCGCAAAATGCCGCCACCACCACTTACATGCGCTTCCACGGCCGCGGTCCGGCCAGAATGTGCATGTGGAGATGATAAACCTCTTGCCCGCCCCCCGGCCCGGTGTTCATCACGACCCGGAAACCGTTGCCTTCAATGTTCGATGCATCGCCGTCGAACCGGTACCCCTGTTCGGCAGCAAGCTTCGGCGCAAGCATCATCATCTTGCCCAGCAGCGCCTGATCTTCGGGCTTGCAATCCTGCAGCGTGGCAATGTGCTTGCGCGGCACCATCAACAAGTGCAGGTCGGCCGCCGGATTGATGTCCTTGAACACCACGACATCGTCGTCGGCATAGACCTGCGCGCTCGGGATCTGCCCGGCAATAATCTTGCAGAAGATACAGTTATCTTGCGTCATGCGTGTGTCTTCCTCACGGATTCTCGAATGGAGCAAAGCGCGGCCCGAAGCGGTTCAGGCGCGCGCAGCGTACATGGGCTTGTTGTCGTTCAGATAGAGCCAGCCCTTGACGATTCGGTACAGCGTCCAGATGCCAAGCACCCAGAGAATCGCAAAGCCGACCATCACCACGGCGAGCGCCACGCCAAGCACGCCCCAGGCCACCGACCACCAGAAGGTGCGGATCTGCCAGGTGAAATGCGAGGCGTAGAGCGTGCCGACCGCGTCGTCGCGCTTGATGTAGTTGATGATGATCGCCACGATCGCGGTCACACCCCCCGTGAGCCAGAACAGCGCATAGAGTGCGTAGAGCACGTGCGTGAGCTTGCGCAACGCCCGCTCCTGCTCGGCGCTCGGTGCACTGGGTGTGCTGACGACGTACGGGTGGTCCGTGCTGCCGGGTGAGCCGGTCGTACCGGTCTGCGGATCGTTCATGAGGCGTCTCCTCGCGTGAGCCTGCCCGCCATGTGAGTCATGTCGGACATGACGGCCAAAGGGGAAGTCAGTCCGCGTGTTCGCCGCGCGTGCTGCGCTGCGCCTTCTCGACGAGCCCCGACAATCCTTCGCGGCGCGCCAGTTCGGCGAGCACTTCATTCGGGCTCAGGTCGTGATGCGCCAGCAGCACCATGCAGTGAAACCACAGATCGGCCGTCTCGTTGACGAGTTTCTGGCGCAGATTGTCGGCCCCGCCGATGCGAATGTCCTTCGCCGCGAGCACCACTTCCGTGGCTTCTTCGCCGATCTTCTTGCAGATGGCGTCGTCGCCCTTGTGGAACAGACGGGCGACGTACGACTTGTCGGGATCGCCTCCCTTGCGCGAGGCGATCACTTCGGCAACACGCTCGAGCGTATCGTTCATGGCGGTCACTTGTAGATCTTGTGGGGGTCTTTGAGCACCGGCTCGACCGTGGCCCAGCGGCCATCGTCGACACTGCCCTCGAACTTCTGGAAAAAGCAGGAATGACGGCCGGTATGGCAGGCAATGCCGTCGATCTGCTCGACCTTGATCAGCACCACGTCTTCGTCGCAATCCAGTCGAATCTCATGCACTTTCTGCACATGGCCCGACTCCTCGCCCTTGTGCCACAGGCGTTTGCGCGAACGCGAGTAGTAGACGGCTTCACCTGTCTGCACCGTGCGCGCGAGCGCCTCACGGTTCATCCAGGCAAACATCAGCACGTCGTTGCTGCCGACTTCCTGCGCGATGACGGGCACGAGGCCCTGCGCGTCCCAACTTACCTTGTCCAGCCAGTCTTGCGTCATGATCCGTCGATTCCCGTTCAGAGCCGCACCGAAATACCCTTGTCGGCCATGAAGTGCTTCGCTTCGCCGACGGTGTGCTCGCCATAGTGGAAGATGCTTGCGGCGAGCACGGCATCGGCATGACCTTCGGTCACACCGTTGGCCAGATCGGCCAGCGATCCCACGCCGCCCGAGGCGATCACGGGGATGCTCACGGCGTCCGACACGGCGCGCGTGAGCGCCAGATCAAAGCCGCTCTTCGTGCCGTCGCGATCCATGCTGGTGAGCAGAATCTCGCCCGCGCCGAGCGCTTCGACCCGCTTCGCCCAGGCGACTGCGTCCAGCCCGGTTCCCTTACGGCCGCCGTGCGTGAAAACCTCCCAGCGCGGCGTTTCGCCGTCGGCCGAGACACGCTTGGCGTCGATCGCCACGACAATGCACTGCGAGCCGTACTTGGCAGACGCGTCGGCCACCAGTTGCGGATTGGCCACCGCTGACGAGTTCATGCTGACCTTGTCCGCACCGGCGTTGAGAAGGCGGCGTACGTCGGCCACCTCGCGCACGCCGCCGCCCACGGTCAGCGGAATGAAGACCTGCGCGGCCACCGCTTCGATGATCGGCAGGATGAGATCGCGCCCGTCGGAGGTCGCCGTGATGTCGAGGAACGTCAGTTCGTCGGCACCCTGCTCGTCGTAGCGGCGGGCGATCTCGACGGGGTCGCCCGCGTCGCGAAGTTCAACGAAGTTGACGCCCTTGACCACACGGCCGGCCGTCACGTCCAGACACGGGATGATGCGTTTAGCGAGAGCCATGATGATGGCAGGCGAGGCGGCCGCAGCCGCGGGCTCGCTTATGCCGCTCCTCCGGAAAGCTCATCGGCGCGCGTTTGCGCCGTCGAGAAATTCAGGTCGCCCGAGTAGATCGCGCGGCCGCAGATAACGCCTTCGACACCCTCGTGCTCGACCTGGCACAGCGCATCGATATCGCCCAGATTCGACAGGCCGCCGCTGGCGATCACCGGTACGGTCACCGCCTGCGCCAGACGTACCGTCGCATCGATATTGATACCCTGGAGCATGCCGTCGCGGCCGATGTCGGTGTAGATGATCGACTCTACGCCGTAATCCTCGAACTTGCGCGCCAGATCCACGACTTCGTGGCCGGTGAGCTTGCTCCAGCCGTCGGTGGCGACTTTGCCGTCCTTGGCATCGAGGCCGACGATGATATGTCCGCCGAATGCGGTGCATGCGTCCTTCAGGAAGCCGGGGTTTTTGACCGCAGCCGTCCCGATGATGACGTACGACAGGCCGTCGTCGAGATAACGCTCGATGGTATTCAGGTCACGAATGCCGCCGCCCAATTGCACGGGAATATCGGCGCCGACCTCCTGAATGATGGCGCGGATGGCCGCTTCATTGCGCGGCTTGCCGACGAATGCACCATTCAAGTCCACCAGATGGAGGCGGCGTGCGCCTTGCTCGACCCAATGTCGAGCCATGGCAGCGGGGTCCTCCGAGAATACGGTGGCTTGATCCATGTCGCCCTGTTTGAGGCGAACACATTGACCGTCTTTAAGGTCGATGGCCGGAATGAGCAGCATAGGCAATCGTGAAACGTCGCTAGTGGGAAGTAAAAGAAATTCGCAAATTACGCGGACAACACAAAACCGATCCCTGCCTTGCCGGACACCGGCACATCGGGATCGGATTCGTCAACATGACACACAGTATAAGCCGTGACGGCGCACGCGCTCCGAGAGGAATCGGGGCGCCCACGTGCCACTCGGTTCACGCTCAGGGCTTCCACTGCGCAAAATTGCGATAAAGGGCAAGGCCGGCCTGGGCGCTCTTTTCCGGGTGGAACTGGGTGGCGAAGATATTATCTTGGGCCACTGCACAGGTAAAGGGCACACCATAGACCGTTTCGCCGACCGTCAGTTCGGGCTTGGCGGGCACAACGTAGTAGCTGTGCACGAAGTAGAAATAGCAGTCGTCGGGCACACCGGCCCAGATCGGGTGGCCGTGCGTCTGATGCACGCGATTCCAGCCCATCTGCGGCACCTTGAAACGCGAACCGTCATCCTGCAACTGGCCTTCGAGGTCGAAGCGCACCACGCGGCCCGGCAGCAGGCCGAGTGCAGGCGTGTTGCCTTCGTCCGACACGTCGAACAGCATCTGCTCGCCCACGCACACGCCGAACATCGGCTTGGTGGCAGCGGCTTCGACAACGGCTTCGCGCAGGCCCGACTCGTTCAGACAGCCCATGCAGTCACGCATGGCCCCCTGCCCCGGCAGCACCACGCGGTCGGCGGCGCGAATTTCGGAGGCGTCGCTGCTGATGCTCACGTCGGCCTCCGGCGCGGCCGCACGCAGCGCCTGATAAACCGAGCGCAGGTTGCCCATTCCATAGTCGACAATCGCAATCTTGTTCATCTCAAACTCGGCAGCAGTATTTTCAAACCATCGATAATGAATTCCACGGCCAGCGCCGAGAGGATCAACCCCATCAGACGCGTGCCGATGTTGATGCCCGTGCGCCCAAGCCAGCCTTCGATGCGCCCGGCGCTGCGCAGCGCCACCCAGCACACCGCGCCGACGCCCACCCCGATCGCCACGAGCGCCAGAATCTGCGCCCAGCCGTGCGCACGGCCCGAGTAAACGATCACGGTACTGATTGTGCCCGGACCGGTGAGCAGCGGGATCGCGAGCGGCACCACGGCAATATTCGGCCGTTCCTCCGCTTCGTGACGCTCTTCGGCCGTCGCCCGCGTGTTGCCCGTCTGCGCGTTGATCATGTTCACGGCCATAAGCAACATGATGACGCCACCGCCAACTTCAAGCGACGCAATCGAGATGCCGAAGAAGCGAATGATGGCTTCGCCGAACAGTCCCGAACCTGCGACCACCAACGCCACGGCAATCGCCGCAATGTCGATCGTATGGCGTTTCTCTTCGCGCGTCTGCGTGGACGTCAGGCTGATGAACAGCGGAATCGCCCCGAGCGGGTTGATCAGGGCCAGCAGCGAGATGAAGAACTTGAAGGCGTCGAGCGTCATAGGGGGCACACGGCGCCGGCGTCCGGCCGGTCGATGATGCGTCGTCGGGGGCCACCGGCCTGACAGACCGGCGGGCTATCCTATCCGGCAGGCAGCGCCGGGGTCTCGCGTTACAGGCTTCCCTTCGTAGACGGCACGACACCCGCCGCACGCGGATCGATCTCGACCGCCATGCGCAGCGCGCGGCCGAACGCCTTGAACACCGTTTCGCATTGGTGGTGGGCGTTGATACCGCGCAGGTTGTCGATATGGAGCGTGACGCCCGCGTGATTCACGAAACCGCGGAAAAACTCGATGGTCAGGTCGACGTCGAAATTACCGACACGCGCGCGCGTGAACGGCACGTGGAATTCGAGACCGGGACGGCCCGAGAAGTCGATCACCACGCGCGAAAGCGCTTCGTCGAGCGGCACATAGCTATGGCCATAGCGCACGATGCCCTTCCGGTCGCCGATGGCCTTGGCGACGGCCATACCCAGCGTGATACCGACGTCTTCCACCGTGTGGTGATCGTCGATGAAGGTATCGCCGCGAGCTTCGACTTCCATGTCGATAAGGCCGTGGCGCGCAATCTGGTCGAGCATGTGGTCCAGAAACGGCACGCCGGTATCGAGCGTCTTCCGGCCGGTGCCGTCCAGATCGATCTTGACGCGTATTTGCGTTTCGCTGGTATCGCGAACGACTTCCGCAATGCGCATGATGGTGAGTTCTCGTCGTATAGCTTGTTAGAGCGATGCAGCCAGGGCTTGAACCATTGCCGCATTCTCCGTGGGGGTGCCGACCGTCAATCTCAGACAATTGGCCAGCAATGCGTGCATTTTACCCACGTTTTTGATCAACACCTTGTGTGCGAGCATGCCGGCGTGCGTTTTGTCCACATCCGGCACGCGAACGAGCAGGAAATTCGCGTCGCTCGGGAACACCGTCGTACCTGGCAGCGCCGCCACCGCCGCAGCCAGCCGCGTGCGTTCGGCCCGCAATTCGGCCGCCTGCGCGTCGAGCACGTCGAGGTGATCGAGCATGAATTCGGCACACGCCTGGGTGAGCACATTCACGTTGTACGGCGGGCGCACCTTGTCGAGCTGGTCCAGCCAGTCCGCACTGCCCGCCACGTAGCCCAACCGGATACCCGCCAGACCGAGCTTGGAGACGGTGCGCATGACCAGCAGATTCGCAAACTCCGGCAGGCGCGGCATCCACGTTTTCCGGGCAAACGGCTGGTACGCCTCGTCGATCACCACCAGCCCCCGGCCGGCGGCGCGTATGAGCGCTTCGATGTCGTCGTCGGCGAACAGGTTGCCCGTGGGGTTGTTCGGGTACGCCAGATAGACCACCGCGCCTGGATGCGCCGCGATGGCGTTGCGCATCGCCGGCATATCGAGCGAGAAGTCGGGACGCAACGGCACGCCAACGAACTCGATGCCCGCAAAGCGCGAGGACATCTCGTACATGACGAAGCCCGGCATCGGGGCGATCACGGCAGCGCCCGGACGCGCCGTGGCCATGGCGATCATGCTGATGATCTCGTCCGACCCGTTGCCCAGCAACAGCCGCGCCCCGGCCGGCACGCCCATCGCGCGCGCGAGCTTGTCGAGCAGCGCCTGCGGACGCGGCGCCGGGTAGCGGTTGAGCGCCACGTCGGCCAGACGATGACCCAGTTCGCTGCGCAGTGCGTCCGGCAGACCATACGGGTTCTCCATCGCGTCGAGCTTGAGGAAGCCGCTGGCATCGGGGACGGGGTAGGTACTCATGGCGAGCACGTCGGGGCGGATCACTTGGTCGACGGACATGGCGAAGAATGAGGATCGTGTATGAAGGTCGTGTAACGCGAATCAGTTGAACGCGAAGGTCAGCCGTCCGGCATCGGCACCGTCGATCTTGACGGTGCACCGGCGGCCGGTCTCCACGCTGCCGAGCGCGTCGGTAATGCGCTGCACGCGCATGCCGGTCTGCCAGGACAGCGCCTGCGCCACGGCTGGGCTCACGCGTGCGGGCGACGCTTCGGCCTCGCAGCGCATGGCCACAAGGCGGTTGCCAACGCGCCCGAACACCCCATGGGCGACTTCGTCGTCCGTGCCGCGCAGGGCAGTCTTGCCGTTAAGCCGCAATACGTAGACGTCGTTGTCGAATGCCTGACGACGCACGCACACCGTCAAACGCTCGGCGGGCTCGCCGTCGAACGTCGCGTGCTGACAGCTATTGCCGGCGGCATGAACAGCGGCGCTGGCCGTGACACCGAGAGCCAGCACGGCGGCAGCCCGCAGCGCAGCCCGCGCAAAGCGGGCTGGCAGCGAAAACGACGGAGACACAGGAATTGCGCGGGCCCGACGCCAGGCGGCGGCCGGCGTCGTTTGACAGTACGCGGGCCGCAGGGCGTCGTCGCGCATGTCAGGACTCGCGATGCAAACGGTATTCGGCGCTGCGCGCGTGCGCTTGCAGGCCTTCGCCGTACGCCAGTTCGGCGGCAATCTCGCCGAGCATGCGGGCCCCCCCCTCGCTCACTTCGATGAGACTCGAACGCTTGATGAAGTCGTACACGCCCAGCGGCGACGAAAAGCGCGCGGTGCGCGACGTCGGCAGCACGTGGTTGGGACCAGCGCAGTAATCGCCCAGGCTCTCGCTCGTGAACTTGCCGAGGAAGATCGCACCGGCGTGACGGATCTTCTCGCCCCACTGTTGCGGCGTCTCGGCCGAAATTTCAAGGTGCTCCGGCGCGATCACGTTGGCGATGTCGCAGGCTTCGGCCATATCGCGCACCTTGACCAGCGCGCCACGGCCTTGCAGCGACGCGGCGATCACGTCGCGACGCGGCATCTCGTCGATCTGCCGCTCCATCGAGGCGTGCACGCGTGCGAGGTACTGGGCATCCGGGCACAGCAGAATCGACTGTGCGAGTTCGTCGTGCTCGGCCTGCGAGAACAGGTCCATGGCAACCCAGTCGGGGTCCGTCGAACCATCGCAGATGACAAGAATTTCGGACGGCCCGGCGATCATGTCGATGCCGACAGTGCCGAACACCCGACGCTTGGCCGCGGCCACGAAGGCGTTGCCCGGGCCGACGATCTTGTCGACAGCAGGCACCGTTTCGGTGCCATACGCCAGCGCCGCAACGGCCTGCGCGCCACCGATGGTGAACACGCGGTCCACTCCGGCGATGTGTGCGGCAGCGAGCACCAGCGGGTTCTGCACGCCGTCCGGCGTGGGCACCACCATGATGATGTCCTTCACGCCGGCCACACGCGCCGGAATCGCGTTCATCAGCACGGACGACGGATACGCCGCCTTGCCGCCCGGCACATAGATGCCCACGCGGTCGAGCGGGGTGACCTTCTGGCCCAGCACCGTGCCGTCCGACTCGGTGTACTGCCAGCTATGGGTGCCGCATTCGATGCGTTGCTTCTCGTGATAGGCGCGCACACGGGCGGCCGCCGCTTCGAGCGCGGCACGGCGCTTCGGCTCGAGGCTCTCGAGCGCTGCAGCCAGCGCTTCGGCGGGCAGTTCGAGCGCCGTCATGCCACCTGCGCTCAGACGGTCGAACTTGTTGGTGTATTCGATAACGGCCGCATCGCCGCGCGTCTTCACGTCGGCAAGAATTTCGGCGGCCGCGCGGTCGATGGCGGCGTCTTCGCTCGCCTCGAACGCCAGAACGTCGCGAAGCTGCTTCGCGAAGCCTTCAGCGGAGGAATCGAGTTTGCGAATATCGAGTTTCATGCTGTTTGCCGGGACGCCTGCTCGAAGGCATCCAGAATAGGCTGCAACGACTCGCGTTTCAACTTGAGCGCAGCCTGGTTGATCACGAGGCGGGACGAGATGTCCATGATCTCTTCCACCTCCACCAGATTGTTGGCCCGCAGCGTACCGCCGGTGCTCACCAGATCGACGATCGCGTCGGCCAGTCCCACGAGCGGACCCAATTCCATCGAGCCGTACAGCTTGATCAGGTCGACGTGCACGCCCTTGGCCGCGAAGTGCTCGCGCGCGGTCTGCACGTACTTGGTCGCCACCCGCAGGCGCGCACCCTGACGTACAGCATTCGCGTAATCGAAGCCCTTCGGTACAGCCACAGACATGCGGCAGCGCGCAATGTTCAAATCGATTGGCTGGTACAGACCGCCGCCGCCGTGTTCGATGAGCACGTCCTTGCCGGCCACGCCGAAGTCGGCGGCACCATATTGCACATAGGTCGGCACGTCGGTCGCGCGCACGATGATCACGCGCAGGTTCGGGTCCGTCGTCGGCAGAATCAGCTTGCGCGAGGTCTCCGGGTCTTCCGTGACTTCGATACCGGCAGCGGCCAGCAACGGCAGCGTCTCCGTAAAGATACGGCCTTTGGAAAGCGCCAGCGTCAGCGGCTGAGCGAGCGGCTGGGCCGGCTTGGCGGAACTCATGCAATCTCTCCCTGGCGTGCTTCGACACGCCGGATTCGCGCGCCCACGGCGCACAACTTTGCCTCGATACGATAATAGCCTCGATCGAGGTGATGAATACGGTCAACGAGCGTGCGGCCGTCGGCCGTCAGACCCGCGACGATCAGGCTGGCGGAAGCGCGCAAATCGGTCGCCATGACATGCGCACCCGACAGGCGATCCACGCCGGAAATCCGCGCCGTGTTGCCGTCGATGCCGATATTCGCGCCCAAACGCATCAATTCCTGCACATGCATGAAGCGGTTCTCGAAGATCGTTTCGACGACCTGCGAGCCCCCCTCGGCAATGCAGTTCAGCGCCATGAACTGGGCTTGCATGTCGGTCGGGAACGCCGGATATTCCGACGTCCGGAAACTCACCGCACGCGCGCGCCGGTCCATCGTCGCGCGCAGCCAATCCGCACCGGCGCTCACGTTGGCGCCGGTTTCGCGCAACTTCCCGATCACGGCGTCGAGCGTGGACGGCACCACGCGACGCAGCGTGATATCGCCACGCGTCGCCACGGCCGCGCACAGAAACGTGCCGGCTTCGATCCGGTCGGGTACGACATCGTGCGTTGCACCATGCAGGCGCGCCACACCGGTCACCACCAGACGATCGGTGCCGATGCCCTCGATCTTCGCCCCCATCTTCACCAGCAGGTGGGCCAGGTCGGTCACTTCCGGCTCGCGGGCTGCGTTGGCCAGCACGGTCACGCCGTCGGCGAGCGTTGCCGCCATGAGCAGGTTTTCGGTGCCCGTCACGGTGATCATGTCGGTCACGAGCGTCTCGCCACGCAGGCGTGCCGCCTTGGCCACGATGTCACCGTGCGTCAGCGTGATCTCGGCGCCCATCGTCTGCAGGCCCTTGATGTGCTGATCGACCGGTCGCGCCCCGATGGCGCATCCGCCGGGCAGCGACACGCGCGCTTCGCCACAGCGGGCGAGCAGCGGGCCGAGCACGAGAATCGACGCCCGCATGGTCTTCACGAGGTCGTAAGGGGCCGCAGGCTCGGTGATCTGCGACGCGTCGAGCGTGACCGATTCGCCGTGGCGCTCGACCTTGACGCCCATGCGCGCGAGCAGCGTCAGCATGGTACGCACGTCGTGCAGATCGGGCACGTTACCGAGCACCAGCGGCTCGGCCGTGAGCAGACTCGCGCACAGAATGGGCAGCGCGGCGTTCTTGGCACCCGAGACGGTAATCTCTCCTGCCAGCCGCTCGCCACCTTCGATTTCAAGGTGGTCTGCGGCCACGCGCTCGCCGGCGGCGGCCTCGCTGTTGCCGGCTGCGCCAGCGCTCTCTTGCGTAATCCTCATTGCGCCTGATACTCCGTGGGCGTGAGGGTCTTCATCGACAGCGCATGAATTTCCGCCTTCATGCGATCGCCCAGCGCGGCGTACACGAGTTGATGGCGCGCAATGAGGCGCTTGCCTTCGAACTGCGCGCTCACGATGGTCGCGAAGAAGTGCTGGCCATCACCTTCGACGGCCACGTGTTCGCAAGCCAGGCCGGCTTCGATGTACTGTTTGATTTGTTCGGGGGTAGGCAGCATTGCCGATCCTAGAGAAGTTCAGTGACGCAGTTTGTAGCCGCGGCGCAGCAGATTCAGCGCCACGATTGCGAGTATCAGGAAAGTCGCACCGACGACGGCGAGGCTCGTCTCCGGGGCCACGTCGGACACACCGAAGAAGCCGTAACGGAACCCGTCGATCATGTAGAAAAACGGGTTGAAGTGAGAGACAGCCTGCCACAGCGGCGGCAGCGAGTGAATCGAGTAAAACACGCCCGCGAGGAACGTCGCCGGCATGATCAGGAAGTTCTGGAACGCCGCGAGCTGGTCGAACTTCTCGGCCCAGATGCCTGCGATCAGTCCCAACGTCCCGAGAATCGCCGCCCCGAGGAACGCGAAGCCGATGATCCACAGCGGCGCGGCAAACGACAGATGCGTGAACGCCGCCGTCACCACGAAAACGCCCAGCCCCACCGACAGCCCGCGCACCACGGCGGCGAGCACGTACGCGCCGTACATCTCCCAATGCGAGAGCGGCGGCAGCAGCACGAACACGAGGTTGCCCGTGATCTTGGACTGAATCAGCGACGACGAACTGTTGGCGAACGCGTTCTGCAACACGCTCATCATCACCAGGCCCGGCACCAGAAACGCGGTGTAGGTGATCTGGTCATAGACCTTCACACGATCTTCGAGCACATGGCCGAAGATCATCAGATACAGCAGCGCGGTGAGCACCGGCGCGCCCACGGTCTGGAAGCTCACCTTCCAGAAACGCAGCACTTCCTTATAGAACAGCGTGCGGAATCCAACCCATCCACCGATCATGCTGCCACCTCCTGCGCGCGTGAACCGGACATGATCTGCACGAACACGTCTTCGAGATCGGCCTTCTGAATGTCGATGTCCTCGACGATGCCGCCCGCCGCGCGGCAGGTGGCGAGAATCGATTCCACTTCGTCGCAGCCCGCCAGCCGCAGCGCGAACTGATGCCCGCCCGTGTCCTGTCCGTCGACCAGTAGCGGACGCAGTTCGTCGGGCAGCGTGCCTTGCTTGAAACGCAGCACGAGACGCGTGCCCGCGAAGCGCTGGAGCAGCGAGGCGGTGCGCTCGAGCGCTACGACTTCACCGCGCTTGAGCATGGCGATGCGATCGCACAGCGTTTCGGCTTCTTCCAGATAGTGCGTGGTGAGCACGATCGTGTGGCCTTCGCGGTTCAGACGCGAGATGAACTTCCAGAGCGTCTGACGCAGTTCCACGTCAACCCCGGCGGTCGGCTCGTCAAGCACGATCACCGGCGGACGGTGCACGAGCGCCTGCGCCACGAGCACGCGTCGCTTCATGCCGCCCGAGAGCTGGCGCATGTTGGCATTCGCCTTGTCGGTCAGATCGAGGTTGGCCATCACTTCGTCGATCCAGTCGTCGTTGCGCGTCAGCCCGAAGTAGCCGGACTGGATACGCAGCGTTTCACGCACAGAGAAGAACGGATCGAAAACGAGTTCCTGCGGCACCACACCGAGCTTGCGCCGGGCATTGCGGTAGTCTCGCACCACGTCGTGCCCGAGCACGCTGATACTGCCCGCATCCGCGCGCGCGAGGCCCGCGAGAATGCTGATCAGCGTAGTCTTGCCAGCGCCGTTGGGGCCGAGCAAACCGAAGAATTCACCTTCTTCGATCGAGAAGCTGACGCCCTTGAGCGCCTGCAACGCCTGATAGCGTTTTTTGACGTTACGGATTTCGATGGCGGCCATGGACTGCGCGCACCCGTCTTGGCGGGCACGCCATTGTGTTCTCCGGTCACGACTGGCCGTGGGCGCAGACCGCTGGGATCGCGGCAGCAGCCAAATCGGCGGCAAGGGTGCCCGGATGGGGATAACTGCCCAAAAGTCGGCAGAAAACCCCTGATTATAAAGGAAGCCGGTACCGGCCGTGCTTACAGCGGGTCTGGCGGTGCCGTAACGTCCGTCACGCCCATAACGCCGGTAACGTCTGTAACGCACGACTTTCGGCGAGCGCTATCGCACCGCCCACAAAAAAAGCGCCGTTGGGAGACGGCGCTTTCTTCAGGGGCGGCAGTCCGGCCAGACGCATCAGCTCGAGAGCAGATGGTCGACACCGTACACCAGTGCAAGGCTGGCCAATCCCGTCGGCAAGTTAGTGAACGCCAACGTCGCACCGCGGCGAACCGCATGGCGGCGCAGTGCCAGCAACACGGCAAGCGCCGACGAGTCGAAATGCGTCAGTCCGGCGCAATCGATCTGGGTTTCGCCCGCATCGATGCGGTCGATCGCCTTTGCGAGAACGTCGCCGGCGGTGTCGTGCGTGAGGTCGGTCTGCAACGCGAGCATGCGCTTACTTGCCGCCGGCGAGTTGCTGGTTACGCTCGGTCAGGAACTTGATCAGGCCATCGACGCCCGATTGATTGACCTTCTCCGAGAACTGATTGCGGTACGTCTGGATGAGCCAGGCGCCCAGCACGTTCAGGTCGTACAGCTTCCATTCGCCGCTGGCCGTCTTGTACAGGCGGTAGTCCAGTTCGACCGGCTGACCGTTGTTGATGACATCGGTGTAGACCACGGCGTCGGTGTCGCTCGGCTGAGCGCGGAACGGCTTGTAGTTGACCTGCTGGTCACGAATCTGCGCAATGGCGCCTGCATACGTGCGCAGCAGCAACATCTTGAACTGCTCCGTCAGTTGCTGACGCTGAGCTTCGGTCGCCGTTGCCCAAGCGCGGCCCGTCGCCAATTGCGTGGTCCGCTTGAAGTCGGCGTGCGGCATGATCTTCTGCTCGACCAGCTTGGTGATGCTGTTCAGATCGCCCTTCTGGATGTTCGGATCGTTCTTGGCGGCGGTCATGACTTCGGTCACGGTCTGCTTGACCAGCACGTCCGGGGCCTGCGCCTGCGCCATGGCAGAGCCGGCAGCGGTGTAAGTCATGAACGCCATGACGGGAATGAGCCAGAACTTCTTCATTGTGGACTTCCTCTTTCGAGTAACGAGTGTTGCGAGATTGGATACCCGCGTCGTGTCTTGAGTTCTCGGAATGACGGCAGTGTCGTGTAACAAACTGTTGCCCGAAGGGCCTGCCGACGGCGCCCCGGCGAGCGGGGCGCGCTTCATATATGCGGATCGGCGCCGAACTGCGCTCGATCTGCGTCGATCAACGATGGAACGGCAGGCCACCCGGGACCAACTTTCCGGGCACCGGCGAGCCTTGCGGCGCTTCCGGCTCGCCTTGCACGCCCGAGGCCGGTGCCGGTGCCGGTGCCGGTGCGCTTGCGCCCGACGCGGGCGCAGCCGGCATCGGCTGTCCGCTCTTGCCGCCAGCGGCAGCCCCTGCGGCACCCGCTGCGTCCCCTTCGTCCTCGTAGTTCGGCAGCGTGGCATCACCCGATGCGCCGCCATTGATCAGGTACTTGCGACGCGCCAGATAGGCGTCCCGCGTGAACGAGTACGGATCGAGTGCGGCAGCTTCCAGCAGGTTCGATGCGTCGAGCAGGTTCGCCCGCGTGTTCACCAGACGCACGCCAAAGAGCGAGTAGCTCACCCAGTCCGGCCTGATGTAAGACGTCGGATCGATGACCATGTTGCCGGCCATGCCGACGGTGTCGCGCACGGTGCTCGGCCCGAGCAACGGCAGCACGAGGTACGGACCGTCAGGCAAGCCCCACTTGCCCAGCGTCACGCCGAAATCCTGGCTGTGCTTCGGCAGCCCGGCCGGCGTTGCGAAGTCGAACAGACCGCCCACGCCGAAGAACGTGTTGATCGTCAGGCGCATCAGATCCTGCGCGGCGGCCGTGATCTCCAACTGCAACAGATTGTTGGCGAAGTTGTACACATCGCCCACGTTCGAGAAGAAGTTCGTGACCATATCGCGTGCCGGATCCGGCACCGCGTAGCGGTAGCCCTTGGCTACCGGCACCAGGACAGCCTTGTCGAGCGTGTCATTGAACGTATACATCGAACGGTTGAAACCTTCGATGGGGTCGGCGGCATTCGGGTTGGTGACAGTGGCGCAGCCTGCCAGCGTCATCGCGCCGGCGGCCAGCACTACCGAAGTACGGAAGCGGGTCATTCTTTTATTTTCCTTGGTTTACCGTTGCTGCCCCTTGCGCCGGTGCTGCCGCAGGAGTTGCTGGCGCCGGCGCAGCCGATGCACCGCCCGCCTGGGCGCCACCGGCATCCGCCGCCTTGTTGTACAAGAACTGGCCGATCAGATTTTCCAACACGATGGCGGATTGCGTGAGCGTGATCGTATCACCGCCCTTGAGCATCTGATCGTCACCGCCGGGCTCAAGGCCGATGTATTGCTCGCCGAGCAGACCCGAGGTCAGGATCTTCGCCGACGAGTCCTTCGGAAACTGATACTGCGCGTCGATATTGAGCGTGACATCGGCCAGATAACGCTTGTCGTCGAATCTGATCGACGCCACGCGACCGACCACCACGCCCGCGCTCTTGACCGGCGCGCGCGGCTTGAGACCACCGATGTTGTCGAAGCGCACCGTTACCGGATACGTACTCGAGAACGACAGCGAACTCATGTTGCCCGCCTTGAGTGCGAGGAATAGCAGTGCTGCAAATCCGAGAACCACGAACAGGCCGACCCAGAAGTCGAGGGGGTGTTTTTTCATTGTGTCAGTGTGCGCAAACTGTCTGTCTATGTCTTGGCAGGCACGTTGGCCCGTTAGCTGAACATGAGGGCCGTGAGCAGGAAGTCGAGGCCGAGCACGGCCAGCGACGCTTGCACCACCGTGCGCGTAGTCGCACGCGACACGCCCTCCGGTGTCGGATGCGCCTCGAACCCCTGATACAGCGCGATAAATGTGACGGCAATGCCGAACACGATGCTCTTGATGACGCCGTTGGCGACGTCTGCCCACACGTCCACGCCGCCTTGCATCTGCGACCAGAACGCGCCGGAGTCCACGCCGATCAATTGCACGCCGACCAGGTAACCGCCAAAAATACCCACGGCCGAGAAGATCGCCGCAAGAATCGGCATGGCGATCACGCCCGCCCAGAAACGCGGGGCCACCACACGTGCGATCGGATCGATCGCCATCATTTCCATGGCGGTCAGTTGTTCGCCCGCCTTCATCAGGCCAATTTCGGCCGTGAGCGAAGTGCCGGCGCGTCCGGCAAATAGCAACGCCGCCACCACCGGGCCCAGCTCACGCACCAGCGAGAGCGCCACAAGCAGCCCCAGCGCCTGTTCCGAGCCGTACTTGTTGAGTGTGTAATAGCCTTGCAAGCCCAGCACGAAGCCGACGAACAGGCCCGAGACGGCAATGATGACGAACGAATAGTTGCCCAGAAAATGCACCTGGTCGGTCACCAGACGAGGCCGGCGCAACAGCGCGCCGCTCGAGCGAAGCATGCGCAGGAACAAGCGTGCGCCGTAGCCGACTCGCTCAACGTGGCCGCGAACAAAACTGCCAATGGCGGTGATCATGCACGCGCTCCGATACCGAAATCTTCCGCCAGCGGTGGTGCGGGATACTGAAACTTCACAGGGCCGTCCGGCTGCGCGTCGATGAACTGGCGCACCGTCGGGTCATTCGAGGCACGCAGCGCGTCGGGCTCACCCTCCGCAGCAATGCGGCCTTCGCTAATGAAATAGATGTAGTCGGCGATGGTGAACGTCTCCGCAACATCGTGCGAAACAATGATGGACGTGGCGCCCAGCGCATCGTTGAGCTTGCGAATCAAATTCGCCGTAATGCCCATGGAGATCGGGTCCAGACCGGTGAACGGCTCGTCGTACATGATCAGGTCCGGGTCCAGCGCCATCGTGCGTGCAAGCGCTACCCGGCGCGCCATCCCGCCCGAGATCTCGGCCGGCTTCATGTCGCGTGCGCCACGCAGCCCGACCGCGTTGAGCTTCATCAGCACAAGATCGCGAATGAGTGCTTCATCGAGCCGGGTGTGTTCGCGTAGCGGGAACGCCACATTGTCGAACACCGTCATGTCAGTGAAGAGCGCACCGAACTGGAACAGCATGCCCATGCGGCGACGCAGCCGGTACCAGCCGTTGTGGTCGAGCGAGGCAACATCGGTGCCGTCGAAATCAACCGTGCCCCGGCTGGCATGGACGAGCCCGCCGATCAGGCGCAATACCGTTGTCTTGCCACAACCCGAGCCCCCCATGACGGCAACGACCTTGCCGCGGGGAAACCGCATATTCAACCCGGAAAGCACCAGACGTTCGCCGTAACCAAAGCTGACGTCGCGCAATTCGAGCAAATTTTCCGGATTCGGGGTAGGCACGTTTCGGGTCTTATAGTGCGGCGCAAAACGCCAATTATAGGGGGGAATGCAAATCGATGCCGCCCAACCAGGGTGGGCGAAAGCGGGGATCGGTGCAGCCCCGCGGCATTCTACAGCGCCTTGGCATATTCGCGCCGACGCGTTCCGAAGTGCGCAGCAGACAGAAAACGTAACCGCGGCAAGGACTTACCAATTCCGTTGCCTGCATAGGTGTTGTGCGGTTGCTACAATATGGCGTTTCACGCAATAAGTCATTGACCCGGATGTCCCGCGCCACCCCATCGCCTTCCCGCCCCCATCAGACGCAGCCTACGGAGATGCCGAAGTTTCGGATTCGTCCGATGCTACCCGGCGATATTTCCCAGGTGTTGACGGTGCAGGCGCAAGCCTATCGCGATCCGATGCATGAGTCGGAAGCCACGCTGGCCTCGCGGCTCACGTTGTCGGCGTCCACCTGCTGGGTCGCGGTCGACGCCGACTCGGCGCCTGCCCCGGTGGCCGGCTACCTGTTCACGCACCCCTGGCGCATCGCTGCCCCGCCGCCGCTGGACACGGTCCTCGACGCCCTGCCCGATGCGCCCGACTGCTGGTATGTGCACGATATGGCGCTCGCCCCCCGCACGCGCGGCGCGGGTGTCGCCAGTCAACTCTATGCCGTCGCGCTGGCGTCGGCGCAGTCGCTGGGGTTGCGTGCATCGGCGCTTGTCGCGGTACAGCAATCGCAAGGGTTCTGGGCGCGCTTCGGTTATGCCGCCGCGGCGGATGTCTCACCGCTCATTGCCGCCAAGCTGGCCGGGTACGGCGATGGGGCGGTGTTCATGACACGCAACTTGTAGCCTCCAGTCTGCGTCACACGCGCCGCGCAAATTCCCGCTGCATTCCTTGCACCGCTGCCACGACATCGACGGCTTCCGTCACCGCACGCACGACCGCCGTGCATCCCACGCCCGTATCGAGCACCTGTGCGAGATTGGCCGCATCGATGCCGCCAATCGCCACCAGCGGGTAATGCGGGGCGATCAATTTCACATACCGCGCCAGCTTCGCAAGCCCCTGCGGCGCCGTTGCGATCACCTTGGTCGTCGTGGGGAACACGGCGCCGACCGCCAGATAGCTTGGCCGGAAGTGATGCGCCGCGAGAATCTCATAATAGCCATGCGTGCTGATACCCAGCCGCATGCCGCTCGCAAACAGCGCCGCCACCTCGTCGGCCGAGAGCGCCGCCATGTCTTCCTGCCCGAGATGAACACCGTACGCGTTCGCCTGCGCCGCCTCGCGCCAGTGGTCGTTGATGAACCATGCGCTGTCGTGCGTCACGCGACGCCCGGCGGCCACGGTCCGCTCGATCTCCGAACGCAGCGTGGGGTGCGCCGGGTTCTTGATGCGCAATTGAACGGTGCCAACCTGAAGATCGGCCATGCGTTCGCACCAGGCCGCATCGGGCAACACCGGATACAGGCCGAGGCGTGACGGGCATGCCGGGAAGCGGCCGGGCGACGGCACCTGTCCAAGCACAGCAGGGAAAGTCTCGAGCAAAGTCGGCCATGCCCCCAGCGTGTTCTCATCTTCCGGGCGCGCATGGCTGCCGTCGGTGCGCCAGGCTCGGGCCAGCACGAGCGCGTCGTGCGGCGCGAAGCCGCAGTCGAGAAACGCGGCGAACGCGGGGAAGAAGGCGGGATCGTCCACACCCGCCACACGATAGATCGCGTCATGCGTGTACAGCGTGTCTTGCACATGCCCGTGCGCGAGCGCGTGCGAACACAACACGACGGCACCCTCCGCACGCCAGACGTCGATCTGCACCGATGCGGCTGTGCCCACCTCACCTTGCGGCGAGAGCGGCCACCAGACCACGTCACCTCGACCTGCGCCGGCCGGCGTCTGTGCATGCAGACGCCAATGCGGCGCCGTGTTGTCCGAGGGCCACGGCGCGAGCCGCGCGCGAATGTCGGCAGCGGCCTGCTGCCACGCCATGGCAAGCGGCGCGTCGGCGGGCAGGCATTGCACGTGCGACAACGGGGCGGCGCCGGTATGCGTCGTCATGAAATTTCCTTGTGATTCGGGCTAGCGGCGAACGACGTTCAGACGCCCGTCTGATGCCAGAACGGCACACCGACCACCGGCGTGCTGGCTTCGGCGCTCTCGCGTTCGGCCATCGGCCCGGCGAGCCACGCGGCACGCCCTGCCTTGATCGCAGCAGCAAACGCACCGGCCATCTCCACCGGTTGCGCGGCGAGCGCCACGGCGGTGTTGAGCAGCGCACCGTCGTAGCCCCACTCCATCACCTGACAGGCGTGCGACGGCAGACCGAGGCCAGCGTCGACGATCAAGGGCGTGTCCGGCAGACGATCGCGCAGGAGCCGCAAACCGTAGGGATTGATCACCCCCTTACCGGTGCCGATCGGCGCCCCCCAAGGCATCAGCGCCTGACAGCCGACGTCGAGCAGACGGCGGCACAGCACCAGATCTTCCGTGCAATACGGCAGCACCTTGAAGCCATCGCGAATCAATTGCTCGGCGGCCGTCACCAGACCGAACGGATCGGGTTGGAGCGTGTAGTCGTCGCCGATCAGTTCGAGCTTGATCCAGTCGGTTTCGAAGACTTCGCGCGCCATTTGCGCGGTCGTTATCGCTTCCTGCACCGAATGGCAGCCCGCCGTATTGGGCAGCACCGGCACCGCGAGACGGCGCAGCGTCTCCCAGAAAGGGCCCTCCGAGGCCTGCGCCCCCGTGCCCGACAGTTGACGGCGCAACGCCACCGTCACCATGCCCGGACGGGCCGCGTCGATGGAATCGCTCAGCACTTGCAGCGACGGATAGCGCGCCGTGCCGAGCAGGAAACGGCTGCCAAAGCGGGTGTCGTACAGCGTGAGCGCGTCGCGCGCGCTGCCTGCAGCCACGTTGGCCGATTCGGTGAATGCGTTCATTTCAGCCTCCGGCCACCGGTTGCACGACATCGATCTTGTCGCCCTGCGCGAGCGAACGCGCGGCGTATTGCGTCTTGGGTACGAATTGCCCGTTGATCGCCGCGGCGAACGGCGGCTTGGCGCCGTAGGCGACCAGCGCCTCGGCCAGCGTCGCCGTCTCGGCCACGCTCAGTGTCTGTTGATTGATATGGATGTCCATCGCGTACAGTTCCCTCTCATCCGTGACGGAACAAGTCCGGCCACGGCCGGCTCGCTCGCCACGTCTCCCAGTCGAACGCATGGCCAACGCCCACTTGCCCGCCCGTCGATTGCATCAACGCCTGCGCCAGCGCGCAAGCTTCTCCCGTGACTGCCGGCGCCAGCAAATAGCCGTGCCGGTACAAGCCGTTCACCCGCAGCAGCCGCGCACCGTCCCACTGCACGCGCGGCAGGTGGTCGGGCAGCGCGGGGCGGCAGTTGACATTCAATTCGATAATGCGCGCCTCGCCGAACGCCGGGGTCAGCGAATGCGCCGCCGAGAGCAGTTCGAGCGCCGAGCGCACGGTCATCGGCGACATGTCTTCCGACTCGAGTTCGGTCGCCCCGATCACATACAGATCGTTTTCCTTGGGCGCGATGTAGATCGGATAACGCGGATGCAGCAACCGTACCGGCCGGCGTAATCCGACACCCGGCGCGTGAATGCGCACCACTTCGCCACGCACGCCGCGCAGGCGCGTGAGCACACCGCGCGCGCCCAGCCCGCGGCAATCGATGACGAGACCGGCGTCGGGGTAGGCCCCCTCGGCGATCTCCGTATGCCAATGCAGTTCCGCCCCGGCTTTGGCGAGCCCCGCCGCCAGCGCACGCAGCAGTTGACGGTTATCGAGCTGGCCCTCGTTCGGCAGCAACCAGCCCTCCTGAAAACGCCCGGCAAGCGCGGGCTCGACCTCGCTCAATTGCGCACCCGTCACCCGCTCGACACCACCGCGCAGCAATGCCGGCGGGGCATTCGCGCGCATGCGGCGGTCGAACATGACAGCTTCGGCACGGTCGGGCTGATGCCACACGACCAGCGTGCCGTTACGTTGGAAGAAGACGTGCTCAGGCAGGCCGTCGATCAACGACGGCCAGCGCTCGAGGCCCGCCGCGCCCATCTCGACGATGCTCGGTTCGGCCACGGCGGCCTCGGCCAGCGGCGCGAGCATGGCGGCCGCGACCCAGCCGGCCGCAGACGACCCGTCGGCGTCGCCGCGCTCGAACAGCGCCACGCGCGCACCGGCGCGGATCAGTTGCCAGGCGAGAAGACGGCCGGACAGCCCGCCGCCAAGGATGGCGACGTCAGGACGGGAAGCGGAACGGGAAGTGGATGCGCTCATACGCGCACTGCCGCGCAAGCCGTCACGGCGCGCAGGCACTCAGGGGAACACGAAGGAATTTGTGGAAGGCAGCGCATGGGGTCCTTTCCTCATGAAAGCAAAAGGACGAAACGGTGTTGGACACCTTACCCCACTGGAGGAGTCGGAAACTTCCCACGCCGGTATTACCCGGGTCGGGTGCAAAGGGTCTCTCTCAGCCCCGTGACATCGTTACGCATGGTCAACACCCGCGTCCGCCACGGAGCACCCCTGTTTCGCCCGCAGTCATTACAACATAGATGCCGACGCCCGTGCAAGCTAGGTTTCCGGCCGGTTGCACGCCCGTTGCGTCTCGTTTTTTGACGAATCTTCCGAGTCTTGTAACGACACGTAAACTGAATGTCGACGTGACGCGAGTCCCGGGCTGGAATTCGTGCAACGCAGCATCGGGAACTGAGGTCAAATGAGCCGTCGCCCCCATAACACGTTGCACCACTGCGGCAGCGCCGCCAGACGATCATGGTTCACACGCCGAAGCCTCCCCAATCTCCCGACGTGCCGCCGGCCGGCGACCCTATCGCGCCCGCGCCCAAACCACCAAAGCACCCCACGGCCCGGCAATTGATACGGCCTTACTGGATCTCGGAGAAGCGTTGGGAGGGACGCCGGTTGCTCGCCCTCGTCGTGGTGCTCAACCTTGCGGTCGTGTTCATCAACGTGCGCCTGAACGCGTGGAACGCCGGCTTCTACGATGCCCTGGATAAGCGCGACTGGCCCGTCTTCAAGTCTTCGCTCGCCGAGTTCGCGATACTCGCCTTCAGCTTCATCATCATCGCCACGTTCCGCACCTACTTCCGGCAGATGCTCGAAATCCGGTGGCGGCAATGGGTAACGGATACGAACCTGGCGAAGTGGTTTGCCCATCAGGCGTATTACCGCATCGAACGCGATCATCTCGCCGACAACCCCGACCAACGTATTTCGGAAGACATCCGCACGCTCGTGAGTTCGTCGCTGGCGCTCTCGCTCGATTTGCTGACGACACTCGTCTCGCTGTTCTCGTTCATCACGATTCTGTGGACGATCTCGGGCGCGGTGTCGTTCGCGCTGGGCGGCATGAACATCACGATTCCCGGCTACATGGTCTGGGTCGCGGCGCTATACGCCGTCGTGGGTTCGTACTTCATCTTCAAGGTCGGCCGCCCGCTCGTCGGGCTGAGCTATCGGCAGCAGCAGGTGGAAGCGGATTTTCGTTTTCTGCTGGTGCGTCTGCGCGAGTCGGCCGAGCAGGTCGCCCTCTATCGTGGCGAAGGCGCCGAGTTGTCGCGCCTGAAGGCGGCCTTCGGCGCCGTGCGCGACAACTGGTGGCAGATCATGGTCGTGACGAAGCGCCTGATCTTCGCGAACTCGATTTATGCGCAAATCGCCATCGTCTTCCCGATCATGGCGGCCGCGCCGCGTTACTTCGCAGGCGCATTCACGCTCGGCGTGCTCATGCGGATCATCGACGCCTTCGGGCAGGTGAGCGACGGCTTCTCGTGGTTCGTGAACAGTTTCGCGACCCTGGCCGACTGGAAGGCGACGGTCAATCGTCTGCGCGAATTCACACGTGTGATCGACGAACCGCCGCAGGTGCCGCGTGAGGGCGCGATCTCCATCGTGACGGCGAGCAGTTCGACGTCCCCCGCGTATGCGGCGACCGATCTGCATCTCGCGCTTCCCAACGGCGCACCGCTCGCGGTGGCCGGATCGTTCGCCTTCACGCCGGGCTCACGGTGGCTCATCCGCGGCCGCTCGGGCTGCGGCAAGAGCACCATGCTGCGCGCACTCGCCGGGCTGTGGCCCTTCGGCAGCGGCCGCATCGAAGTTCCCGCCAACGCCCGCGTACTGTTCCTCTCGCAGCAAAGCTATCTCCCCATCGACACGCTGAAGGCCGCGCTGGCGTTCCCCTCGCCGCCCGACACGTTCAGCGACGCCGAGTGCCGCGCGGCGCTGACTGCCGTCAATCTCGGCCAATACAATGACGCGTTGCAAACGGTCGCGCACTGGGCGCGGCGGCTCTCGGGCGGCGAACAGCAGCGGATCGCCGCCGCACGCGCCTTGCTTCAGAAACCCGATTACCTGTTCCTCGACGAAGCGACCAGCGCACTCGACGTGGAGACCGAGGAGGCCGTGTACGAAGCCCTGCACGCGCATCTGCCCGGCACCATGATGGTCAGCGTGGCGCATCGCGAGACACTCGGACGCTTTCATCAGCACACCATGACACTGCATGCAACCAACGACATCGAGCGCTCACGGGTGGTCGGCGCCGCCTAGCACGCATGCGCGCCAATTCATTCACTTCCTAAATAATATTGACACGGCTGTCCCGGCGCACAAGGGCTTTGGCATAATCACGAGCACCCTTTGCTCGCCCCGGGTTCATCGTGACCACCCCTGTTTCCTCATCCGGCCAGTCTCATCACCGCGCCGCACGCACTATCGTCGTGACCGGCGCCGCTTCCGGCATCGGCGCGGCCATCGCCCGCCGGCTCGCTTCTACGCAGACACGCCTGCTGCTGCATACCCGCGGGGCGTCAGACGCGAGTCAGGCGCGCCTCGCCGAAGTGCGTCAGACCTGCGAGAGCCTTGGCGCGCAGTGCGCCGTCTGGTTCGGCGATCTCGCTGAGACCTCGGCCGCCGCGCGTCTGATCGACGCCGCGCACGACGCCTTCGGCCCGATCGATCAACTCGTGAGCAACGCAGGTTTCGCGACGCGCCAGCGCTTGACCGACGTAGACGACGACGCCTTCGCACTCACGCTCGCGGCCATGCCCGGCGCGTTTGCAGCGCTGCTGCGCAGCGCGTTACCCGACCTGCAACGCTCGCCGCAGGCCAGTGTGGTCGCCGTCAGTTCGTTCGTCGCCCATCGCTTCGCACCGAATCAGCCCGGCTTTCCCGCAACGGCCGCCGCCAAAGCCGCCATCGAAGCGCTCGCCAAAAGCGCCGCCGCCGAATACGCCAGCTCGGGCGTGACGATCAATTGCGTTGCCCCCGGCTACACGCGCAAGGACAGCGGGCACTCGGCCATCGATCCCGCCGCATGGCAGCGCGCAGCCGACGCCACGCCCACCGGCCGCCTCTGCGAGCCCGACGATATCGCCGCGCTCGCCGTTTTCCTGCTCGGCCCGCATGCGCGCCAGATCACGGGACAGGTGATCCACGTCGACGGGGGCCTGACACTCTGAGTCGCACGTCACCCCGCGTGGGTACAAAAAACAACACACGTCACACACATAACGACAAGCACACGATCCACCGAGGAGTCTTCATGGCATTTTTTTCCTGGTTCAAGGAACTCAACACGAAGGAGCGCAAGGCCCTGTATGCGGGCTTCGGCGGCTACGCCGTCGATGCGTTCGACTTCATGATCTATTCCTTTCTGATTCCCACGCTCATCGCAGCGTGGGGGATGACGAAGGGCGAAGCGGGCATGATCGCGACCAGTTCGCTCATCTCGTCGGCGGTGGGCGGATGGCTCGCCGGCATTCTCGCGGATCGCTTCGGCCGCGTGCGCGTGCTTCAGTGGACGATCGCCACGTTTTGCCTGTTCACGTTCCTCTCGGGCTTCACGAACTCGTTCTGGCAGTTGCTCATCACGCGCACGTTGCAAGGCATCGGCTTCGGCGGGGAATGGACTGTCGTCACGATGATGATGGGCGAGATGATCCGCTCGCCACAGCATCGCGCGAAGGCGGTCGGCACGGTGCAAAGCAGTTGGTCGGTCGGCTGGGCCGCCGCCGCGCTGCTGTACTGGTTCTTCTTCGCCGTGCTCGACGAAGGCACCGCGTGGCGCGCGTGCTTCTGGATCGGTATCGTGCCCGCGCTGTGGATCACGTACGTGCGCCGTAACGTGTCGGACCCGGAGATCTACACGCAGACCCGCCGCAAGATCGCCGAGGGCAAACTGCACGGCAATTTCATGCAGATATTTGCCCCGGAGCATTTGAAGACGACGATCCTCGGCAGCTTG
Source organism: Pandoraea sp. SD6-2 (assembly GCF_000389825.1). Lineage (NCBI taxonomy): Bacteria > Pseudomonadati > Pseudomonadota > Betaproteobacteria > Burkholderiales > Burkholderiaceae > Pandoraea > Pandoraea sp. SD6-2. Next base: position 91,626 of record NZ_KB944455.1, on the reverse strand, counting down.
CTGTGCTCCGGCATGCTTGGCGGCTACTACGCGATCACCACGTGGCTGCCGACCTATCTGAAGACCGTGCGCGGGCTCTCGGTGTTCAACACGAGCGCGTATCTGATCGTGCTGATCGTCGGCTCGTTCGTGGGCTACATCGTCGGTGCGATTCTCTCCGACAAACTCGGACGTCGCGGCGCCTTCGTCTTCTTCGCCGTCGCATCGTTCCTGCTCGGCATGGCGTACACGATGCTGCCGATCACCGACAGCGCGATGCTGCTGCTCGGTTTCCCGCTCGGCATCGTCGTGCAAGGCATTTTCGCCGGTATCGGCGCGTATCTGACGGAGCTGTATCCGAACCACATTCGCGGTTCCGGACAAGGTTTCTGCTACAACCTGGGACGCGGCATCGGCTCGTTCTTCCCCATCGCCGTCGGCATGCTCGCGCAAACCGGCTCGCTCGTGAAGGCCATCGGCATGGTGGCGGGCGGCGGTTACCTGCTCGTGGTCGTGTGCGCGCTGCTGCTGCCCGAGACGCGCGGCAAGTCGCTTGTCACGGCGGACGTCACGCACTGATCGTGCCGATGCCACGAAACGCCATCGGTCCGCCGATGGCAAAACGGGACGCCGGATCGCTGACTACCGTCGATCCGACGTCCCGCCGCCTCACCGGGTGGCCATCCGTGTAAGCCAGCCAACCCGGAACCACTTCCGCAGTGCTCGCCGCTTATGTGCTTGCGCGGCGTCGCCACCGACACACCCCCGCCTACACACCTGCCGCCGAAAACGCGCCGGCCAATCCGGCATAAGGCACTTCCGGCAATCCTTGCACGCCGCAACGCACGGCAAACACGTGGCCATCGTGCTCGTTGGCGCCCGCGCCCGGACGAATCGACGTCACGAACAACGTATCGAAGTCGCGCCCGCCGAACGCGCACATCGAGGGCTTCGACACCGGCAACACGATTTCTCGATCCAACTCGCCCGCCGGCGTGAAGCGCAACAAACGGCTGCCATCGTTGGCACACGTCCAGTAGCCGCCATCGGCATCGACGGCCGCGCCGTCGGGGCGGCCCGGATATCGATTCATGTCCACGAACAAACGCCGCTCACCGATCGCGCCGCTCTGCGCATCGAAGTCGAACGCCCACACGCGACGGCGCGTCGGATGCGAATCGCTAAGATACATCGTGCGGCTGTCGGGCGAAAAGCCCAGACCGTTCTGCGTGACAAGACCGTCAACGAGCGGTGCGGACAGGTGCCCATCGGCATCGAAACGAAAGAGCGAACCCGCGTCGCTCACGAGCGACATGTCCTGCACCATCGTGCCCGCCCAGAAGCGGCCCTGACGGTCGCAGCGCCCGTCGTTGAAGCGCATGCCCGGCGCGGGAAACGGAGGGGCGGCCACCCGCTGCCACTCGGACGCCGCAATGATGCCGGGCGTCCCCAGCCGCACCGCGAACAGCCCGGTCTCGCAACCCGCGAGCAACGTGCCCGAGGCGTCGAACGAGAAGCACGCGATCTGTTCCGGGAAGGTCCATTGGCAATGCTCGCCGTCGGCGGGCGTCACGCGATGCAATTGCTTCGCGGGGATGTCTACCCAGTAGAGCGCTTGCTCGTTCGCGCGCCACAGCGGGCTTTCCCCCACGGCATGCGGTGTATCTCGCGACGGCTCGAGTCGTTCGATGGACACGCTCATGCCTTGGGCTCCATCGGCCCCAACAACACGAACGGGCCGCCCTGGAAGCGCTGCGTCCAGTCGTCCATCTGCGGATCGGGGGCCTTGGGCGGGAACAGACCGGCGAATTCGGCGGAACTGTCTTGCGCACGGAAGCCGAGGAACGCAGCCTTCGTGTTGTCGACCCACAGTGTGGGGTTGTTCGACACGCCGTAGACGATGGCATGTCCCACACGGTTCGTGAACAACGAGCAACGCACGAGCTCGACGAAATCGCGATAGCTCAGGTACGTCACCATCATGCGCGGGTTCTTTGGCTGCTCGAACGACGACCCGATGCGCAGACACACGGTCTCAAGACCGAAGCGGTCGAAGTAGTAGCGCGACAGGTCTTCGCCAAAACACTTCGAGATGCCATACATGCCGTCCGGGCGATGCGGTGCGTCGACGTCGAGCACTTCCGTCACGGGATGGAAACCGACCGCGTGATTCGAACTGGCGTAGACGATGCGCTTCACGCCCTGCTTCTGCGCCGCGCTGTAGACGTTATACAAGCCGAGGATGTTGGCTTGCAGAATGTCGTCGAAAGGCGCTTCGACGGAAACGCCACCCAGATGCACCAGCGCATCCACCCCTTCGAGCAAGGCGTGCACCGCGGCGCGATCGGCGAGGTCGACCTGCATGGCTTCTTCGTGCGGCGCCTCGGCCGTGAGCGGCACGATGTCGCTCACGCGCACGATGTCTGCCCATTCTGCGAGCTTGCCACGCAGTTGTTTGCCAAGATTGCCCGCCGCGCCGGTCAGCAGCAGACGACGGAAGGGTTTGCCGGAAGTCTGGCTCATGTCACTCCTTGTTCATCGGTAGATCGCAATGCATGCCACGATGCATTGCGACAACAAAGCCGACGCCGCGCCGCATACCCGAGGGGAGGTGGGCAGCGCGACGCACGTCAAATCGTCATGCGGCGAAGTCTTGCCCCGCCACCCCGTCCGCTACGCATTGGCCGTGCGGCCCACGTCGACGCGTCTGGCCGGCAACGGCGTGGCCGTGCCCGTGATGCCGGGCTTGACCACGGTCCACAAAATCACCGCGCCGATCAGATCGCCCAGGCCCAGCGCCACGAAGAACGGGGCATAGCCCACCACCGTCACGAAGGTGCCGATCACCAGCGTGAAAAGCAGGTTGCCGATCCCCGCGGACAATCCGGCCATGCCCGTCACCGTCGCCACTTCGTTACGCGGGAACAGGTCGGCCGACATCGAAATCACACTGATCGAAAGCGTCTGGTGCGCAAAGCCGCCCAGACACAGCAGGAAGATCGCCATCATCGGATCTGCGACGAAGCCCACCCCGCACATCGCCGTCATGATGATGGCGCCGACGGTGAACACAACCCGCTTGCCGTTGAAAATCGTGATTTTGAAATGCTTGTTCAGCCAGACGGAAATCGTGCCGCCCATCAGGCACCCGATGTCCGCCGCCACGAACGGCAACCATGCCGTCGCGGCAATCGTCTTCAGATCGAAACCGCGCGCCTGATTGAGGTATAGCGGCATCCAGAACACGATCGTGCCCCACACCGGGTCGGCGAAGAAGCGCGGCAGGGCGATGCCCCAGAAATTGCGCTGACGCAGGATCGAAAGCGGGTTCGGTTTGCGCGCGTCGGCAGCGAGGTCGACGGCATGCCCTTCATTGATGTACTCGGACTCTGCCGTCGTGAGTGCCGGATGATCGGTCGGGTGACGGTAGAACAGGTACCACAGCACGCCCCACACGAGGCCGAGACCGCCCGCGATCACGAACGCCGTTTCCCAGTTGTAGCGCATGATCGACCAGGCGATCAGCGGCGGCGCGAGAATCGCGCCTACCGACGTACCGATGTTGAAGATGCCCGCGGCAAGCGCTCGCTCCTTCGACGGGAACCAGAACGCCGCCGCGCGCATGCCGGCCGGAATGAACGACGCCTCGGCCAGCCCCAGCAATCCGCGCAGCACGAACAGACCGATCCAGCCGTCTGCCAGACCGTGCAGCATGCACACCACCGACCACATCACGCCGCACAGCAGGAAGCCCAATCTCAGACCGATGCGGTCCATCAGGTAGCCGGTGAGCGGGGCGCCGATCGGATACAACACGAGGAATGCGCCGGTGATCCAGCCGTATTGCTGAGTCGTAATGTGGAGATCCTTCATTACCGTGGGGGCGGCAACGGCAAGCGAACTGCGCGCAAGGTAGTTCATGACCGTGCCAAGCGTCAGCAGCCCGATCATCCACCAGCGCAGGCCTTTGATCTTCAGTGCCATGATGGTTGTCTCTCTCCGTGAATATTCTTGTCGCGAGCGCGGAGCTCGCATGGAGAGGCATCCTACGTCAGAAGATGTACGATGACAATGGTCGAATACGCCGTTTACGGATAATCCCTAGGGCTTCCGGCGGCTCCGTCGCTTGGCGCTATAACCCTTGCGTTAGTTGAAGATTACATACGCGCGGAACGTTTTCCCATATATGAATTGGCGGTGAAAATGTTTTGTCGTATGACATCTTACATTTAGAGGCCGACGGATTCCTCAATCCCATCAGCGGCGCCGCAGATCCTTGCAGGCGAGATGAAGGGGCAAGAAAAAACCGCCCGGACGTTGCCGTCCGGACGGTTTCTCCACAGTGACGCAGATGCCTACCTCTGCGCCCCTCCTCTCAACCCCGTATTTGTGGTTTTGGCAGGCATTACCTGCGCGCACCCCGAAGGGCACGCTTTGAAGCTTAGCGCGGCAGTTCCGAGTGTCCCATCAGGAACTCGTCAACGGCGCGGGCGCACTGACGGCCTTCGCGAATCGCCCACACCACCAGCGATTGACCACGGCGCACGTCGCCTGCGGCGAAGACCTTCGGCAGGTTCGTCGTGTAGGCGCGCTCGCCTTCGGTCGAGGCGCGCACGTTGCCGCGTGCATCCTTGTCGACGCCGAACGCGTCGAGCACGGTCTGCAACGGCGAGACGAAGCCCATCGCGAGCAACACCAGATCGGCCTTGAGTTCGAATTCCGAGCCCGGCACTTCCAGCATCTTGCCGTCCTTCCATTCGAGACGCACGGCGATCAGCTTCTCGACCTTGCCGTTCTTGCCTTCGAAGCGCTTCGTCGCCACCGACCAGTCACGCTCGCAGCCCTCTTCGTGGCTCGACGACGTACGCAGCTTGGTCGGCCAGTACGGCCACACCATCGGCTTGTTCTCGTGCTCGGGTGGCTGCGGCAGCAGTTCGAACTGCGTCACGCTTTTCGCGCCGTGGCGGTTCGACGTGCCCACGCAATCGGAGCCGGTGTCGCCACCGCCGATCACGATCACACGCTTGCCCGTGGCCAGCAACTGGTTCGCCAGCTTGTCGCCCGCATTCACCTTATTTTGTTGCGGCAGGAATTCCATCGCGAAATGGATGCCTTCCAGCTCGCGGCCCGGCACCGGCAGATCGCGCGGCTGCTCTGCGCCACCCGCGATCACCACGGCGTCGAACTGCGCCTGCAACTGATCCGGCGTAATCGTCTCTTTGGAAAAGTTGTTGATGTGCGCATCGGGGGCATCGCGGCCGACATAAACCCCGGTGCGGAACGTCACGCCTTCGGCTTCCATCTGGCGCATGCGACGGTCGATCAGCCACTTCTCCAGCTTGAAGTCGGGGATGCCGTAACGCAGCAGCCCGCCCACGCGATCGTTCTTTTCGAACACGGTGACGTCGTGACCGGCGCGCGCGAGTTGCTGCGCCACGGCCATACCCGCCGGGCCCGAACCGACCACAGCGACCGTCTTGCCGGTCTTGTGCTTTGCGGGCTGCGGCTCGACCCAGCCTTCGGTCCACGCCTTGTCGATGATTGCGTGCTCGATGGACTTGATGCCCACGGCGTCGCTGTTGATGTTCAGCGTGCACGCAGCTTCACACGGCGCCGGACAGATACGGCCCGTGAACTCCGGGAAGTTGTTCGTCGAGTGCAGCACCGAGATGGCCGACTTCCAGTCCTGGCGATACACCAGATCGTTGAAGTCGGGAATGATGTTGTTGACCGGGCAACCGTTGGTGCAGAAGGGAATGCCGCAGTCCATGCAGCGTGCGCCCTGCACTTTTGCCTGATCGTCGGAGAGCGCGAGCACGAACTCCTTGTAGTGCTTCATGCGTGCCAGCGGTGCTTCGTACGACTCGCTCTGGCGCTCGAATTCGAGAAAACCTGTGACCTTGCCCATGTTTCTTCAGTCGGAAAGTTTTGTGGTTACCGTGCCTCGCCCGCGCGCGGCACGCCGTGGGGCCCTCACCCCGTGGCGTTGCCGCGCGAGCGGCTTCAGGCCGCCAGTGCTTGTTTGTCGCCCGCCTTGGCCATTTCGCCCAAGGCTCGCTTGTATTCGTTCGGGAACACCTTCACGAATTTGCGGCGCGCGCCGTCCCAGTCTTCGAGCAGCGCCTTCGCGCGCGTGGAGCCCGTGAACTGGAAGTGACGCTCGATCAGTTCGCGCAGTTGCGCCTCGTCGGTCTGACCGCGATGCCACAGCCCCTGGCTCACCGTGCGCTCCTGCTCGGCGTGCGGCAGCACCGGATCCAGCGCGACCATCGCCGTGTTGCACTTCGCGGTGAACGTACCGTCAGCGTCGTACACATAAGCCACACCGCCCGACATACCGGCCGAGAAGTTACGGCCGGTCTCGCCCAGCACGACCACCGTACCGCCGGTCATGTACTCGCAACCGTGATCGCCCGTGCCTTCCACCACTGCGGTGGCGCCCGAGTTGCGCACGCAGAAGCGTTCGCCGGCCACACCGTTGAAGAAGGCTTCGCCTTCGATGGCGCCGATCATCACGGTATTGCCCACGATGATGTTGTCTTCGGCGTTGCCACGGAAGTCGTTGGTCGGACGCACGATGATGCGGCCGCCCGACAGCCCCTTGCCCACGTAGTCGTTGCCGTCACCCACCAGATCGAGCGTAATGCCGCGCGCGAGGAACGCACCGAAGCTCTGACCCGCCGTGCCCTTGAGCTGCACGTGGATCGTGTCGTCCGGCAGGCCGTCGTGGCCGTAACGCTTGGCCACTTCGCCCGAGAGCATCGCGCCAACCGTACGGTTGCGGTTACGCACCGGCTGGATGAACGAGACATGCTCGCCTTTCTCGAGCGCCGGCAGCGCCTTTTCGATGAGCGCATGATCGAGCGCCCCCGTCAGGCCGTGGTCTTGCGATTCGACGTGCATACGCGGCACGTCGGCGCCCACTTCCGGCTGATAGAAGATGCGCGAGAAATCGAGCCCCTTCGCCTTCCAGTGCTCCACGCCCGACTTGGTGTTGAGCAGGTCGGCACGGCCGATCAGGTCGTCGAACTTCGAGATGCCCAGTTGCGCCATGATTTCGCGCACTTCCTCGGCCACGAAGAAGAAGTAGTTGACGACATGTTCCGGCTTGCCCTGGAATTTCTTGCGCAGCACCGGGTCTTGCGTCGCCACGCCCACCGGGCAGGTGTTCAGGTGGCACTTGCGCATCATGATGCAGCCTTCGACGACGAGCGGTGCCGTCGCGAAGCCGAATTCGTCTGCGCCGAGCAATGCACCGATCACTACGTCGCGGCCGGTCTTCATCTGACCGTCGGCCTGCACGCGGATACGACCGCGCAGGCGGTTGAGCACCAGCGTCTGTTGCGTTTCCGCCAGACCCAGTTCCCACGGCGTGCCGGCATACTTCACCGACGACAGCGGCGACGCGCCCGTGCCACCGTCGTGACCGGCGATCACCACGTGATCGGCCTTGGCCTTCGCGACACCGGCGGCAACCGTGCCCACGCCCACTTCGGACACGAGCTTCACCGAGATCGACGACGAGGCGTTCACGTTCTTCAGATCGTGAATGAGCTGCGCCAGATCTTCAATCGAATAGATATCGTGGTGCGGCGGCGGCGAAATCAGGCCAACGCCCGGCACGGAGTAGCGCAGCTTGCCGATATATTCCGTCACCTTGTGACCCGGCAACTGACCGCCTTCGCCCGGCTTCGCACCCTGCGCCATCTTGATCTGAATCTGGTCGGCCGAGACCAGATAGTCGGCCGTCACACCGAAGCGGCCCGACGCGACCTGCTTGATGCGCGAGCGCAGCGAATCGCCATCCTGCAACTCGATATCGGACTCGATGACATCGCGACCCACGATCGACGCGAGCGATTCCCCCTTCTTGATCGGAATGCCCTTCAGCTCGTTGCGATAGCGGCGCGGATCTTCACCGCCCTCACCCGTGTTCGACTTGCCGCCGATACGGTTCATCGCGACAGCCAGCGTGGCGTGCGCTTCGGTCGAGATCGAACCGAGCGACATGGCGCCCGTGGCGAAACGCTTCACGATGTCCTTGGCCGACTCCACCTGATCGAGCGGGATCGCGCGCTGCGGATCGACGCGGAACTCGAACAGACCGCGCAGCGTCATGTGGCGCTTGCTCTGGTCGTTGATGAGATTCGCGTACTCCTTGTACGTCTGGTACGAGTTCGAACGGGTCGAGTGCTGGAGCTTGGCAATGACGTCCGGCGTCCACATGTGGTCTTCGCCACGAATGCGGAACGCGTATTCACCGCCTGCGTCGAGCATGTTGGCCAGCACCGGATTGTCGCCGAAGGCGTCGCGATGCAGACGCACGGCTTCCTCGGCCACTTCGAAGATGCCGATCCCGCCAACGTTCGATGCCGTGCCGTGGAAATACTTCCTGACCAGTTCCTGCGACAGGCCGATGGCTTCGAAGATCTGCGCGCCCGTGTACGACATGTACGTCGAGATGCCCATCTTCGACATGACCTTGTGCAGGCCCTTGCCCACGGCCTTCACGAAGTGCTTGATCGCCTTTTCCGGCGTCAGATCGCCGCCTTGCTTGCGGGCGATCTGGGCAAGCGTTTCCATCGCCAGGTACGGGTGCACGGCTTCCGCGCCGTAGCCCGCGAGCAATGCGAAGTGGTGCACTTCACGCGCCGACCCGGTTTCGACCACCAGGCCCGTGCTCGTGCGCAGCCCCTGCGTGACCAGATGCTGGTGCACGGCGGACGTGGCGAGCAGCGCCGGGATCGCGACTTGTTCGCGGTTCGTCAGGCGGTCCGAGACGATCAGGATGTTGTAGCCCGACTTCACGGCGTCGATGGCTTCGGCGCACAGCGATGCGAGGCGTGCCTCGATACCTTCCTTGCCCCACGCAACCGGATAGCAGATGTTCAACTCGTACGAGCGGAATTTGCCGCCGGTGTACTTGTCGATGTGGCGGATCTTCGCGATTTCCTTGAAGTCCAGCACCGGCTGCGACACTTCGAGACGCATCGGCGGGTTAATGTTGTTCGTGTCGAGCAGGTTCGGCTTCGGGCCGATGAACGACACCAGCGACATCACCATGTTCTCGCGGATCGGGTCGATCGGCGGGTTCGTCACCTGCGCGAAGAGCTGACGGAAGTAGTGATAGAGCGTCTTGTTCTTGTTGCTCATGACCGCGAGCGGGCTGTCGTTGCCCATCGAGCCCACGGCTTCTTCGCCGTTGATCGCCATCGGCGTCATCAGCAGCTTCACTTCTTCCTGCGTGTAGCCGAATGCCTGCTGCAAGTCGAGCAGCGGCGTGGCGGTGTCGTGATGCACACCGGCCTCTTCGACCTTCGGCTCGATCTCGTCGAGCTTGATGCGCACGGCGTCGATCCAGCTCTTGTACGGTTTCGCGTTGGCGAGGTTGTCCTTCAGTTCCTTGTCGTCGATGATGCGGCCCTGTTCCATGTCGATCAGGAACATCTTGCCCGGCTGAAGACGCCACTTCTTGACGATCTTCGACTCGGGTATCGGCAGCACGCCCGACTCCGACGCCAGAATGACCATCTCGTCGTCGGTAATCACGAAGCGCGCCGGACGCAGGCCGTTACGGTCGAGCGTCGCGCCGATCTGACGGCCATCGGTGAACGCGATGGCGGCGGGGCCGTCCCACGGCTCCATCATCGCGGCGTGGTATTCGTAGAACGCGCGGCGGTTCTCGTCCATCAGCGTGTGCTGTTCCCAGGCTTCCGGGATCATCATCATCACGGCGTGGGCGAGCGGGTAGCCGGCCATCGTGAGCATTTCGAGGCAGTTGTCGAACGACGCGGTGTCCGACTGGCCCGGATAGATCAGCGGCCACAGCTTTTGCAGATCGCTGCCGAGCACGGCCGACGAGATCGCGCCCGTGCGGGCGTTGATCCAGTTCACGTTGCCCTTCACGGTGTTGATTTCACCGTTGTGCGCGACCATGCGGTACGGGTGCGCCAGTTCCCAGGCCGGGAACGTGTTCGTCGAGAAGCGTTGGTGAACGAGAGCGAGTGCCGAGACGGTGCGCGGATCGGCCAGATCGCGATAGTAGCGGCCGACCTGATCGCACAGCAGCAGGCCCTTGTAGACGATAGTGCGCGCCGACATCGACGGCACGAAATATTCCTTGCCGTGCTTGAGCTTGAGCGCCTGGATACGGTGGCTTGCCGTTTTGCGGATGACGTACAGCTTACGCTCGAGGGCGTCCGTCACCATGATGTCCTGACCGCGACCGATGAAGATCTGGCGGATCACCGGCTCGGTGGCCTTCACGTTGGGCGACATCGGCATGTCGCGATCGATCGCGACATCGCGCCAGCCCAGCACGACCTGCCCTTCAGCCTTCACGGTGCGCTCGAGTTCCTGTTCGCAAGCCAGACGCGACGCGTGCTCCTTCGGCAGGAAGATCATGCCGACGCCATATTCACCGGCCGGCGGCAGGGTCACGCCCTGTTGGGCCATTTCTTCACGGTAGAACTGGTCGGGAATCTGCAACAGGATACCGGCGCCGTCCCCCATCAACGGGTCGGCACCGACGGCGCCCCGGTGATCGAGGTTCTCGAGAATCTTCAGGCCCTGCTCGACGATAGCGTGGCTTTTCACGCCCTTGATGTGCGCCACGAAGCCCACGCCGCAGGCATCGTGTTCGTTGGCCGGGTCGTACATGCCCTGTGCGTCCGGCGCCAAGTACGCCTCACCCGGCAGCGCTGCTGCCGTCGCAATCGGTTGTTGTTTCATTTCCACGAGTTACACCGTCTCTTGGCGAGGTCGCCGCGCGCATGCTCGTCGCGGTCGACCGGGTTAAGTGGGGTTGGCCGGGCGGGCCAGGGCTGCGGATTCGCGCACGTCGAAGATCGTTCTCGGGCGTTGCCACAGGGGCCGACTCAGCGCGCACGCTTTTGCGCATCGCACCAATCGGCCGAAGTTGGAATATACGCCATGAAATTCACAATGACAAAATATTTTAATGGGGTCAGATTCCAATTAAAAACCGCACCAAAAGAAGGCTCATTTTTAATGGGGTCAGATTAATTTCGTCCGATGAGGGTCTGCCGAAAAACCCGTGATTTCAAGTGCTTGGAATATGGATGACAGACCGGAGCCGGTCTGTCGGGAGGCGCATCAAAGGGTATCGGACACCGGCTTCCGGGGGCGGCCACGCGTTAGCGGACTCACCCGGCGATTCGCGGCGAGCGACATGCGCGCCTGATACTCGGGGCCGCCGAGCAACCACCCTTTTTGCGTTGCTGTACGCAGTGCGTCGATCTCATGCGGCGGCAGCGGAATCGAGAACCCCTCTGCGTAAGCGCGCTGACGTTCGAACGGCGTATTGCCGAGCGCCCAGTACAGCGCGTGATCCGTTACCAGGCTGTCGACCGTGAGGCCGACGTGATGGTTGTAACTCGACCACACGTAATTACCTGGGGCGTCCACCAGACCTGCGCGCACCGGATTGAGTTCGACATAACGGCTCGCGAGCAACAGATAGTGTTCGGCCTCGATCACCGTGGCGCGATACCGGCCTTCCCACAGGGTGCCGGTGCGGTGGTGGCGACGGTTGAAATACAGCACGTAATAGCGGCCGACCGCCTGCAAGGTTGCAGGCAGACTGCGCTCGTCGGACGGCGTGGCGACCAGATGCAGATGGTTCGGCATCATGCACCACGCGTGAATCGCCAATCCGTTGGCGCGTGCAGCGTCGCGCAGCCGGTCGTGGAATACGCGCCGGTCTTCGTCGTCCACGAAGATGGCTTGCCGGTTATTGCCGCGCAGAATGACATGCTGCGGTTGGCGCGGAATGAAAAGTCTCGGTAATCGGGCCATGCTTGTTTAAATGTAATGCTTTAAAGCTCGACATCACGATTCACGAGAGAGTTTTATCTCGAAAAATCTCTTTAAATACTGATATCCAGCCAAACCCCGTTAATTCGTGCAAAAGCTCTAGATCCGGCGATTGCGCCATGAAATCCCAAGCGCATAATGCATCAAAAAATAAATAAATAATCTTGGGAGGATAGACAAATGACAATTCGAACCTATCGGTTCGCGGCGCGCCTTTGCGCGCTCGGACTCGGCATTTCCCTGGCGTCCACCAGCGCCATTGCACAACAAGCCGGCGACAACGTCGTCAACCTCGGATGGTTTCACATCGCCCCGCAAGACTCCAGCAAGCCGATGACCACCAGCGTCACTCAGGAGGGTCTCACACCTGCCCTGGTGCCGTCGAACTTCACTTCCCCCGGCAGCGGCGCGAAGGTCAGCAACGCCGATACGCTCGGGCTTGTCATTACCCACTTCTTCACCGACAACATCGCCTTGCAGACAGTGGCCGGTGTTCCCGCCAAATTCAAGCTCACGGGTCAGGGCGTGATCGCACCGCCGGGCATCGCCGGCGCGCTCACGAGTATCGACCTAGGTGCGGCGCAAAACAACCCGATTGTGCAAAGCGTTCGCCAATGGAGTCCGGCGCTCGTGCTGCAGTATTACTTCGGACAAGCCAACTCGTCGTTGCGCCCTTTTCTGGGTGTCGGTGTGAGCTATACGTTCTTCACAAACGTCAGTCTCAATCCGAATTTCGAAGCGGCGCTAAATCAGAATTTCGGTAGCGTGCTCGCATTCACTTCCGGGCATAACGGGCCAACGAGCGTGGAAGCGAAATCGTCAGCGTCGTGGCAACCGGTTTTTAACGCAGGTCTTTCCTATTCCTTCGACAAACACTGGGTCGCTAGCGCATCGGTCTCCTACTTGCCGCTCAAGACCACCGCGAACATCAAGATCAAAGCGCAGGACGGAACGGTTCTCTCGTCCTCGGACGCCGAAATCAAGCTGAATCCGATTGTGACCTTCGTATCGCTCGGCTACAAGTTCTAAACTCAGTGTGCGGGACGTAAAATGCGTCCGGCATGTCGGACTCCGCAGTGAATTCCCAAAAGCGTGCCTGACATATAAGGGCACGCTTTTCTCTCGTCCAGCGCTTTTTTCTAGGGGCATTCCATGAGTCGATGCGCGGAAACAACACCTTTAGAGCGCAGCCTCCAGACTCTTGCTATCCGGCATTTTGCACGGTCGGCATAATGGCCCTGAATTTCATTTAACGAAATTCTCAACAATAAAGAATCTTGAGCAGGAGACGAATCGATGAAGTTGAAGCATTTGACAATTGCTGCCGCAGCCATGCTGACGGCATCGGGGGCCACCTTCGCACAGCAAGCTGGCGATAACGTTATCAACCTTGGCTGGTTCCATCTCTCGCCGCAGGTTTCGAGTAACCCGCTGAATGTAACGGGATCGAGCGTGCCCGGCCTGGCCAATGCGTTGAACAGCCGCCTGGGCAACACCGGCGCGCAGGTGGACGACGCCGACACGGTGGGCATCACGTTCGCCCACTTCTTCACCGACAACATCGCTGTGGAAGCCGTGGTTGGTGTTCCGCCGAAGTTCCGCCTGTACGGTCAGGGTAGCCTCGCATTGCCGGGTGGGGGCGCGCTCGCCTCGGCCAAACAATGGAGCCCCGCGCTGTTGCTGAAGTACTACTTCGGCCAGGCAAACGACACGTGGCGTCCGTTCCTGGGTATCGGGGCCAGCTACTTCTTCTACTCGAACATCGAACTCACGCCGGGCTTCCAGTCGCTGGCCAGCAATGCGCTAACCCTCGGCCCCGGCGGCAACACGACGGCAAGTCTGACCAATTCCTGGGCCCCGGTCTTCAACGCCGGTATCAACTACAACATGGACAAGCACTGGACGCTGGCTTTCTCCGTGTCGTACATCCCGGTCAGCACGACGGCCAAGCTGACCACGACTCGCGGTCCGATCACGACGACCAGCGAAGCCAAGGTCCGACTGAACCCGGTGGTGACGTTCCTGTCGCTGGGTTATCGCTTCTAACCAGCCTCGACGCATCGAAAGACGCGTCGAGTGGTTCCAAAAACGCCGCATCGCGCGGCGTTTTTTCGTTTCTGGCAGCAACGTAGGCGTCTTCTCACACGATCTTCAGCAAACGCGCCGCAACTTTCTTTCTTCCTCCACTCTCTGAAGGTGTACGCACGCGAACTGCCGCGCCATAATGGCCGTTCGCCTCAGGGTTCCACCGGCGTCGACCCAACCAGGGTGCATCGAACGCCGCATTTCAATATCACCTTTTGGGAGTCTGAAAATGGGAATTGCCTCGAAAGCGGAAACGGCACTCAATAGCGGTCTGGAAGATGCGCGCTATGCCGGCCGGCGTGCGGCGCGCGCAGCGCGTCTGGCAAACGGCGATGTGGCGGCGCGTGTGCGCGATCTGCTGGACGATCTTGACCACGCCCTCTCCAACGCCAAGTCGGCATCGGACGTTGAGGCCCTGCGCGCCGAAATCGGCGACAAACTCCGGCAGGCGCGCAGCGACTTCGGCGATGCGCGTGCCAACCTGCGCCGCCGCGCCAACGAAGTCTGGGAGGAAGCCGACGGCTACGTGCACGAACGCCCGTGGCAGACCGTGGGCACCGTGGCCGCCGTGGCACTGGTACTCGGTTTCATCGCGGGACGCAGCTAATCGTTCCCGGCAAGGCGTTGCACACGTCCGGGTTTTCCGTCTGACGAAACGATCCAGGTTCTCGTCGGCACGGCCAGAATGAAAGCAGCCGGCAAATGCCGGCTGCTTCGTTTTATTCCCTCACCCGAGCCTCAAAGCGTCGGCTCGATCGTGAAGAGCCTGCGATATTCCTTGATGGCGTAACGATCCGTCATTCCAGCGACGTAGTGCGCGATCCAGCGCGGCTGATCCTCGGCATTCCCGGCGCGGTAATTCGGTGGCAGCAAGCGGGGATCGGCAAGGAAAGCATCGAACAGCTCCTGAACGATGCGCTGCGCTTTCGCGGCCATGCGCATGACAAGGTAGTGCCGATACAGGTTATCGAACAGGAACCGCTTGAGGTGTCCTGCCTGCTCGCGCATCTCGCTGCTGAAAGCCACCAGCGGCCCGGCGCCGCGCACGTCATCCATCGAGGACGGCGAAGCGTCCGCGACGCGTTGGCGAGTGGTCGTAATCAGGTCGACGATCAATGCGTTGATGATCCGTCGCGTTGTTTCATGCACCAGCCGCCGGCCGGAAATTTCCGGCCATGCCAACCGTGCTTCGGCGCAGTAACGCTTCCAGAGCGGTACGTCGTCAAGCTGATCGAGCGACAGCAAACCTGAGCGCACGCCGTCGTCGATATCGTGATTGTTGTACGCGATCTCGTCGGCGAGATTGGCAATCTGCGCCTCGATGCCGGGCTGGCGTCCCTTGAGGAAACGTTCGCCAAGCTCGCCCAAGCCTCTCGCATTGGCGCGAGAGCAATGCTTGAGAATGCCTTCGCGGGTCTCGAAACAGAGGTTCAGACCGTTAAAGCCGCCGTAATGCTCCTCGAGTTCGTCGACAACGATCAGGCTTTGCAAATTGTGCTCGAACCCGCCGTGGTCCTGCATGCAGGCGTTGAGCGCGTCCTGTCCGGCGTGGCCGAAGGGGGTGTGCCCCAGGTCATGCGCCAACGCAATCGCCTCGATGAGATCTTCGTTGACACGCAGATTCCTCGCGATCGACCGGCCAATCTGCGCGACTTCCAGACTGTGCGTCAGACGCGTACGGAACAGATCGCCCTCGTGATTCACAAAGACTTGCGTCTTGTATTCGAGCCGGCGAAATGCGGTCGAATGAATGATGCGGTCGCGGTCGCGCTGAAAATCCGTGCGCGTCGTGGATACCGGTTCCTTGAACCGCCGCCCGCGTGACGCGCTGGAGCGCGCCGCGTAAGGGGCAAGCGACGCTTCGTAATCGATCATCGCCAGCCCTCCGTCCTCAAGTGTTGGCGCGCAAGGTAGCGCGAAGTTCGGCGTCGGGAACGCTCGTCATGAACGCCTGCCCCAGCCGGTTAAGCAGCACGAAGCGGATGTCCCCGCCTTCCGCCTTCTTGTCGACCCGCATCAGATCGATATAGCGATCTTCCCCGAGGTCCGGCCCCTTCACCGGCAGCCTGGCCGCCGTGACCAGCGCCTTGATACGCGACACGAGGGCTTCGTCGATGAAGCCCAACCGCGCCGACAGATCGGCAGCCATCACCATACCGCATCCCACGGCTTCGCCATGCAACCATTCGCCGTAGCCAAGCCCGGCTTCGATCGCATGACCGAACGTGTGGCCGAAATTCAGCGTGGCACGCAGGCCTTGTTCACGTTCGTCGCTGGCGACGACTTGTGCCTTGATCTCGCAGGAACGCTGCACCGCATAGGAGAGCGCCGCCGTATCGCGGGCATTCAATGCATCGATATTCGCTTCGATCCAGTCGAAGTATTTCTCATCGGCAATCGCGCCGTGCTTGATGACTTCTGCCATCCCGGCTGCCAACTCACGCTCAGGCAGCGTGGACAACGTCCCAATGTCGGCGAGTACCGCACTCGGCTGCCAAAACGCCCCGATCATGTTTTTGCCGAGCGGATGGTTGATGCCCGTCTTGCCGCCGACGGACGAATCTACCTGCGCGAGCAACGTTGTCGGCACTTGCACGAAGGGAACCCCCCGCATGTAGCAGGCGGCAGCAAACCCCGTCATGTCGCCGACGACACCGCCGCCCAGCGCGATGAGCGTGGCCTTGCGGTCCGCCTGCGCGCCCAGCAGTGCATCGAAAATCAGATTGAGCGTCTGCCAGTTCTTGTGTGCTTCTCCATCGGGTAGCACAGCGGTGACCACGCGTTTCCCGAGTCGCTGCAGCGTTGCCGCGACACGTTCCGCGTAAAGCGGGGCAACGGTCGTGTTTGTCACGATCACGGCGTGCGTGCCACGCACATGCGGCGCGAACAGGGCTTCCTGCGTGAGCAGGTCGGTACCGATGTGAATGGGATAGGCGCGCTCGCCGAGATCAAGTTTGAGGGTAATCATGCCGCTTGTTGTCATGTTGAGCGATATCGACGGAGTCAGCGAGGAAGCGTATCGGGTGCGGGTGCCGCAGGTGTCGCCTGCGGCGCATCCTCGCGACCGGCTTGCGCCGGATCCCCGCC
>NZ_KB944455.1:0-74288 GCF_000389825.1 Pandoraea sp. SD6-2 | reverse complement strand
GACCGGCTTGCGCCGGATCCCCGCCGTTGCCGCCCGCCGGCCCTGTCATGTCGTGCGCAACATCGTGCGCGACGTCGTGAGTCTCGACTCGCGCCCCCTCAGCGGTGTCGGGCACGTCGTGCGACACCTCGGTGTTGCTGGGTACGATCCCCGCCATTTCCAGTTGCATCAGCACCATGTTGACGAGCGCATTGACGCTCGGCCGACCGGTCTCGATGACAAAGGTCGCGCATTCGCGATATAGCGCGTCGCGCTCCTGAAACAACTGCTCGAGACGCGCTCGCGGGTCTGCGGTTTGCAGTAACGGACGGTTCTTGTCGCGACGCGTGCGCAGCCAGAGATCGTGCGGATTGGCGCGCAGATACACGACGGTGCCCCGCGACTTGATGTTCTCGCGATTTTCGGCGCGCAGCACCGCGCCCCCGCCGGTCGCGAGTACGATGCCACTGCGCTGGGTGAGTTCGTCGATGGTCTGGGCTTCGCGCTGACGGAAGCCGTCCTCGCCTTCGTGTTCGAAGATGACCGGAATGCGCACACCCGTGCGCGCTTCGATCTCATGGTCGGAGTCATAGAACTGTCGTCCTAGACGTCGTGCCACTGCGCGTCCAACCGTGGTCTTGCCCGCCCCCATCAATCCGACAAGTATTACGTTTTCCAGCATAAATCGCTGATATTTGGGTTCCAGCCCCTGATGATACCGGGATATGCGTCGGGCGTGCGGAACGCGTCGCCTCAGGCTCCCCCCCAGTAAGCCGGGGATGGCCAAGCAGCCGGACGTGTGGCGACGATTCGAGGCGCGTTGCCGGTGACGTCCCTGTGGCTGGCGGGATGCTGGCTGCTCGGGGGGAGTTCGGGGTTTCGCCCTGTTCAGACGCCTGCCCCCACGCCAGCTCATTCACCCCGTCCACCACGCCACCGGGGCTCGACGGGCCGGCTTTCGTGCCCATGCCCACGCTCAAGGCTGAATGCCTCGCAGGCTCGGCAGCATCTTCCTCATGCTTACCCTCAGGCACCACGCTGGGCGTGAGAAACACCAGCAGTTCGGTACGACGGTCGTCGTTGGCTCGATTACGGAACAACGCCCCCAGCAAAGGCACATTCCCCAACCATGGCACGCTGGCATGACTGTCGCGGCGCTCTTCCTGGTAGATCCCGCCGATAGCCACAGTCCCGCCGTTCTCGACCTGGACCTGCGTCTTGACGTGCCGGGTGTCCACCGCAAAGCCCTCGGCCACGGCGTGCCCAATGCTGTCCTTGCGCACGTCGACATCCAGGATCACCTGACCATCGGGCGTGATCAGCGGCGTCACTTCGAGCTTCAGCGTGGCCTTGCGAAATTGGACTGAAGTCACGTTGCGACGGACGCTGCGGGTCTGGTACGGCAGCTCCGTACCCTGCTCGATGACGGCCTGAATCTTGTCCGCCGTAACCACGCGCGGCCGGGAAACGACGCGCCCGCGCCCGGTCGTCTCGAGCGCCGACAGCTCCAATTGCAGAAAACGCGTCGCCGAGCGACCGAATAACGTGATGGCCAGACTGGGCGGCGTGACGCCTGCCAGCGCCGCCGCAGACAGCCCAACGTCGAGCGCATGGCCTCGCGACTTTCCGTCGCCCTGATGCGTGTCGCCGTTGCCAGACGAATTGCCTGCCGCCGGTCGGATGCCCGCCTTCTGCCCACGATCTCCCCGCCCGTCGTATCCCGCCAGCCGGACGCCGAGCGACTCACTGAACCGATCATCGGCCTCAACGATGCGCGCTTCGATCAGCACCTGCCGCACAGGTACGTCGATCCGCGCAACGAACGAAGCCAGCGCATCGAGTTTTTCCGGTAGGTCGGTCACGAATAATTGGTTCGTTCGCGGATCGGCGATCAGACTGCCTCGCGAGGACAACAGCCGCTGCCCCTTACGGTCTTTCTCGCCCATGATGATCTCCCGCAACGCCAACGCCCTAGGGTAATTCAGCGTGAAGCGCCGACTGACCAGCGGCAGCAACGCCTCACGCTTTGCCGCAGCCTCCAGTTGCGTCTGCTCGTCGGCCAGCAGGTCGGCTCGCGGGGCGATCCAGTCGACACCCTTCAGGGATTGGACGCCAAGGCCGGCACTCCGGATCATCACGTCGAACGCCGTAGCCGCAGAGACACACCGCACCTCCATGTCGAGACGCCCCGCAACGCGCTCGCCAATCACCACGCTCCTCCCGGTCAGACGCGCGAATGCCCGCAGCGCATCGACAACGTCGACACCATGGAGCGTGATATCAACGCACGGCGCTTGCGCTCCCGCTGTCCCTTGCCGTAAAGGCTCCTCTTGCCATGTCGCGGCCAATCCGGTCGTTGTCGTGCGTCGCAGCGTGACTTGACGCGATCCCGCACGCATCGATCCGACCGGATTCCCATCGTCGTCCGATGCCTGCTGCGGCCCGGAAGGTGTCATCGTCACCGCGTCTTGCGCGGAATGACGTGTGAGCGGCGTGCGAAAGACGTCATTCGTGTCTTCGGGCATGCGCCAGCGCGACGCAGGCGCCGGCAACGCCGGCAAAGGCTGCGCTACGGGCGCACCGGGCAGATCTGAGGGTCGCTGCCACAGGTAGGCAGCCACCGTGACGGTCAGTCCGGCATCGCCCGCACCTGTCACGCCCGACGATCCCCATCCGGGTCCCTGAAGCGACAGGTGCTCGACGGCCACATGACGCGGCACACTGTCAATCTCGGCAAGCCAGCCAAGCAAGTTCGAGACGGGTCCCCTGACGCGGATTTCCGCCCGTTCGATCACGATATCGTCCGCTAACGCCGACGGCCCCGCTCGGGCCATCTCCAACGTCAGGCCCGCGCGAGCAACGAGATACTCAAGATCGGCACGCCACGCCGAATCCGCGTCATTCGCGGAATCGGGCAGCGAAGCCTCGGACTGGCCCGTTGCCGGAGCGTCGTCGCCCTCGCCTTTCGCGGCAAGCGGCAACAAACGCCGCCAGGCCGTCGACTCGGTTTCCGCCTCTTGAAGCGCCGCCATCAGGACGGGCAATCGACGCGCAGCTTCGTTAGCGCTATCCAACGTCTGCTGCTCGACGCCGAGATCCTTCTGCAAAGTCGCGCGCGCGGGCAAGCCCACCAGCCACCAGACCGACCACGCTATCGCAAGACCCATCAGCCAGGCGAGACTTGCCAGCGCCCACCGCACCGATCGCGTCCATTCGACCGGAGACACCGACCGCCGCGCGCGCCAACGGGCCGCCACGTCGTGAAAAATGTCGCGGACATCCTCCGGCGGAGGTTGCTCACCGTACATCTGGCACCTCCTCTCTCAATGCAACGCCAGCATCCGCATTGACCGCGAGTGCGATCGGTTTGGCGTCCACTTTCCATTCGATACGCAGCGTGAATCGCCGGATGTTCGGCGCCAGTGCCTGCCCCGCAGCGCTCACCCACTGACGTCTGACGCTCTCCGGGACGACGCTCGATTCGACTTCCGCCACTTTGCGCACCCACGGTAATGCTCTCAAACGCTTCTGTGTTTCCCGCACTCGCGATTGCGTCGTCGCATAGCCTTCGACACGGAGCTGAGCGTCGCCCGTCGTCACCGCGGTCAATCGCACGCCGTCGGCACAGGCACGCATGATGTCCAGCAATCGGTAAGCGACGGGTTGCCGCCGTTCGACCAGCGCGACGGCGGCCCGGCGATGAGCATGCATGACGGCGAGTTTGCGTCCCGTGATGTCGAACGCCGTCAACGTTGCGCTCAACTTGTCGCTGGCTACGCGTAACGCCGCCAATTGCGCCAGTGCCTCGCGACGCACGTGAATGTCGCGGACAATCGGCACAAGCGACGCCAGCGCGCCGAACGCCGCCACGCACGCCCACACGCGGCATTGCCGCCGAAAGTCGCGCTGCCGTCGCTGAGCCAGCGTGGGAAGGAAATCGAGCGGCGGCATTTCCATACTCATTCGCATGCCACCCCCTGTATCGACATGGCACGCAGTGCCAGCCCGCAAGGCACGGCAAGCGATGTGCGTTGCGCAAACGTCTGACGCCTTGGCCCGGCCGCACCCGGCACCTCAAAGCGCCGTAGCGGATCGAACGGCCTCACCGGTATGCCGCACGCCGCACCCAAGGCGTCGCAGATCGCCACGAGTCCACCGGGACTCGCGCCCTGTGCCGCCACGTACATGACGCTGGGACCAACCGGCAGCTTGCCAGCCAACTCTCGCACAACGCTTGCCAACGCATCAGGATGCGCGCCGACGCCATCGAATCGCTCTCGCGCGTCGGCGACACAAGTGTCCGAGGCGAAGACCGACAGGTCGAGATCGTGAGCATCCACCTGCAGCAGCGCGTTAGGCGTACCGGCTCGCTCGGGCGTACTCGCATCACCATCTGCCGGCCACGCCCATCGGAACGCTCTGCGCCCCGCCTCGTGCGCTGCGTCGATCGCATGCACTCGAAGTCCCGACATTTCGAGCACGGCGACGCGGTCATCCACCAATTCGGCCTCACAGGCGTACAACCGCAGCCGGTGATTGCCCGGGTCGGCCCACGTCACACCCACACGATTGCGCAAATCGGGGTCGCCATCCCCAGGCAACAGCAAGGCGGCGCGCCGCTCGCACCAGGCGCGCAACGCACGCGCCGGAAGGTCCGCCGGATAATCGACGACCTGCGTTTTGAGCCCGTGCGCAGGTAGGGCGAGCACGATGGTGTCATCACGTAAATCCGTGGCGCTGATGCCGATTCGTTCCAGTAGCTCTTCCAGACGACGGGCTGCCGCCTCCGGCTTGGCGATCAACGCACCGCGCAGCATGTCATCCTCCAAAATGGCCGACCCGTAGCCGGCCAGACGCAATCGCGCTAGCCCGGCCACACGCGTCAGGCGAACGAAATGCAGGCCGCCAGCGTCAAAATAAATACCGCAACCCCCACCCCCGGCCCGCGGCAACACCGCCGAAAATTGACTGCCGATGTGGCGCGCACCGCGCAAGACCGCTTCGATCATGACGTCCTCCCGTCTCTCTTCTTGTCGATGTGATCGATGCTATCCAGCGCAACGAGGCTGCCCAATCGGACCAGTCCGAATCCACGCGTCGACGAGGTAAGCGAAATGCGCTTTAGGAATTCACGCCACTTTTTCTTCGTCCGATTCCTAGAACCCGTGGGCCTGAACCCTGATTTCGAGGGGTGGCAACGGGAGGTTGCGGGGCGTTCGTTATAATCGGCCCATCGATTTTTCCGGTTCCCCCATGGCAAGCACACCCCAAACTGAGACACCCCGCGACAAGCGCCCGCCCAAGCCGCGCCGCTCCATCTGGCTGCGCCTCGCGCTTTGGTTCGCCGGCCTGATGGCCGCGATGGTCGTCTGTGGCGCGTTGCTCGTGGGGTACATCCTGGTGGTGATGACGCCACAGTTGCCGTCGCTCGACACGATCGTCGACTACCGGCCCAAGATCCCGTTGCGCATTTACACCGCCGATGAAATCCAGATCGGCGAGTTCGGTGAGGAGCGTCGGAATCTGGTGCACTTCGCCGATATTCCGGACGTCATGAAGAAGGCGGTGATCGCCATCGAAGACGACCGCTTCTATCAACACGGCGGGGTCGACTTCATCGGCATTTTCCGCGCGGGCGTCGCGAACTTCACGCGCGGCGGATCCTCGCAGGGCGCCAGTACGATCACGATGCAGGTCGCGCGCAACTTCTTCCTGTCGAGCGAGAAGACCTACACACGCAAGATTTACGAAGCGCTGCTCGCCTACAAGATCGAGTCGCGCCTCACGAAGGATCAGATTCTCGAGCTATACATGAATCAGATCTATCTCGGAGAACGCGCCTATGGCTTCGCCAGTGCGGCACGGGTCTACTTCGGCAAGGATCTGAAGGACATCACGCTCGCTGAAGCCGCCATGCTCGCCGGACTGCCGAAGGCACCGTCGGCATATAACCCGATCGTCAACTACAAGCGCGCTCGCGTGCGTCAGGAGTACATCCTCAAGCGGATGTACGACCTCGGGTACATCACAAAGGCCGAATACGATCAGGCCATCGCACAGGAGCTGGTAGTGCGCGGGCTGGGCAGCGAGTTCAGCGTGCATGCAGGGTACGTTGCGGAAATGGTTCGCCAGTTGCTCTACGCCCAGTTCAAGGACGAGATCTACACGCGTGGCTTCAACGTCTACACGACGATCAATTCCGCCGATCAGGAGGCCGCCTACGAGGCGTTGCGCGCCGGCGTCATGGCCTACGAATTGCGTCATGGCTATCGCGGCCCGGAGGCCAATATCGATCTGCCGGACGATCAGGACGAGCGCGAACAATTGATCGACGACACGCTGGTCGAGCATCCGGACAGTGGCGATATGGTTGCCGCCGTGGTGCTTTCCGCTTCGCCCCAGCAGGTCAAGGCCGTGCTGCTGAACGGCGACGACGTTACCGTGACCGGCGACGGCCTGCGCTTTGCTGCGGCCGGTTTGAATGCAAAAGCCCAGCCGAAACAAAAGATTCGCCGGGGTTCGGTGATTCGTGTGAAAAAGGACGCGAAGGAAAACTGGCAAATCGTGCAGATGCCGGATATCGAAGCGGCGTTCGTATCGCTCGACCCCCAGAACGGCGCGATTCGATCGCTGGTCGGTGGCTTCGACTTCAACCGGAACAAGTTCAACCACGTCACGCAAGCGTGGCGTCAACCAGGGTCGAGCTTCAAGCCATTCATCTACTCGGCGGCCCTTGAGAAGGGCTTTGCGCCGGCGACCATCATTAATGATGGCCCGCTGTACTTCACGGCGGCGCAGACGGGGGGGCAGCCCTGGGAGCCGAAGAACTACGGCGGCGGCTTCGAAGGCCCGATGCCGATGCGCGTTGCGCTGATGCGCTCACGCAACCTCGTGTCCATCCGGATCCTGCAAAGCATCACGCCGGGCTATGCGCAGAAGTTCATCGGACGATTCGGCTTCGAGGCCGATAAGCATCCGGCCTATCTGCCGATGGCGCTGGGTGCGGGGATGGTCACGCCGCTGCAAATGGCGAGCGCCTATGCCGTGTTTGCCAATGGCGGCTTCCGCGTGAATCCATTCATCGTGGCGCGCATTACCGACTCGAAGGGTAACGTCGTCATGGAGGAAAAGCCCTCCATAGCGGGCGACGAGACGATCCGGGCCATTCCGGCACGCAATGCGTTCATCATGAATTCGATGTTGCACGACGTCGCGACGCGCGGCACCGCAGCCAAGACCAACGCGCTCAAGCGCAGCGATCTGGCCGGCAAGACGGGGACGACAAACGATTCGCACGATGCCTGGTTCGCCGGCTATCAGTCGCAACTGGTGGGCGTGGCGTGGATCGGCTTCGATCAGCCGCGCAATCTGGGCGATCGAGAAACAGGCGGCGGTCTGGCACTGCCGATCTGGATCGACTACATGTCGAAGGCCTTGCGCGGTGTACCGGAATCAACGCGAACGATGCCGCAGGGCATCATTCAGGCGAATGGCGATTACTTCTACGATGACTATCCGCCGGGACGCGCGGTGAGTACGGTTGGCCTGAGCGCCGATACCGCGCCGGACGGGTCGGCGGCGCCGGGTCCGTCGGGGGGATCGCTGCCGGGTCAGATACCGGCGCAATCGAATCCGGCACCCGCACCGGTGGATCGGCAGGAGCGTCAGCGCATTCTGGACATGTTCAACGGCAAGCCCTGACGGGGGTCGTCCGGGCCGGTGACCCGGAAACGCCGCGCGGCGCAGCGTCTCCAGTCACGCTGGAGCCCTGCGCCGCGATTCTTTTGTCAACCCGCCTGCAATGTCACCGTCTCGCCCGCCTGTTGCGACGCAAAACGCGACAGTGCTTCGAACAGTTCGGAATCGTCGCGGGTGTCACGCCATTCGTCGCCCTTCAGGCGGTAGTGGAAACCGCCCGAGCGCGCGGCCACCCAGATTTCGCTCATCGGCGTTTGCAGGTTGACGATGATCTTGCTGCCGTCTTCGAATTCGAGCGTCAGGACGTTGCCCGTACGTTCGCAGTCGATATCCACGTCGCTACCCTCGACGGCCACCTCCACCTGCGCCAGCACTGCCTCGGCGAGCGCCAGGAATTCACTTTCCGTCATGCTAAACTCCACGCTTTGCGTCATCGTTCGCATGCCGCACCACGCGGCGATACCCCCAATGACTGCACCTATTCGAACCTGCGCGATTGTAGCCTCGATTACCCTTTTGAGCGTGTTGGCTGGCTGCGGTCAGGCCGGGCCGCTGTACTATCCTGCCCCTCCGGTGAAACCGGCGCCGCCGCCAGGTACACCGCTGCCGCCGCCGCCACTCGTGCCCGAGCCTCAGCGTGGGCCGTCTGTCGACGTGCCCTCGGCCGCATCGGTGCCGGCAGCCAAGCCGGAATAAGCAGGATCAGGCCTGAAGCCCTCCGCTTTGCCAGCGTGCCCTAGTTGATTACCGAGTTTTTGCGATGTCCGACGCCATCTTCTCCTACCGCGACGACGTACTCCACGCCGAGAACGTTGCCCTGCCCGTCCTCGCCGAGCGTTTCGGCACGCCGCTCTATGTCTATTCGAAAGCGGCCCTGACGAACGCCTATCAGGCGTACGCCAAGGCGTGCGAAGGCCGCAACGCCGCCGTGCACTACGCCGCCAAGGCCAACTCGAACCTCGCCGTGCTCGGCGTGTTCGCCAAGCTCGGCGCCGGCTTCGATATCGTGTCGGCCGGTGAACTCGCCCGCGTCATCGCGGCGGGGGGCGATCCGAAGCGCGCAGTGTTCTCGGGCGTCGGCAAACATGCGGACGAGATGCGCTACGCGCTGGAAAAGGATGTCTTCTGCTTCAACGTGGAATCGCGTCCGGAACTCGATCGCCTCAACGAAGTGGCCGGACAAGCCGGCAAGCGCGCCCGCGTGTCGCTCCGCGTGAATCCGAATGTCGATGCCAAGACGCACCCGTACATCTCCACGGGTCTGCGCGGCAATAAGTTCGGCGTGGCCTACGAAGAAGCCTTCGACGCCTATCGCACCGCCGCCGCAATGCCAAACCTCGAAGTCGTTGGCATCGACTGCCATATCGGCTCGCAAATCACGGAAATTTCGCCGTATCTCGACGCTACTGACAAGATCCTCGATCTCGTCGAAAAACTCGAAACCGCAGGCATCTCACTGCATCACATCGACGTTGGCGGCGGCCTGGGCATCACCTATACGGACGAGACGCCGCCGGACATCACGGCATTCGCCACCACGCTGCTCGATCACATCGCCAAGCGCGGTCATGGCCATCGTCAGGTGTTGTTCGAACCGGGCCGCTCGCTCGTCGGTAACGCCGGTGTGCTGCTTACGCGCGTGGAATTCCTCAAGCACGGCGAGACGAAGAATTTCGCCATCGTCGACGCGGCGATGAACGATCTGGCGCGTCCGGCAATGTACGAGGCGTATCACGCGATCGATCCGGTTGCGCGTCGCGCAGCCGATGCCGTGACTTATGACGTGGTGGGCCCCGTGTGCGAAAGCGGCGACTGGCTCGGCCGCGACCGTGCATTGGCGATTGTCCCGGGCGATCTGCTCGCGATCCGCTCGGCGGGCGCCTACGGCTTCACGATGAGTTCCAACTACAACACGCGTCCGCGCGCCGCCGAAGTCATGGTTGACGGCGACCAGGCCTACCTCGTGCGCGAACGTGAAACGGTCGAGTCGCTGTTCGCCGGCGAACGGCTGCTGCCCGGTAACGCCTGACGCCACTGCCTGCGAAGCGCCCAGATCAGACGGGCGCCGAGCAGGCCAGCCACCACGATCGCATAGATCGCCGGCTGGGCGAGATCGTTCTTGCCCGCCTTCATCCACCAGTAGTGCAGGATCGCCAGCACGGCAATCGCATAGATCACGCGATGCAGCCGCTGCCAGCGCCTCCCGCCCATGCGTCGCGCCATCGCGTACGGCGACGTGAGCGCCAGCTGCACCATCAGCGCGAACGCCGCAAATCCCACGGTAATGAACGGGCGCTTGCCCGACACGTCGCGCAGAATGCTTGCCCAATCGAACCACTGATCCAGCCAGAAATACGTCGTGAAATGCAGCGCGCCGTAGAAAAACGCAAACAGCCCGAGCATGCGGCGCAAGCGCAGTAACCATGGCTGCCCCAACACGCGACGCACCGGCGTGATCGCGAGCGTGATGCAAAGCATGACCAGCGTCCAGGTGCCTGTCGAACGCGTAATGAACTCGACCGGGTTCGCGCCAAGCCGATCGGTCACCCCGTAGACGCCAAGTCGTAGCAACGGCACCATCGCCAGCAGGAAGACGGCCGCTTTGGCCCACGGCAGCCAACGCGGCACGGGGGGCGAATGTTTCGCGGCACGGGCGGCGCCAGCGGCAGCGCCGGGCACTTCCCTCGAATTGGATGGCGTCGTCGGCACGCGCTGTCGGCTCAGAAGAATTTGCGCAGATCCATGCCCTGATACAGGCTGGCGACTTGCTCACCGTAGCCGTTGAACATCAACGTCTTGCGCTTGGGCGTGAAAATACCGCCGTCGCCGATGCGCCGCTCGGTCGCCTGACTCCAGCGCGGATGATCGACACCGGGATTCACGTTGGAATAGAAACCGTACTCGTCCGGCGCGGCACGATTCCAGCTCGTCAGCGGCATTTTCTCGACGAAACGGATCTTCACGATGGATTTGGCGCTCTTGAACCCATACTTCCACGGCACCACCATCCGCACCGGTGCGCCGTTCTGGTTCGGCAGCACCTCGCCGTACAGGCCGAACGTCAGAAGCGAAAGCGGATGCATCGCCTCATCCATCCGCAGGCCCTCGACGTACGGCCAACTGAGCACAGGGTATGACAGCCCCGGCATCTGTTTCGGATCGGCCAGGGTGACAAATTCCACGTACTTCGCGTTGCCCGTTGGCTGCACCTGCTTGATGAGTTCGGCGAGCGAATAGCCAATCCATGGAATTACCATCGACCAGCCCTCGACACACCGGTGGCGATAGACACGCTCCTCGAGCGGTGCGAGCTTGAGCAGCGCATCGATGTCGTAGACCTTCGGCTGTTTCACCTCGCCCTCGATCGCAATCTGCCACGGGCGCAGCTTGAGCGTGCTTGCCCGGCGTGCCGGATCGGATTTGTCGGTGCCGAACTCGTAGAAGTTGTTGTAGGTGGTGACGTCCTTGATGTCGGTCGGCTTGTCGGTAATCACGTAGCGCGTGTTACGCGTCGACGTCAGTTTTGCGAGGCCGGTGCCGGGGCTATCGGCTGCGAACGCGAAACGTTGCGGCAGTACGCCGAGGGCCGCACCGCCCAGCCCCGTCAATCCGACACCGGAAGCGCGCAAAAAGCGCCGCCGTCCGGTGACGACCTCGCGAGGCGTGATGCTGCTCGCCGGAATGTCAGCACCGCGCAAACGCGATCTGCTCGTACTCATGATTCGTCTCCCTGACCAGCCCGGTCTGCCTCTGTTGCTCATTTCACCAAATTGCGTACGCCACTGTCGATTGAGACTGACGCTCCGGCGACGCCGTTCCCGCCACCACGTTGCGGGCAATCATACGGCACGATGAAAAAAGCCGCCGGCACCTGAGCGCGGCGGCTTTCCGAGTGGGCCCCGATGCGCAGACCCGCGTCAGAGCTGTCCGTAGCTGTGCAGCCCCGAGAGGAACATGTTCACCCCGAGGAACGCGAACGTCGTGATCAGCAGACCGGTCAGCGACCACCACGCCGCCACCACACCACGCAGCCCCTTCATCAGACGCATGTGCAGCCACGCGGCGTAGTTCAGCCAGACGATCAGCGCCCACGTCTCCTTCGGGTCCCAACTCCAGTAACCGCCCCATGCGTCGGCAGCCCACAATGCGCCGAGAATCGTGGCGATCGTGAAGAAAGCGAAGCCCACGGCGATGGCCTTGTACATCACGTCGTCGAGCAATTCGAGCGACGGCAGGCGCGACGAGAAGAAACCGCTGTCGAGCGGCTTGCCGGCCACTGCCAGACGCTGGTTTTCGCCCGACTTGAGCAGATACGCAACCGCGACCATCGCGGCGAGGGCGAACGTGCCGTAACCGATGAAGTTCGCCGGCACGTGGATCTTCATCCACCAGCTTTGCAGCGCCGGCACCAGCGGCTGGATCTCGTAGGCGCTGCGCGCCACGCTGTACCAGAGGTTGAAACCGACGGCCGCGCTGATGACGAGCAGCACGAACGGTCCGAGCGAGCGCGTTTCATAGCGACGCTCGTAGTACAGGTAGAACAGCGCCGTGATCAGGCAGAAGAGCACGAAGACTTCGTACAGGTTCGAGATCGGAATGTGGCCGACGTCGGCCCCCACCAGATACGACTCGTACCAGCGCACCATCATGCCGGTGAAGCCAAGCAGCACCGCCGCCCAGCACAATGACGAGCCCACGCTCGCACCGAACGGCGAACGGGCGAGCAGACCGCCCCAGTAGAAAAGCGTCGCCAGGAAGAACAGCGCGCTCATCCACAGGATGGCCGACTGACTCGAGAGGAAGTACTTGAGGAAGAACGCCTGATCGGCCCGCGCCAGATCATGGTGATACAAGCCGATGCCCGCGAGCGCGAGAATGGCGATCCCGGCCATCAGCCAGCGCACCGATCGCCAATGCCAGCCGAGTAGCGCGAAGGTGGGTACGGCGAGCACCAGAATCGTGTGCTCGTAGTAATCCATGTAATGGCCGTAGCGGTTGAGGGCAAAGCCCGCACCGATCGCCAGCGCCAGTGCGAACAGCCAGTCGCCGATACTGCGCTGGCGCAGCCAGGAGACATCCGAATAGCTTTGCGATAACTCCATCTGTCTCACCTTCATCGTTTCGTGACGATCTCGTCCATCTCCGCCTTCGTGCGGGCGAATTCCTTTTCGAAATCCAGTGTGCGGCGTGTCGTCGAGACCGCCATCAATACCGAACTGCCACCGTCCGGCGTGTCTTTGAGCCACATCCACAGACGCCGCTCGCGTACATAGAACATCGAGAAGATGCCGAGTACCAGCAGCAAGCTGCCAAGATACACGATCTTCTTGCCCGGCGAGCGTGTGAGTTGGAAGACGCTCGCCTGGATTTGCTCGAACGAATCGAGTTGCAGGAAGACCGGGGCGTCGTACAGGAAGTTGTCGGACAGCGCGTTGGTGGCCGTATGCACGAAGCGCTCGCTCTCCGGCGAGGGCGCCATGGCCGGTTGCCCGGCCTGTTCACGAGCGACCTGCCACAATTGCCAGACCGTACCGTCGAGAATGCGGCGGAACATGTCCGCTGCGCTGGATTGCTGCTCCTGCGGCACCTTTTCGTTCACGAACTCCGCAATCGCCTGCAAGCCGCCCTTCGTCTGGCTCGTTTTGCTTGCCGGAATCACACCGGCAAACAGATCCAGTTCGCGCTTGGCGCTCTCTTGCAACTGACCGCGAAGCGCCGCCGAGGTCTGCGCCGGCAGCGATTGTGCAGCGAAGCGGCGAGCGGCCTCGGCACGTGCGCCATCGTCCTGAAGAGCGGCACGCAGCAGCATCCATTGCTTGACGGAGCCGTCCTCGTCCGCCGGAATGCGCAGGTACTGGAACGGACCGTCCGGCGTGTCACGCACCCCCGTCATGAAGACACGCTCGCCGTCTCCCACCAGAATCGGCAGCATGTAGTTGCGGTACTCCTTCGCCTGTCCGCTGCGATCGCGCACCTTGTATTGCACCGAGGGGCCGACGTTGTGCAGATCCTTGCTCAGATCGGTGCGGGCGCCCGAGCCGAGTTGCGCGCTCAGGTCATCGCGCAACGACTTGCGAGCCACACCGCGCACATCGCGCTCGCCGCCGCCATTGCTGATGTTCTCGACGTTGATCGCCCGGAAGTCGCTGAACTCCACGGTGTATTCGTCCTTGCCCGCGGCGCCGCCACGCAGTTGCGTCGAGCCACCCACGTCGCCCGAGAACGCGAACGTCCGGTCAGACGCGCCGTGCATGGGGTAACCGGTCAGCTTCAGTTTGCTGCCGCCGTCCTCGAAGCTCGATTGATAGATCGCCACGCCCTTGAAGATGAACGGCTCGTTGACCTTCACCGTCGCGTCCGTCATCTTGCCGGTCTCGGGGTCGGTGACCACGATGTCGCTCGCGAAAAGCTTCGGCATGCCCGTCGAGTAGTAGTCGACGTGGAATTTCTTCAGTTCGATGGCGAACGGCAGATCCTGCACAACCGAGCCATCCTGAAAATTCAGGATGGCCGTGGTCGATTTACCGCCCTCCGGCACGAACGCGTAGCCGCGGAACGCCGGATTGCTCGACGAGAGGCGATGCGTCTCCGGAATCTGCGAGATCACCGCGTTGCCCCGCAGCGGCGACTTGCCGAACAGCAGCATCTGGGCACGGATCAGCAGATCGCTGTCGACCAGCCCGCCCAGGCAAATGATGACGATGGCACTATGCGCGAAGATGTAGCCGATCTTGTTGATCGCGCCCGCCTTGGCCGCGACGAGCGTCGCGTTATCGCGCTCGCGCACAACGAAACGGTAGCCATGGCGTCCGAGATAGCTCGTGAGGCGCGGCAGCAGGTCACCACGCGGCGTCGGCCCGGTGAATTCGGCCTTGTGACCGAAAGCGCGCAGGCTGCCCTCGCGCACGTGATCGCGCCAACTGCGAATGTCCGCGATCATCTTCGGCGCATTGCGCACGACGCACAGCGTCGTCGACGCCATCAGGAAGAACAGAATCAGCAGGAACCACCACGAGCTGTACACGGTGTACAGGCCGAGCGAACGGAAAACGTCGGCCCAGAATGGACCAAACTGATTGACGTAGTTGGGATACGGGTCGCCCTGCTTGAGCACGGTGCCAACGATGCTGGCAATGGCGAGCACGGTCAGCAGGCTGATGGCAAAACGCATCGAACTGACCAGCTCGACACCATCGCGCACCCATCGTTGCGCGCCCTTGATCTGAATTCCGGAGGTACTGATGCTCATCCTGTTTCCGACAACAAAAAAGGGCGGGGACGCGTTTCTCACGCGCCCGCCACCCTGTGTATGCTAAACCAGATCGATCCGGTCGCTCTGCGGCGCCGCTGCTGGTTTCGTTATAAGTCAGCGAATATACCCTGACGTTCATATGGTGTCAGGGCAGGGGCTGCCGATCAGCGCAAACCGGCGATGTAATCCGCGACTGCCTTGATTTCCTTGTCCGACAAACGCGAGGCCACGGTGTGCATGGGGGCGTTGTTCTTGCGGGTCTCATCGCGAAACGCGACCAGTTGAGCTGCGGTGTAGTCTGCCCATTGGCCTGACAGACGCGGATACTGCGACGGCATACCGGCACCGGTGGGGCCGTGACAAGAAGCGCACGCGGGCACCCCCTTCTCGGCCAGACCGCCGCGATAGATCTTCTCGCCCAGCGGCACGGTGTCCTTGTTGCGCGCGACGCCCGGCTTCGCGGTCTGCGAGGCGAAATAGGCAGACACGTTGCGCATGTCCTGTTCGGACAGTGCCGCGACCATGCCGGCCATGATGGCGTTGTTACGCGCGGGCGTTTTGCCGGGTTGCGCCTTGAAGTCGACGAGCTGTTTGTCCAGATACTCGGCGTGCTGGCCGGCGAGCTTCGGATAAGCGCCGCCAGTACTATTGCCGTCTGCCGCGTGGCACGCGGCGCAGACCTGACTGGCAATCGCCTGTCCCCGGTTCAGGTCTGGCTTGGCAGGCGCCTGAGGCTCGGCGGCTTGTCCTGCACCGCTCAGAAGAAAGCATGCCAGCGCCAACGGTGTTGCAGCGAGAGACTTCCACACTCCTCGGTTCATTCGCACACCTTATATCTGTTTTGTCGGGAAATCGGTCGTTCGAACTCACCGTCCGACGCCGTGTTTCTCCTCCAACCTCACGGCGCGCGAGACGTTCGGGCAAGCCTTGGCAAGGCCAAGGTTAACTTTCATATTGTACAATAAAGTCTTTCCCCGACTTTAGGGGATTTCCATGTAGAAGGCCGCAGAACGGGGCTCCCCGGCCTGTCGCCGGTGGGCATCAAACTCACCGTTTTTGCGCCCCTGCACCCGCGTTGCGGCCCGATCCCTGTGGCTGCGGCGCTCCCCGGTTTCCGTCATGTCCCTACTTCATCAAGCCCGCTTCTTCACGACCGTCAATCATCTGCGCGATCTGCCGCCTACGGCCGTGCCCGAGGTCGCCTTCGCGGGACGCTCGAACGCGGGTAAGTCCAGCGCACTCAACATCCTCTGCAACCAGAAGCGGCTGGCCTTCTCGAGCAAGACGCCGGGACGTACGCAGCACATCAACTACTTCGAGATCGCTCACCTCGAACACCTGTACGGTTATCTTGTCGATTTGCCGGGTTATGGCTACGCGGAAGTCGGCGGTGGCGTGAAGGTTCACTGGCAGCAGCTTCTCGGCGACTATCTGGTGCAGCGTCCGCAGTTGCGCGGCCTCGTGCTCGTCATGGACTCGCGCCGGCCGTTCACCGACCTCGATTGCGAACTGATCAACTGGTTCATGCCGACGGGCCGCCCCATCCATGTGCTGCTGACCAAAGCGGACAAACTCACGCGTCAGGATGCGACTGTCGTATTGCGCGACACGCAAAAACGCCTGGCTGCGCTGCCTCGCACCGACGGACTGCCGTCCGACGATCCCGCGACGCCGCCGCAGTTCACGGCCCAGTTGTTCTCGTCGCTAAAGCGCACCGGTGTCGATGCAGCACAGAGCATGCTCGAAGCATGGCTCGCCATTCCGGCGCGCAACACCGCCAAGAAATGAGCTTGTCCGGGCCCCCTCGCTCACTGGGGGGCAGGCGCATCCTTGTCCGCAATCTTCAGTTCCGCGAACGACACCTCGGCACAACCGCAAGGCAACATTGCGTCAAACTGCCAAGGTAGACGGCGGACATGCCCAACGGGCGCGACAAATCGTCGCGGCGAGCCGCTTGGCGATTCGTGGAGTCATCGAGAGAATTGGTGAGCGCACGTGACGGCGTAGCGTCCCCTCAGCCGAACGGATGAGGCCGTTTGAATCGGCCGGGAAGCCTGATTGTCCGGGGCTTTGCCGTAACGATTCTCGCGCACATAAAAAAACCGCCGTGTAGGCACGGCGGGTTCAAATAAGCCTTATCGTAGAACGACAGGCGCCCGCTCAGGGAGGAGAAGCGGGGGACCCTCGCACACAGTGCGAACATCCGGTTGGTATGATATACCATGCGTTCGAAAGTTTCCCGGCAAGTGCCGTTTTTTGCGCGCCTTCCCTCTTAGGGAATCGTTGAGCCAAACGCAACGACTATCCGTTTTCGGGACACGTCCACACAGCCGAATTCGCGGGAACCTTCGAAGCACCACTCTTCGTCCAAAGGACCGATCGCATGAGTTCCTACCCCCTCCTTCGCCCGCGCCGCATGCGTCGCGATGACTTCTCACGCCGTCTGATGCGTGAAAACCGCCTGACTTGCGACGACCTCATCTACCCGGTGTTCGTGCTCGAAGGCGAAAAACGCCGTGAGGCAGTCGATTCGATGCCCGGCGTCGAGCGTGTCTCCGTCGATGAGTTGCTCCACGTGGCCGACACGTGCGTCACGCTCGGCGTACCGGTGATTGCACTCTTTCCGAACATCGAGGCGTCGCTGAAGACCCCTGACGGCATTGAGGCGACCAACCCGGACGGCCTGATCCCGCGCGCCGTGCGCGAACTCAAACGCAATTTCCCCGATCTCGGTGTGTTGACCGACGTGGCCCTCGACCCGTACACGAGCCACGGTCAGGACGGCGTACTCGACGAAAACGGTTATGTCATCAACGATACAACGACGCGCATTCTCGTGAAGCAAGCCCTCACACAGGCCGAAGCCGGTGTGGACATCGTTGCCCCTTCCGACATGATGGACGGGCGTATCGGCGCTATTCGTGAAGCCCTTGAGGCGGCTGACCACATCCATACGCGCATCATGGCGTACGCCGCCAAGTACGCATCGGCCTTCTACGGCCCCTTCCGCGACGCTGTCGGGTCGGCATCCAATCTGGGCAAGAGCAACAAGATGACCTACCAGATGGACCCGGCCAACTCGGACGAAGCGCTGCGCGAAGTGGCGCTCGACATCGAGGAAGGCGCGGACATGGTGATGGTCAAGCCCGGCATGCCGTATCTCGATATCGTGCGCCGCGTGAAGGATGAGTTCCGCTTCCCCACGTACGCATATCAAGTCAGCGGCGAATACGCGATGCTCAAGGCCGCCGCGCAGAACGGCTGGCTCGATCACGACAAGGTGATGATGGAATCGCTGCTCGCATTCAAGCGGGCTGGGGCGGATGGCATCCTGACGTACTTCGCACTTGATGCGGCCCGTCTGATCCGCGCGCAAGCCTGAGCGCGGCGCAAGACGCGAGCGGCAGAATTTGCAGGCAGCGTCAGGCAAGCAAACGCGACCTGACTGCCTGCACTAGCGCGAGCACAAGCCTCTGCGGCGAAAAGAACGGCCGCCCCGATTTTTGAACTGGCCCCAAGGGTTGGGTTTGCACCCAACGCTCGGCGGTTGGTTCAACTCGGGTTAGCCGTTTGACATTGCCTATGAGATCGAGCTATCGCCAGATCCACGGATCTCGCATCGACAAACACGTCGGGTGCCGCTTAGAGACTCAGACGCTCAAAGCGCTGGTCCATATGCCTTATCGAGGCTGCGCAGAAACTGGTCTGCGGATTGTGCCCCGATGACGCGTGTGCCAGCCACTTCCTCTCCATTGCCATCGAAAAAGATGATGCCGGGCGGCCCAAACAATCCGAAGCGCTTAAGTAGTGCCTGATCGTCGGCATTATTCGCAGTGACATCTGCTTGCACAAGCACCATCTGATCAAGGCGCGCTTTCACCTTCGGATCCGTGAAGACAAAGCGCTCCATCTCCTTGCAGCTAATGCACCAGTCGGCATAGAAATCGAACATCACCGGACGCCCCGCCGTCGCCAAAACCCGATCGAGTTCCGCAACGCTACGTACACGCTGAAACCTGACGCCCTCGAACGCCGCAGGACTCGCGCCGGTGTTCCCCGAGGCCACCGTCGTCAACCCGGCCAGTGGCGCGAGCGGATCACGTGCCCCGGCCGCAGCGCCCACCAACGCGACAGCCCCAAGAAGCGCAACGACAACACCGAGCCCCTTAAGAAGGCGTCGCGCACCGCTCACGCCGTCAGGCAGGTTGTCGAAAACGTGCATGAAGGTAGCGGCCACCAACAGCAGGATCCCCCAGCCCAACAACAGAACGGGCGTTGGCAGCAACGGCCGCACAATCCACAGGGCGACACCGAGGAGCAGGAAGCCAAAGAAACGCTTCACGCCGTCCATCCACGCCCCGGCGCGCGGCAGCAATGCACCGCCACCGCCTGCGAGGATCACGAGCGGCAACCCCATCCCCAACGACAATGCGAAGAGCGTCGCACCACCAAAGACCGCGTCCCCTGTCTTCGCGATGAAGGCGAGCGCAGCTGCCAGCGGAGCCGTCACGCATGGGCTGACAATCAGCCCCGAGAGCACGCCCATCATGGCGGCACCGATCCATTGACCGGACTTCTGCTTGCGTGCAGCGTCATCGATTCTGGCGCGCAATGCTGACGGCAACTGAATCTCGTACATCCCGAACATCGACAGCGACAGGATGACCATCAGCAACGCAAACAGGACTAACACCCACGGGGCTTGCAAAAACGCGATGAGGCCTTGCCCCAATAATCCGGCCGCCACACCGATGACGGTATTCACCACGGCCATGCCGAGCACGTAAGCAATGGCAAGACGTATCGCCTTACCGCGGCTGGCCTCTTGTCCCGCGACGATCGACAGAAGAATCGGCACCATCGGCAATACGCATGGCGTGAAAGCCAACCCGACGCCGAGCGCGAAGAAGATACCCAGCGCCAACGCAAAACTGCCACCGGAAAGAATGCGCTCCGCCTCGCTGTAGTCGTCTCGTGCCGACAACCAGCCACCTGCCGTGCGGGCGGACGTTACCACCTGAGCTGTGTCAGCCGGTTTGCCACCAGGTGCCTGCGCCCCCTCGCCGAGCAGTGCCTTCGTGACCGAACCGGAGG
The DNA here is from genome assembly GCF_000389825.1 of Pandoraea sp. SD6-2. Lineage (NCBI taxonomy): Bacteria > Pseudomonadati > Pseudomonadota > Betaproteobacteria > Burkholderiales > Burkholderiaceae > Pandoraea > Pandoraea sp. SD6-2. Next base: position 54,265 of record NZ_KB944455.1, on the reverse strand, counting down.
CCGGTGCGGCGGTTGAACTCTCGCTCGCCGGGCTACCAACAGCAGCCGCCGAAATTTTGAGCGGCTTGTCCATCGGCGGATAGCACAGCCCCTTGTCCGCACAGCCCTGCATGGTGACATTCAGTGTGAACGGGCCGCCCGCCTGACTGACAGGAATACGGACGTCGATGGGTTCGTGATACACCTCCATGTCCTTGCCGAAGGTCTCGTCATGCTTGACCTCTCCCTTCGGAAATTCTGGCGCACCAAGCTTAACGGCAGGGTTGTCCGCCGCGAAGGCGAATCGCTCACGATAAAGGTAGTAGCCCTTGGCCACTTCGAAATGCAGGAGAACAGCACCGGGCTGCTCCGTCTTCGACACCTTGAAGGCGACATCAGGATCGAGAAAATCGTCGGCAGCATGAGCAAGCCCCGCGCCTAGCGAGAGCACGACTGCCACGACCAACCCTACAAACGTCCATCGTCGGAAGATGCGATTGCGTGGCAATGCCCACGGATCGCTACCGGCTCTCACGATCAGCGGCCCGGCAATTCTTAACACATCAAACATTCAGTTTCCCCCGCGTCTCATCTTCGACCCAGCGTGCATAGGCAGGCAATGCCGCAGTGGCGGGCCATGCAACGATTTCAGGTACGTCGTAAGGATGATGTTCTTTGATGTACTGCTCAAGCGCACCATAACGGGCGGCAGTCGTCTTGATCATGAGTGGCACTTCGATACTCGTCTCGCGCTTGCCTTGCCACCGATAGCTGGAACGCACCGGCGCCAATTGCTGTACACATGCCGCCAGCCGCTCGGAAAGCATGCCGTCGATCACGGCTTCGGCGCTAGTCTCGTCGGGAAACGTCGTCATGACGATAAGAAGAGCATCCATAGTGTGCGGTAGACCGTTCAGGCATAAGGATTGTTCACTGTACACCGCCCCCATGAAACGTGCGCATCGGTCTGCAATTTCCGGACTGATGCCATCACGCCTTCGGACAACACGCCGAAACGAAAAAAGCCAGGTCAATGACCTGGCTTTCTCATACGACTCACGATCTCGAAAAGATCGTTGCGCGAATCGCTTACTCAGCGACTTCCGGCGCTTCCGTGTCGACTTCCGGACGGTCCAGCAGTTCGACGAAAGCCATCGGAGCGTTATCGCCCACGCGGAAACCCATCTTCAGGATACGCAGATAGCCGCCCGGACGGTTGGCAAAACGCGGACCCAGTTCGTTGAACAGCTTGGTGACCATTTCACGATCGCGCAGGCGATTGAACGCCAGACGACGGTTGGCAACCGAGTCCTTCTTGCCCAGGGTGATGAGGGGCTCGACAACCTTACGCAGCTCCTTGGCCTTCGGCAGCGTGGTCTTGATCGCTTCGTGCTGGATCAACGAGTTCGACATGTTACGCAGCATTGCCAGACGGTGGCTGCTGGTGCGGTTCAGTTTACGCAGACCATGACGGTGACGCATTTCAACTTTCCTTTAAACAGAGTTTTCGACCTAGCTCTTCTATCGGTGACAAACACCGCGGGCCGGTACCTTCGCTATCGGCCGTATCGGAACACTCCGACGTGCCGCACTTACGCAACGACATGGCCACCCGAAGGCGGCCATGTCGTTACACATTACTTCTCGAGACCAGCCGGCGGCCAGTTTTCGAGCTTCATGCCCAGCGTGAGACCACGCGAGGCAAGCACTTCCTTGATCTCGTTGAGCGACTTGCGACCCAGGTTCGGGGTCTTGAGCAATTCGTTCTCGGTACGCTGGATCAGGTCACCGATGTAGTAGATGTTTTCGGCCTTCAGGCAGTTGGCCGAACGCACCGTCAACTCGAGATCGTCCACCGGACGCAGCAGGATCGGATCGATCTGCGGCGCACGCGACGGCGCTTCGCTGGCGGCTTCCGTGCCTTCCAGCGCAGCGAACACCGAAAGTTGGTCGACGAGGATGCGAGCCGATTGACGGATCGCTTCTTCCGGCGACACCACACCGTTGGTTTCGATGTTCATCACGAGTTTGTCCAGGTCGGTACGCTGCTCCACACGGGCCGATTCGACCGCATAGCTCACACGCTTGACCGGCGAGAACGACGCGTCGAGGACGATACGACCAATCACCTTGGCCGAATCGTCGCCATAACGGCGCACGTTACCCGGGACATAACCACGACCCTTTTCGATCTTGATCTGAACGTCGAGCTTGCCGCCCTTGGCCAGATGCGCAATCACGTGATCGGGGTTGATCAGTTCCACATCATGCGGCACTTCGATATCCGAAGCGCGCACTACACCTTCACCATCCTTGCGCAGCGTAACGGTGACTTCGTCACGGTTATGCAGCTTGAACACAACACCCTTCAGGTTCAACAGGAAGTTGACGACATCTTCCTGGACACCGTCGATGGTGGAGTATTCATGCACAACGCCAGCGATCGTCACTTCGGTCGGCGCATAGCCCACCATCGACGACAACAGCACGCGGCGAAGCGCGTTGCCCAAGGTGTGGCCGTAGCCACGTTCGAACGGCTCCATCACGACTTTGGCGTGATGCTCACCGACCGGCTCAACCGCAATGATCTTGGGCTTCAACAAACTGGTTTGCATAGGTTTCCTTTTCAATACCCTCGGCTCGTTACACCGATAAGGCTGATGGGTGACAACCTGCACGGAACGCAAAACGCGCCGTGAGGCGCGTCAGCATACGGATTAACGCGAATACAATTCGACGATCAGGCTTTCGTTGATGTCGCCCGCGATATCGCTACGTTCCGGCAGTGCCTTGAAAGTGCCTTCCATCTTCTTGGCGTCAACCGAAACCCAGATCGGGAAACCGACTTGCTCAGCCAGCGACAGCGATTCTTGAATACGCACTTGCTTCTTGGCCTTCTCGCGCACGGTGACGATGTCACCGGCCTTGACCTTGATCGACGGGATGTTGGCAACAACACCGTTCAGCACGATCGCCTTGTGGCCGACCAGCTGGCGCGCTTCAGCGCGCGTCGAGCCAAAGCCCATGCGGTACACGACGTTGTCCAGGCGCGACTCGAGCACTTGCAGCAGGTTTTCACCCGTGTTGCCCTTGAGACGGTCGGCTTCCGCGAAATAACGACGGAACTGACGCTCGAGCACGCCGTAAATACGCTTGACCTTCTGCTTTTCGCGCAGTTGGTTACCGTAGTCCGACGTACGTGCACCCGAGGTGCGGCCATGCTGACCCGGTTTGCTATCCAGCTTGCACTTGTCGGCGAGCGAGCGACGTGCGCTCTTCAGGAAGAGGTCAGTACCTTCACGGCGGGAGAGTTTGGCCTTCGGGCCGATATAACGTGCCACGGTTGTTCCTTTATCTCAAAATCTGACGTAGCGAACTTTGTCCACTACGCAAGTCCGGCACCAATGTACCGGACGGTGGTCTTAGAAATTGCTACGCGCACGGCCGAGACCGTGCGCGAACCCGCGATTATAACAGGATTTGAAGCGTCTTAGATACGACGACGCTTCGGCGGGCGGCAGCCGTTGTGCGGGACCGGCGTCACGTCCGAGATGGCCGTGATCTTGATACCCAGCGCATTCAGCGCGCGAACCGCGGATTCGCGACCCGGGCCCGGGCCCTTGATGCGAACTTCCAGGTTCTTCACACCGTATTCGAGTGCCACGCGGCCAGCCGACTCAGCAGCAACCTGGGCAGCGAACGGGGTCGATTTACGCGAACCCTTGAAGCCCTGGCCACCCGACGTCGCCCATGCCAGCGCATTGCCCTGACGATCGGTGATCGTGATGATGGTGTTGTTGAACGAAGCGTGGACGTGCACGACGCCTTCTGCAACGCTCTTCTTGACCTTCTTGCGAACGCGCTGCGAAGCGGCGTTGTTCTGTTGCTTAGCCATGAGTTCCTATCCTCTGGTTACTTCTTCAGCGAGACGCCGGCCTTACGCGGACCCTTACGGGTACGCGCATTGGTACGGGTGCGCTGACCGCGGAGCGGCAAGCCCTTGCGGTGACGCATACCACGATAGCAGCCCAGATCCATCAGGCGCTTGATGTTCATCGTCACTTCACGGCGCAGGTCACCCTCAACCGTCAATTGACCGACTTGATCACGCAGCTTTTCGAGATCAGCGTCGTCGAGGTCCTTGACCTTCTTCGAGAACGGCACACCGGCGGCTTCGCAAATCTGGCGAGCGCGCGTGCGGCCGACACCGTAAATAGCCGTCAGGCCGATAGCGGTGTGCTGGTGGTTCGGGATGTTAACCCCTGCGATACGAGCCATTCGTAATTCCCCAACTAAATAGCGTTAAAGGCCGATTAGCCCTGACGTTGCTTGTGGCGCGGATCCGAACTGCAGATCACGCGCAGCACGCCTTTGCGCTTCACAAACTTGCAATTGCGGCAGATGCACTTAACAGATGCCAAAACTTTCATGACAATTCCCTCTCTCTAATCACTTCGCCCGGAAGACGATCCGCGCACGCGACAGATCGTAGGGCGTCAACTCTACCGTCACCTTATCTCCGGGAAGGATGCGGATGTAATGCATCCGCATCTTGCCGGAAATATGTCCGAGTACTACATGGCCATTTTCCAGCTTTACCCGGAAGGTGGCATTGGGGAGGTTTTCAAGAACCTCGCCCTGCATTTGAATAACGTCGTCTTTCGACATGATCCAGGATCATTAGCGAAGCGTCATGTTATTGCCGCCCTTGAAATTCGCCTTACGGAGCAGCGACTCATATTGTTGCGACATCACATACGACTGCACTTGCGCCATGAAGTCCATCGTCACCACCACGATAATCAGCAGTGAGGTTCCACCGAAGTAGAACGGGACGTTCCAACGCAACACCAGAAACTCAGGCAGCAAACACACCAAGGTGACGTAAGCTGCGCCGGCCAGTGTCAGACGCGTCAGGATCTTGTCGATATATCGCGCAGTCTGGTCGCCAGGACGAATCCCCGGAACAAACGCACCACTCTTCTTCAGGTTCTCAGCGGTCTCCTTGCTGTTAAACACCAGTGCGGTGTAGAAGAAGCAGAAGAACACGATCGCCAGTGCGTAGAGCATCACGTAGATCGGCTGACCCGGCGACAACTTCGCCGCAATATCCTTGAGCCAGCGCGCGTTATCGCCCGCACCAAACCAATTCGCGATCGTTGCCGGGAACAGGATGATCGACGATGCAAAGATCGGCGGAATCACGCCTGCCATGTTCAGCTTGAGCGGCAGGTGCGAAGCCTGACCGCCGTAGACCTTGTTGCCGACCTGACGCTTGGCGTAATTCACAAGGATCTTGCGCTGACCACGTTCGACGAACACGACGAAGAACGTCACGAGTACCACGAGGGCACAGATCACGATGGCCGAGAACGGACCAATCGAACCGGTACCGACAAGCTCGAACAGACCGCCCACAGCATTCGGCAAACCGGCCGCGATACCACCAAAGATGATGATCGAGATACCGTTACCGAGGCCGCGTTCGGTGATCTGCTCACCGAGCCACATCAGGAACATCGTGCCGGTCACGAGCGTGATCACCGTCGTCAGGCGGAACAACATGCCCGGATCGACGACGAGCCCCGGCTCGCTTTCCAACGTCACCGCGATCGCCGCAGCCTGGAAGAGTGCGAGTACCACCGTGAAATACCGGGTGTACTGCGTAATCTTGCGCTGTCCGGCTTGGCCTTCCTTACGCAATGCTTCCAACTGAGGCGAAACCATCGCCAACAGCTGCATGATGATCGATGCCGAGATATACGGCATGATCCCCAGCGCGAAGATCGTGAAGCGCGACAACGCACCGCCCGAGAACATGTTGAACATGCCCAGGATCCCGCCCGACTGGCGCTGGAACAACTGCGCCAGCTGATCGGGGTCGATGCCCGGCACCGGGATATGCGCACCAATACGGTAGACAATCAGCGCCAGCAGCAGGAAAACCAGCCGCCGACGCAGATCCGCATACTTCGGGCCCTGCGTACCAGGCTTAGCGAGATTAGGAGACTTGGCCAATGCTGGCTCCGGGGTGACCTAACTTACTCTGCAACCGAACCGCCAGCCGCTTGAATGGCGGTGAGCGCACCCTTGGTGACGCCCAGACCCTTCACAACGACTTTGCGGGTGATCTCGCCCGAGGCGATGATCTTGGCCGACAGCGACAGCTCGCTCACCAGACCAGCCTGCTTCAGAACCAGCAGATCGATCTCGTCGACCGGCAGGTTGTTCAGGTCGGCCAGGCGAACTTCGCCCACGAAACGACGCGTCAGCGACTTGAAGCCACGCTTCGGCAGACGACGTTGCAGCGGCATTTGACCGCCTTCGAAGCCCACCTTGTGGAAGCCGCCCGAACGCGACTTCTGACCCTTGTGACCACGGCCGGCGGTTTTACCCAGACCCGAACCGATGCCACGGCCAACGCGGCGCTTGGCGTGCTTGGCGCCTTCTGCCGGCTTAATCGAATTCAATTCCATTTTGCCCTCGCTCAGTCGACGATCTTCACAAGGTACGAGACCTTGTTGATCATGCCCCGCACAGCGGGCGTATCCTGCAACTCGCTGACCGAATTGAGGCGACGCAGGCCCAGGCCCTTGACGGTCGCGCGGTGTTCTTCACGCGTACCGATCAGGCTCTTGACCAGCTTAACTTTCACAGTTTGCTGCGACATATTGATCACCCTTAGCCGAGGATCTCTTCCACCGACTTGCCACGCTTGGCGGCGATGTCAGCAGGAGTCGATTGTTTCTTCAGGCCGTCGAGCGTGGCGCGGACCAGGTTGTACGGGTTCGTCGAGCCAAGGCTCTTCGTCACCACGTTGGTCACGCCCATCACCTCGAACACCGCGCGCATCGGGCCACCGGCGATAACACCGGTACCGTCCTTTGCCGGCGACATCAGGACGCGCGAGGCGCCATGCTGGCCGAGAACGTTGTGTTGCAGGGTGCCGTTCTTCAGGGGCACCTTGAACATATTGCGGCGGGCTTGTTCCATTGCCTTTTGAACGGCAACCGGGACTTCCTTCGCTTTGCCTTTGCCCATGCCGATGCGGCCATCGCCGTCACCAACCACGGTCAACGCGGCAAAACCGAGAATACGGCCACCCTTCACAACCTTCGTGACACGGTTGACCGCGATCATCTTCTCGCGAAGGCCGTCGTCGCGTTCGTCAGCCTGAACTTTCGCTTGCATCTTTGCCATGACGGATCCTTACTTAGAACTTGAGGCCGGCTTCACGGGCAGCGTCGGCGAGAGCCTTAACGCGACCGTGATAGCGGAAGCCCGAGCGGTCGAAAGCAACGCTTTCGATGCCGGCAGCCTTCGCCTTCTCGGCGATACGACGGCCGATCAGCGCTGCAGCGGCAGCGTTGCCACCCTTGCCTTCCTTGTCGCCCAGTTCCTTGCGCACTTCGGCTTCCAGCGTCGAAGCGCTGGCCAACACTTGCGTGCCGTCTTCCGAGAAAACTTGCGCGTAAATGTGCACGTTGGTGCGATGCACGGAAAGGCGATGCACCTTCTGAGCTGCCAGCTTGATACGAGTCTGGCGAGCGCGGCGCACACGAGATTGTTTCTTGTCCATGTTTCGCACCCTTACTTCTTCTTGGTTTCCTTGAGGATCACCACCTCGTCCGCATAGCGGACGCCCTTACCCTTGTAGGGCTCGGGCGGACGGTAACCGCGAACTTCCGCAGCCACTTGTCCGATGCGTTGCTTATCAACGCCTTTGATGATGATCTCCGTCTGCGTCGGGGTCTCTGCTTTCACGCCTTCCGGCATGGCATGCACAACATCGTGCGAGAAACCCAGCTCGAGCTTCAGGTTGTTACCTTCAGCCTTGGCACGGTAACCCACGCCAACGAGTTGCAGTTTCTTTTCGAAACCCTTGCTCACGCCGGTCACCATATTGTTGACCAGCGCACGTTCCGTACCGTACAGCGCATTCGCTTCGCGGCTTTCATCGGCCGGGGCGAAGGTGACGGTGCCGTCTTCGATCTTGACGATCACAAGGGGATTGATGCCGCGGGTCAGCGAACCCAGGGCGCCCTTGATCGTCAGCACATTGCCAGCCAGCGTTGCTTCAACGCCCTTCGGCAGTGCAATGGGACTCTTACCTACTCGAGACATTTCAACTCTCCTCGGTTAGGCGACGTAGCAGATGACTTCGCCGCCCACGCCGGTGGCGCGTGCTTTGCGATCGGTCATCACGCCCTTCGGGGTCGAGACGATAGCAACGCCGAGGCCATTCATGACCTGCGGGATGTCGTTGCGGCTCTTGTACACACGCAGACCCGGACGCGACACGCGCTCGAGGCGCTCAATCACAGGACGGCCAGCGTAGTACTTCAGTGCAATGTTCAGCACCGGCTTCGTTTCTTCTGCTTCAACCGCGAAGTCTTCGATGTAACCTTCGTCCTTGAGGACTTTGGCGATCGAGACCTTCAGCTTGGAAGAGGGCATCTTCACCGATGCTTTCTCAACCATCTGAGCGTTGCGGATGCGAGTCAGCATATCGGCGATAGGATCGCTCATGCTCATGGTGCTTCTCCTATTACCAGCTAGCTTTGGTCACGCCCGGGATTTCGCCACGGAAGGCGATTTCACGGATCTTGTTACGGGCCAGGCCGAATTTGCGGAAGGTACCGCGCGGACGGCCAGTCAGGTCGCAACGATTGCGTTGACGCGTCGGATTGGCGTTACGCGGCAGCTGTTGCAGCGCCAGACGTGCTTCATAACGCTCGTCTTCCGACTTGCTGGTGTCTTCGATGATCGCTTTGAGGGCGTCGCGCTTGGCAGAAAATTTCTGCGCCAGACGGGCGCGTTTCTTTTCGCGTTCGATAAGTGCCAGTTTAGCCACGATTACCTCAGTTACGGAACGGGAATTTGAACGCCGACAGAAGAGCCTTGGCTTCTTCGTCAGTCTTCGCGGTCGTGGTGATGCTGATGTTCAGACCACGCAGCGCGTCGATTTTGTCGTACTCGATTTCGGGGAAGATGATCTGTTCCTTCACACCGATGTTGTAGTTGCCACGACCGTCGAACGCACGACCCGAAATACCACGGAAGTCACGCACGCGCGGCAGAGCCACGGTGATGAAACGATCCAGGAATTCGAACATACGTTCACCGCGCAGCGTCACCATCGTACCGATCGGGTAACCTTCGCGGATCTTGAAACCGGCGATAGCCTTGCGAGCCTTCGTCACCACCGGCTTTTGACCGGCAATTTTCGTCAGGTCGCCAACGGCGTGCTCAATGATCTTCTTGTCAGCAACGGCTTGACCAAGGCCCATGTTCAGGGTGATCTTGGTGATGCGCGGCACTTCCATGACAGACTTGTAACCGAACTGCTTAGTCAGCTCGGCGACAACTTTGTCTTTATAGAATTCTTGCAAACGGGCCATTATCTATACTCCCTGCGATTAGGCACCGACGACCGTAGCACCGGTCGTCTTGAGGAAGCGGACCTTCTTGCCGTCTTCGACCTTGATGCCCACACGCGACGGCTTGCCATTGGCATCCACCAGCGCCACGTTCGAAACGTGGATCGGCATCGTCTTGTCGACCACGCCACCTTGCGTGCCCTTCATCGGGTTCGGCTTGACGTGCTTCTTGGCAACGTTCACGCCCTCGACGACCAACTTGTCGCCATCAACGGCCAGGACCGTGCCACGCTTGGCCTTGTCCTTACCCGTCAGCACGATGACTTGGTCACCCTTACGAATCTTGTTCATGTGTCGGCTCCTTACAGCACTTCCGGGGCCAGCGACACGATCTTCATGAAGCGTTCGGTACGCAGTTCACGCGTAACCGGCCCGAAGATACGGGTGCCGATCGGCTCGAGCTTGGTATTAAGCAGCACGGCGGCGTTGCCGTCGAATTTGACCAGCGAGCCGTCCTGGCGACGCACGCCCTTGGCGGTGCGCACGACCACTGCGTTGTAGATTTCGCCCTTCTTGACGCGACCACGCGGGGCAGCATCTTTCACGCTGACCTTGATGATGTCGCCAATGCCGGCGTAGCGACGCTTGGAGCCGCCCAGCACCTTGATGCACATCACTTCGCGCGCACCGGTGTTGTCGGCTACTTCGAGCCGGGTTTCAGTTTGAATCATGGTGTTATCTTCCCAACTTAATCCGACACATACGCGTCGGTCAGTCTTGGTCCCCGTCAGCACCAAAGGATGCCGTTTGGGTTGAGTCGTTCAAAAGTGGACAACCTTGCTACCTTCACCTGCCTCGTAGAGGATACGAATCGGATCAGGAAGCCATCCACTCCCTTGCGAAACCAAAGACCGGTTTTAGCGAAAGAAGCGGAAAGTCCGGAATTATACAATGATAATTCCGGACTTGCAAGTCAAGCCTTCGCTTCAGCTCACCTTAGATGATACGGGCGGCTTCCACGAGACGGGAGACCGTCCAGGCCTTGGTCTTCGACAGCGGGCGGGATTCTTGAATCTCGACCGTATCGCCTTCCTTGTACTGGTTGGTCTCATCGTGCGCGTGGTACTTCTTCGAACGCACGATGTACTTGCCGTAGAGCGGGTGCTTCATTTGACGCTCGACCAGCACGGTAACCGTCTTGTCCATCTTGTCGCTGACAACCTTACCCACGAGGGTACGCTTCAGCGAGGTCTTAGCGGTATCGTTCATTTCTGGCTCGCCTTCTCAGTCAACACGGTACGCACACGCGCGATGTCCTTGCGCACCTTCTTCAGCTGGCTGGTGTTGCTCAGTTGTTGGGTGCCCGCTTGCATGCGAAGACCGAATTGGGCCTTCAGCAGATCCGACAGTTCCTTGTTCAGGCCGTCGACATCCTTGGCACGAAGTTCGGATGCTTTCATTTCAAATTCTCCCCTCAGGCGCCAAGGCGACGTACGAAGAACGTCGTCTGAATCGGCAGCTTGGCGGCAGCCAGGCGGAACGCCTCGCGCGCCAGCGCTTCATCCACACCGTCCATTTCGTACAGCATCTTGCCCGGTTGAATCTCGGCGACGTAGTACTCCGGGTTACCCTTACCGTTACCCATACGCACTTCTGCCGGCTTTTGCGAGATCGGCTTGTCCGGGAAGATACGGATCCAGATACGACCACCGCGCTTGATGTGGCGAGTCATGGCACGACGCGCGGCTTCGATTTGACGAGCCGTCAGGCGACCACGACCGACCGCCTTCAGGCCGAATTCGCCGAACGACACTTCGTTGCCACGCGTGGCGACGCCAGTGTTACGGCCCTTCTGCTCTTTGCGATACTTTCTGCGTTTCGGTTGCAGCATGATTATTCTCCAGTCTTGGCGTCGCCTTCAGGCTTGCCAGCCGGACGGCGTGCACCACCGCGCTTCGCACCGGCCTTATCGCCAGCGTCGTCACGACGGGGGCGACGGTCGCCCGGACGCGCGTTGCGGCGCGGACGCTTTTCTTCGGCCGGCTCTTCAGCCACCGGAGCGTCGTTGCGGCCCAGCGTGTCACCCTTGTACACCCACACCTTGATACCGATGATGCCGTACGTCGTCTTCGCTTCCGCAGTTGCGTAGTCGATGTCGGCGCGCAGCGTATGCAGAGGCACACGGCCTTCGCGATACCACTCGGTACGGGCGATTTCGATACCGTTCAGACGGCCGGCGCTCATGATCTTGATGCCTTGGGCACCCAGACGCATCGCGTTCTGCATCGCGCGCTTCATTGCGCGACGGAACATGATACGGCGCTCGAGCTGCTGAGCGATCGAATCAGCGATAAGCTGCGCATCGGTTTCCGGCTTGCGGATTTCCTCGATGTTCACGTGCACGGGCACGCCCATGCGCTTTTGCAGCTCGGCCTTGAGGATTTCGATGTCCTCGCCCTTCTTGCCGATCACAACACCCGGACGCGAGCTGAAAATCGTGATGCGCGCGTTACGTGCCGGACGTTCGATGATCACGCGGCCGACCGAAGCGTTCTTCAGCTTCTTCTTCAGATATTCGCGAACGTCGATGTCTTCCTTCAACATCTTTGCGAAATTCTGATTGTTGGCGTACCAACGCGAAGCCCAGTTACGGCTGACAGCCAGACGGAAGCCAGTCGGATGAATTTTCTGTCCCATCGTGACCCCTTAGTTGCCCAGCGTCACAGTGATGTGACAGGTTTGCTTCTCGATCTTGTTACCGCGGCCTTTTGCACGGGCCGTGAAACGCTTGAGCGAGGTGCCCTTGTCGACGTAAATGCCCTTAACGCGCAGTTCGTCGATGTCAGCACCTTCGTTGTGCTCGGCGTTGGCGATAGCCGACTCGAGAACCTTCTTGATAATGTCCGCGGCCTTCTTCGGCGAGAAGGTCAGGACATTCAGTGCGCGCTCCAGCGGCAGGCCACGAATCTGGTCAGCGACCAGACGCGTTTTCTGCGCCGAGATACGGGCACCGCGATGAATTGCTTTCACTTCCATGATCGGCCCCTTATTTCTTCGCCTTCTTGTCGGCCGCATGGCCCTTGAAGGTACGGGTGAGCGCGAACTCACCCAGCTTGTGGCCGACCATGTTTTCCGTCACGTACACCGGCACGTGCTGGCGGCCGTTATGCACGGCGATCGTCAGGCCGATGAAATCGGGCAGGACGGTCGAACGACGCGACCAGGTCTTGATCGGCTTTTTGTCACGCGATGCAGCTGCCGCTTCCACTTTCTTCAGCAGATGAGCGTCGCAAAACGGACCTTTTTTAACAGAACGAGTCATTTGCTAGCTCCAATTAACGCTTCTTGCGACGCTGAACGATCATGCTGTCGGTGCGCTTGGTCGAGCGGGTACGCTTACCCTTGGTATGCTGACCCCACGGGCTGACCGGATGACGACCAGCAGCCGTACGACCTTCACCACCACCATGCGGGTGATCCACCGGGTTCATCGCCACACCGCGAACGGTCGGGCGAATACCGCGCCAACGCTTTGCACCGGCCTTGCCGAGTTGGCGCAGGCTGTGCTCTTCGTTACCGACTTCACCGATGGTCGCGCGGCACTCGATGTGCACGCGACGAACTTCACCCGAACGCAGACGCACTTGGGCGTACGTGCCTTCGCGAGCCAGCAGCATTGCCGAGGTACCTGCGGCACGAGCGATTTGCGCGCCCTTGCCCGGTTGCAGCTCGATGCCGTGAATCGTCGTACCGACCGGAATGTTGCGGATCGGCAGCGTGTTGCCAGCCTTGATCGGCGCTTCCGAGCCGCTCACCAGTTGCTGACCAACGGTCACGCCCTTCGGCGCAAGGATGTAACGACGCTCGCCATCGGCGTAGCACAGCAGAGCGATGTTCGCGCTGCGGTTCGGATCGTATTCCAGACGCTCGACCTTCGCCGTGATGCCGTCCTTGTTGCGACGGAAATCGACGATACGGTAGTGCTGCTTGTGACCGCCACCCATATGACGGGTGGTGATGTGACCGTTGTTGTTACGGCCAGCGGTCTTGCTCTTGGTATCGAGCAACGGGGCGAACGGCTTGCCCTTATGCAGATCCTTGTTGACGACCTTGACCAGCGCGCGGCGGCCCGGCGACGTCGGTTTCGTTTTGACGAGTGCCATGATTACTTGGCCTCCGCTTCAAAATTGATTTCCTGACCCGGCTTCAAGCTCACGTAGGCCTTCTTCTCGTGGTCGCGACGACCCATGAAGCGGCCAAAGCGCTTTTGCTTGCCCTTACGGTTCAGGATCTGCACCGACTCGACTTCCACCTTGAAGAGAAGCTCAACTGCAGCCTTCACTTCTTGCTTGTTCGCGTCGCGTGCAACTTGGAACACCACTTGTTCGTTCTTGTCAGCCACCAGCGTCGCCTTTTCGGAGATCACCGGCGCGAGCAGGACCTGGTACAGACGATGGTCGTTTTTACGCACGTCGCTCATGACAGCATCTCCTCAATCTTGGCGATCGCGCCCTTCGTCAGCAGCACCTTCTTGAAGTAGATGAGCGACAGCGGGTCGGCGAAACGCGGCTCGGTGACGGCAACGTGAGCCAGATTGCGCGAGGCCAGGAACAGGTTCTCGTCCACGCTATCCGTGATCAGCAGCACCGACTCAAGGCCCATGGCCTTGATCTTCTCAGCGAGCAGTTTCGTCTTCGGAGCATCCAGCTTGATGTCCTCGACGACCGACAGACGACCTTCACGGGCGAGCTGCGACAGAATCGAGCACACACCGGCGCGGTACATCTTCTTGTTGACCTTGTGGGTGAAGTTCTCTTCCGGCGAATTCGGGAAGATACGGCCACCGCCGCGCCACAGCGGGCTCGACGACATACCGGCACGAGCACGGCCCGTACCCTTCTGACGCCACGGCTTCTTGGTCGTGTGCTTGACCTGTTCACGGTCCTTCTGCGCACGATTGCCGCTACGGGCGTTGGCTTGATAAGCCACCACAACCTGATGGATCAGCGCTTCGTTGTAGTCACGGCCGAACACGACGTCCGACGCGTTGACAGCGGCGCCTTCCTGACCTTGCTCATTCAGGAGCTTCAGTTCCATTGTTACGCTCCCTTCGCGAGTTTGGCCTTGACTGCCGAGGTCACGAAAACCTTGCCTTCGTTGGCGCCCGGAACGGCACCCTTCACGAAGATCAGGTTACGCTCAGCGTCAATGCGCGCGATTTCGAGATTCTGCACCGTCGTGGTGACGTCGCCCAGGTGACCCGTCATGCGCTTACCCGGGAACACACGACCCGGATCCTGCGCCATACCGATCGAACCCGGCACGTTGTGCGAACGCGAGTTACCGTGCGAAGCGCGGCCCGAAGCGAAGTTGTAGCGCTTGATGGTACCGGCGTAGCCCTTACCGATCGACACACCTTGCACGTCGACCTTCTGGCCCACTTGGAAGAGATCGACGCCAACCACTGCGCCCGGCTGCAATTCAGCAGCTTTGGCAGCGTCAACGCGGAATTCCTTGAGGATTTCACCGGCTTCGACACCCGCTTTCGCGAAGTGACCGGCGGCGGCCTTAACCACGCGCGTTGCGCGGCGATTGCCGAAAGTGACTTGAACGGCGGTGTAGCCGTCCGTTTCATCCGTCTTGATTTGCGTCACGCGGTTGTTAGACACGTCGAGCACGGTAACGGGAATCGAATCGCCGTCGTCCGTGAAAATACGCGTCATGCCAACCTTGCGACCGACAAGGCCAAGGCTCATGATTTTCTCCATTCCCGACTGCGATTGGCCGGGGCTAAATGACAAAAGGATGGTCCACGGATGTGGGCCATCTTTTCAAAACTACACTTGAGCCCGCCATTATAGACGGACTTTTATCGCTTGACAAGTGTTGCTAAATCGCATAACAAAGCCCCGCCGGTCCAGCATTGGCGGGGCTTTCAAGAGCAAAGTCGCTCGCAAGCCTTACTGCAGCTTGATCTCGACGTCGACGCCAGCCGGCAGGTCCAGCTTCATCAGCGCGTCGACGGTCTTGTCCGTCGGATCGACGATGTCCATCAGGCGCTGGTGCGTGCGGATTTCGAGCTGGTCGCGCGACGTCTTGTTGACGTGCGGCGAACGCAGGATGTCGAAACGCTCGATACGCGTCGGCAGGGGCACCGGGCCCTTGACGATGGCGCCGGTGCGCTTGGCGGTTTCAACGATTTCGGCGGCCGACTGGTCGATCAGGCGGTAGTCGAAAGCCTTCAGGCGAATGCGGATCTTTTGGTTCTGCATGGTATTTCTCCAAAGAGCGTGGCAGCCCTCGTTCGGGTGCCGGGTAAATCACAAAGAGCAAACAGACTTTGAGAAACAGGCGCCGGCAGCGCCGGCACCTGGGTCATCGAATCCGCAATTAGTCTTCAATCTTGGCAACGACGCCGGCGCCGACGGTACGGCCACCTTCGCGAATTGCAAAACGCAGACCTTCTTCCATGGCGATCGGCTGAATCAGGCTAACCTGGATCGACACGTTGTCGCCCGGCATGACCATTTCCTTGTCCGCCGGCAGGGCGATCGAACCGGTCACGTCCGTCGTACGGAAGTAGAACTGCGGACGGTAGTTGTTGAAGAACGGGGTGTGACGGCCACCTTCGTCCTTCGACAGAATGTAGACCTCGCCCGAGAACTTGCGGTGCGGCTTGATCGTGCCCGGCTTGGCCAGAACCTGACCACGCTGGACATCTTCACGCTTCGTGCCGCGCAGCAGAATACCGACGTTGTCGCCTGCCTGACCTTGGTCGAGCAGCTTGCGGAACATTTCCACGCCCGTGCAAGTCGTCTTGTCGATCTTCGGCTTGTCGCCGTCCATGGCGATACCAACGATTTCGATTTCTTCGCCGACCTTAATGATGCCGCGCTCGATACGACCGGTCACCACGGTGCCACGGCCCGAGATCGAGAACACGTCTTCCACCGGCATCAGGAACGTGCCGTCAATTGCGCGTTCCGGCGTCGGGATGTACGTATCGAGAGCGTCAGCCAGCTTCATGATGGCTTCTTCGCCCAGCGGGCCCTTGTCGCCTTCGAGCGCCAGTTTGGCCGAACCATGGATGATCGGCACGTCGTCGCCCGGGAACTCGTACTTCGACAGAAGTTCGCGAACTTCCATTTCGACCAGCTCGAGCAGCTCGGCGTCGTCGACCATGTCGCACTTGTTCAGGAACACGATGATGTACGGCACGCCAACCTGACGGGCCAACAGGATGTGCTCACGCGTTTGCGGCATCGGGCCGTCAGCGGCCGAGCAAACCAGGATAGCGCCGTCCATCTGGGCAGCACCGGTAATCATGTTCTTGACGTAGTCGGCGTGGCCCGGGCAGTCAACGTGTGCGTAGTGGCGAGCGGCCGTTTCGTACTCGATGTGCGCGGTGTTGATGGTAATACCGCGTGCCTTTTCTTCCGGTGCTGCGTCGATTTCGTCGTACTTCTTGGCCTGACCGCCGAACTTCGACGACAGAACCGTTGCGATAGCAGCCGTCAGCGTGGTCTTGCCGTGGTCAACGTGACCAATGGTGCCAACGTTCACGTGCGGCTTAGTCCGCTCGAATTTTTCCTTTGCCATTTCCGAATCCTCAGATACTGAATAGACGATTAAACAGTGAGTAGGGTGAGCGCATCACCCGATGCGCTCACCCACCAAATCAATTACTTGTTCTTAGCGCTGATGATGCCTTCGCTCACGTTCTTCGGAGCTTCAGCGTAGTGCTTGAACTCCATCGTGTACGTGGCGCGGCCTTGCGTGGCCGAACGCAGCGACGTCGAGTAGCCGAACATTTCCGACAGCGGAACTTCAGCGCGCACGATCTTGCCGCCGCCGACCATGTCGTCCATGCCCTGGATAATGCCGCGACGGCTCGACAAGTCGCCCATCACGTTACCCATGTAGTCTTCCGGCGTTTCGACTTCCACGGCCATCATCGGCTCAAGAATCACCGGGCTGGCGCGGCGCATGGCTTCCTTGAAAGCCATCGAACCGGCCATACGGAACGCGTTTTCGTTCGAGTCCACATCGTGGTACGAACCGAACGTCAGATGCACCTTGACGTCCACGACCGGGAAGCCGGCCAGAACACCGTTCTTGAGGGTGTCTTGAATCCCCTTGTCGACCGCCGGGATGTATTCACGAGGAATGACACCGCCCTTGATCTCGTCCAGGAACTCGTAGCCCTTGCCTTGCTCGTTCGGCTCCAGCGTGATGACCGCGTGACCGAATTGGCCGCGACCACCCGACTGCTTGACGAACTTGCCTTCGACGTCCGCTGCCGACTTGCGAATGGTCTCGCGGTAAGCAACTTGCGGTGCGCCGATGTTGGCTTCCACGCCGAATTCGCGCTTCATACGGTCGACCAGAATTTCGAGGTGGAGCTCGCCCATCCCCGAAATGATGGTCTGACCCGATTCTTCATCGGTCTGCACGCGGAACGACGGATCTTCCTGCGCCAGGCGGTTCAGGGCGAGGCCCATCTTTTCCTGGTCGACCTTGGTCTTCGGCTCGACAGCCTGCGAAATCACCGGCTCCGGGAACACCATGCGCTCGAGCACGATCGGGGCGGTCGGGTCGCACAGCGTGTCACCCGTGGTCGCGTCCTTCAAACCGACGGCTGCGGCGATGTCGCCTGCGCGCACTTCGTCGATTTCTTCGCGCTGGTTCGCGTGCATCTGCACGATACGGCCCAGACGTTCCTTCTTGCCCTTGACCGAGTTCAGCAGCGTGTCGCCCTTGTTCACAACACCCGAGTAGACGCGGAAGAAGATCAACTGGCCAACGAACGGGTCGGTCATGATCTTGAACGCCAGCGACGAGAACTTCTCGTCATCCGACGCACGGCGCTCGACCGGCTGTTCCTTGTCGTCCGTGCCCTTGACCGGCGGAATGTCGACCGGCGACGGCAGGAAGTCGATCACGGCGTCCAGCATACGCTGCACACCCTTGTTCTTGAACGCGGTACCGCACAGCATCGGCTGAATTTCGCAAGCGATGGTACGCGTGCGCAGACCGTTGATGATTTCAGCCTCGGAGAGGTCGCCCTCTTCCAGATACTTGTTCATCAGGTCTTCGCTCGACTCGGCAGCAGCCTCAACCATGCCTTCGCGCCACTTCTGGGCTTCCGCTTGCAGCTCGGCCGGAATGTCGACGTAGTCGAACTTCATGCCCTGCGACGCTTCGTCCCAAATGATCGCCTTCATCTTGATCAGGTCGACCACGCCCTTGAAGCTTTCTTCGGCACCGATCGGCACCACCACCGGCACCGGGTTGGCCTTCAGGCGGTTCTTCAGTTGGTCGTAGACCTTGAAGAAGTTCGCGCCGGTACGGTCCATCTTGTTGACGAACGCCAGACGCGGCACGCCGTACTTGTTGGCCTGACGCCAAACGGTTTCCGACTGGGGCTGCACGCCACCCACAGCGCAATACACCATGCACGCGCCATCGAGAACACGCATCGAGCGCTCGACTTCAATCGTGAAGTCGACGTGCCCCGGCGTGTCGATGATGTTGATGCGGTGCTTTTGGTAATTGTTCGCCATGCCGGACCAGAAGCAGGTCGTGGCAGCCGACGTAATCGTAATGCCACGCTCTTGTTCCTGCTCCATCCAGTCCATCGTCGCGGCGCCATCGTGCACTTCACCGATTTTGTGGTTCACACCGGTGTAGAACAAAATGCGCTCGGTCGTCGTGGTCTTACCTGCGTCGATGTGAGCGCTAATACCGATGTTGCGGTAGCGCTCGATAGGGGTTGTACGAGCCACTTTAAGCCTCTTTCAATGTAGCCGCCATTTTTGAGGGGGCTACTAACACAAACGGGCGAGGCGCAATTTCTCATGCGCACCCGCCCCGGTTTCTGCTCTAGGTACTGCTTGCCAGCGTCAGAAGCGGAAGTGCGAGAATGCCTTGTTGGCTTCGGCCATGCGGTGAACTTCGTCACGCTTCTTCATGGCGCCGCCACGGCCTTCCGAGGCCTCGATCAGCTCACCTGCCAGACGCAGGGCCATCGACTTCTCGCTACGCTTTTTCGCGGCCTCACGCAACCAACGCATCGCCAATGCCATACGACGCGACGGACGCACTTCGACCGGAACTTGATAGTTTGCACCGCCAACACGGCGGCTCTTGACTTCAACCACCGGCTTCACGTTACCGAGAGCGGTGTTGAAGACTTCCAGCGGATCCTTGCCCGCCTTGGTTTGGATCTGCTCGAAAGCACCATAAACGATGCGCTCTGCAACCGACTTCTTGCCGGCAAGCATGAGCACGTTCATGAATTTAGCGACATCAACGTTGCCGAACTTCGGATCGGGCAACACTTCGCGCTTGGGGACTTCGCGACGACGCGGCATGATTTCTTCCTTAATAGATTCAGTTGGAGCTTGGCTCCAGGCCACCTACTAGCCAACAGGCCGAGTGACCACTTACTCAGTGACGATGTACCACCATCACCGAACGTATATCCGCTCAGCCGCTTAGGCCTTCGGACGCTTCGCGCCGTACTTCGAACGGGCCTGCTTACGGTCCTTGACGCCCTGCGTGTCGAGGCTACCGCGCACCATGTGGTAACGCACACCCGGCAAGTCCTTCACACGACCGCCGCGAATCAGCACGACCGAGTGTTCCTGCAGGTTGTGGCCTTCACCGCCGATGTACGAGATGACTTCGAAACCGTTGGTCAGGCGCACCTTGGCAACCTTACGCAGTGCGGAGTTCGGCTTCTTCGGCGTCGTCGTGTACACACGGGTGCACACGCCACGACGCTGCGGGCAGTCCTGCAGGGCCGGGCTCTTGCTCTTGATTTGAGCAGAGGTGCGCGGCTTGCGGACCAATTGGTTAATCGTTGGCATTGTGATTTCCTAAACGTGTCAAAAGCATGAAAGCCAAGGCGGGCCGTCATGCGACTTTACTGCGTACTCCCCGGTTGCTCTTGCGGATTGCCCGCATCTAAACGCTTGATGCATAAGCACTTTGCATTAGGCATAGCCATACCGCCGGAAAAACCGGAGCCTGCGACTATACCTGTGCTCAACACAAGTGTCAATGCACTCTCGTGCAAATTTGTCCGGTAAGTCGTTGATTGTTAACGCGTTGCCGCGTCAACCCGCGCAGGCGTACCGGCTCAAGATGCGGCATGACTTCCCGAATTCAAGTATTGCGACACCCATGTATGCAAATTACACTGTGAATATTCGGCATGAATACCGAAAATTTCCATACATAACACCGACATCGCCATGGACGCCTCCCACGACAGCCTGCGCGCCACCTTCTGGAAACCCGCGCTTACCGCCGGCAAGGGGCCACGCTATCTGCGGCTGGCCGGTTTCATCGAGCAGTCGGTGGCGGATGGACGTCTGCGTCCGGGCGACCGTCTGCCGGCGCAGCGTGAGCTGGCGGCGTGGCTGGGTATCGATTTCACGACGGTCACGCGCGCTTACAACCGGGCGCGCGAGCGCAACGCCATCGAGGGACGCGGCCCCCTCGGCACATTCGTGAGCACGCCTCGCGTAGCACTCGATCAGGTGCTCGATCTCGGGATGAATATCCCGCCTGCGCCAGCCGGGCTGTTTCTCGGCGAGATGCTGCACAAGGGGATCGACGAAGTGCTCCGGCACACGGATGCGTCGATGCTCATGGCGTATCAACTGGGTGACGGTGGCGTGGCCGACCGGCAAGCCGGCGCCTTGTGGCTCGCGCCGATGCTCGGTTCTGTCTCCGCGTCCGACGTGCTCGTCTGTCCCGGCGCGCAAGCCACACTGGCCGCCCTGCTGCTCGCGGGCACCGCGCCCGACGAGACGGTGCTATGCGAGCCGATCATCTACCCAGGCCTCCATAGCGCGGCGCGCGCGCTCGGACGCCGACTGGCACACGTGGCCACCGACGACGACGGTATGCAGCCCGACGCCCTGCGCGCTGCCGCACAAGAGCACAACGCGCGTCTGGTCTATCTGAACCCGACACTTCAGAATCCGACCACCCGCACGATGCCCGAGCGCCGCCGCCGCGAGTTGCTCGCTGTCGCCGAAACGCTCGATCTGACGCTGATCGAAGACGATCCCTACTGGCGTCTCGCCAAAGACGCCCCGCCACCTCTGGCGCGTCTTGCCCCGCATCGCGTGCATTACGTGGCTACGCTGTCGAAATGCCTCACGCCGGGGTTGCGCACCGCATACGTTCGGCTTGCCAACGCGCGCCAACGCGACAACTTCCTGAATACGCTGCACTCCTTCGCGCTCATGGCGCCGCCGCTGATGACAGGGCTGGCCACACAGTGGATTCATAATGGCATGGCCGATCGCATTCTGGATGGCGTGAAGGACGCTGCCGCGCAGCGTCAGGCCATCGCCGCCGGCATTTTGGGCGACGCACACACGCCTGCGGTGCAGGGAATTCATCTCTGGCAAGCGCTGCCTGCCCCGTGGACGGCTCGCGAATTGACGATGGCTGCCCGCGCTGAAGGGCTGGCCGTCACCCCCGCCGACGCGTTCTGTCTGAGCCCCGAAGTCCCCAACGCCATCCGCATTTCGCTAGGCGGCGTGCGAGACACCGAGCGTCTGGCCAGCGCGCTCAAGCGCCTGAAGTCGCTGCTGCGCGAAGTGCCGCCCAGCGTGCGCGCCGCCATCGTTTGAATAGGACAGCGCCCCCGCCTGTGCCGAACCCCGAACGCACACGCCCCGACGCAATAGTCTGAGGCAACGCAACGCCCATACTCCGGCGCATCGCGGGAACGGACCCGTGACCTCAACTGGAGTGGCAGCGATGTATTTTCCTCTGATGAATTGGGTAACGACTGCGCTAACCGTCTCATACGGCGTGCCATTGCCGCACCTGAACACTCACGACATGACGTCCGATCTCAGGCAGGTTGCCCCGGCGCCGGCGTCCGTCACCTCGCGAAGTCCGGCGGCCCCCATCACCGCGACCACGTTCGACTGGTCGCGCGCGCCGACCACCCGCGCACGCGTCTTCGCGGAACGGCTCTCGGACGTGCGGCCGGTTTGCGTGAGAGGCAGCCGCAACGATGCCGAGAATTGTCTGCTCGATCTTCCTGCGGACACCGACGTCGACGTCAGTGCAAGCCGTCTGATGCTCGCCGGCTGCGAAGCATCGCTGCCCGCTCCCATGCGTGCGGAGCTCTCGAGGCAGGGGCGCGACACCCTCGCGCTCGAGCAAGCGTTTTCCGAAACCTTCACGGCCGAGTCCGAGGGCAAATTTTCGGTGTCCTCCATTGAAGCACGCCTGACACAGCGACTCAGCCAAATGCCACCGGACATTCAGCACATGCTGCGCCGTGCCGACACGTACATTGAAGTGCCGCAGCTAACGTTCTTACGCGTGCTGACCGGCGAGCAGGAGGCGCGGCGCCATCACGTTGCGGGCCCATTCCCGGATGCGCGTACCCAGCGCTCGGCCAGTGCCCCCGAGGTGCGCGACGCCATGCTTGGCGCCTACATCACCACACCTGTGAATAACCGGCTTCGCACGCTCTTCGTCTCGCTGGCAACGCCGACGACCGTACAGCGGGTGTTTCAGGACACGCTCACACACGCGGCTCGGCATGTGCCTCACCTGTTCGGCGAAATCCCGGAGTCCTACATGACCACCCGCATGCAGATGCGGGCCGTGGGGCCCGGCAGCGGCATCGTGCGCACACTGGCCGAGCTGCTTCACGACGGCCATCAACGCTACGGCGAGTTCGCCCGCGGCGAGACGCGTGAGGCGCTTGCCCCCGAATCGCATCGCCACGTCCGGCAGCCGTCATGCCGGCCGGGTCTTCCGGCCCCCCCCTTCCCGGCGACACAAATGACCTCGCCGGCACCCGCCACCTCTCCGAGCGAGGGACGACCGCAGGCAAGCGCCGCCCCGACGCAGGCCCCGTCCCGAGCACGCATGCGGCGTGACCCGCCTTCGGTCGCCGAAATGCAACAGGCGCTAGCGACGCTTGAGCGTCTGGACCGGGAATACTCGACACTGGCACGCCCCCGTTACGGCTGATCCGGAAACGCGTCGCTCTCCTCTCGAAAGGCAGCCAGCGTGGCGCTTTTGCGCTGGACGGCGGGGGAAAACCACCTCGAACTATCAAATCCCATAGCTCGGGTGTCGCATCCGGCGTAGCCGATGTCACTCAACGCGTTTTTTTCAAAGGCGCGAATTCGTACACTCCCTCCATTCGGAGGGAAGACCTCCGCCCCCTGACACGAGTCCCCATTCAGCCATGCAGGCAAGTTTCGAAAAAGACAGCATTCTGGTGCTCGATGTCGATGGCACTCTGACCGATTCGGTACGCATTCACCAGCGCGCGCTGCTTGGCGCGATGGAGTCGCTGGCGTTCGAAGGCCTGAACACCGATTGGGGCAGCTACCCCCATCACACCGACACCGGCATCCTCATTCACGCCCACGCGGAGCACGGCCGGGCGCTGCCGCAGCCGCATGACCTGGCGCGCTTCGAGCATGAGATCGACGAGCGCTTCACTGCCCTGCTCAACGCCCACGGTCTGGCCGAGATTCCCGGCGCACGCGCGTTCGTCGACGCCGCTCACCGTTCGCGCTGGGGCGTGGTGTTCGCGACGGGCGGCATCCGGCAGGTCAGTCACCGCAAGCTGCGCTCGGTGGCCATCGACTACACGGACGCGATGCTCATTACGGCATCTGAATACAGCTCACGCGAACAGCTCGTCACCGAAGCGATCAAGCGGGCACAGGCGGGTTACGGCATTGCGAAGCCGCGCGCGATCGTCTCGATGGGCGATGGGATGTGGGACCTGAAAGTGGCGCGTCAGCTTGGCATCGATTTCGTCGGGATCGGCTCGAAGCGCCAGCGCTCCCCCCTGCATGCCGAAGGCGTGACCGTCTACGACGACATGTGGGACGCCATGCACTGGCTCACGCCTGGCCGCGGGCGCGCGTCAGGTACTCGCTTGGCGTCACGCCCATAAAGCGGCGGAACATGGTGGAAAACGCGCTCGGGGTGTCGTAACCGACTTCGAGCGCCACCTGCGTGATGGGCCGCCCCGCGCTCAACAGCGGCAGCGCGCCGAGCAGGCGCATCTGCTGACGCCACTCCCGGAACGGCAAGCCGAACTCCGTCATGAAACGCCGCTCCAGCGTGCGGCTCGACGCCCCTACCTCGATCGCCCAGTCCTGCAAGCTGCGGGGATCGGCCGGTGTACTCAGGTAGCTATCGAAGATCTTGCGCAGACGAGGGTCTTGGGGCACTTGCAAGTGCAGCGGCGAGTCGCTCTTCCACTCGACTTCCTCGAGCAGCAGCGCCATGACGAGCGCGTCGCGGCCGTTGGGCGACCAGTCTTCGGGAAGCGTCATTGCGCGCAGGATCAACTCGCGCAATAAGGCGGAAACACGGATGACCACGGGCACGTCGGGTGCCGATATACCGCATCGGACCACGTCGACGTAGATCGTGCGCATTTCGACTCTGCCGCGCATGCGCACTTCATGCGCGATTTTCCCCGGAATCCACAACGCGCGTTGCGGCGGTATCATCCAGAACGACGTGTCGGTGCGCACTTCGAGAATGCCAGCCCTTGCGTACATCAATTGCGCACGCTGATGGGAATGCGTTCGCACGACGTGGCCATCCGGATAATCTATCGCCAACGCGCCGACGGGGCGGTCATGCCCCTGAAATTCCAGGGGTACCGCACTTGTGATCGGCATCGGCACCAGGCCTGTCAAAGGCGTAATTTTTGGGTCGTTTTTGGCGATGTCTCCAGCGTAACACCGGCCGCGCCCGCCCACCAAGCTGAATCCCTTGGCGCGTCGTTGCTCGTTGCGTACCGTTCAGAACGGCTTGACGATCACCAACGCCACGATCACCGCCATCGAGACCAGTGTCACGGGCAGCGCACGCTGAAAAAGTGCGGGCGGTGTCGTGGCACCGTCGCGCTCGAGCCGACGGAGTGTGGCAGACAGGCGGCCGTGCAGCCCCGAGATGACCAGCACCAGAACCAGCTTGGCCATCAGCCACGGTGCGCTCCACCAATTCGCCATGATCGCCAGCGTGGGGCCCGTTAGCCACACCACGATCAACGCGGGCGACGCCAGCCCATAGTCCGCGCGCCGCGCGAGGCGCCTCCATTCCGGCTGCACGAGACGCCCGCCCAGCGCCATCGTCACCATCCCGGCAATCAACGTAATCACCGCAATCAGATGCACAGCCTTGATCCACAAATAGAGCATCGGCGTCTCCTGGGGTGTCGATGAATTATTTCTTTATCAGCAAGAATTGCTTGTCTTAAGTCGTCTTTATCCACAGGGCCAGCACCAATAGACTTCTACTGTCGACGATGAAATCAACATCGCCCCTTTCAAAAGACAGGAGAAGAACATCATGCAACGCCCCCTTATTACCTCTGCTCTGGTTTGTGCAACGCTGGCCGTCTCGGCCGGTTCGGCTTTCGCCAGCGACGCCTTCGAAGGTCCCTCGGAATTCTCGTGGGTGCCGCAAACCAGCGTTCTGAGCCGCGCTCAGGTGCGTCAGGAACTGATTCAGACGCAACAGGCCGGTCTCTTGGTTCAACACGACACCGTGTACCCGAAGACCGCTCCCAAGGCACAGCCGGTATCGGCCAGCGCTCCGGTCACGATGGGTTCGGTTGGCGGCCAGCAACGCGCCGGCATGACCTACTTCGGTTCGTAATGTAACTCGCCGCACCGCGCGCCTCTCATTAGAGGCGGCCGCGGCGCGTTGTTCTGCGCATAACGACGCGCCGGCATCCGCCGACGCATAGCGTGATCTCCGGTCTTCCCGACCCAAGACTCCTGTCGCTGTGCGTAGTGGTTCAACGCACAGGACTTTGCCCGTCGCTCCTGCGACGGGCTTTTTTACCGAACCGCTGTGCAGCCGGCCGGTTCGCGAGATCCCCAATGCCGTGCCCGGAAACGACGAAGCCCGCCGAAGCGGGCTTCTTGCCGTTCTACCGCACGACGTCAAGACTTACTTCGTCAGCCACTTCGCGAGGAACTCCAGCGCGCGGCCGTGAGCCAACGCCGCCGACGGCTGATGATACGAACCACGTGCCCAGCAGTTGAAGCCGTGATCGGCCTCTGGGTACACGAACACTTCGGTGTTCGGACGCGACTTCACGGCATCGCTCACGGCGCTCACGATATCCGGCGTGATGTGACTGTCCAATGCGCCATAGTGGAACTGCACCGGCACGTTCAGCTTGGCCGCCTCGCCTAGATAGTTGTGAATGCCGCCGCCGTAATACGGCACGGCGGCGTCGACCAGCCCGCGTGCCGCGCTCAGGTACGACAGCAGACCGCCAAAGCAATAGCCGACAACGGCGACCTTCGCATGGCCGTCGATCTTGGCGCGAAGCACCTTGGCCGTGGCTTCGATGTCTTTCACGGCCTTCTCGACGTCGACCGACTGGCGCAGTTCCATCGCCCGGGCCAGGTCATCGCCCGAATAGCCCAATTCCACGCGCGGGGCGGCGCGCCAGAAGATGTCCGGCGCGAGCACCACGTAGCCGTCCATCGCGTATTGATCGGCAACGCCGCGAATGTGTTCGTTCACGCCGAAGATTTCCTGCACCAGCACGATGCCCGGGGCATTCGCCGTCTTACCCGACGGCGGCAAAGCCAGATAGGCATCGAAGGCGCCGTCCACGGTTTCGACACGAATCCATTGACTGTTCGACACGGAAGTTACTCCATCAAAGAAAGGGGGGATGCCTGCGCCGGGCAGTGTCCGGACGCCCGCAGAAACGGGGCGCCGCAGACAGCGCCGGCCGCGCGCAGTGAGGCCGGATCAGTATAGGCACTTTTGCGCTGCCGCACAGCACGCGGCAAAGCCCGCCGTACAAGGCTGTGCGGGCAGTGAGCAAGCGCACATCGTCACCTTGCGCCGCCAGTCCTCAACACCTCGCCCGCATCACGCGTCGCACGGTTTCGACGGCCGAACCCGAGTCGCGCATTCACCCCGCGAGTGCGGCGTCGAGCAGCTTCGCCACGCCGCCAAATCCCGCCGCCTGCGCAGAGCCGATGCCATACAGGGCACTCAATGACGGCCCGGGATTCAGAAAATCCACCCGCACCTCGTCGGCGGACGCCGCCCACACCATTACCTTGAGCGGCAACTCCAGCCCGGCATGCGGATTGGCGGCCATCACCGGGGTGCCGCCCTTCGGGTTGCCGAAGAGCAGCAGGCGTGTCGGTCGTAGTTCCAGTCCGGCGGACGCGGCCGCCGCACGCTGATCGATGTCCGCGAAGATCGTCATGCCGTGTTGCTTGAGCGCATCGATCACGCGCGTCAGTGTGGCGTTGAAATCCACCGGGCTGCGCCATGACGTGACAGTGGCGGGATGCACGAAATCGGTTGTCATACGGGGTCTCCTCGAACGCTGTGGCCGGAGTCGAAAGCCATTCCCGCGCCCGTTTGCGCGGCGAACGATCAGTGTAACGCCACACGCTTGTCCCTCCCGATGCTGCGCCACCCTCTGCGCGAAGCCATCGCGCGAAGCGTTGAAACCGGTGGATACCGCAGTCACCGTCCCGACATTGCGCGCGCCGTTGCATCCGGTTCATTCCTGAGGCACCGCCATGATTCGCTCGTTCCACTGCGGCAGCCATTCCAGCAAGAACTGCGCAAAGCCTTCCGCCGCCGGCGAGGCGGCGCGAGACAGCGGACGATAGACACACACCTGACGAATCGTCTCGGGCGCCACGACACGCCGCATCACCAAACCGAACGGATGCGCGAGCGCGGCCACATAGCCGGGTGTCAGCGTCGCGGCCAGCCCTTGCGCCGCGACACCGAGTGCCGTCGTGACGTTATCGACGACATCGATAGGTGTGATGCGCGCGTCGGGCGGCGCGGACAAGCGCATTTGCGCCACGCTGCGTTCATGATCGCGTCCGGCGGCTACGAGCGGCGTGTCGCGCAAGTCTGCCCAACGCACGCGGCGCCGGCGTGCAAGCGGGTGATCGGGCGTGCACCACAACACCCAGGGACTGTCGAACGCGGGTGCTCCTGCGACATGCGCGCCGGTGGCACGGTTGGGACCGATGGCCAGATCGAGATCGCCGTTGGCGACATGATCGATGAGCATATCCACCGGCGTGTCGACCACGCGCACCACGACCTTGGGCCGCGTGTCGGCGTAAGCGCGAATCGCCGCAGGCAGCGCCATGCTGGCGAGCACGAGCGGCGCCCCCACGCGCACGATGCCGGCTGCGCGGTTGCGCAGATCGTCGGCGGTCTTCTCGGCAGCCTGCACATGGCGCAGCACCGATTCGGCCGAGGCGAGGAAATCGCGCCCCGCGCTGGACAACGCCACTCGCCGGGTGGTGCGATCGAAGATGCGAAAGCCGAGCACCGATTCGAGTTCGGCGACGAGTTGGCTCACGGCGGACGACGTGAGCCCCAGCCGGTTGCCGGCCTCCGCAAAACTATGCAATTCGGCGATGGCCACCAAGGCTTCGAACTGGCGGAGCGTAACGCGGGTCAGGGGCATGACGTGTCGATTATCAAGTTTTGCTGACGAATAGACCAAAATCGATTGATTGTTCCGTGAAGGGGCGTCGCCCACAATCGATTGTTGAAATTCACACGCCCCGTGTCAGCACAAGGTCAACCTGTCGATCCGCATTGATTTCGACGACGAGCGCCTGCCGGTCATGCAGGCCGTATGCAACGCCGAATCTGCGGTGCCGGCGGATATCGAGCCGCTGCCCCGCGGATCGTCAAAAAGGGCACCGAGGTGCTTTTT
Organism: Pandoraea sp. SD6-2; assembly: GCF_000389825.1. Taxonomy (NCBI): domain Bacteria; kingdom Pseudomonadati; phylum Pseudomonadota; class Betaproteobacteria; order Burkholderiales; family Burkholderiaceae; genus Pandoraea; species Pandoraea sp. SD6-2. The sequence goes on along the minus strand of NZ_KB944455.1, from coordinate 25,147 downwards.
TGCTTCGCCAGACGACCGGCTTATTGTGGATACAACCCATGCACCCGCCCGAAGAGCCGCGTCAGGCCGAGCAAGGCGTCGATGTTGGGCGTGGGAACGGCTACGCGCTGGCCGATCTCTCGCACCGCGCCGACCAACGCGTCGAGTTCGATAGGACGCTGCGCTTGCACGTCCTGCAGCATCGATGTCTTGACCGCGCCCAGCTTGGCCGTCACCTCATGCCGGTCTTCGGGCGACTGCTCGATCGCGCAACCGATCTTTGCGCCGATCGCCGCCGCCTCGCGCATCGCCGCCGAGCAAAACGCCCGCACGAGCGGATCGTCCAGCAACCGATCGATGGTCGCCCCCGTGATCGCCGAGACCGGATTCATCGTCAGATTGCCCCACAGCTTGTACCAGATGTCGAGACGCACGTTCTCCGACGCCGTCACGTCGAAACCCGCACGCGTGAGCAGTGCCGCAAGCCGTTGCACACGCTCGCTCGTTCCGCCGCCCGGCTCGCCGATGATGAGGCCTCGCCCCATCTTGTGATCGACCAATCCCGGCGCCGGTGTCGCCGCACTCGCATGCACCACACAACCGATCACGTTCGCCTGCGGAATCGCCGCGCCAATCGCCCCTTGCGGATCGACGCTCGTCAACGTCTCGTCGCCAAAAGGCGTCACGCCTTTGCAAAACCACCAAGGCACGCCGTTCATCGCGGGCAACACCAGCGTCTGCGGCCCGAGCAACGGCGCGACGCACGCAGCCACCTGCGCGAGCGCCGGCCCCTTCACCGCAATCACGACCAGATCCTGAACGCCCAGCTTCGCCGCCTCTTCCAGCGGATACACCGCCGCGACCGGCGCCACTGCCAGCGTCTCACCCTGCTTCACTCGCCAGCCGTGCTCACGCAGCGCCGCCAGCGTCGCGCCGCGCGCCAGCGCACTAACCTGCGCCTCGCCCGTTGCCGCGAGCTTCAAACCGAGCAAACCACCGATGGCACCCGCGCCAATGATCGTCACCTTCATGCCTTCACTCCTGTCGATGTGCCGCGAGTCGATAGTTTTCCTTGAATCGCTCCGGCACCCGTTCATCAAAGCCCAGCGCCACCCGGCGCACTTCAGGGCTGTCGCCCGGCGCATGCCCCACTCCTAACGCCGCCGCACGCGGTGCGTCGATACGCACGACCATGCCGGAAAGCCGTCCGAGTTCCGTGATCTCGCACTCCACGAGATCGCCGGCGTCCACAGAGCGCGAATGACAGGGCGTACCCATCAGGATCACATCGCCCGGCACCAGCGTGATGTGCCGTGCAAGGTCCGCGATCACGTAGTGCGGACCCCAGATCGTCTCGTCGCCGATATCCGCTTCCTGCACAACGCGCCCATTGCGATACGTGCGCAATGTCTGCGCGAACAGATTCACGCCGCGCACGATGCCGGGGCCGATGGGCAACAGCGTATCGGCGCCCTTCACGCGCAGCATCGAACCCTGATCCGTGTCGCGAAAGTCTTGCAGTCCCATATCCAGCGCCGGGCAGAAGCCTTCGACGTAATCCCACGCCTCATCCGGCAGCACATTCCGGCACGTACGCCCGATCACCACGGCGTACTCGCCCTCGTAGTTCAGATAGCGGCAGTCCGCTGGTTTGAGGATCTGACCACCGTGCCCGTTCAACGAGGTCGGCGGCTTCGTGAAGTACGTCGGGGTGTCCGTCGGCTGCGGCTTGTTGCGCGTCTCCATGCTACGCGAGCGATAGGAGATATGCACCGCGACAATTTTCGACGGCTCGACCGGCGGCAGGTGCGCCACCGTCTGCGGATCGACGGTGCGCCCGTCATCAAGCCGCAGCAGTCCGCGCTCTGCCCCTTCCTCGACGATCGTGCCCCAGAACGCGCTGCCGCCGAGCAGGATACGACGGCGTTCGACACGCGGGCCGCGCATTACGGCAGGCAATTCGCGCAACGGAAATTGGAAGTCCATGGTCTCGCCTTGTCAGAGGGTGTCGAACCAGATATGCACGTTGCCGGTGCCGCGCGCGTTCTCGTACTCGGACAACACCGTGCCCGCGTTACGGCACGCCGCGCCGCCCAACGCCCCTACCATCTGCAAATAGTGCGCTCCGTGCGCTTCCCACGGCCGCGTGCGGTAGTCGTCGTCCCAATCGGCCAGAATCCGGTCGTGACGCCCCTCTCGAAACGCCTCGATCGCCCGCTTGTCGCTCGCGATATTCTCCGGACGCGACACATTGCTCTCGTGGAAAATGCGCGGATGATTCGGCTTCCAGTCGATACCGTTGAACTTGTGACTCAACGCCCCCGACGCCAGCATCACCACGCGTAGGTGACTGCGGCGAATCGCCTCGCCGATCACTTCGCCCGACTCCAGGAAATGCGGCGTCTCGCAGTTCTGGCACGAACTCACGGTGACGATCGGCCACCCGTCGAGCCGCATCTGCTTGATGACGTTGATCGTCGGATAATGGCGCGGCAAATCGGGATGCTGCACCGCGCGGGCGCGCACGCCACGCTCGCGCGCGACGGCGTCGATGCCCAGCGCCAGCTCCGGATGCCCGCGATAGTCGTACGGCACACCGTGCAGATACCACGGCATCTCGTCGGAGATGTACCTGCCCGAGTAGTGCGCACCGCCATCGATCAGGTGATAGCCCGTGGTGAACCAGTGCGAGTCGAAAATCACGATGACGTCCGGGCGCGCCGCCACGATGTGCTCACGCACCCGCGCATAGCCGGGAATCAGGTCCGAATCCGCTCCCGCGCCCTGCAATACGCGAAACTCCTCGCACTGCATCAGGCCGGGGTGATGCGACACCAGTGCCGCGCCGACGATCTGTCCCATGTTGCGCTCCTCTCCTCTCGTTGTGATGTCGTTATGTCGCTGTGCGCGGCGCATCAGCGATGGCTGAAGCTCGCCTTAAACGGTTGCCGGGGTACGACGACATCCTTGACGTCGCAGAAGAATTCGAAACTCCAGTCGCCGCCTTCGCGTCCGATGCCCGAGCGTTTGATGCCGCCGAACGGCGCGGCAAGATCGCGAATGCCGAAACTGTTGATCCAGATGAAGCCGGTGCGAACGCGCTCCGCCACGGCAATGGCACGCGCCTCGTCGCCATAACACACGCCGCCCAGCCCGTAGTCGGTGCCATTGGCCATATCGACGACTTCGTCGTCGTTTGCGAACGTTTGCAGGGTGAGCACGGGACCGAAGACCTCCTGCTGCACGATCTCGTCGCGCTGGCGCAAATCGGTAAGCAGCGTCGGCGCGAAATACTGCGCGCCGAACGGATGCCGCGTGCCGCCCCAGAGCACACGCGCGCCCCCTGCGACAGCACGTTCGACGAAGCTCTGCACGCGCTCCAGTTGGCGCATGTGAATGATCGGACCGATCTCGGTAGCCCCGTCGCGCGGATCGCCCACCACCAGACGCTCAAGCTGCGCTCGCAGCTTTTCGGTAAACAGCGTCGCCACGCCGGCATGCACCAGCAAACGGGTGCCCGCCAGGCACACCTGTCCCGCGTTGCGATACATCAATGCGGCGGTTGCGGCGGCGGCGTCGAGATCGGCATCCGCCAGCACGATGAAGGCCGACTTGCCGCCCAGTTCCAGACTGCAAGGCACGAGGTTGGCCGCCGCCGTCTTCGCTATCCACTTGGCCGTTGCCACCGATCCCGTGAACGAGATACGGGCGAGCCGTGCGTCGCTCACGAGCGCCGCCCCAGTCACTGCCCCCGAGCCCTGCAACAGATTGAACACGCCTGGCGGCAAGCCCGCTTCGTGCGCGCAGTCGGCGAGCAGCGAGGAAGTGAGTGGCGCCCACTCCGGGGCCTTCAATACCACCGTGTTGCCAGATGCGAGCGCCGGACCGATCTTCCATGTCGCAAGCATCAGCGGCGAATTCCATGGTGTGATCACCGCAACCGCCCCTGCCGGGTCGTGACGCACGAGGTGGCGCGCCTGCGGCGTCTCGATCACGCGGTCTTGCAACGTCAATGCATGCTCGGCGAACCATGTGAGGTTCTGCATCGCCCGCGGCACCACGCCGTGTGCCATACGCGAGCGCAGCACACCCGCGTCGGCACTCTCCAACGTGGCGAAAGCGTCGGCGCGACGCCCGATCGCCTCGGCAAAGCGCTGAAGATACGGCTGACGCCCCGCCGCTCCCAGCGCCGCCCACGAGGGAAACGCCAGTGCTGCCGACGTCACCGCCGCATCGACATGCGCCAGACTGCCACCGGCGATGTCGCCAAGCCGGGTCTGGTCGATGGGCGAGAAGCACTCGAAGGTATCGTCGGACGCCACGCGGCGACCGTCGATATAGTGGTCGGGCGATACCGATACGCCGGTGACGTCAAAGCGGGTAGCACTCATGCCATGTCTCTTGCGAAAGGGTGAGGGACGACGTGAAGCCCACGGCGCGTCCTCAGCGCGTCGCGTCTTTGCCGGGGACGAACTTCGCGGCCAGCGAACGGCTCGCGCTCGCGAGCAACGCAGTGTCGATGCCTACCGCGATGAAAGTCACGCCCTGGTCGAGGTAATGGCGGGCAAGCGTCTCGTCGGCACACAGGATGCCGGCGGCTTTGCCCGCGCGGCGAATACGCGCGATGCCATCGTCGATGGCCTTGCGCACCTCGGGATGCGCTGCCTGACCGAGATAGCCCATCGACGCGGCGAGATCGGCCGGACCGATGAACACGCCGTCGACGCCTTCGACGGCGGCAATGTCGTCGACCTGCGCCAGCGCATTGGCCGTCTCCACTTGCACAAGCAGACAGGTCGTATCGTTCGCGGCATGCAGATAGTCGTCGTAGCGATTCCACCGCGAGGAGCGCGCCAATCCGCTGCCTACGCCGCGTATGCCCTGCGGCGGATAGCGCGTGGCGCTGACAAGGGCCTGAGCCATCGCGGCAGACTCGACCATCGGCACGAGCAGCGTCGTCGCACCGATTTCGAGCACCTGTTTGATCAACACGGCATCGCCGTGGGGCAACCGCACGATGGGATGCGTCGGGTACGGCGCCACCGCCTGTAATGTCGCCAGCATCGTGCGCAAGTCGTTCGGCGCGTGCTCGCCGTCGATCGCCAGCCAGTCGAAGCCGCTGTCCGCGCACAATTCGGCAGCGTACGGTGTCGCCAGTCCCAGCCACAGACCGATCTGACGCTCGCCGCGCGCGAGTGCCTGCTTGAAGAGATTCGGGGGTGTTTTCATGACATCGGCTCCAGTGAGATACGGAAGGACAGGCGCGGCGCGCGCCCTCGCACAAGGTTAGACGAAGCGCACACCGATGGCGCCGAGCGGGCCGTAGTCTGCGTGGAAGACGTCGCCCGCTGCACAGGCCACGGGCCGCGTAAACGACCCCGCCAGTACGATTTCGCCGGCCTGCAACCCTTCGTCGAATGCCCCCAGCTTGTTGGCGAGCCACGCAATGCCGTTGCCGGGATGGTTGAGTACGGCCGCACTCAGGCCCGACTCTTCAATCACGCCGTTGCGATAGAGCAGTGCACCTGTCCAGCGCAGGTCGATGGCGTCCGGCTTCACGGGACGCCCGCCAAGAATCACCGCCGCGTTGGCCGCGTTGTCGGCAATCGTGTCGAAGACCTTGCGCGGCGCTTTCGTGTCGCGGTCGAACAGCTCGATGCGGCCGTCGATCAATTCGAGTGCCGGCGTCACCCATGCGGTGGCGTCGAGCACGTCGAACAGCGTGACACCCGGTCCCTTGAGCGGCTTGGCCAGAATGAATGCCAACTCCACTTCGAGCCGCGGCACGATGAAGCGCGAGGCCTCGAGCGTCGCGCCGTCGGCCACGAGCATGTCGTCGAGCAGCGTGCCGTGATCGGGTTCGGCGATCTGCGCGGCAACCTGCATGGCGCGCGACGTCAGCCCGATCTTGTGCCCGATCATGCGACGGCCTTGCGCGTACTTCAATGCCAGCCACGCTTGCGAAATCGCGTAGCTGTCGGCGATCGTCATGTCGGGATAGCGGCGGGAAAACTGCATGACAGGCGTGCGGCTGCGCTCGGCATCGTGCAGCTCGCGGGCAAGGGCCTGATGAGTCGAGGCATCGAGCGTCGGCATCGCGTTGTCTCCATGGCACCGCCCGGCGCAGGCGGCGTGTTTTGTCGGTCGATAGCCGCTATTCTTACGGTCGCCCGCACCACCGACAATCAATCGATTTTGGGCGATTCATAAGTAAAACTGGATAATCGTGCGGCGCCTGATGCGTCCCGTCCGCGCGGAATGCCCCCGCTGGCGCCAGACCGCCGCATCTTCAACCGTGCGTTGAACCCCGTCCGGCGAAGCCCGCCTTTCAGCCTTTCTCCAGGCTTCACAACGCCATTGACCGACTTCTGCCGGCAACCTCGGCATTTCTCGTCACTTTCGTCTTCCGTCCCTGCCTCCGCCGACCATTGGCGCTCGAGACTCAGGAAGACAAATTAGAAATGAGAGTGATTTGCATTTATAATCTGCGACGCTTTATTACGACGCGTTACGCGTAACGATACGAACGCCGCTGTCTCCGATTTTGCCGGCGGCTAGCGCTCGCCACACTCTCGCAGTTACGAAGGTCAGCCAAGATGAAGATGTCCGTAAGTCGCCGTATGCACGTGGCCGCCGACGCCGCGAGCACGGTTAGCGCCGCCAGTCCCATTCAAGTCGATCGCCTCACCTCCCCGGCTCGTCGCCCCCGCGCCACCGTCTGTGCCGCTGCGTTGCTTATGGCAACGCTCGGCATCGCCCATGCGCAGCAGACGACACCGGCCAACCCAGCCGCAGAAGCCAAGGCCGACGTCGAACTCGGCGCGGTCAATGTCTCGGGCGACTGGCTCGGCACCGGACTCGACAACAGCGCGAAAACGTTTCCCGGCGCGCGCACCGTCGTGAAGAAGCAGCAGATAGAGGAATCCGGTGCGACGAGCATCGGCGACGTCATGCGCCGCATTCCGGGGGTGCAAGCCACGGACAACTCGGGCACCGCCGGCAGCGCCATTTCGCTGAACATCGGGGTACGCGGTCTATCCGGCCGATTCACGCCGCGTTCGACCGTGCTGCTCGACGGCGTTCCCATGGCGGTGGCCCCTTATGGCCAGCCGCAGTTGTCGTTCGCCCCGGTGAGTCTGTTCAACATCGAGAGCATCGACGTGGTGCGCAGCGGCGGCGCCGTGCGCTATGGGCCGCAAAACGTAGGCGGGGTGATCAACTTCAAGACCCGTTCGATTCCCAACACGCCAGGCCTCACCGCAGATGCCACGGTGCGAGAGAACATCTACACCACGGGGGGAGGCGCGAACACGCAGTACGGCGTGTTCCTCGGCACGCAGATGGACAACGGCCTGGGGCTCGCGCTACTGTATTCGGGCATGGTCGGACGCGACTGGCGCAAGGGTAGCGACGAACGCGTGAACGACCTAGCGCTGAAGTGGCGCTACGACATCACACCGAACCAGCAGGTGTACGGCAAGGTCTCGTACTACGACGTGAAGTCGAAGACGCCCGGCGGCCTGAGCGTCGCGCAATACAACGCCGACCCATTCCAGAACACGCGTCCGAACGACTACTGGAGCGGCAACCGCACCGGCCTCGATTTCGGGTATCTGAACACCTTGTCCGAGACGCAGGAATTCGAGGTTCGCACGTTCTACAACGAGAGCTACCGCCAGAGCACGCTGGTCAACTCGACTTACACTCAGACCACGCACCAACCACGCAACTATCAGACGTTCGGCATCGAGCCACGCTTCACGCAGCGTCTTTTCTTCGGCCCGACCGCACACGACGTGACTGTCGGCTACCGTTACGTGCACGAGCGCGGCGACGACAATAACTGGACCACGACCCTTGCCACTGGCCGCAACTCGGCCACTCAGACGTTCAACAACTTCACCAACGCGAGCGCGTTCTATATCGACGATCGCATGGCGTGGGGCAACTGGCGCTTCACGCCGGGCGTGCGCTACGAAGCGATCCGCTCGCAGCGCGTCGACAACGCGTCGGGCGCAACCTATCGAACGGACAACAACAAGCCGCTTCCGTCGGTGAACCTGTCGTATCTGGTGAACGATGCGTGGACGGTATTCGCCGACTACAGCACGTCGTTCGGACCGGTGCAGAATTCACAGTTGAACTCGATGTCGGCCACCAACCCGCTGGTGCCGGAACTGGCGCGCACGTATGAAATCGGTACACGCTGGACGGATAAGCGCTGGAAGGCGGAGCTGACCGCCTTCCATATGCGGTTCGACAATCAGATTCTGCAAGTGTCCGGCACGAACCCGCCTGTCTTCCAGAACATTGGTGCGACGAATCACGACGGTATCGAAACTGCCGTCGACTACACGTTCGATCGCGACAGCGTGCTTCGCGGGCTGAACGTGTATGCGAACTTCACCTACACGCGTGCGATCCAGAAGTCGGGCGCGACCGCCGGTCTCGATGTGCCGTTCTACTCGCGCGTCACCGACACGCTCGGCGCTCGGTACGAGATCGGTCAGTGGACGTTCAATGTCTCGACCACGCACCAAAGCTCGCAGTACTCGGATCTGGCGAATACCGCGGTGGAATCGGCCGATGGCAGCAACGGCAAGGTGCCGGGCTTTCGCGTGTGGAACCTGCAAACGATGTACAAGCTCCCCGGTTACAAGAATGCCGACGTCACCGTGGGTTTGAACAACATATTCGACAAGCGCTACTACGCGCGTAACGTGGACGGCAACGCGGGACGCATGGTCGGCGCACCGCGCATGGTCTACGTGCAGGGGCACTTCGGGTTCTGATCCGGAAACGGTTAAGGCGCGGGCGCGATGCCGACGGGATCGCGCCCTTCGCATCCTGCACGTGCCCCTTCAACGTGGCCGTTATCGCGATGACGTAATTCCTCAAAAAAAAACGGCACCCCGCAAAGGGTGCCGTTTCTGTAACGACGTCGGTTTCGGGCCGGCAGCGCTCGCTTTCGCAAGCGCCGCCTTCCTGATTACTCTGCCGTAGGCTCTTCCACCGAGTTCGGCATCGGGGCAAACGCCTCTTCCAGAGCGATCTGGTCGTGACGCTCGCGATCCGACGTCTCGCGGGCCCTGCGGGCCTTGTGATACGCCAGACCCGTACCTGCCGGGATCAGACGGCCGACGATGACGTTTTCCTTCAGGCCACGCAGGTCGTCCTTCTTGCCCATGATGGCGGCTTCGGTCAACACGCGCGTCGTCTCCTGGAACGATGCCGCCGAGATGAACGAATCCGTCGACAGCGACGCCTTCGTAATACCCAGCAGCACGTTCTCGTACTGCGCCGGACGCTTGTCCGCAGCGTTCATGGCGTCGTTCTCGTCAAGCATGTCCGAACGCTCGACCTGTTCGCCGATGATGAAGCGCGAATCGCCATTGTCGGTGATCTGTACACGACGGAGCATCTGGCGAACGATCACCTCGATGTGCTTGTCGTTGATCTTCACACCCTGCAAACGGTACACGTCCTGAACTTCGTCGACGATGTAACGTGCCAGCGCTTCGATACCCTGCAGACGCAGGATGTCGTGCGGGTCGGCCGGGCCGTCCACGATCATTTCGCCCTTGTTCACCACCTGACCGTCGTGCACCAGCACCTGCTTTTCCTTCGGAATCAGGAATTCGTGCTGGTTGCCGTCCAGATCGGTAATGACCAGACGCTGCTTGCCCTTCGTGTCCTTACCGAACGACGTGGTGCCCGTGACTTCGGCCAGAATGCCGGCGTCCTTCGGTGCACGCGCTTCGAACAGTTCGGCCACACGCGGCAGACCCCCCGTAATATCGCGAGTCTTCTGCGCTTCGGTCGGGATACGTGCGAGCACTTCGCCCACCGGCACTTGCTGACCGTCCTTGATGGTAATCAGTGCGCCCACCTGGAAGCCGATCGTCACAGCGTGATCGGTACCCGGGATCTTCACTTCCACACCATTCTCGTCGAGCAGCTTGACCTGCGGACGCACGTTCTTCGACGCCGGACCACGGCGCTTCGGATCGATCACGACCAACGTGGACAGCCCCGTCACATCGTCGATCTGCTTGGCAACCGTGACACCTTCCTCGACGTTCTCGAACTTGGCGTAACCGCCGTGTTCGGTAATGATCGGGCGCGTCAGCGGATCCCACGTCCCCAGTTGGGCACCGGCCTTGACCTGTGCGCCGTCCAGATGCAGCAGCGTGGCGCCGTACGGCACTTTGTGACGCTCGCGCTCACGGCCGTGATCGTCCGTGATCAGGATTTCGCCCGAACGCGAGATCGCGATCTGCTCGCCACGGCCATTCGTCACGTAACGCATGGTCGCCGTGAAGCGAACCGTACCGTTCGACTTGGCTTCGATCGACGAGGCCACTGCCGCACGCGATGCCGCACCACCGATGTGGAACGTACGCATCGTAAGCTGCGTGCCCGGTTCACCGATCGACTGCGCTGCGATCACGCCGACCGCTTCGCCGACGTTCACGCGCGAACCACGACCCAGGTCGCGGCCGTAGCAGGCTGCGCACAGACCGTAGCGCGTATCGCAGGTCAACGGCGTGCGCACGCGCACTTCGTCGATGCCCAGCGTTTCGATCATCTCGACGACGTCTTCGTCGAGCAGCGTGCCGGCCTCGTACACCGTCTCTTGCGTTTCCGGATTCACGACGTCAGCCACTGCCACGCGACCCAGGATACGGTCACGCAGGGCTTCGACCACTTCACCGCCCTCGACCAGCGCCTTCATCGCCACGCCGTTGCTCGTGCCGCAATCGTCTTCGACCACGACCAGATCCTGCGTCACGTCGACCAGACGACGCGTCAGGTAACCCGAGTTTGCCGTCTTCAACGCCGTATCGGCCAGACCCTTACGTGCACCGTGGGTCGAGATGAAGTACTGCAACACGTTCAGGCCTTCGCGGAAGTTCGCGGTAATCGGCGTCTCGATAATCGAGCCGTCCGGCTTGGCCATCAGGCCACGCATACCGGCGAGCTGACGAATCTGGGCGCTCGAACCGCGCGCACCGGAGTCGGCCATCATGTAAATCGAGTTGAACGACTCCTGATCCACGGTGTGGCCGTCGCGATCGATCGTCTTTTCCTTCGAGAGCTGCTCCATCATCGCCTTACCCACGGCGTCACCGGTAGCACCCCAAATGTCCACGACGTTGTTGTAACGCTCTTGTGCCGTGACCAGACCCGACATGTACTGACGGTCGTATTCCTTGACCTTCTTCGACGCTTCGCCGATCAGCTCTTCCTTCTTCGTCGGCACGAGCATGTCGTCGACGCAGATCGAGATACCGGCACGCGTTGCCAGGCGGAAGCCCGACTGCATCAGCTTGTCGACGAAGATGACCGTCTCGCGCAGACCGCAACGACGGAACGCCGTGTTGATCAGCTTCGAGATTTCCTTCTTCTTGAGCGACTTGTTCAGCACCGAGAACGGCAGGCCCGGCGGCAGAATTTCCGACAGGATCGCGCGGCCGACAGTCGTCGGGTACAGCGTGATCTTCGGCGTCTTTTCGCCCGTTTCCGGATCGACCGTGTACTCCGTGATACGCACGTTCACGCGCGAAGCCAGTTCGACTTCCTTGTTGTCGTACGCACGCAGCACTTCCGACACGTCGATGAACGACAAGCCTTCGCCGCGGCCGTTGATCTTGTCGCGCGTCGCGTAGTACAGACCCAGCACGATATCCTGCGACGGCACGATCGACGGATCGCCGTTAGCCGGGAACAATACGTTGTTCGAGGCCAGCATCAGGGTACGCGCTTCCATCTGCGCTTCGAGCGACAGCGGCACGTGAACGGCCATCTGGTCACCGTCGAAGTCGGCGTTGAATGCCGCGCAAACCAGCGGGTGAAGCTGAATTGCCTTGCCTTCGATCAGCACCGGCTCGAACGCCTGGATACCCAGACGGTGCAGCGTCGGTGCGCGGTTCAGCATGATCGGATGCTCGCGGATCACCTCTTCGAGGATGTCCCACACCACGGCCGTCTGGTTCTCGACTTCCTTCTTCGCGGCCTTGATGGTCGTGGCCACGCCCATCACTTCCAGCTTGTGGAAGATGAACGGCTTGAAGAGTTCGAGCGCCATCAGCTTCGGCAGACCGCACTGATGCAGCTTGAGCGTCGGGCCCACGGTAATCACCGAACGGCCCGAGTAGTCGACGCGCTTACCCAGCAGGTTCTGACGGAAACGACCGCTCTTACCCTTGATCATGTCGGCCAGCGACTTGAGCGGGCGCTTGTTCGCACCGGTCATCGCCTTACCGCGACGGCCGTTGTCGAGCAGCGAGTCCACGGACTCTTGCAGCATGCGCTTTTCGTTGCGCACGATGATGTCCGGGGCCTTAAGCTCGAGCAGACGCTTCAGACGGTTGTTACGGTTGATGACGCGGCGATACAGGTCGTTCAGGTCCGAGGTCGCGAAGCGGCCACCGTCGAGCGGCACCAGCGGGCGCAGCTCGGGCGGGAGCACCGGCAGCACTTCGAGCACCATCCACTCGGGCTTGATGCCCGAGCGTTGGAAGGCCTCGAGCACCTTCAGGCGCTTGGCGTACTTCTTGATCTTGGCTTCCGAGCCCGTGGCTTGCAGCTCGGCGCGCAGATGCTCGACCTGCTGATCGATGTCGATCGAGCGCAGCAGCTCGCGCACGCCTTCCGCGCCCATCTCGGCACGGAATTCGTCGCCGTATTCCTCGACCTTGTTGTAGTAATCCTCTTCCGTCATGATCTGGCAACGCTTGAGCGGCGTCATGCCAGGTTCGAGGACCACATACGCTTCGAAGTACAGCACGCGTTCGATGTCTCGCAGCGTCATGTCGAGCACCATGCCCAGACGCGACGGGAGCGACTTCAGGAACCAGATGTGCGCGACCGGCGAGGCCAGCTCAATGTGGCCCATGCGCTCGCGACGCACCTTCGCCAGCGTGACTTCCACGCCGCACTTCTCGCAGATCACGCCACGGTGCTTCAGGCGCTTGTACTTGCCGCAAAGGCATTCGTAGTCCTTGATCGGACCGAAGATCTTTGCGCAGAACAGACCGTCACGCTCGGGCTTGAAAGTCCGGTAGTTGATCGTCTCCGGCTTCTTCACTTCGCCGAACGACCACGAACGGATCTTGTCCGGCGAAGCCAGACCGATCTTGATCGCGTCGAACTGTTCGTCCTGCTGGACTTGCTTGAATAGATCGAGCAAAGCTTTCATTGCTTTCTCCTGTTGCCTGAACGCGATTAACCGCGCTCCAGGTCGATATCGATACCGAGCGAACGGATTTCCTTGACCAGCACGTTGAACGATTCCGGCATGCCGGCATCGATCACGTGATCGCCCTTGACGAGGTTTTCGTACACCTTCGTACGACCCGTCACGTCATCCGACTTCACGGTCAGCATTTCCTGCAGCACATACGATGCGCCATAGGCTTCCAGTGCCCACACTTCCATTTCACCGAAACGCTGACCACCGAACTGAGCCTTACCGCCCAACGGCTGTTGCGTCACCAGCGAGTACGGACCGGTCGAACGCGCGTGCATCTTGTCGTCGACCAAGTGGTGCAGCTTGAGCATGTGCATGAAGCCGCAAGTGACCGGACGCTCAAAGGCTTCGCCCGTACGACCGTCGAACAGCGTGACCTGATTCTTCGACGGCGTCATGCCGAGTTCCTTCGCGATGTGATCCGGGAACGCCAGATCCAGCATGCGGTGGATTTCCTCTTCATGGGCACCATCGAACACCGGCGTTGCGAACGGCACGCCGTTCTGCAAGTTGCGCGCCAGCGACATGATTTCGTCGTCCGACAGGCTGTCGATATCTTCTTGCTGACCGCTCTCGTTGTAGATCTTCGTCAGGAACTTGCGAACTTCCTGGACCTTGGTGTGCGCTTGCAGCATTTCGCCGATACGCCAGCCCAGACCCTTCGCTGCCCAGCCGAGGTGCGACTCGAGAATCTGACCCACGTTCATCCGCGACGGCACGCCGAGCGGGTTGAGCACGATGTCGGCCGGACGGCCATCGGCCATGTACGGCATATCCTCGATCGGCACGATCTTCGAGACCACGCCCTTGTTACCGTGACGGCCGGCCATCTTGTCGCCAGGCTGCAGACGACGCTTGACTGCCAGGTACACCTTGACCATCTTCAACACACCCGGCGGCAGTTCGTCGCCCTGCGTGAGCTTCTTGCGCTTTTCTTCGAAGGCCAGATCGAACTGGTGACGCTTCTGCTCGATCGATTCCTTGATCTGCTCGAGCTGTTGCGCGCCTTCGTCGTCGGCCAGACGGATGTCGAACCAGTGGTAGCGATCCAGATCGGCCAGGTATTCCTTCGTGAGCTTGGTGCCCTTGGCGAGCTTCTTCGGACCGCCATTGGCCGTCTTGCCCACCAGGAAGCGCTCCAGACGCTGGAATGCATCGCCTTCCACGATACGCAGCTGGTCGTTCAGGTCCAGGCGGTAGCCCTTCAGTTCATCGTCGATGATCTGTTGAGCGCGCTTGTCGCGCTGAATGCCTTCACGCGTGAACACTTGCACATCGATCACCGTGCCGCTCATGCCCGACGGCACACGCAGCGACGTGTCCTTCACGTCCGATGCCTTCTCGCCGAAGATCGCGCGCAGCAGCTTTTCTTCCGGCGTGAGCTGGGTTTCGCCCTTCGGCGTGACCTTGCCCACCATCACGTCGCCGGCTTCGACTTCCGCGCCGATGTACACGATGCCCGACTCGTCCAGACGGCTCAGTTGCACTTCCGCCAGGTTCGAGATGTCGCGCGTGATTTCCTCAGGTCCGAGCTTCGTGTCGCGAGCGACCACGTTCAACTCTTCGATGTGGATCGACGTGTAACGGTCTTCCGCAACGACGCGCTCCGAGATCAGGATCGAATCCTCGAAGTTGTAACCGTTCCACGGCATGAACGCGATCAGCATGTTCTGACCCAGCGCCAGCTCACCCAGATCGGTCGACGCGCCGTCGGCGATCACATCGCCGCGCGCCACCTTGTCGCCCACTTCCACGATCGGGCGCTGGTTGATGTTGGTGTTCTGGTTCGAACGCGTGTACTTGATCAGGTTGTAGATGTCCACGCCGACTTCACCGGCAACGGCTTCATCGTCGTTCACGCGAATCACCACACGGCCGGCATCGACGTAATCGACCACGCCGCCACGGAACGCCTGCACGGTCGTACCCGAGTCAACCGCCACCGTACGTTCGATACCCGTACCGACGACCGCTTTTTCCGGACGCAGGCAAGGCACGGCCTGGCGCTGCATGTTCGAACCCATCAATGCGCGGTTCGCATCGTCGTGCTCGAGGAACGGAATCAGCGAGGCTGCCACCGACACGATCTGCGACGGCGCCACGTCCATGTACTGGATGCGGTCCGGCGTGACCATCAGCGTTTCGCCAGCTTCACGCGACGAGACCAGTTCGTCGGTCAGTTCGCCGTTTTCGCCGATCGACGCGTTCGCCTGAGCGATCACGTAACGACCTTCTTCAATGGCCGACAGGTAGTCGATCTGGTCGGTGACCTTGCCGTCTTCCACCTTGCGATACGGCGTCTCGAGGAAGCCGTATTCGTTCAGGCGAGCGTACAGTGCCAGCGAGTTGATCAGACCGATGTTCGGGCCTTCCGGCGTTTCAATCGGGCACACACGACCGTAGTGAGTCGGGTGCACGTCGCGCACTTCGAAGCCTGCACGCTCACGCGTCAGACCGCCCGGGCCCAGTGCGGACACGCGACGCTTGTGCGTGATTTCCGACAGCGGGTTGGTCTGGTCCATGAACTGCGAGAGCTGCGACGAACCGAAGAACTCGCGAATGGCCGACGAGATCGGCTTGCTGTTGATCAGGTCGTGCGGCATCAGGTTTTCCGACTCGGCCTGACCCAGACGTTCCTTCACAGCGCGCTCGACACGCACCAGACCGGCACGGAACTGGTTTTCGGCCAGTTCGCCGACGCAACGCACACGACGGTTACCCAAGTGGTCGATGTCGTCGACTTCGCCGCGGCCGTTACGCAGATCCACGAGGATCTTGATGGTCGCGAGAATGTCGTCGTCTTCCAGCGTCATCGGTCCGAGCACTTCGTCACGGCCAACACGACGGTTGAACTTCATACGACCCACCTTCGACAGGTCGTACGCTTCTTCGCTGTAGAACAGACGGTTGAACAACGCCTCGACCGCATCTTCGGTCGGCGGCTCGCCCGGGCGCATCATGCGATAGATCGCGATACGCGCAGCCGTCCGGTCGGCGGTTTCGTCAATACGCAGCGTGGCCGAGATGTACGAACCCTGGTCCAGATCGTTCGTGTACAGCGTCTGGATGTCCGACACGCCCGACTCGCGCAGCTTGACCAGCACGCTTTCGGTGATTTCGTCGTTGGCGTTGGCGATCACCTCGCCGGTATCGCCATCGATCACGTTCTTCGCGAGCACACGGCCGAGCAGGTAGTCTTCCGGCACCGAGATGAACTTGGTGTTGGCGTTCTCCAGATCACGGATGTGCTTCGCGTTGACGCGCTTGTCCTTCTGGACGATGACCTTGCCTTCGCGATCCGTGATATCGAAACGCGCGACTTCACCGCGCAGACGCTCCGGCACGAACTCCATCTGTGCGCCTTCCGGCATCAGCTTGAAGTTGTCGAACACGAAGAAGTTCGCGAGGATCTGTTCCGGCGTCAGGCCAATGGCCTTGAGCAGGATCGTGACCGGCATCTTGCGACGGCGGTCGACGCGGAAGTACAGGATGTCCTTCGGATCGAATTCGAAGTCCAGCCACGAGCCGCGGTAGGGGATGATACGCGCGGAGAAAAGCAGTTTGCCCGAGCTGTGCGTCTTGCCCTTGTCGTGTTCGAAGAACACGCCCGGCGAACGATGCAGCTGCGAGACGATGACACGTTCCGTGCCATTGATGACGAAGGAACCCGTCGAGGTCATGAGCGGAATTTCGCCCATGTACACTTCCTGTTCCTTGACTTCCTTGACGACGGGCTTGTTCGGCGATTCCTTGTCGAGAATCACCAGACGAACCTTGGCGCGCAGGGCCGAGCAAAAGGTCAGGCCGCGCTGTTGACATTCCTTGACATCGAACGCAGGAGTACCGAGCAGATAGCTGACAAACTCCAGGCGTGCGAACCCGTTGTGAGAAACGATCGGGAAAATGGAGGAGAAGGCTGCTTGCAGACCCTCCGGCTTCCGCTCCGATGCAAGCGCATCGGCTTGCAAGAACGATGTGTACGAGGCGAGCTGGGTGGCCAGCAAAAACGGCACCTTGTGCACGGTCGGACGCTTCGCAAAACTTTTGCGAATGCGTTTCTTCTCGGTGAAGGAATAGTGCATTACGATCTCCGAATCACTACGCTGACGACGACGGCAGGCATCGTCAACGGGTGTTCATCGACTGAGACCAGACGTCCCCCACGGCGGGCTTGCCGTAGAGCAACGAGCTTGGTGGTTGGCCGCTACCAACCGCTGGCTGACGGCGACGGATGCCTGTGTTGCCCGTCGCCCGACCAAACTTGCCTTCTGCAGTCGCTTCAGAAGACAAAGAGAAAACCGCCGCAGACACACGCCGCGCGATTTTTTCTTTGGCCTCTTCGATACGTCTTCCGTACTTCCCTGGTACCGCGCTTTCGCTCAACTCGCCGATGGGACACGCGTTTGAAACAGCGCGGTCTGCATCGACTTTGGCGAAATCATTTTGCTTTCAACCACTTGGCGCTGCCTCGCGCCGGCTTTCGAATTCCGCACATCCTTTATGGGATTTGCATCTCCTGAAAGCACAAAAAGGCTGACGACTTTTCGTCGCCAGCCTTCCCTACGCGCAGAGCCGAATTACTTGACTTCGACCTTGGCGCCGGCTTCTTCCAGCTTCTTCTTGGCTTCTTCAGCAGCAGCCTTGTCAACGCCTTCCTTGACTGCCTTCGGAGCGCCATCAACCAGATCCTTGGCTTCCTTCAGGCCCAGGCCGGTGATTTCGCGGACGGCCTTGATGACGCCGACCTTGTTTGCACCGACTTCCGCCAGGATGACGTTGAATTCGGTTTGCTCTTCAGCAGCAGCAGCGGCGCCGCCAGCACCTGCCGGGCCAGCAACTGCCAGGGCAGCAGCCGACACGCCGAACTTCTCTTCGAACGCCTTGACCAGGTCGTTCAGTTCCATAACCGACATCGCGCCTACGGCTTCGATGATTTCGTCTTTCGTGATTGCCATTTGTAAAACTCCTAGATTGTGTTCGGACCGAAGTCAGCGATCGTGTAACCGGGGCGAGAATTAAGCAGCTTCCGCTTGCTTCTTCTCGGCCACGGCAGCCAGGACGCGAGCAAAGCCGGAAACCGGCGCTTGCATGACACCCAGCAACTTCGCGAGCAGTTCGTCGCGGCTCGGGATCGAGGCCAGCGCTTGCACGCCTGCCTTGTCCATCACCTTGCCGTCGTACGAGCCGGCCTTCAAGATCAACTTGTCGTTGCCCTTCGAAAAGTCGTTCAAGACTTTCGCAGCGGCTACGGGATCCGTCGAGATACCGTAGATCAGAGGACCGGTCATCTGCTCAGCCAGGTCAGCAAACGGGGTGTTTTCCACCGCGCGGCGTGCCAGCGTGTTCTTCAGAACGCGCAGGTAGACACCTTGCTGACGCGCATTGGCGCGAAGCTTCGTCAGATCGCCAACCGTGATTCCGCGATATTCAGCCACAACGATGGTCGAAGCGCCGGCGACTTGCGCCGAAACTTCTGCCACGACGGCTTTCTTATCATCAAGATTAAGTGCCACGGTTAACCTCCAAAATTGACATCACCTCATGGTGACGCCGTTCCACTAACGGCTTACCGACATGTCTGGAGTTTCAACCCTCGCGCCCGGTTGCCCGCGTGCGACGGTGTGACTGCAAAACTTGTTCGGGTTCGCCATCTGCGTTGGCTGGCGTATTAAGGGAGCGTCAGTGAATGCCCATTCCCGCCAACGGTCTTTGATAACCGGAAGCGCATTCCGAAGAACTCGCTTCCGCCCAAAGTCTTTTGCTACTGGCTTTCGATCTCGAGGATCTCAGCCATCGCAGGGGACGCCATCACCCTGCGATTGCGATACTGTCTCGCTTAGGCAGCCAAGCTAGCCTGATCCACACGCACGCCAACGCCCATCGTGCTCGACAGGGCGATCTTGCGCAGGTAGACACCCTTGCTCGAAGCCGGCTTGGCCTTCGTCAGGGCTTCCAACAGTGCCGACAGGTTCTTCTGCAGCGCTGCCGGTTCGAACGATGCGCGACCGATCGTGGCGTGAATGATGCCGCCCTTGTCAACGCGGAACTGCACCTGACCTGCCTTGGCGTTCTTCACAGCCGTAGCAACGTCCGGGGTCACCGTGCCAACCTTCGGGTTCGGCATCAGGCCGCGCGGGCCGAGGATCTGGCCCAGCGTACCGACGATACGCATCGTGTCCGGCGAAGCGATCACGATATCGAAGTCCATGTTGCCGGCCTTGATCTGCTCGGCCAGGTCTTCCATGCCCACGATTTCAGCGCCGGCAGCCTTGGCTTGCTCAGCCTTTTCGCCTTGGGCGAAAACAGCCACGCGAACCGACTTACCGGTACCTGCCGGCAGAACGACCGAACCACGAACCACCTGGTCCGACTTCTTCGCATCCACGCCCAGTTGCACGGCGACGTCGATCGACTCGTCGAACTTGGCGCTTGCGCATTCCTTGACCAGGGCCAGAGCGTCGCCGACCGGGTACAGCTTGTTGCGATCGACCTTGGCGGCCAGTGCTTGTTGACGCTTCGAGATCTTAGCCATTACAGACCCTCCACCGTGATGCCCATCGAACGTGCGCTGCCAGCGATGGTGCGAACCGCGGCGTCCAGATCGGAGGCGGTAAGGTCAGGCATCTTGGTCTTCGCGATTTCTTCCGCTTGTGCGCGGGTGATCTTGCCCACCTTATCGGTGTGCGGCTTGCTCGAACCCTTTTGCAGGTTGGCAGCTTTTTTGATCAGCACCGTTGCCGGCGGGGTCTTCAGGACGAACGTGAAGCTCTTGTCCGCAAATGCGGTGATCACCACCGGAATCGGCAGACCCGGCTCGAGGCTCTGCGTTTGCGCGTTGAACGCCTTGCAGAACTCCATGATGTTCAGGCCGCGTTGACCCAGTGCCGGGCCCACGGGGGGCGACGGGTTGGCTTTACCTGCAGGAATCTGCAGCTTGATAAAGCCGATGATTTTCTTTGCCATGGTTTACTCCGGAACGAATATGTGGCGCATATTCGGGGTTGAGTCATAGCGCGTTTTCACCGGAAAACCGGCTACTGGCGCTCCTCGGCGACGGCTGTCACCAACGCAAAAACGCGCCGGACGTCGCGCCGGCGCATTTTATTCTTAGATCTTTTCGACTTGTCCGAACTCCAGTTCTACCGGAGTCGCCCGTCCGAAAATGGTGACGGAAACACGGAGGCGAGATTTTTCGTAGTTCACTTCTTCCACCGAGCCGTTGAAGTCCGTGAAAGGACCATCTTTGACTCGAACCAGCTCGCCCACTTCGAACAACGTCTTGGGACGCGGCTTTTCCACCCCGTCCTTGATTTGCGACATGATCTTGTCGACCTCGGCCTGACGGATCGGAATCGGACGATTGCCCGTGCCGCCGACAAAACCGGTGACCTTGGCGGTGTTCTTCACCAAGTGCCACGTGTCGTCCGTCATTTCCATCTCGCACAGCACATAGCCGGGAAAGAAACGACGCTCGGTGACCGACTTGTGGCCACCCTTTGTTTCAACAACTTCTTCGGTCGGAACGAGAATCTCGCCGAAGTATTCTTCCATGCCAGCGCGCGCAATGCGCTCGCGAAGCGCCTTGGCTACGCTCTTTTCCATGCCGGAATACGCATGAACGACGTACCAGCGCTTCTTACTCGGTGCAGCCCCGGTATCAGACATATCACTTCCAGCCAAGAATCAAAGAGAACACCGCCCATTCGATCGTCTTGTCGCTGAGCCAAAGATACAGCGCCATGACGATGACGAACGCGAAGACAATCGCTGTCGTTTGAGCGGCCTCTTTACGGGTCGGCCAAACGACCTTACCCACTTCCCGATACGCATCCTTGGCAAAAGCCAGGAAGCCTTTGCCGGTTTGCGATGCCAATGCAACACCTGCTGCGATGGCCAGAACGACGACGATGGCAGCAACGCGCACATACAGTGCTTGTTGCTCCAACGCGTAGAACGCCACGACGCCAGCAATAACCAGCAGCCCGGCCAGTGCCAGCAGCAGCTTGTCGCCAGTCGTACGTACAGTTTCTACGGGAGAATTCGCCATTTCCAGCTTGCAGACAGTTGTTTTGGCAGGGGCAGAGGGAATCGAACCCCCAACCTTCGGTTTTGGAGACCGACGCTCTGCCAGTTGAGCTATACCCCTAAAACAGCAGAGGGGCCAGCCGCCAAAAGCTGACCCCGTAAGCGCGGACCGTTAAGGTACCGGCTTAAGCTACGATCTTTGCAACCACGCCGGCGCCGACGGTACGGCCACCTTCGCGAATTGCGAAACGCAGACCTTCAGTCATGGCGATCGGGGCAATCAGCTTGACGCTGATCGACACGTTATCGCCCGGCATGACCATTTCCTTGTCTTCCGGCAAGGTGATCGAACCGGTGACGTCCGTCGTACGGAAGTAGAACTGCGGGCGGTAGTTGTTGAAGAACGGGGTGTGACGACCACCTTCATCCTTCGACAGAACGTACACTTCGCCCGTGAATTCCGTGTGCGGCGTGATCGAACCCGGCTTGGCCAGAACCTGACCACGCTGAACTTCTTCACGCTTCGTGCCACGCAGCAGGATACCGACGTTGTCGCCTGCTTGACCTTGGTCGAGCAGCTTGCGGAACATTTCAACGCCCGTGCAAATCGTCTTGACCGTCGGCGTGATGCCAACGATTTCGATCTCTTCGCCGACCTTGATCACGCCCGACTCAACGCGACCCGTCACAACCGTACCGCGGCCCGAGATCGAGAACACGTCTTCCACCGGCATCAGGAATGCCTTGTCGATGGCGCGCTCCGGCGTCGGGATGTACGAGTCGAGCGCGTCAGCCAGCTGCATGATGGCTTGTTCGCCGAGTTCGCCCTTGTCACCTTCCAGCGCCAACTTGGCCGAACCCTTGATGATCGGCAGGTCGTCGCCCGGGAAGTCGTACTTCGACAGAAGTTCGCGAACTTCCATTTCGACCAGCTCGAGCAGCTCGGCGTCGTCGACCATGTCGCACTTGTTCAGGAACACGATGATGTACGGCACGCCAACCTGACGGGCCAACAGGATGTGCTCACGCGTTTGCGGCATCGGGCCGTCAGCGGCCGAGCAAACCAGGATAGCGCCGTCCATCTGGGCGGCACCGGTAATCATGTTCTTGACGTAGTCGGCGTGGCCCGGGCAGTCAACGTGTGCGTAATGGCGGTTAGCCGTTTCGTACTCGATGTGCGCGGTGTTGATGGTAATACCGCGCGCCTTTTCTTCCGGTGCTGCGTCGATTTCGTCGTACTTCTTGGCCTGGCCGCCGAACTTCGACGACAGAACCGTTGCGATAGCGGCCGTCAGGGTGGTCTTGCCATGGTCAACGTGACCGATGGTGCCAACGTTCACGTGCGGCTTAGTCCGCTCGAATTTTTCCTTTGCCATTTCCGACTCCTAACGGGGTTATCTATTGCCGAGGTTGCTCGGCATGTTGATTGCCGCGCTTCACACTATCTTTTGGTGCCCATGGGCAGGATCGAACTGCCGACCTCTCCCTTACCAAGGGAGTGCTCTACCACTGAGCCACATGGGCGAATCCTTTACTTCTACTGCGTCTGCGCGTCACCTGGAGCGGGTGAAGGGAATCGAACCCTCGTCATAAGCTTGGAAGGCTTCTGCTCTACCATTGAGCTACACCCGCGTGGATTCCGACTCTCGCTTCTCGGTAACAAGCGCCGGAAACCTGGATTCCCGACGCTTATCACTTCCGCATTCTGGTGGAGGAGGTTGGATTCGAACCAACGTAGGCGTAAGCCAACAGATTTACAGTCTGCCCCCTTTAGCCACTCGGGCACCCCTCCGCAGAGAATTTGCAATTATGGAGATGTCCCCCGGCCTTGTCAACACCTTCCATGCATTAAATACGCAGTTTTTGTGCCTGATGCTCTGCGGATTTTCACTATATGCGGCAAGTCTTTGATTTGCTTGGATATGTGAAGGCCGACCGGGTCTCGGTCACTCCCAACGACGGGTGGGTGTCAGTAGCCGGCGGCGCCAGGCGTCGATATATCGGCTCAGACTATCTCGGCCCATATGAAACTCGCGCCGGAGCTTCTGCGAAATGCTGCGCCTGGCTTTCTGGCGACCGACGATGGTGGTCCCCAACTCATCGCCTCGATCAGCCACCATATCCGGTGATATGGAGATCATCCGAATGCCATGCTCCCAGTTGCGATTGAGCATGTCGTCGACGGGATGAATCATGCGTTTTCCGTACGCCAGAAGCGTTAATGCCGCATCGCGTCGGATGAGGTAACCCTGCGTACCCCCTGGTTGCTTGCGGTGATCGTTCAGAACCCCGCCGCCGGGCAGTTGAGCCACTTGCCACCGACCTGCGGAACCGGCGTCTTTCAACCGCATGACACCCCACGGCACCGGCACATCCAATGCGCCAGCCAAGCGCTGCGAGAAATCGGGGGCCAGTTCGATATCGTCTTCCAGGATGCACCAGATGTCGTCATTGGAGCGCGCCAGATCCTGCCAGATTCGGTAATGGCTGTCATAGCATCCGACCTCCCCGAGCGTCAGATGGTTGGCGTACATCTGCAGACGCGTGCGGGCGTCGTATTCGGGTGGGTATTTCTCGATGCGCTGCGCGTTGAAGAAGCGAAAGAGCACACCGGCATCCGCTAATTGCGCCGTGATGTGGGCGCGACGGACATCGCTATCCACGAGGGAAATGACAACGACGGGCGGAAGTTTTTGGTTCGAAGCGAATATCTGGTTCATTCTTTCTATCGTTAGCGCGCATCCAATGTAAGAGCTGGATTGCGCTCGTATCGTCAACTAAAACGACAATACGATAACGACAAAAAATGTCAAATGTTGATGCCTCTCATCGCATTTCGAGAGAATCTCTCCACGGAATTCATGTTCTGTTAGTTGCCGGCGATCAGGCCCTTTGGAGCTCTAACTACCGAAGAAAATGGGAGAGTTCGCTTTGGACAAATGGAAATGCCTTTTTTTCTCGCTGCTTGAATTAACTTCAGATGAATTCAATGAGATATTTCATTGAGGCAGATTAAATCTTCCTCGAAGTTGGGCTGCGATCCCGACGGAACACCGCCGGGATGAGAAAAGCGAGGATGGAGGAAGAGAGAGAGAGGCGCGAGAAGAAGCCACCAAAACAGGCCATGTGGGAGTACAAAGCAAAAACCCCTTGCTACGCGTTGTAGCAAGGGGTTTTTTAGGGGAGCCTGACGATTACCTACTTTCACACGGGTATCCGCACTATCATCGGCGTGGAGTCGTTTCACGGTCCTGTTCGGGATGGGAAGGGGTGGTTCCAACTCGCTATGGTCATCAGGCATAACTTGTATGTTTTGCTGCACGGTGAGTGCAACAAAACCAATTCAGAAGAAGCGTAGTACAAACATTTAGTTGGGTTGTGAGGGTATCAGCGCCCGCATTGGGGCACACACGCAACTCACACCAGGAAAAACACACTGGTTATAGGATCAAGCCTCACGGGCAATTAGTATCAGTTAGCTTAACGCATTACTGCGCTTCCACACCTGACCTATCAACGTCCTGGTCTTGAACGACCCTTAAGGGGAATCGAGTTCCCAGGGAAGTCTCATCTTAAGGCGAGTTTCCCGCTTAGATGCTTTCAGCGGTTATCTCTTCCGAACATAGCTACCCGGCGATGCCACTGGCGTGACAACCGGTACACCAGAGGTTCGTCCACTCCGGTCCTCTCGTACTAGGAGCAGCCCCCTTCAAACTTCCAACGCCCACGGCAGATAGGGACCAAACTGTCTCACGACGTTTTAAACCCAGCTCACGTACCTCTTTAAATGGCGAACAGCCATACCCTTGGGACCGGCTACAGCCCCAGGATGAGATGAGCCGACATCGAGGTGCCAAACACCGCCGTCGATATGAACTCTTGGGCGGTATC
>NZ_KB944454.1:928870-1107225 GCF_000389825.1 Pandoraea sp. SD6-2 | reverse complement strand
TGTTCACGCGCCGCGTTGTCGGCTGGTCATTCTCGACGAGCCCCGACGCCGACCTCGTAGTGAAGGCATTAGACATGGCGTTCGAGCAACGCGGTCGGCCCACGGGCTTGATGTTCCACAGCGACCAGGGCGGTCAATATGCTAGCCGGAAATTCCGTCAGCGACTGTGGCGCTATCGAATCAGGCAGAGCATGAGTCGGCGTGGAAATTGTTGGGATAACAGCCCGATGGAACGCTTGTTCCGAAGCTTGAAAACGGAATGGGTGCCAAGCACTGGATATATAAGTGTTCGAGAAGCACAGCGGGACATCAGCTATTACCTGATGCAGCGATACAACTGGACTCGACCACATCAATTCAACGAGGGTCTAGCCCCGGCAGTCGCAGAAGAAAAACTTAACTCGGTGTCCGGCGTGGGTTGACCACTACACAATGACGTGCTGAATCCTTGGTATCGACAGGTGTGGACGGACATTGGTATGGGGATGTCGAAGTACGTTCCACCTAGTGTATTGCCATCATGGCTGGGTGGAGCCGTGGGAGGATTAGCACAAGAAAAAGCCAGTGCTATTGTTCAGGATCAAATTGATAGAGCTGGAAAGAAATGAGACCGAAGACAAGTTTCGAACTATTTCGCTGGACGTATTACTTCCTATTCTGGTTTATAGGTATGGGAGTCAGCGTCGTTATTATCGAGCTTGCTGTCGGACCCGCACTTCAATGGTTGTTTCACGATACTTCATATCAACTACCGACCTGGAATCGAGTGGGCAGAATGGCCGTGTTTGTGGTTTTGTTCAGTTTGTTCGCAGGCACAGTGACATGGTTTAGTGAAAAAAAGAGAACAGGGCGATAGAGCCCGAAGTGACGAACCCGGCCCAGGCCGGGTTCGTCGTATATGGGGTTTGCCTGCGGAAGCATCATGGGATAGTTGGCGCGCTGGCGACAATATGACGATGCTTGGCATGGGAGGCGCATCCGGTAGTTTCAGTTACTCGCGCGGCAACGCAAGCGGGAACTACGCGGGCGTCGTCGAGCAGTCGGCGAGCGGCAGCGAGCGGGGCACGACGCGTAGTGGCGTAAGCGAGGGAACCATCACGCTGACGAACGGCGCGAGCCAGACGCAAGATCTGGCAAGCCTGAATCGCGACACGACAAACCTGAATGACACAGTCAGTCGGACGCCGGATCTGCAGAATCTGCTCAACGACCAGTCAAGGTTGATGGCGGCGGCGACCGCTGCTGGGGAAGCGGTGGCGCGGGATATCGGGTCGTATGCGAATAGGAAGGAAGAGGAAGCTAAGGAGAAGGCGAAAAACACCGAAGACCCCACGTTGAAGGCCCAGTACTTGCAAGAGGCAAAGGACTGGTCGGAGGGCGGGGATTATCGAGCGGCGATGCACGCGGCGGGTGGCGCGATTGTTGCGGGGCTGGGCGGTGGTAATGCCTTGGGTGGTGCGATGGGCGCGGGGCTAACGTCAAAGCTTGGTGGCGCGCTGAATGATCTGAGCAACAAGATTCAGGATGCCCATCCGACGGGCAACGCAGATATCGATCAGGCATTGGCGCAGATTGTGGCGACGGGGGTCGGTACGGCGGTAGGCGCGGCTGCAGGTGGAGCGTCAGGGGCTTTCACCGGGTTTAATACTGACCGGTTCAATAGGCAGTTGTATTCCGATGAGCATACGTTGGCGAAGAACATCGCAAAGATGAGCAACGGACGCTACACACAGGAACAAGTGGAAGAGCAGATGCGAATTATGGGCGTCTCGCAGACAGGGGGCGGAGCGGTTCCGGAGGGTGTTGCTGAGGAGCTAAATGGGCGCACGCCGACCGACACGGGTGCTCGATGGATTAATACGGGTCTAACGAATGAGAACGGAAACCCGTTGATTTTCCAATCGTTACAGGAGCCGAATCAGGAGTTGCAGGCGTTTATCATGGCGAATTACAACTCAGCATCTCCGGGGCAAGTGCCGAGTACCTTCACGTACGTGCCGACGCCGGCTAAGACGGATGTGCGGGGGACGGTGGCCGATGTGGCGGGTGGCGTTTCGACTGCGGCCGGGCGGTTTGGGGCAATCACTGCGGCCGGGGCTTCCCTACCTTCGCCTTTTGCGCCGGGATTGGTCACAGCATCTTACGTTGCGACCGCGACAGGCATGGCGGCGGATGCTGTGGTCCAAATCGCAAAGCCGGACATTGGTCAATATTTGGTTTCCAGCGGAGTCGGGTATGCGGTTAGCGCAGCCACGGAAAAGTTTCCAGGCTTGGGGCCTGCGATCAACGAGACTGCGAACGCTATAAACAATGGTAGTACGTCACAGTCCGCGCAGGATTTCATCAATAAGTACTTGAACAAGATAATTAACAGCGTGAATGGATCTAGGGAGAAATGAGGGAAAAGCTCAAGATTATCGAGGAAGGGAACTTCACAAGATGGTTCAGGCTATGCTTGATCGCTGCGGGATTTGGCATTATGTACTGCACGTTCAAGTTTATTGAGCCATCAATATGGAGTGGGGCCTTGCTACTGGTCGGCTTGGGTATAGCCGCGGTGGGAGGGATGACAAGTCGTGCAGCATTGCTAAGAATCAAGCCATTCGACAACAGCCAAAAGAAAGCACGCGACAGCTACAAGTCGAAGGGCGACGAAGAGAATCAGTCGAAGTAGACGTGACGAACCCGGCCTTGGCCGGGTTCGCTGCTTGTGGAGGGCGTTCAGTCGGAGATGAGCGTGCGCGCTATTTGCTTCAGGGATATGGGAGCCTTGGCGTTCATGCAGTGATCTGCCGAATCTACTCAACGACCAGTCGCGGTTGGCGCGGCGGCTGGAGGGGCGTCTGGGGCGTTCACGGGATTTAATGTTGATCGGTTTAACCGGCAGTTGCATCCGGAAGAAAAGGCTCTGATTCACAATAAAGCGAATGGCGATGCAGCGGCAGAAAAGCGCCTCACCGCTGCCGCGTGCTATCGGGTGGAGTGCTGGGCACAGTATTCGCCTAACAGCCCAGAATGGCTGGCGAACTACGTTAGCCCAGTGGATGCAAGAGATTTAGGACCTGAACTGAAGTGGGTGGATAGCCAGAAGGTGGCGGGTGGGAGGTTCGATTACTCGATATCGGAGCGTTTTAGCGACTCGCTCAGCAGCCAGTTTGATCAGGCCAGCCGAGGTGCTCGGCGTGTGGGGCAAGACGCCGTAGCGCTTGCGCAAGATCCCCGACGAGCTTTCGGGCAAGTCGTGGGACAGATGCGAGATGATGCGCTTGCGAAAGCATCGGAGCGACCCGAAGACTTAATTGCTCGGAGCGTAGCTAACGGGCTGAACGCATTGCTTGGCATGGGCGGTGCTAGGCCGCCGACTGTGAGTCCTGGGGCGGTGCTGATGCAAGGTGCGACGGGAGCCGAGCTTGCGGGAGGCGTGGGGACGCCAGCGAAGTTGCCGGACAATGTGATGGCGTCGGGAGGCGATAAAAATCGCCTCCCGATTCCTGACGTAGCTAAGGGTGAGAACGGACTCCAAGTCGAGTCTAATCCAAAACATACACCGGGCATGGGGGGTAACAGGCCGAATGCGGGCGTTGAACCAAAGAACTCTCCCGACCTATTTAATTCATCTGTGTCAGGGGGAGATGGGGTTCGCTATGCAATCGACGAGAGTGGGAACATAAATAGATTTTCGTCCAACGGAAACGGTGTTTATCATTGGTCTGGATCCACCGGTGACGCTTCGGCGTCATTGAATGTCTCAAAAATTCCAATTGAAATAAAGCGGTCACTTGGTTTTAAGGGGGGTAAATGCTATTCGGAAACCCTGATTCATTTGCTATATGGTTTGATCAAGTTGATTCATGGTCAAATGAGAGATTTAAAAACGGGTGTTTTGGGTACTTCTTGGGGGGGGAGTTTGTTTTTTCTATGAAATCCACACTTGGAGTCGATTTTTATAGATTGAAATCGATGTATTCGATGGGGAATTCGGTCGAAGATGAGGAGCTTTTCAAACTCCCGGATCAGGTTGCATACAAAAATCTCTGTTCGCGATCTTTTCCGCCTCTAGACTCTGATGCTGAGAATAGCGATTTTAGGTATTTAGTTTCAGCTGAGAGTCTTTCTGACGATGGTTGGTACGTGTTTCTTGTGGAATTTGGTACCCAGGCAAAGCTAATTTTTGGTTTTGAAAACGATCCGAATAGTGTCGGTCAGGTAGTTTTGGAGCGTGGTGAGTTTCAGAGGGTTGTGGCGGAATCGATTGAGAAATCCGGTTGTCTAATTTCTCACCCATCGACTGACCTTGGTTAAGAATCTGAGTCGATCTAAGTTGGAATGTCGGTGTAGTCGGAAACGGCCATATAAGCGATGCAAAAGCTATCGCCGAAATTCCTCAAGCAGTAGACCACCCCCGCGCCTAACGGCTGCGTAACTGGAGATTGCGCTGCCGGATTATTGGCAGGCGGCCGAACATCACTGCCGGGGGTGACATTTACTGTTGGACCGAGCGGCCCCTTGTGCTGGGGTACGGGGTATCAGCTGGCGCTGGCGTCTACCTCGCCCTGGCGGACAAGATTTGGGATTCGGAGAATAATGGAAAATTCATTGGAAACATCACCGACGGGATTCCGATATATCGCGATCCTGGGGCCTGTTGATTGGGAAAGTGCTCCAAGTATTGTTGAGAAGATCCTTAGCCTTATTGGTGCCGTTGAGGTGACGAGGATTGCGAATGATGACGGGATATCCGTTGATACAAAATGGTGGAATTTCACCTTCAATGGAAAACGATTCAGGATAGTCCACGAAGAATGGCCACAGGGTCTTTCAATAGAGCCGATTGAAACCGTAGACTTACCGATATTGTTCGAAATTACCCAGAGGCTCTTGGCTGCGTAGTCAATGTGCTCCGTTGCAATGAGCGTCGTGAAAACATGAGAATGTAACGGCGCACAATGGACCAATCCACGTGCGAATCTTCGGCGTCACGGCGTCGAAATGGGATAAGAAAATGCTAAATCCGTTTACCAAACAGCAGTTGCCTCCGTATTTCGGTCGAGGGATGCTGACGTACGGAGTTGGCTCGAAGAGTGTCACGGTTACCAATGACATCCGTGATTCAAGAAAGTGAATGTTACGCACGTCATTCGGTCCGTCCGCCTTGTGCTAATAGTTGGGGGCGCATTTTTATGCTCCAGCACTTTTTGGGGCACAATCGTTGTTGTGGCTACACGTCGGATTCTTCACGTAAAGGATGAGTCCATCCTTCTTGGTCTATTCGCCGCGACCTCTGCAATTTGTTTGTATTTTTGCATCGCCGTTTTGCCAAGGCATGTAAAGAGGACCGATATCGTATGATTGCCCCCTCGTTGGCGCACTATGTGAATCCACAGGATGCCCGAGTTGAAATGGGTGCGTAGCCCCGACAAGCGGCGCGCGAATCATCGATACAACTTTACGCGCACCCGATGGGATCATTCGCTAGGAAGTAGTCATGATCGCATTGTCAACGTATCTTGTAGATCAAGCTAATCGCACTGAAGATTTACTCGTTCAAGTTGCCGGCAGAAATGAGAACATTCGAGGTTTATATAGAAGCCAGTTGAAATCGATTTTTCATGACATAAAATCAGGAGAACTTCAGGCGCCCAGTGATGTGTTATCTGGATATTGGTATTACTTTTCACCGGAGGGGCCGTGGCACATATGGGAAACGTTTCCTGATTTGGTTTCTTCAATTTCTACTGTCATTAATTTGCTTGGATTGTGTGGCGAGCAGGAGTTTTATGCATATTGTCGGCGACATAAAATTAATGTCGACTGATTGATAATGAAGTCGTATATAGCGGTAGTCCTAGCGCGCGCTACGCCACCGCTCCAGCGTCTCGGTGCACCGTCGGACTCGCCCTGATGGCTTCCATAGGCGCTCTCTCTGGCAGCAACATTCATCCGGGCCACCCCCCTGTCGTGGAATGCTTGGCCGAGTCCCGCATCATCTTCGCGCGCTTCACGAACGAGTTGGACTGCTGTCGGAAACACGGCATTTCGGATGTCGCGGTTTATAACTGGCGTAGCCGCTACGGCGGCACGGATGTCTCGGGGGCGCCGTGATTGCGCCAGTTGGAGGAGGAGAACCAGCGGCTCGAGCGTTTGGTCGCCGGCTAGGCGATCGACATCTAGGTCTTGAGGGTGTTCGAGGAAAAAATGTGAGCTCGCCCGTGCGGCGTCGAGAAATCGTGGAGGCCCCGAAATTCTACCTACTTGCGCCTACCAATTGGGGAAGCTTACGAACACGGTTCACCGCGAAGACACCGGCCCGGATGTCTCTTGCGTATTGCTTTGCGTCGTCGCACGGGGTGCGACGACGCGCTGCCCGCCGGGCACCGCCGTCAGCTCGATGGTCTCATTGATCTGCGTGAATGCGCTCATGCTGGAGACACGCATCTTGATCACCCTGTTGAGTTGCGGTGAGTACCAGATCGTCGCGTCGTAGGGCGTCGATTGCATCGAGCGACCCTGGTTACGCGTCGCCACTTCGAGCAATGCGCCGTCGTATTCAACGCGCAGCACATCGAATGTTCCTGCCGGCGTGATGAGCGACTCCTGCGAGGCAACGCGCGCGTTGAGCTTTAGCGAGCGGCCCTGCGTGCCCAACGAGGCATAGCTCATGGTCCAGGCCTGCCCCGGCTTGGCGCCCGCGCGAACCCAGCCGCCAGCAGGCATCGAATTGTCGATTTCGCCGAGCTGGGGTTGCGACATCTCGATCAATTTGCCGTCCGCCAGCTCTACACGAGCGCCGTTGTTGTAGAACAGCTTGTCGCCGTCAATACGATCCACGACCATCGCAACGCGACTCTTTACGCCGGTAAATCCATCGGTAATCGTGTACTCCCACCGTGCCCCGAGTGTGCCTGCCGCCGCCTCCCGGGCCTGGGCTACCTGCTTTGCGGCGGCGGCGCGCGAATCGGCGGTCTCGCGCGCCGCAATGGCTGCGCGACTGCGCGACGGCAGCTCGTCGATGAAGCTCGCCGGAATGGCGTAGTTCAGGTTCTGATTCAGATGACGGGCGTCTTCAAGCACGGCCGTGGTCAGGCCGATCAGACGGCCGTCGGTGTCGAACAACCCGCCACCGCTCGATCCCGGAGAGACCGGCGCGGAGGTTTGGATCAATGAAATGCGTTCGTCCGTATCCAGATGCAACGACGAGATGATGCCGTCGGACAACGAGAGTTCCTGACCGCTCGGACTGCCAAGCGTATAGACCTTCTGCCCGACACGCAGCGTGTTCATAGGGGCGCGCGCGACGGGGGATGCGGTCATTTCATCGACCCGCAGTTGGCACAGATCCCGTGCCGGATCTACCAGTTCCAGCGCGGCGCGATGACTCGTGTTACGTCGCTGCACCACCACGCGCGAAGCTTTACGCAGGACGTGACAATTTGTCGCGAGCCGCTGCGGCGCGACAACGACGGCACTGCCTTGTGACAGACGCTTGCCGTCGCGGTCGTATGTGATGACGACCCACACGCTAGGTGAGGCCTTTTCGTAGAGTTTTTCGGCATCCAGGGCAAGTGCCGGGACACAGAAGGTCGCGGCCAGCGCTGTGGCCAGAAGACGTTTGAGCATGTGCGAAAAGCGCCGCGCGAAGCGCCGGCCCCCATTTTTTGATTTGTATCGCTCTTTTGCGCCTTCGTCGTCAGTCCTGCGGCGATGGCGTCCGATTCGCTAGAGTGTACCCAAAGCTTGGGCACCCTGCAAAAGCTCGGATTCCTGTATGCTATTTCGCACAAAAACAAGACGTCCGGACAATGACAAGAAAACACGCAGACAATCGGGGGATGAGTCCACAGGGGACTACACGGCAATGGATGAGCCGCGCAGGTGTTGCCCTGACGCTGGCGGCAGCGGCCCTGCTTGCCGGCTGCGCTACGCCGACCGATATCACCAGCACACGCGCAAGCGACTACAAAGCGCACATCGATCGCATGTTCGTCGTCTATGACGGGGATATGCGTTTCGGCGACGATTTTGCCGCCGGCTTTCGCGACGAACTCAGACAACGACTCGCGTCATGCAACATCAAGAGCGATTTCGGTGAAATACGTGCCCTGATGCTCGACACCTCGCCGGTGGAGCGGAAGCTTCGCGCGTTTCAACCGGATGTGACATTGCGTGTAGATCCCAACGGCGGTGTCGTCACTGGCAATCTGCCGCTACGCGTCGATTTCCGCGTCAACATGTTCGACATGGATCGCGACGCCACGGTCTGGCGTGGCATTTTCCGGGTCCACCACGTCGGCACGCTCTACGTTTCCAAGACGGAGCGAGGCGCCGTCTTTGCGGTCGACATCGTTAATCAGCTGATCATCGACGGGCTCATCCAAAACTGTCCGATCACCCGGCTCGATGCGGGTAATCGACTGCCGAAACGTCCGACGGTCACTGTCACGCCCACGGAGTCAGGTACCGGGAAGGTGCCCGCAGCACCGGCGGCTTCGGGCAAGCCTGCGCCATCGCCTTACGTGCTTCCGGGTGTGCCGTCGGTGGAGACAGCGGGTTCTGACGCTCCTGCGCCGACCGCTCCGGTCACGCCGGGCATCCCTGCGACATCTGCCATCCCGAGCCAGCCGACACGCGCAGCATCGACACCGGCGCCTGCACGGACAGCCGGGGAGAAGCCGGCACCGCAGCCGCGCGAAACGTCGGTGAAACCCACATTGCCAGCACTGCCTCCGACATCCTTGGGCGATCTTCCTCCGATCGATGCGCCCGAATCGTCGCCGCCTGCTGCTACGCGGAATTCTGCAGTAGCGCCGACAGTCACTCGCGTCGAATCGCCACCGGCCCCGAGCGGTAGCACCACGAATTTCCGCACGGATACGCGCGTGAAGCTCGACGATCTGGATGGTCTGCTGCCCGCCAACTGAGCGGCGTTCCGGGGACAACATGAAGCGGTTAATGGTCTTGATGACACTCGTGCTGCTCTGCACGGCGTGCGCGCACCGAGGAGCGCAACCGTCGCTCGCATACTCTCCCCTCAGTTTTCGGATGCCGAAGCCGGAGGACAACCTCATTCGAAAACCCGGCTTTTCGACATGTGAGTTGGAAGCATTCGTTGCACTGGGGTACGGCCGACAGGTGATCGTATTCAAGAGCACAAAGGCATCGCTGCTGGCGGGACCGGGCGTTGGCGCCTTTCAGATCGCGTTGATCGATGATCTGTTCAAACGCATGCAGAGCGAGGAATTTTCAGACTATCCGCGATTCGCAGCGGAGAAGTTTTACGAATGCACTGACCGCGAGAAGGTGCTTGTGGAAAAAAATCTGACCAATGCGTCGATCTGCCTATTTCGCCAGGACGTCCTCTTCTACCTCAACGAGAGAAAGAAGCAGGGCCGTTCGCTAAACGAGGCGACGCTGATGGTGTCGAAGATGTACCGCGAGAATACGGAGGAAGTCCTTCCGCAACGCCTCATCGATATGGCAGCGTCGATGGTCTATAAGGCGAAGACCGATGAGGACATGTACGCGCTTCGACGATTCCATTTCGAATCGTGTCTGTTCCCGGATCAGTGGAAAGCCTGGTGGAATGCGCAACAGACACCGAAGAATCGATTGGAGTAGTCGCCTGAGGTGAAAGCAAAAGGCCCCAGAGGGGTGGCGTCCTGCCCAACTATATTGGAGTCAGTTCAAAGTGAAGAGACTTCTGGAGCCGCTTTTCGTGCTGACCTCTCCCCGAAAAACCGTAGCACCGAAAACTGGAGATTTCTGGCAAATTTGAAGCCCTGACGGGCAGGAGATTTGTATGAAGAAATCGAAGTTCACCGATGAGCAGATAGCTTTCGCGCTTAAGCAAGCCGAAGTGGGTACCACGTTGGCGGAAGTGTGCCGGAAGGTGGGTATTTCCGGTGCCACGTTCTACAACTGGAAGAAGAAATACGGCGGCCTCGGGGTTTCCTAGTTGCGGCGCTTTGGGCTACTGCCTGTTCGACGGACGCTTCCGATCTGGATACCAGTTGCGGGCGACTACTCTGGCGCTGCTATAGGCTAGTCGCAAGAACTGTGGTGTTAACATATGCAGCCATTGGCGATCACGACGATAACTCATTGATTTTCCTGATTGCGTGGTCGCAGTGACTGCAGCACCCTACGGTACCCGTAGGGCGAGTGTTCGAGCCGCTCACAACCCATCATCTAGATTCGACGCCGGGCACTCCATTTGGAGTGCCCGGTTTCATTTGGGATGCCACATTCTCGAGCGCCGCAGCGCTGTCGGCCATCTCCACCGAGCCTGAATTGCGCTCGCGCAGTGCGACGCGTGGACGCCGCCGATGTTCGTGGATTCGACGGGCGATGCAAGGTCAGAACTGCGCCGTGAGCGAGAATCCCACCGTTGTACGTGCGGTTTGAAAACTTGTCGGTTTGTAGACCGGAGTCCCGGCAAAGACTTCTCCAGCAACGAAACCAAACGGTAGCTTGGCATTACCCCGCACCCCAATGACAGCCCCAGCGAGTTGCGTTCCGGCGAGATAGGCGGCATTCGGACCGCTCACGCGCCCATAATCGACGCCAGCGAACAGTGAGATGCCGGAGGCCCCCCCAACATCCACTGAAGTTCGTTGCGCCAATAGAAGCCCTTCTCGGCCGCTACCCGGCATGCTCGGCGGCGTGGTCGAGCGTAGCGCAAGAGCCTGTAGGAAATGAAATAGAGGATCGAGTTATGGGCGGACAAAAGTGAGGAAAAAAATGAACCGAGCATTCTTGGAGTGCTTTACATAATGTTCGCTTTCATCGTTGCGATGGCGACGCTTGTCGCCATCATGGACTTCTTGATTGCCCCGGTTCTCGGCGAATTGCTTGCAGAGCCGCGTGCGCGCCAGTGGTGTGGATTGTTTTCGCGCTGCGCGAGTCGGAGTCAGGTCTCGTTTGTGGAGTACGTGTATTCGGGAGCGTTGTTGAATGGCATGAATGTCACAGCGGCTGTCCACCGGCTTAAGACTGCCGCTATTCTTGAGCTTGTGGTTGGGATCGGTTTCATTGCGTTGCGATTCTTCGGACGCCGCTCCTGAGATTGGTGCTATCACACCGTGGTCGAGTCGATCGACTTCCCCATCTCGGGGGACAAGATACCAATCAAGGAATATTGCTGTTCTGGGTAAGCACGAAAGGTGTAACGGTTATCAATGACATTCGTCATGAGGGAGACCACAAATGAACTGTCAGCGTCTGTATGCGGCCGCCCAAAGAATTGGCGTCGTTGGCGGGATATCAGTGGCGGGGGCTGGATTTTATGCAGTTGTTGTGATTGGAATATGCAGAAGGGTAATTGGCTTGAATGACAATGTTTCTGTATTTGCTATTGGCATCCCATTTTTTATTGTTGTGCTGGCGGTATTTTTAAAATACCTGCCTGCGCGTTTGCGCAGGGCTGGGATATTGAGCGACACCCCGGAAAAGTTCGGACCGTGGTTTAAGCGAGACTCCTAGGGATGGTGTTCAGAACTCGCTCCGTCGCATTGTGAATCATCGACGCAGAGCAGAAGCGGAGCAAACGCTGCGGAATCTGGCACGAATGCCGCGCCGCATGCGACATGAGGACTCTGATTACGCGCCTGCCCGCGCGGGCCTTTCATTAATTCGTGTTTGAGGCATAACATGTCGCTGAGGAGTGCCTATGCCTCGCAAACCGAAAACCCTGCCGGCAGAGCTGCCGACGGTCCCCGCCGAGCTGCTTGAGCAGTTCGGCCACGGCCCGATGACGGCCGACGCCTCAATGCCGCATCGCTGGCCTTCAAGAAAGCGTTGATCGAGCGTGCGCTGGGCGGCGAGATGAACCACCATCTCACGGCCAAACCGGCGCGCGTGACGAACCAGCGCAACGGCAAAGGAGCCATGACGGTCCTGACAGAGGACGGACCGATCCGCATCGAGATGCCGCGCGACCGCGACGGCAGCTTCGAGCCGGTGTAGATTCCCAAACGCGAACGACGCTTCACGGGCTTTGACGACAAGATCATCGCCATGTATGCCCGAGGCACGACCGTACGTGAAATGCAGGGCTTCGTACTGAAACAGTACGGCACGGAAGTCTCGTCCGAGTTCATCAGCTCGGTCACCGATGAGGTGATGAGTGACGTCACTGCCTGGCAGCCCCGGCCGCTCGAACCGATGTATCCGGTCGCGTTCTTCGACGCGCTACGTCTCACCGCGGAGGATCGCACACTCCTTGTCCAACTTGACTCAGTGACTTCTCCGGGTGTCCAGGAAGACTTGCGAGAGTACGTGGTAAATAATTACTTTGTTAGAAATGGGTACAAGCCCCTGGAAGGAAAATGTGGGGCTAATAACTGTTTTGACGGGGTTTATGTTAAGGGCGACACCATCCATCTCGTCGAAGTCAAGCCGCTTAAATCAGACGGATCAGTAAAGCTGAATGGGCCTTCTGATGGCTTTCCGACCCAGATGTCCCAAGATTGGGTCGAAAATGCGGTGTCACGATTGTACAAGGGAACAGCAAAGCAACGCGCTACCGCAGACGTCATCATGTCAGCCTTGGGTAACGGGAAAGTGATGAAAATTGTGACCGGAGCAGACCGCAAGGGAATTACTGCAGTGAAAATCAAGTGAGGTGATTGATGGATGGCTACGTTCTGCAAGAAAAAAGCCAACTCTATGAAGGCGCAGTGCGTTGGCGGCGCGATGCGGAGGAAAAGATACGTCGTGGAGGAAAGATCGATCTAGAGGCTTGCTACGCGACAATGTCGAACTCGCATTTCGTGATGGGTCTGTACGACTACATTACGAAGCATGATGTGTCAGGGATGAAACAGAATTTTTATGTTGCTTGCAAACTACATTTTGCTGCCTTGATTTTGAGTAGTGAGGGTAGGTTGCAAACTCCGATGCCGTTGCTATGGGCTATCTTGTCTGATGCGCCATCGGTTATTGATGAAATGTCGAATTTCGATCGGGGTGATTATGCTGATAATAAAAAAAATCCTCGATACCCGCAGTTTGTGGTGAATATGTATCAAATGGCCATAAAATCTGATTTTGATGGTATGCGCCGTGGTTTGGAAGCAATGAAAAAGTACGGAAAGAGAGATGATCGAGACAACGTTAAAAGTGGGGGAAATTTTTTCTCGTTACTGATGCTTCGAGATAAATCTTCCCTTGAGAATGAGATATTGGCGAAGGTGACTGGGGCGGCGGCTAATCCAATGGCCGAAGGTGTTGTTTCTACTATCTCGACAATAGAAGCAAAAATATGTTGGATGCACGGTATTGAAGTGGATATTGATAGCGATCTCGTCCCGAAAGATTTCCTTCCGGTAAGACCGCTGGCGAAGTATTCGGACGAGTACGATTTTCTTTCGGTTGGCTATGAGAGGAAAGGACTGATTTCACGCTTGTTCGGTGGAATTTTTGATCGATAGTGTGGTTTTTTTGATCGGGAAAGAAAAGATAATTTCCTGAGAAAGCGCGGCTCGGCGCAAGGCAATGCTGCAGATTTCACGAGCGTCGGCGCATTAGCGGCGGGAGGCTGCGGAAGCTTGTCGCAACGAGGGACAAGAACAGCGATCCAGCTGTTAGCGATACCGCGACGACGATTCTCGGCAACGCCAACGAGATTGCGTTGAGTCGAGGGTCTTCGAGCAACATCAAGGCGGGCGGTACTGCGGCGTTCATGGCGACTGGAGATGCGGCGTCGGGGAAAGGCAACATCAACATCATCGGCTCGAACATCGATGCAAAGGACGTTCTGCTACAGGCGAATAACCAGGTCAACGTGCTCAGCAGCAAGGACACGGAGTCGACAGGCAGCGAGAACGAATCGAAGAGCGGCAGCTTCGGCGTGTCGTACGGCACGAGCGGCTGGGGCATATCGGCATCACTCTTGAAGTCCAACGGCGACGCGAATTCGGATTCGACGTTCTAGTACAGTTCCCACATTAATGCGAGCAACACCGCCGTGCTCGCGAGCGGTGGCGACACGAACATTGTTCAATTAGAAAGGGAATCTCTAAGTATCTTGGAGGTAATTAGTGAAAATCAATACGGCCATGGCGGCGGTGCTGGCGGATGTGGTCTTCGCAGCACCACTTTGCCCGGCGTTGTCTACGATTGCCGGAAGCGGGTTTGACGTTCGTGACGATTGCCATTTTCTTGCTGCACTTTTTCCATCAGCTAAGAACGTAACGAGAAATAATTTTTCCTGATTGCACAGGCTACGAGAGCTTCGTGAATTCACTCCACATTGAGGACTACGACGACAAGTCCCCTTTGGGGCAGGCCATTCTGTTTATCGCTCACGTTTTCGTTGAATGGCGTGCATCGGTTCCGAATCTGACGTTGACGTCCATTGTCAGCGCTGATGAATATAGTGTTGTCGTTAAATTCCACGTAAAACGACTGACCGAGCAATGGATTAACGAAAATATCGATAGTTACGAAGACCCGATCATGTCGGTAGAGTCTTCAGAAGACGTGGTTCAAGTGGTCGCGGCATTAAGCCATTAACGCTAAACTACGCCGGGAGTTGCGACCCGCCCACTATCGATGAAAAGATTCCGTTAAGCTCGGTCTTCCCGCTGAGCTGGCCATTCGATGGGCACAGATGGGATTTGACGTGTATTCGATGAATCCATTGCCCGGGGTTGAGCCGAAAGTGTTTACTAGCCAAGTCGTACCTATTCAACAGGGGACATACTCGGCACCAGGTGGAGCACAGCAGGTGTTGGTGCCGAGCCGAAACCAGTGGGCGGATCCGAATGCGAACAAGATCGTCGAAATTAAAGGCATTCGATGACCAAGTGGTCTTGGTGAGAGGAGCAAGTTACTAAATGAGGTGGCGCTTGAGTGGATTTTCTGATCGCATCCTAAAAAATATTCGCGCCGGTGCCTACGGAGACGCCTACCGTGTCGGCAGCGAAGCGTTAAGAAAGTCTAGCGGGGACGAGGATGTCATGGCCGCCATGCTAGAGCTTTCCGCACACCTTCGGTCGGAATGTATGTCGCTGGCAATACAAAAATACGATTACAGTGAGAAGTATGTTTCACTTGAAAGTCTGCTGCGAAGAGTTAGCAATCTTACGGGGCAGGATATGTATGGATCGTTTAAATCGAAATGACGCGAAAGGCCATTGAGTCGAATTTCTGGAACACAGGTGCAAGCGTTAACGCTGGGGCGCAACACCTTCGAAAATCCAGTAATGGAGTAGCTAACAAGAACATGCCATCGCAAGAAGCCAATCCAGCGTAAGGGAAGGCATAGCGCGAAAGAAGAACCATCAGAACAGGTCAAATCAACCGCTGTATCAAGTCCTCAGCGGAATGCGGATGATGGTGCCGCCCGGAACGGGACGCTGCATGTCCCGCACACAGGCATTCGCGGGGATGGTTTGCCGCAAGATGCTGGTTTCCGGAATCGGCATCATGGCGGGCAAGGACATCACAGGTATTGGTCAAAACGTCACCAATCAGGTAAGCGCAGCGGCAAATTCCGGCGGCGACGCACGGGTGTCCGCTTCGCGCGGATATGCCGCTGCGAGCGGCACTGTGGGGGCGCTGGGAGAGGACAACGGTGCTCTCGCAGCCGGAAAAAAGCCTGAAGCAAAATCGAGCTGAGCTGGGGCTCGTCGAACGACTGCTCGACGAGCTAAAACTCACCTCGAACCGGAATTTATTCTCGGCACGTGCCTGCGCTCCTAATAGTCGTGCGGCGCAATACTTGCCACACGATTTCTCGACGTCGCACGGGCGAGCTCACATTTTTTCCTCGAACGCCCTTCAAGACCCGGATGTCGCTCGCCTAGTCGGCGACCAAGCGCTCGAGCCGCTGGTTCTCTTCCTCCGCCGCGCCCCCGAGACATCCATGCCGCCGTAGCGGCTACACCAGTTATCAACCGCGGCCTCCGAAATGCCGTGTTTCCGGCAGCAGTCCATCATAGGCACAGAAGCGCTTACGATCCCGGCAGCGGCCCACCCCAGATTGTTCCCCATTTAGCCATCTATTACCCGCGTGATCGTGGGCTTCCTATACTCGATCAAAAGTTGACTGCATTCG
This sequence comes from Pandoraea sp. SD6-2, assembly GCF_000389825.1. Taxonomy (NCBI): domain Bacteria; kingdom Pseudomonadati; phylum Pseudomonadota; class Betaproteobacteria; order Burkholderiales; family Burkholderiaceae; genus Pandoraea; species Pandoraea sp. SD6-2. The sequence continues at coordinate 1,091,168 of NZ_KB944454.1, read as the reverse complement.
TGGCTGATTGGTGGCCGTGGCTACCTGTCGTCGCGACTAAAGCACTCGAGGGTTTTCATTTCAATCTCAAATCCTCGGTCGTACCCAAGATTCATCCCCGTATCGCTTCTTCACCTAATGTAGGAGGTCGCAACAATGGGAAAGCGAATTCTGATCATCGCCGGCGATTTCGTCGAAGACTATGAGTTGATGGTGCCATTCCAGGCGTTGTCCGCAGTGGGGCACACAGTCCATGTGGTAGCGCCCGACAAACGCGCAGGTGACGCGATCCGTACGGCCATTCACGATTTCGAAGGTGATCAGACTTACACCGAAAAGCGTGGCCACAATTTCACGTTGAATGCCGATTTCGCCACCATAGAGCCGAGCGCCTATGACGCGCTTCTGATTCCCGGCGGCCGAGCGCCCGAGTATCTGCGTCTGAACGAGCGAGTCATCAGCGCTGTGCGTCATTTCGCGGAGGCAAAGAAGCCAATCGCTGCGGTATGTCACGGCGCCCAATTGCTGGCCGCCGCTGGCGTCATTGAAGGCAAGCGCATCTCCGCGTACCCGGCATGCGCTCCGGAGGTCACCCTGGCGGGCGGCTCCTATCAATCTCTCGACTGGCCCGATGCCATCACCGACGGCAATTTCGTGACCGCACCCGCATGGACGTCGCATGCCAACTGGCTGGCTCAGTTTCTGACGCTCCTTGGCACCCGAATCACGCACTAAAAAGACAACGTTGTGGCAAAACTCATTCACACCATGATTCGTGTCGTCGACCTGGATCGGTCGCTGCGCTTCTATGAGGCCGCGTTGGGACTCACGCCCAGCCACCGTCTGGACTTCGACGAATTCTCTCTTGTGTATCTCCGCAACGCCGAAACCGAGGCGGAGATTGAACTTACGTGGAACAAAGGGCGAGAAACGCCGTACTCGCATGGAGATGGGTACGGTCACGTTGCCGTGGTTGTCGGTGACGTTCACGCCGAGCGTGAACGTCTGATAGCCCTGGGACTTCAACCGAAGGACATCCGGGAATTTAACAACGCATCCGGCGACTTGCTGGCGCGCTACTTCTTCATTGAAGACCCGGATGGCTACAAGATTGAGGTGCTCGAGAAGCACGGGCACTACCAGTAGCGGATATATCGGGCCAAAGAGCCCGGAACCCACAAAGGAGACAAAAATGGTAGGCAAGACAATCACGATTGCACGCCAGGAAAGCGGCGCCATCGAAAGCGGCATGCGGGTCGAGCTAACACGCCGTGAGATGCTAAGAGGAACGGGCATCCTGATCGGTACGCTTGCGCTGTCATCCACGCTGGCGATGGTGACACCCAGCCGAGTCTGGGCTGCGGAACTACAGCGCCTGAGCACACATCAAGGGGCAGTCCTTCTCGCCCTAAGCAAGCAGATCTTCCCCCACAGCAACCTCGACGATGCTGTCTACGCGCTCCTCGTCAAGGCGCTGGACGGCAAGGCCCAGAAAGATGCCACCGTGCGCAGGCAACTGGTGGACGGTATTCGAGAACTGGATCGGCGCGCTCCCGGCACGGATTGGACCAAGCAACCGGCGCAAGCCCAGATTCAAGACGTAGACGCAATCTCGAAGTCTCCATTCTTTGAGACCGTTCGTGGTACCGGCATCGTGGCTCTCTACAGCAATACACTCGCCTACAAGCATTTTGGTTATCGCGCCAGCGAAGGTGACGGCGGCTATCTGTTCAACGGATTCAACGACCTGGCTTGGCTGCCGAATCCCCCTGAACAAGACAGTGGTCCGATCCCTGCACAGTGATGAGGAGAACCAAATTGGCTACGAAAGATAAGGGCAAGGTCTTTTCCCTGAACGACGACAGCGTCGTTGTGATTATCGGCTCCGGCGCGGGCGGTGGCACCCTGGCGAACGAACTCGCTCAAAAAGGGATCGACGTGGTTGTGCTCGAGGCGGGTGCGCTGCATACGCAAGCGGACTTCAAGACGGAGGAGTGGGATTCCTTTCAGCTATTGTCCTGGCTCGACAAGCGGACGACGTCGGGTACGTGGCGCGTGGCAAAGGACTTTCCGAACTTGCCCGCGTGGATTTGCAAGACCGTCGGCGGTACGACGACTCACTGGGCGGGGGCCAGCTTGCGCTTCCAGGAGCACGAATTCAAAGCACGCACGACATACGGTGCGATCGACGGCACCAGCCTGCTTGACTGGCCAGTCACTCTCCAGGATCTAGCGCCGTACTATGATCTGGCAGAGAAGAAGATGGGAGTGACTCGCACGAATGGTCTGCCCGGTTTGCCTGGGAACAACAACTTCAAGGTGATGTCGGCCGGCGCCAGGAAGGTCGGATACAAGGAGTGTAATACCGGTCACATGGCCATCAACAGCGTCAATCGCGATGGCCGTAGCCACTGTTATCAGCGCGGCTTTTGCTTCCAGGGCTGCCGCTTCGGCGCCAAATGGTCCACGCTTTACACGGAGATTCCCAAGGCGCAAGCCACAGGCCATATGGAGCTTCGCCCGCAATCGCACGTGGTGAGCATCGAGCACAATGCCGAAGGCAAGGTCACCGCGGTGCTGTACCACGACGTCAAAGGCAAGCTTCAGCGCCAGAAGGCTCGCATCGTCGCAGTTGCGGGCAATTCCATCGAAACGCCGCGCTTGCTCCTGAATTCGGCGTCGGGCAAATTCTCTAACGGCCTGGCCAATTCTTCCGACCAGGTGGGGCGCAATTACATGCGTCACACGACTGGAACCGTGTATGGGGTCTTTGACAAGCCCGTGGAGATGTTCAAAGGCACTACCATGGCCGGAATCATCGAAGATGAGGCACACCACGACCCGAAGCGAGGTTTCGCAGGCGGCTATCATTTGGAGACACTTTCGGTCGGGCTGCCCTTCTTCGCCGCGTTCTACGATCCCGGTACCTGGGGCGCGAAGTTCACGCAAGCCATGGATGAATACGCTCACACCGCATCGATGTGGATCGTCGGCGAGGATATGCCCCGCGCGACAAACCGCGTGACGCTGAACAAAGACGTCAAGGATCAGTACGGTCTGCCGGTGGCGAACGTCCATTTTGACGATCACGACAACGACACCGCCATGCGCAATCACGCATACAAGCAGGGCCAGGCAGTGTACGAGGCGGTTGGTGCGAAGTCGACGTTCCGTTCTCCGCCCTTCCCGTCGACGCACAATCTGGGTACGGCACGTATGAGTGCGCGTGCCCAGGATGGGGTCTGCAACGGATTTGGGCAGACGCATGACATTCCGAACCTGTTCATTTCCGACGGCAGTCAATTCACCACGGGTGCCGGCGAGAATCCCACGCTCACGATCGTTACCCTGGCAATTCGGCAAGCCGATTACATCGCGGATCAGATGGGCAAACGTCACATCTGAAACCTTGTAGCATTGGAGACGGATAGCGACGCTTAAAGCGCGGCTGGATGGCTAGCGATACATCCAGTCGCATCTTTGTTTTTTGCGATGAAGGGGGATGATTCATGTGTAACGTCTACATCACTGCCGACCCAATCGTCTATGAATCCCGCACTCGTTCTCTTCGCATTCACGGTGTCGTCACGACGGTTCGCCTGGAAAATCTCTTCTGGGATGTTCTGCAAGAAATCGCCGTACGCGAACATTCGACGACCAGCCAGTTTGCGGCCAAACTCTATGACGAGCTGACGGTCTTGCGGGGCGAGCCACCGGTCAATTTCGCATCGTTCTTGCGCGTCTGCTGCCTACGCTACCTTTCACTGAATTCAGTAGGCGAAAAGCCCGGTGTGGACCGCATCATGGACCGTGGCTTCAGACCGATGGTGGTCGGGGCCTAATCCAGCGTCCACGATGGGACGCTTTCAATAATGACACCAGGTGCTCCAGCGTGCTGCGGATGATTGGTGTCGCTGATGAACGCAATCGCTTGACCACAGGCCGTAAGTGCTTACGATTCCTGCATTGGACCTCACGCACCGATCCGCTGCGCCTGAACGAAATCCACGAAGGCCCGAAGCGGTGCCGGGAGATGGCGCCGGCCCGGGTAATACAGGAAGGGCCCGGTGAAGGGCTGCCACCACGTCTCCAGCACCGGCACCAGGGCGCCACTATCGAGGTGAGGTCTCAACCAGTCTTCGAACAGGTGGATGACGCCACAGCCCGAGACGGCTGCGTCGATCGCCAGATCCACCCCGCCGCTTATCCGATAAATCAAGGGCCCACCGGGCTCCACGGTCACCACCTCGGCCTTGCGCTGGAATTCCCAAGCCGGCATGGCGCCGCTGGCAAAACGACCACGCAGGCAGGCGTGGTTCAGCAGGTCGCGCGGATGGTTCGGGCATCCGCGCGCGGCGAGATAGGTGGGAGCGGCCGCCGTCGCCATGCGCTGCCGGCGCGGACCGATGGGGATGGCGATCATGTCTTGGGCCAGGCGCTCCTCGTAACGGATGCCGGCGTCACATCCCGCCGAGAGGATGTCGACAAACCCCTCCTCGACCACCACGTCCAGGAGGATGTCCGGGTAGGCGGCCAAGAAGGGCGGCACCAGACTAGGTAATACCAGCCGCGCCGCACTGGCCGGCACATTGAGCCGCAATGTTCCGACCGGACGATCCCGAAAGCCGTTAACGACGTCGAGCGCGGCCTCGATCTCACCGAGCGCCGGACCGAGCCGTTCCAGCAATCGCGCACCGGCCTCGGTCGGCGACACGCTGCGCGTACTGCGGTGGAGCAGGCGTACACCCAGCCGCGTCTCCAGCCGTCGCAGGGCCTCGCTCAGGCTCGACGCACTGACACCGCCGGCCCGGGCCGCTTCGCGAAAGCCACCGGCCCGGGCGACGGCCATGAATGCCGTCAGGTCGCTGAGCTGTTCTGCCATTGAGATTCACTCCATTGTTCGCCAATATGCACAGACTGTACCAATTACACATACTTATCGCACAAGGTCAAGTTGAATATATTGAGGACTTCTTGAAAGGAGATCTCGATGAAAACTATCCATCAGGCAGGCAAATTCCGCGTCGGCAGTCGTGATGTCGGACGGATGGGCTACGGTGCCATGCAACTGGCCGGGCCCGGCGTCTTTGGTCCGCCCAGAGACAGGGAGGCTTCAGTGGCCGTGCTTCGCGCAGCGGTGGAAAGCGGCGTCAATCACATCGACACCAGTGACTTCTACGGCCCGCACATCACTAACCAGATTATTCGCCAGGCGTTGCACCCCTACCCCGACGATCTGCTGATCGTCACTAAGGTTGGTGCCCGGCGCGGCTCGGATGCCTCGTGGATACCTGCAATGTCGCCTGAGGAGCTGCGCCAGGCCGTTCACGACAACCTGCGCCATCTGGGCCTCGACGTACTGGAGGTGGTGAACCTGCGCAGCATGCTGGACGTTCATGGCCCCGCGGAAGGCTCGCTCGAAGCGCCGCTGTCAACCCTGGCCGAACTGCAGCAACAGGGTTTGATTCGCCATATCGGGCTGAGCAACGTGACGGCTCGGCAGGTCGAGGATGCGCGAAGGATCTGCGATATTGCCTGCGTGCAGAACCACTACAACCTGGTGCACCGTGGCGACGACGCGCTGGTTCAGCAACTGGCGATCGATGGCATCGCCTACGTGCCTTTCTTCCCACTCGGAGGCTTCTCTCCGTTGCAGGCGGATGCTCTGTCGGCGGTGGCGGCAGAACTGGGTGCAACGCCCATGCAGGTGGCGCTGGCCTGGCTGTTGCAGCGCTCCCCCAACATGCTGCTCATTCCCGGCACCTCCTCGGTCGAGCACCTGCGGCAGAATCTGGCGGCGGCCGAACTGAGATTGCCCGGCGAGGTGATCGACAAGCTGGAGACGGTGACCGCCAACCCTGCGTCGCTGTGATGCCGGGCGATCTGAGCGCGATAGGGTGCAGTCGCCAATTCGGCTAAAAGCGTATCGAATGTCGCCTCAAGGCTCAGGCCGAGTGAGCCGTGCAAACCGTCAAGATCGTTTCGCGGAGCCAGCGATGGGCGGGATCGTGAACGTCCGTTCAGGGGGGGGCGACATCAAGGGTGTTGCTCACTGGTTAAGCCCTAGGTATTTCCCTTTACCCTCATAGGTGTCCGATCCCATTTACCGCGAACGCCCATCCTCCTACCCTACGTTGGAAAATCTCAACGAGAGGATGGCTGACATGAAGAAGATTGCAATCATCGGCGGAGGCCAAGGTGGCTTTCACCTGGCCTTCGGCTTGCTCGATCGCGGATGCGATGTCACGTTGTACACCGACCGTACCCCCGACCAGTTGTTGGGCGGCAGGATTCCGAGCACGGCGTTCCTGTTCAATCAGACGCTCGACATGGAGCGGCGCCTTGGCCTGAATTTCTGGGAAGACGTCGCCCCTCTGGGCGAAGGCATGCTCGTCGATTTCCGTGAGCCGTCGGGCAAGTCGCTGCTCACCCTGAAAGGCCGCCTGTTTGACAAGTCGGGCCAAGCCATCGATCAGCGCACAAAATTCGCCCGCTGGACGCAGGAGTTCGAGCGGCGAGGCGGGCGTCTCATCTTGCAATCGGTTTCCCTGGAAGAACTCGACAGCATCGCCGCAGAATGCGACCTCACGCTCGTCGCGTCCGGCAAAGGCGCCATCAACGCCCTTTTCGCCCGTGACGCCTCTCGCAGCGTTCACGACACGCCGCCGCGCAATCTCGCCGCCCTACTGCTCAAGGGTCCGCAAATTGTCGGTGACCGTCCTTGGTCGAAGGCCGACTTCCGGCCGTTGCGCTTCAATTTCATCTTCGGCGTCGGCGAGTTTTTCTCGCTGCCCTTCTTCACCCATTCCGCCGGCGAGTGCCGCAGTTTCCTGTTCGAGGCCCGTCCCGGCAGCGCGATGGACCGTTTCCAGGGGGCCACCGACGGCAACGAAATGCTCAAGATCGCCAAAGACGTGATACGCGACTTCGCACCCGAAGACGCCGGCCTCCTCGACGACGCGCAACTGACCGATCCGAACGCCTGGCTCAAGGGCGCCTTCACACCGACGGTGCGCCACCCCGTCGGACGCCTCCCGTCGGGCCGGGTCGTCATGGGCGTCGGCGACGCCGTGTGCCTGAACGACCCCATCGCCGGGCAAGGCGCGAACAACGCGTCGCGCATGGCCGAGCATCTTATCGATGCGATCGTGACGCACGGCACCTCACCGCACAGCGCCCAATGGATGCAGGAGACGTTCGACGCTTTCTGGGACGCCTCCGCAAGCTATACCACCGCATTCACGAATGCCCTGCTCGAGCCGCCCGGCGAAGCGATCATGCATGTGTTGGGTGCAGCCGCGAATCATCGCAACATCGCCGACGACTTTGTTGCCTGCTTCGAGACGCCGCGCAATTTCTGGCCGTGGATCGCCGACCTGCCCGCCGCGCGGCGCTTCGTCGAGGCGCGAGGGGGGAGCGATGCTGCCTGACGCTTCCCGCACGTCGTCGGACTGGCGACACGCCCATGAACTGCCCGCCGCCCGCGTCGATTTTCGGCGCGCGCTCGGTTGCTTCGCCACGGGCGTGACCGTCGTGACGATGGTCGACCACGATGGCCGGCGTATCGGTATCACGGCCAACTCGTTCTCATCGGTGTCGATGGATCCGCCATTGATCCTGTGGAGCCTGGCTCGCAGTTCGCCGAACGCGCGGGCGTTTGCCGACTGCCGGCACTTCGCGATCAACATTCTCGCGGGAGATCAGGACGCCATCTGCACGCGCTTCGCACAACCCGCTGCGGACAAGTTCGCAACGGTGGACATTACCGCCGGCGCGCACGACGTGCCCCTCATTACCGGTGCCGCCGCGCATCTCGAATGCGATGTCGAAGCCATCCATCCGGGCGGCGATCACCTCATTCTCGTCGGACGCGTTCAACGCTTCCGCTGGCACGACGCCGCACCACTGGTGTTCTGCAAGGGCGTGCTGCGCCCCTTTGACACCGTACTTCAGGAGCAGGAAGCATGAGCCGGAATTCCGCAACGATCTGGGGCATCGAAGGCAAGACTGCCATCGTGACCGGCGGCGCCACGCTGATCGGCGCTGCCGTGGTACGGGCATTGTGCGCGGCGCAGGCCAATGTCGTCATCGCCGATATCGATGTGCCGCGAGCCAGCGCGTTGGCCGACGAAATCGGGCCGCAAGCGTTGTTCGTCGAGACTGACCTTGCGAGCGACGAAGCGATTCGTCATTGCGTGCAGACGGCTCATGCGCACTATGGACGCATCGACATTCTGGTCAACGTCGCTTGCGCTTATGTTGATAACGGCCAAGCCTCCACCCGCGCGCAGTGGCATGCGGCGCTGGACGTCAATGTGGTGGGCGGATGCATGCTGTTGCAAGAGGCGTATCCGTTCCTGCTCGAAGCGGGTGGCGGCGCGGTGGTGAATTTCGGTTCTACCAGCGCCTCCGCAGCGCAAGCCGGCCGATGGCTGTATCCGGCCAGCAAGGCCGCCATCCTGCAACTGACGCGCAGCCAGGCGCTGGATCTGGCCAAGGACGGCATCCGCGTGAATGCCGTCTCGCCGGGCTGGACGTGGTCGGGCGTACTCGACGCCATCTCGGGCGGCGACAAAGCCAAAACCAATGCTGTCGCGTCGAAGTTCCATATGCTCGGCCGCATCGGAGAGCCGGAGGAAGTCGCCAACGCCGTACTGTTCCTTGTGTCGGACAAGGCGTCGTTTGTTACCGGGGCGAACCTGGCCGTCGACGGTGGTTATGCCGCCATGGGGCCGGAGCAGACCCTCTCGCCTATTGCCGAGCTACTGCCCTCGGCCGTGTAATCCCCCGCGTGCCGGCGCGAACCGGCGCCCAAAAAAGAAACGCCCCGATCGGAATCATGCTGATCGGGGCGTTTTTCTTGCGTCTACGGTCTCAGGTCAGCACTGACAGGAACGCCTCGTTGAGCTTGCGGTCGTGATAGAAGATCGCCTTGCCGATTTCCGCTTCGGTCCAGGTGATGGTGGGCTTATCCGGGTAGTGCGTGTAGCCGCCCGAGAACACTTCATTCCGGTTGCCGGACGGGTCGAAGAAATAGATCGTCTCGCCGCGTGTGATGCCGTGGCGCGTCGGGCCGATATCGAGCGACACCTCGCGCTTGGAGATGATATCGGCCGCACGCAGCACCTCGCCCCAGTTGTCCAGACTGAACGACGCGTGGTGGAACTTGTTTTTCTCCGGGTGACGGATGAAGGCGACGTCGTGCGCTTTGTTCGAGCAGGTTAAGAAGGCGCCGATCAGCATGTTTTCGGGGCCGGCGATGATCTGCTCGGCCAGCGTAAAGCCCAGCACCTCGCGGAACAGCTTGACGGTGCCGTCGAGGTCGTCGCCGTAGAGCAGGCAGTGATCGAAGCGGCCCGGCGCCATGCCGCGAAGCCCGTCCGGCCACGGATCGGGATTGACGTCGCCGGTGGCGCAGCCGACCTGATCCTTGTGCGCGTAGATCTCGATCGAATGCCCGGTCGGTACGGTGAAGCGCAAGCGGCGTCCCGTGTGACGCAGATCGCCCTCGGGCAGCCACGTCAGGTCCGTTGCCAGACCGCACTGCGCCAGCTCGCCGGCCAGACGCTCGAGCGTGGCGTCGGAGTCGACGCGAAAGCCCATGAAATCCATGCCGGCGCGATCCGTCTCGCGCAGGATCACGCTGTGGTGATCGTGCTCGTCCCACCCCTTGAGGAATACGCGGCCCTGCTCGTCGCGGCCGGTCTCGATCAAGCCGATCACCTCGGTGTAGTGCTTGAGCGCCGCATCCATGTCGAGTACTCGAAGCGCCACGTGTCCGGGGCGCAATACGCCAGTCAATGCCATCATTTGTCTCCTTGAGTAATTCACTGTTGTTCTTCGCCATCGTCGTTGCGCCCGCCGTCGGCACCCCGGTTCAGGCAGCGTTGCATCTTCTCGGCCAGTGCCACGCGCACATGGCTTTCGGGATAGGCGCGGCAAGCGAGCACCACACCTTCTTGCGCCTCCTGCTCGCTGACACATGCCCGACTCATCTTGCCGAGCCGGCAGGTGCCCGCGATCACCCTCACCTTGCACACGCCGCAGCCTCCACTGCGGCAGCCGACCGGAATGCCGCGCTTGCCAAGCTGCTCCATGCCGCGCAGCAGGCTTTGCTGCGCGTCGCATAGATAGCGCAGGCCAATGTCGTCGATCTCCACTTCGAACATCTCATGTCTCCCGGACTTTCCGTCCTGTCTCGACGTATGGATGCCACGCCCCCGCGTTTCGCGCGTGCCCGTTGTCACCGTGCCCGTTCGAAGCGCAGCTTCAGCACGACGATGACGATGGCCAGCAGTAGGACCACCGCGTTGTTGAGGGCGATCGGGCGGGCGCCGATAGCGATGCCGTAGTACAGCCACAGGCTCACGCCCGCGATGAAGCACGCGTACATGCCATACGAGATATCGCGCGCGGAACGCGAGCGCCAGATCTTGACGACCTGCGGTATGAACGAAACGGTGGTGAGGAGTCCCGCCAGCAGGCCAACGGCGTCGGTCGTTTCCATAAGAGTGATTCCGTGCGCCACAGGGGCGCGGCTCAGAAGAAGCGGTCGAAGTGAACTTGCGCCGGCGGCACCGCGTGGCGCACGTGCAGCATGTCCTGCATCGCGTGGATCATTCGCGGTGGCCCGGCCATATAGAACTCGCACGCCTGCATGTGCGCGCCGATCACTTCCTCGACATGCTGATGGACGAATCCCGTGCGCCCCTCCCATGTCGTGCCATTCCCCTCGTTGGGTGCCGACACGACGGGATAGAAACGGATACGGTCTCCGTAGCCTTGCAGGCTGCGCAATTGCGTTTCACCGCAAACGTCGCGCGCCTCCCGCCCTCCGTAAAAGAAGTGCAGGCGCTGCGTGTCCAGCATGCCGGATTGCGACATGCCCCGAGCGATCGAAAGCATCGGCGCGAGTCCGGACCCCCCCGCCACGCACACGACATCGCGTGCCGCGTCGGTGCGAAGATGAGCCGCGCCATAGGGACCGTCGATCTGAATTCGTGCGCCATGCGAGAGCCGGTCAAACAATGCCGACGAACCGGCGCCGCCTTCGACGCGGCGCACCTGAAAGTGCCAATCCCCTTCGTCGTTGGCCAGATTCGCCATGGAGTACGCCCGAACGCCGGGCACGCCAGGGAGGTGAAGCAAGGCAAACTGCCCCGGCAGGAACGCCGCCGGCGATGTGCCGCGAAAGCGGAACTCGCGGATGTCGTGCGTCACGCCCTCGCTCGCCACGAGAACGGCATCGAACTTGCGTGGCACGATGATCGGCCGGCATGCATCGTCGAGCCGGATCTTGATACGGCAGTCGCCCTTCGGCCTGCACTGGCAAGCGAGCTTGCGTCCCTTGGCGCGGTCGCGCTCCGACAATCCCGGTGCCGCGCTCCATCCCTCTTCGATCTCGCCTTCGAGCAGTTCGAACTTGCACGTTCCGCACGCACCCACCGCGCATTCGTAAGGCATGCCAAGCCCGGCGCGCAGGCCGCCGCCGAGCACCGTATCGCCGCTGTCGCACGAAAATTGATACGACGTCCCCTCGACAGTGATCTCGCGCATTTCCGTTCCCCTGTCAGTCGTCGATACGAATACTCACGTCGTCGCGCTCGACGACAACCGCATACGTCCTGAGCGGAATCGTGCATGGCGCGCCGGCGGGCTTGCCCGTGCGGATGTCGAACGCGCCCTGATGGAATGGGCACTCGACCACATCGCCGTCGATCTCACCGTCGCAAAGCGATGCTTCGCCATGCGTACAGGTGTCGTCCGTCACATGGAAGCTTCCTTCGAGATTGAAGACGGCGAGCGGCCTTCGACCGGCCAGTTCGATGCGTTTGGCGCCCCCTTCCGGTACGTCGGAGGTCTTGCAGAGAAAATGAATGACTTGGTCGGCTACCGTCATGATGGCGTCTCCTGATGCCCGCGCACGCGCATGACGCAGGCATACGCGCATCGGTGATGCACGGGGCGCCTGCGTTTGCGCGCGACCATTTGAATCGTGGAATCAGGGTAGCGTTGCGCAGAGGCGCCGCAAATTGGATCGACTGCTTAGCGAATAAGTGTTTTCGCTTATTCCGGGGAAGCACTCGCAGGCGCGCTTGCCGAACCGTGAGGCGGCGAGTCGATATCGCCGTTGGGGCGTGTGCGCGGCAGCATGACATGAACGCGCGTTTGCTTCGGCACGACCGAACTCGTGACCCACAGATGCCCGCCGTGCGTGTCGACGATCGACCTGCACAGCGATAAGCCGATGCCAAGGCCGTCGTTCTTGGTTGAGAAGAACGACGCGAAGATCTGATCGGGACTGATGCGAGGCAGGCCCGGGCCGCTGTCGGCCACCGTGATCTGCATGCACTGGTTCGGACGCTGGCTCACGGAAATGCACAGCTCTCGCGAGTCCGGCGGTGCGCTTGCCATGGCGTCGATGCCATTGACCGCGAGGTTGATCACGACTTGTTGGATCAGCACGTCGTCGCACTCGACCAGGCACGGTGCATCGTCCATGCGGTAGTGCACCGTGACGTCATTCTGCTGCGCTTTGAGCGCGATCAGGTCGGCAAGGTCATGCACGAGGTCGCGCAGGTCGATGACCTGGCGCTGATAGGTTCGGTTGCACGTGAATTCGCGCACCTTGTTGATGATTTTTCCCGCGCGCTCGGCTTCGTGCTGGGTCAGTTCGAGAATTTGCAGCAAGTCGGCGCTGGAATATTGCCCGGCCTGGATGCGCCGGCGGCATCCCGCGACGAAATTGACGATCGCGAAAAACGGCTGATTCAACTCATGTGCGAGCGCCGTGGCCATCTCGCCCGTCGTCGAGATGCGCGCGATACGGCTTAATTGATATTCCCGCGCTCTGGCCATCTCTTCCACCTTCACGCGCTCGGTGATGTCGCGGAAGTTCACGAGGATGCCCTGCACCGACGGATCCGCCAACAGGTTGCGGCAGCGCGCTTCATAAATGCGCCACGCGCCATTGCGGTGCTGGAGACGATAGCTGAGGTTGGTGCTGGCGCCTGCGGCAAGCGAGGATAGCGCTTCCCGAATGGACGCCGCCTCGTCTTGCGCGATGAACGAATACACCGAGCGCCCGGTGAGCTGACGCTCGGACACGCCAAGCAGCGTGCGAATGGACGGCCCCAGGAAGCGGATGATGCCGCTCTCCGACAGGATAGCGACACCGTCGGACGAACTCTCGATCAGCTTGCGGTAATAGCGTTCCTTCTCCCTGAGTGCAACCTCAGCCTGCCGGCGCTCGGTAATGTCCCGCGCCATCGCGATCACGCGCTCCACGCCATTGAGCGTAATGAGCTTGAGGCTGACTTCGACCGGCGTCTCATGTCCCTGGGCATTGCGGATGACCCATTCGAAGATCACGCTGCCTTTCGAGTCGCGTGCTTCCCACACACGGCGCAGACCCGCCTCGGTGTCATAGGGAAAGTGATTGCGTGTGAGTTCGCCAATCGACATGCCACGCAGTTCCTCGACCGTATGGCCGTACATCTGGCATGCGCTGAGGTTCGCCTCGAGGATTTCGCCGGTGTTCTTGTCGTGGATCACCATGATGTCGTTCGCGTAGAGGAAGACCTCCTGGTAGTTGGTCCGGCTCAAGTAGTTGACGAATTTCATGGTCGTGGCCTCGCGATGTCGGATTGAGCATAGCACCCACCCCCGCCTTCCAACCGCGTGACGCGCATCGATAAGTGTTATCCCCTAACTCGGTAAATATCCGACCGGATAACCGCATCAGGGCGATTTCCGTACGCTTGAATCCAACATCAATGCGCACTTCGCTACTGGAATTCGGTTTCCGGTTGGCGTCACAAACGAGGATAGAGGACACCCCCATGAGTCACGAACAGCCGGCAGCGCCCCAGGAAGTCGTATCTGTCAATTCCTACACCCGCGGCGTGATCGGTCCGCGCGAAGCCATGCTTGGCCCGGTCCGGGACGGTGGGCGCATCGTCACCGGCACGCCGCCCGGCTGCTGGGGGCCGATGATCACGCCGATCTTCCAGGGGGGGCACGAGGTCACGCAGCCGGTCGCCGTCGAAGGGGCGGAGATCGGCGATGCCGTCGCGCTGAAGATTCTGCGCTGCGAGGTCACGTCGCTGGCCACGTCGTCTGGCGTCATGGAGTTTGTCGAGGGCCGCTACATCGGCGACCCGTTCGTGGCGAAGCTCTGCTCCGCATGTGGAACGCCAAGCCCTTCGAGCCATGTGACGGGCACCGGGGACGAGGCGATCCGTTGCGACGTTTGCGGCGCCGAGGTCAACGCGTTTCGCTTCAGCCACGGTTACGTGATCGTTCTCGACCGCGAGAACCGCGTCTCGCTCACCGTCGACGCGCAGGCGGCACAGAGGATCGCTCGCGCGCCAAGCCAGCTCGCGCGATTGCCTGAACTGTCCGAGCAGCACTCGATCCTGTCGCTCGCCCGCGCGGATATGAGCGGCGTGGCGGCCCATATGCAACCGTTCCTGGGCAACATCGGCACGATGCCGTCGCAGGACATTCCGGATTCGCACAACGCCGGTGACTTCGGCGCGTTCCTTGTCGATGCACCGCACGCTTTCGGCTTGTCGCGCGAGGCGCTGGAGGCCCACAAGACGGATGGCCACATGGACACCAACAGTGTGCGCGAAGGGGCCATTGTCATCTGCCCGGTGAAGGTGCCGGGTGCGGGCGTGTACATGGGCGATATGCACGCTCAGCAGGGCAATGGCGAGGTCGCGGGACATGCGACCGATGTTGCCGGCGAGGTCGAGTTGCAGGTGGAAGTCATCAAGGGGCTGGCGATCGACGGGCCGATTCTTTTTCAGCGCCCGGACGACTTGCCGCCGATGGCCCGCCCGATGACCGCGGCACAACGTGCCCACGTGCGTGCGCTCGGCGCGCGTTACGGCCAGGCGACGATCGAGGCGAACGCGCCGATTACCTTCATCGGCTCGGCGCCCACACTCAACGAAGCGACCAAGGTTGGCCTCGAGCGGGCGGCGCGCGTCACGGGCCTGCCCTACGACGAGATCCTCAATCGCGCGACGATCGCGGGTTCCATCGAAATCAGCCGCCTGCCCGGCGTGGTACGGGTCACGTTCCTTTGTCCGATGTCGATTCTCGAACGTCTCGGCATCGCGCATCTCGCGCGCGCGCAGTACGGACTCGACGAGGACGGCGTGGCAGGCGCATGAGCCGGATCGCGCGAACTTTCTACGACTACGAGTCAATCATTTTTCAGGAGGAGCGGTAATGGATACAACAGACAACACGCTGCGCTGGGCGGCGAAGTACCCCGAACTCGGCACCGAGCCGATTCCGGTCGAGCCCTGCGTTTCTCCGGCGTTCTTCGAGCGCGAGAAGGAGCGTGTGTTCATGAACACATGGCTCAAGGTGGGGCGCGTCGAGGAGATTCCGAACATTGGTGACTACAAGGTCAAGAAGATTCACTTCGCAAAGACGTCGGTGATCCTGATCCACGGCAAGGATGGCAAGGTTCGGGGTTTTCACAATACGTGCTCGCATCGCGGCAACAAGGTGATCGTCGAACACGGTGAGGAAACCTATGGCCGGAACAAGGCCGCCGTCGTGACATGCCGCTTCCACGGCTGGGTGTACGACGGGCAAGGCAAGCTGGTGCAGGTGCCCGAAGAGGAGCGCTTCCCGCCCTGCTTCGAAAAGTCTTCCGGCGGCCTGACGCCGGTGCACACGGATGTGTGGGAAGGCTTCATCTTCATCAACCTCGCGGCGCAGCCGGAGCGCACGCTGCAAGACTACCTTGGCGGCATCGGCCAGCACCTGAGCGGTTACCCGTACCAGGAAATGTCGCAGTGCTTCAGCTACAACACGATGCTGGATTGCAACTGGAAGATTGCGCTCGATGCATTCTCGGAGGCTTATCACGTCTCGACTATCCATGCGGGGTCGTTTCCGAACGTGTTCTCCACCGGGCTGTCCGATGTCGCGCTGTTCGGCGATCATCGAACAACGGGCATCTGCCTCACGCTCAACGCTACGCCTACGCCGGTGGCTGGCGTCGCCAACGGTATCTCTGGGGCATCGCTCGTGTCACAGCGCAGTTCGTCGATGCTGCCGACCGGCGTCAACCCAGGCCGGCGCGATGACTTCTCGTTCGAACTGAGTGTGGTGTTCCCGAACATCCTGATCCACATCTCGGAGGGCATCTGGTTCACGCACCAGTTCTGGCCGGTCGCGCACAACAAGACGATGTGGGAAGGCAAGTATTACGTGAAGCCGCCGAAGACCAACAGCGAGCGCTGGGCCATCGAGTTCGCGCAAGTGCTCCAGCGCAACGCCTGGCTGGAGGACACCGCGACGATGGAAGATACCCACGCTGCGCTCGAGTCCGGCGCCAAGCAGCACATGTTCCTGCAGGACGAAGAGATTCTCCTGCGCCACGGGTACAAGGTGCTTGAAAAGTACATGGAACAATGAAGGAGACGAACGTCATGGAACAAACACTCCCCAAGGGTTTCGAGATGCTCGAACCGCTTGTCGCGCGTTGGGCGCTGGCGACGCAAAACGAGCGCCAGCAACGCCGCATCACCTCGTCGCGTGGCGAGCTGCGCAACTTCTACGACAACATGCTGCCGCATCTTCCGACGATCCTCGCGCACCTCGACAGGTATCCGCTGGGCGAAATGCCGGGAGAGGCTGCACGACTGTTCTCGCTCGCGTTGTCGCTCGCCGAGGTCGCACCGCACATCGAACTCTATGGCGGAGATCCGAAAGTGCCATACAGCTTCGATGAGTCGCGCTTCGTGGCCGAGCACGGCAATCTGGTCAACTGACGCATGCACCAAGTCCGGCGGCGTCGCCTGAGGGCGCGGCGTCACCGGACGAGTGGCAAGGGAGGCAGGATGGCATCGTCATCGACACTTTCGCGGCGCATCGCCCGGCTCGAAGCGGCGCTCGCCGTGACGCAACTCGTCGGGCATTACGCTCGCGGTGCGGATCGCCGCAACGATCCCGAGATCATGGCGCCGCTGTTCAGCCGCGACGCCACATGGGAAGCGCGCGGCTTCGGAAGCTATCAGGGAAGGGACGTTATCGCGAAGGAACTCGCCCGCATAGGGGCGGAGCAGATCGTCTGGACCTTGCACTACATGGTCGCACCTCTCGTGGAGATCAATGACGATCTATGCACCGGCACTTGCCGCTGGTACCTGTGGGAGCTGGCGCAAGTGCGGCAGGGCGATGCCGGGAACGCGCCCCCTGCGGCGCACTGGATCGGCGGTTGGTATGAGAGTCAGGTCGTGTTCGAGGACGGGCAATGGCGTTTCGCGCACGTGTTGCTCGATCTTCAGTTGATGCACCGGCACGACGCCGATTGGCGGCCGATGGGGCCTGCCGCGCAATAGCGGAACCGATGACTGGAAAAGGGTTTGATGCGCCGCCACATGAGCGGCGTTTTTTATTTCGGGATGCGCTTAGCCATCGCACGCATAAGTAATCTCATCTATTCGCTTATATGAACGACCCAATGTCAGCGCGATTTTCGTCTTCATAAGCTCCGTTTCATGGTGGTCGGGCTGGCGCGAAGCAGGTTCCGTTCGCCATCAATCGGGGACACGACAACTCAAGGAGACGTGCTGTGAAGCGAACTGGATGGATTTGTATGGCTGCGTTGGGCATGCCTGCGCTGGCCTCGGCGCAAAGCAATGTGAACCTGTACGGCGTGATCGACGCCGGCGTGACTTACGTGGCAAACCAGCAGGGCGGGCGCAACACCGTGTTGGCCACCGGCATGCAAACGCCGAACCTGTTCGGCCTGCAGGGCTCGGAGGATCTGGGCGGCGGACTCAAGGCCGTGTTCAAGCTGGAAGGGCAGTTTGCGCTGGAGAACGGCGCGTCCATCGGCGGCGGGACGTTCGCGCGGCAGAGCTATCTGGGCCTGGCAGGGCCATGGGGCACGGTAACGCTGGGCAATCAATACGAGTTCATGTTCGAGTCGCTATCGGCTCAGCGCCTCGGCCCGTCGCTTGCCTACGTGAGCCTCTACAACCTTCAGCAGGGGCCTTTCCAGGGCTTGGGCACGCCCTTCGGCGGCCTCGACTTCAATCGCGTCGGCGGCGCGTTCCGTGTCGCCAACGCAGTGAAGTACATGACGCCCGACTATCGTGGCCTGAACGCCGGCGTGATGTACGGCCTTGGCGGTGTACCGGGGTCCTTCGGCCAGCGCAGCACGACCAGTGCGGGCATCAACTATGCGTACGGGGCACTGAACCTGAATGCCGCGTACACGTACGCAAAGGATCCGGCGATCAACAACGGCAACGACGGTATCCGCAACTGGGGGGTGGGCGGCCGCTATCGGCTCGACAAATGGCAGTTTGACGCGATCTACACCAACACCCGCAACACGTTTAGCGGCGGGCACGTCGATGTCTACCAGGTCGGCGTCAACTACTCGATCGGCTTGGCGACCACGCTGCGTGGCGATTACCAGTTCATGAAGGGGAACGCGCAGCTCGGCGACAACAAGGCCCAACAGTTCGGTCTCACGCTCGACTACGCGTTCTCGAAGCGCACGGACGTCTACACCAACCTCATTTACCAGCGCGCCACTGGCAATGCCACTGCCATGGCTTGGATCTCGGGGCTGCCTGGACCTGCGAACGGTTCGAATCAGACTGCCATCCGGCTGGGCCTGCGTCACTTCTTCTGACCGGTACGCGGAGCGCCAGCGTGACTGCCCGCGCTGCCGCCTCACGCAAACCGGTCTCTCGCATACTGGAGACAAACATGCATAGCGAATCGCAAATCTCAACGCGTAGCGACGACCACGCGCTCGAAGCCGTGCCTGACGGAAAGCGTCAGAACTGGCTGCAGTTGTCGTGGAGCACGGCTGGCATCGTGACAACGCTGATCCAGTTGTTCGTCGGCGCGCTCGTCACCTTCGTTGCCGGCATCCGAATTGGCCTGCTTGCCGGCGTATTCGTGGCAGTCGTCGGTGCGCTGCTTGGCTGGGGGGCGGGGCACATCGCCTTTCGCACAGGATTGTCGAGCACGGTACTGTCGCGCGAGCACGGGCTGGGGCAGCGCGGCTCTGCGCTGCTGGCGCTGGTGTTCGGCTTCATGATCACCGGTTTCATCGCGCTTGAGAACGTACTGCTCTACAAGGGATTCCTGTTCTACCTCAATCAGCCCGATACGTTGGGCATGCGGGTCGCCGTCTACGGCACGCTAACGATCGCGTGGATCTTGCTCACGGCATTCGGGTTCTCTCTCGTTTCACGCGTTTCGTCACTGACGCTGGTGGCATTCCTTGCCGTGCTGCTCTACATGATGATCGACGTGATCGCGACCTCGGGCCAGAGCTGGTCGTCGGTCATGCAGTTCGGCGCGCAGATGCCACCCGAGGCACTCACGGCGATGGGGGCGAACACTGACTGGGGCAAGTTCAGCTTCTGTGTGAACGTGCTCATCGGGTCGGCGGGCGCGCTCGCGCTGATCGACGCCGACCTTGGTCGATACGCGAAATCGTCGCGCGACATCGCCATTGCGGCGGTCATCGGTAACATCTTCATGGATGTGGTGATGGTCGCCGTGGGCGGCATCGTGATGTATGCCGGCATGGATCAACTGGTGGCTCATCATGTGAAGGTCGGTGGCTTGACGGAAGCGGCGGCGCGTGCTTTGGCGCTGCAAAGCCCGGACAGCGTGGCGGCGGCGTTCATCGTGTTCGGCGGGGTGCTGGGCACGCTATTGATGGTGTTCGCCCAGTCGAAGGCTCAGGTGCTCAACACCTACAGCGCGTCGCTGTCGCTGACTAACCTGGCGGATGCCGTGTTCGGATGGCGGCCGGGGCGTTTTGTGTTCGTGGTGCTGGCTAACGTCATCGCCTGTCTGATGCTGATCGGCTCGATTCTCGAATGGTTCAATTCGTTCATCACCGTACTCGGCATTCTGACCACTTGCTTCGCGGGGATCATCATCGCGGACTACTTCGTCGTCAAGCGCAGTGCCGGTGGTTCACTCGGTGGCGAAGAGGATGTGAATTGGGCGGGCGTGGTAACGGTAGTGACGGGGTTCGTTCTCGCACACTACGTACTCAATCGACTGGTACCGATCGAATTCTTCACGTCGCTGGTGGTGTCTTTCGTGCTGTATCCGGTGCTGCGACTCGGTGCACTGCGCCGCGTAAAGATAAAGACCGCGCGTAGCTAGCCCGGCATCGCTGCATTCCCGAGTATCTCCTTACGCCCCGCCCCAGGGGCGTTTTTTTCTTTTGGGACGGACGTCAGTCGGGGCGTTTTCCGTTTTCGCTCATGCCGAGTCGCACGAGTTCTGCGACGGACGTGGCGCCGAGCTTATCGCGGATGTGAGCGCGGTGCACCTCCACGGTTTTGTAGCTGATGTTCAGCTCTGCCGCGATGACCTTCGATGCCTTGCCTTCGATGAGCAGGTCGAAGACTTCGCGCTCGCGTGCCGATAACAGCTTCAGCAAGTCGCGCCGCTGACTGCTTGCCTGTGCCTGGGCGTGTTCGCGCAGGCCAACCTGTAGCGCACCGCCAACCTTGTCGAGCAGTTCCTGATCGTTGAAAGGCTTTTCCAGGAAATCGTAGGCCCCGCCCTTCATCGCTCGGACGGTCATTGGAATGTCGCCGTGGGCCGTGAGAAAGATAACCGGCAGGCGGAAGCCCGCAGCATGCAGGCTGTCCTGAAGCTCGAAGCCGCCCATGTAAGGCATTCGGATATCCAGCAGCACGCAGCCGGGGCCTCGTGGATCGGCGCCCGAGAGGAACTCACGGCCATTGGCGAACGTCTGCACTTTGTGCCCGACCGATTCAAGCAGCCAGCGCATGGAGACCCGCACCGCCTCGTCGTCGTCAACGATGTAGACGACCGGCTCCGGCGCAGCGGGGCTGGCATTTGGCGTACGGGGGCTGTCCATCGGTTTCCTTTTTGCTTGCTGGAGGGCTTTCGCGGAGTGGACCGGGAAGGACAAAAGCTTATCGGTTTCGCGCGCATTCAGGTAGCCGGGAAACTCCGCACTCGTTGATCTGTTTGTGCCGGAACGCGAAGACGCGATCTTTTCGGGCCGCGGGGCGCAGCATTCACTCGACCGCAAGCGATGAACCGCCATGGCGCGCCTTTACGCAAGTCGTTGATTTTTTGAGGATGCGGCTAAACCGTGCGGCACTTTTCGGTAAGCACCGGTGCCAGTGCGACCGGCCTGCCGTTGAATCGAATCCGCAACACCGAAGCGGGACGGAAAGTGCAAAAAGGCCTTGAGGTAAGGCCTTTTTTTTTCTTCTGTCAGATCATTGATTGCCCGTCAGCGAGACGAACCAGACCTTCTTCACAAAGGCGTCGACCTCCCAGTGCCCCTTGTAACCTTCGGGCATCACAAACGGATCGCCGGCTTGCAGGGTGTGCACGGTGCCGTCCGGGTCGACTATGCGGCAATCCCCTTCCAGGATGTATCCGAACTCGATGTACCCGGTGGTGTCTGCACGGAACTTGCCTGCCGTGCTTTCCCAAATGCCCGACGACGCGCGGCCGCCGTTGCCCTCGAACCCCGTCATGCTGCGAAACACCGTATCCCCTTCCATCGGACGGCGCGGCTTGCCGATCTCAGGGTTCTGCAAAGGTCCCGCGCTAAAGCGCACCAGACGCGAATGACTGTCGGCCACAACTTACCTCTATATCGGTTAGAACGGATTGCAAAAAGAAGGCGCGATACGAGCGGGCAGTGGCACATGCGAGCCGACCGGTCCCACCCTGTAGCGCGCCGGATTCAATGCCCGGCGTACTTCGAGAGCCGGAAAGCATGGGGGTCCACCTTCGGCGTGTTGCCCTGCACGAGATCTGCCATCAGCGCACCCGCAGCCGGGCCGATGCCGAAGCCATGGCCCGAGAAGCCGGACGCAAGGAAAAAGCCGGGCACATCGTCGACTCCTGAAATCACCGGAATAGCATCGGGCGTTACGTCGATGAAACCGGCCCACGCGTGTGCGATCTGCGCCGGCGCAAACGCCGGGAACGCTTGCTTGAGCTTATCGAGGGCGACGCCAATCGATTTCATCTCCGGCGCTGGATCGAGCGTGCGATGCGCTTCGAACGGTGTCGGACCTTCCGCACCAAAGCGTGTGGGCATCATCAGTTCGTCGAGAAAACGCTTACCGACGCGCAGCTTCAGATACTTCTTTTCCGAAAGCCAGGCAGGGAAGAACTGGCGGCATAGACGAATGCTGTCGGGCGTGAGATCGGCCACCGACGCGCCCAGTTGCGACACCGAATAACCGCCGTCCGCTCGTTTGCGGCACGTGAAATCTCTGCCGTTGACCGCGAGATCCAGTCCGGCGTCCATCGGCGTGGTTCGCAGCACCGAAGCATGCACCTTCAACTGCGGGAAGTTCACGCCCGTGTTGCCACAAAACAGGCGTGACCACGCGCCGCCGGCCAGCACGACGGCGTCGGCCGCCACTCGACCCCGCTCGGTCACGATGCCCTTCGCCAGCCCACCCTGCCGATCGAGACAACGCACGGCGGTCTGCTCGAACACTTGCGCACCCGCTGCAACGGCCAGCATCGCAATCGCTCGGGTGGCTCGCTCGGGCTCGGCCACACCATCCACCGGACAATGAAGGGCGCCGATCCAGGGGCGCGCCGACTGCGTGTTGAATAAGTCCGGTAGTTGCTCGCGGCTCAGCAATTGTGCCGGCACCCCCAGCGGCAAGGCTTTGTCGAGCCACTTGCGATAGCCCGCCATGTCGGCCTCGGATTCGGCCAGATACGCTATGCCAGTCTGGCGGTAGCCGACATCATGCTGCGCCTGAATCTCTTTCCACAGGTCGATCGCCTGCATGGCCAGCGGCAGTTCCTTGTGATCGCGCCCGACCGTGCGAATCCAGCCCCAGTTGCGCGACGATTGCTCACCGCCGATCACGCCCTTCTCGAACACCGCCACGCGCAAACCGGCTTTCGCCAACGCCCATGCGGTACTCATTCCGATGATGCCTGCGCCGATGATCGCGACATCGACCTGCCTGGGGAGAACGCTAGCCATAAATTACCAATCGACAATAGGAAAACGTAAGCGGGGGAAGGCGTGCGGCCGTGGCCGCATTCACACGTAGAAGTGGTTGCTGTTCACGACCATGAACACGGTGGGCTCGTCCCACGCGTTCTCCCAGCGGTATGGCCGGTTGCCCGTGAAGCCATAGGTGTCGCCCGGACCGAGCACCAGCGTGGTGTCGTCGATGAACACGCGCAATTTACCGGTGAGCACATACCCCACCTTGTCGCCGGACTGCACCAGCAGATTCGAGTCGGACGCGGCGCCCGGCTCAAGCTCCATCATGAACGCCTCGAGCGAGGCACAGTTCGACGGCGTGATGCGCGACTTGGTAACTCCCGAACCGGCGAGCCGCAGCGGTTTTCGCTGGTTTGCCCACACCACGAATTCACTGGGTTCGGTGGTGCTTGGCACGTTTTCCGCCGGCACCGGAGCCGACGTGAACAATGCCGCGCCATCCACCCCCAGCGCATGACACAACTGACGCAGCGAGCGCATCGACGGCGAACTTACGCCGCGCTCGATCTGGCTCAACATGCCGATCGACATGTTCGTGCGCGCCGCCAAATCCTTCAGCGTGAACTTGCGCTCGGTGCGCATGGCGCGCAGGCGCATGCCCAGCTCCTTGTCGCTAGCCTGCGCGGCAGGATCGTCGGCCAAATCTACGGCACCGGGTTTCTGTTCTGGGAGCGGGGTCTGGACGGTGACGGCTTTCGGCTTCGATGGCATGGCGAAAAGGAATCGGGGACGCAACGGGGGCGGGACGCGTGAAACGTACGCTCGATGAATTTCAATATCACTTCAAAAAGTCTAGAGTGATTTCGATATAGCGTCAATTCGGGGACGCCCGCCAAGGCCCGTCACTTCACATGTTTGCGGCTGGCGTGCAGCCCGATCAACGCGAACACGGCGATGATCACGATGTAGTAAGCCGGCGCCATCACGCTACCCGTGGTCTTGACCATGAAGCCGACCACCAGCGGCGTGATGCCGCCAAAGAACGTTTGCGCGATCACGTAGGCGATCGACACGCCTGTCGTGCGGCACGACGTCGGAAACAGTTGCGAGAGCAGCGAACCGATCGGCGAGAAATAGAAGCTGTAGAACATGAACGACAACGTGCACTGGAAGATCGCCAGCGTCAGCAGCGAGGGCGAGCGCGTGAGCATCTGGAACAGCGGGAAGACCAGAATCACGCCGATGATCAATGCCGTGCGCATGACCTTGATGGTGCCGAGACGGTCGGCTGTGATGCCGCCGAGCACCGGCACCAGCGTGCATACCACACCGCTGCAGATCGACGCGATGAACGCGTCGTCCTTGGTCAGGCCGAGATTATTGATCGCAAACGTCGGCATATAGAGGTTCAGGAAGCTGGCCACGACACCGGCGGCCGCTATCACAGCGCCGATCAGCACGAAGCGCTTGTGCGACCGGAACGTCTCGGCGAGCGGGTTCTGCACCGTTGCCCCCGCATGCTTGACCTTCTCGAAGTCGGCCGTCTCGTCGATCTTCGAGCGGATATACAGACCGACCGGCCCGATCAGGCAACCGAACAGGAACGGCAGACGCCACCCCCACGCGTTGATCTGATCTTGTGTGAGCGAATGGTTGCAAAAGTACGCGAACAGCGACGCCGCCAGCACCGCGAGGCCCGAAGCCGAGAACTGCAAGCTTGCGAAAAATGCCTTTCGCGACGCGCTCTGCTCGGTAAGGTACGAGTTCGCCGTGCCGAACTCCCCGCCCACCGAGAAACCTTGCAGCAGACGGCCCGTGACGAGGATCACCGGCGCCCAGACGCCGATCGAATCGTAGGTTGGCGACACGGCAATCAGAACCGTGCCGGCCAGCATCAGCATCGCCGCGAAGCTCAGCGTGGCGCGACGCCCCACCTTGTCGGCCATGATGCCCAGCACCACAGCCCCGACCGGCCGGATCAGGAACGAACTCGCGAAAGTCATCAGGCTGAACAGCAAAGCCGACTGAGGGTCGCCTTGTGGGAAGAACAGTTTGGAGATGGTGATCGCGAACATCGCGTACACCAGAAGATCGAACCACTCGAAAAACGTGCCGAAGTTTGCCGCGATCACGTCGCGGGTCCGGCTGCCCTTACGAGCCTTCGATGCCGGGAAACTGCCGATTTTGGTGGTGTCCATATACGACCTTCCAGTGCGAGACGTCACATTGACCTGAGCCTGCATTCTGAGCAGCCGAATTGCGTGTCGATATTAGAGATTTCACCTATGTGAAATTTTTGCGTGAATTTCGATGAAATTTTCTTTCTGATTGAAATTATTTTGAAATCAGGCGTCAAGGCGACGGCACGGGACCCATGCGCTGCGGTGTGCGCTGTCTGCTGGCGACCGTTGCGCCGGATTCGAAACTGGAGGGCTTGCGGCCTGACGAGGGGGGCGTTCCACAACATGTTGATCGGCAAGGGAATGCCGGACTTGCGGCTCGCTTTTCTTTTTTTGATTATCTCGTGATCCTAAATGGTGCAAAATGCCTTTTCTTCACAAGAATAAGCACCATTGATGGGCATTCGAGATGAAATATCAATCACTTGACGATTTCCTGCGCTCCACCGCCGAGCGCAACCCCGGCCAACCGGAATTCCTGCAAGCTGTCACGGAGGTGATGGAAAGCCTGTGGCCATTCATATCGCAGCATCAGAAATATGCCGAGCATGGTTTGCTCGACCGTCTGGTCGAGCCCGAGCGCATCGTGATGTTCCGGGTGTCGTGGGTCAACGATCACGGCGACGTTCAGGTCAATCGCGGCTATCGCATCCAACATAGTTCCGCCATCGGCCCCTACAAGGGCGGTCTGCGTTTTCATCCGTCGGTCGATCTTTCGATCCTCAAGTTCCTCGCCTTCGAGCAGACGTTCAAGAACGCCCTGACGACGTTGCCCATGGGCGGTGGCAAAGGCGGCTCCGACTTCGATCCGAAGGGCAAGAGCCCTGGGGAAGTCATGCGGTTCTGTCAGGCGTTCGTGAGCGAACTGTTTCGCCATGTCGGCAGCGACACGGATGTGCCCGCCGGCGACATCGGCGTGGGCGGACGCGAAGTCGGCTTCATGGCCGGCATGATGAAGAAGCTCTCGAACCGTGCCGACTGCGTGTTCACCGGCAAGGGGCTGTCGTTTGGCGGATCGCTGATTCGTCCGGAAGCCACCGGCTATGGCACGGTGTACTTCGCCGAGGAAATGCTCAAGCAGACGGGACGCAGCTTCGACGGCTTGCGTGTGAGCGTGTCGGGCTCGGGCAACGTCGCGCAATACGCGGTGGAAAAGGCGATGGCGCTCGGTGCCAAGGTCGTCACCGTGTCCGACTCCAGCGGTACGGTTGTCGATGAGGCGGGCTTCACTACCGAAAAGCTCGCCGAGTTGATGGACGTCAAGAACCATCACTACGGCCGCGTGAGCGATTACGCGAAACGCACCGGTCTCGAATTTCTGCCGGGCAAGCGCCCCTGGCATATCCCCGTCGACGTCGCGCTGCCGTGCGCTACACAGAACGAACTGAATGCCGACGATGCCTCAACGCTTATCGGGAACGGTGTGATTTGCGTCGCGGAAGGGGCCAACATGCCATCGACCAACGAGGCCGCAAAGCGCTTCGAAAGCCACGGCATTCTGTACGCGCCAGGCAAGGCGAGCAACGCCGGCGGCGTTGCAACCTCAGGGTTGGAAATGAGTCAGAACGCGATGCGCATCTCGTGGCCGCGCGAGGAAGTCGATGCGCGTCTGCACGACATCATGCGCAGTATCCACGAGGTTTGTCTGCAACACGGCCGCCGTGCCGACGGCTCGGTCAGCTACGTGAACGGTGCTAACGTCGGTGGTTTCGTGAAGGTCGCCGACGCCATGCTCGCACAGGGCGTGATCTAAAGGCTGGCGCCTGCCGCGATTGGATACAGATTACGCGCCGAAACCGTGCAAAAGGCGCTGTCCTTCGGGGCAGCGCCTTTTGCGTTCAACGGAAGGTGGCGTACCATATCGCACGTCTCTCCCCCTTCCACTGGAGCCCATCGGAATGAACAAGTAATGCCGGATGCTTCCGCATCTCGTCCCCTCGCTGCCTGCTGCGCGAGCGCATTGCTTTTCGTTTTGATGATCGAGCCTTAACCGATAACCCGACGACCCGGCACCACGGGCTTTCGCGTGTCTGCCTCGATATGCGTTTCGTGTCTCTACGGGCAGTTTTCCCCATTCGCACCCGGAAAACACCATGTCAGATTCCCAAATTTCTCACCCCGACGTTCTCGAACACAACCGCGCCGCGTGGGATCGTCAAGCCGCAACGAAGTGCGAGTGGTCACGTCCTGTCAGCGCGGAAGTGATTGCGGCGGCACGTCGTGGCGACTGGGCGGTACATCTCACGCCGTCCGCGCTGCCCGAGGGGTGGTTGCCCGACGTTCGAGGTCAACGCATCCTTTGTCTCGCCTCGGGAGGCGGTCAGCAGGCACCGGTGCTGAGCGCCGCAGGCGCGCACGTCACTGTGCTGGATGTCTCTGCCGCACAATTGGCGCAGGATGAAATGGTCGCGCGTCGCGACGGACTGACGCTAACGACGGTCCAGGGCGATATGCGCGATCTCTCGACATTCGCCGACGCCTCGTTCGACTGCATCTTCCACCCGATTTCCAATCTGTATGTGCCGGATGTTCGTCCCGTATGGAAAGCGTGCTTTCGGGTACTGCGTGCCGGCGGAAGACTGCTCAGCAGCTTCTACAATCCGGTGGTCTTTGTGGAAGATCGCGACCCGGCGTACGCGACACAGGGCATCATCCGTCCTCGCTTCAAGGTGCCCTACTCGGACGTGCGCGATCTGACGTCCGTCGAACTCGCCAGGAAGCAGTCGAGCGGCGAGGCGTTGGTTTTCGGCCATAGTCTTGGCGAACAGATTGGCGGGCAACTCGATGCAGGGTTCGTGCTCAAGGGTTTCCATGAGGAAGAACAACCGAATCCAAGATTCGTGATCGATCGCTTTCTGCCGACGTTTCTTGCAACGTATGCCGTGAAACCCTGACGTCCTACCCACGGCGCTTGCCTCATCGCAACCACCATCTATCGGCGCCAGGCGTGAGGCAGAACGGCGTCGTAAATCTCACGTAACCGCGAGTTTGACGGCGTCGCCGACACGAAGGCCATCATTTCGTCGGAGAGCGTCGCGGTACACGTCGCCATTTCCTTGCTGTCCCCGACAAGACGTGCGCACCAATCCGCCAGCGTTTCGCGCGGAACCCTGTCCGGATCGTCGGCGGACACCTCGTTGAGCAAGGCGCATGCAAGGTAACGAAGCACGACCGGAGATTCCGTCTCCGTGCCGAGCAGCAGACTCGACGCCAGTCTCGTCTGCTTGATCGCTTCGATCACTTCGAACGCCGCGCGATTCTTCGGGGTGTCTTCAAGGCCCGGCACCTCGGAAAGGCAAGCACGCCAGAGCGCGGCTTTCGCTTCGGGCTGCAAGCGCATCGTTGCGTGGTCATCGTCCGGCCGCTCGTGAAGCGAACCGGGGGTAACGATGGTGTGCGCAAATACACGCTGCAGAAGCATCTGCCACGAGATCGTCGTCAGCTTATGTGACGGATGACTGGACGAGATTCGGGTCGTCATATCGAGCGCGAGCCGCCGGTAGGCCTCGCGATCCGATAGTTGCAACGTGTCGTTCGCGCCACCTGCCGTGGAAGTACCGGACACGCCAGGTGTCGCCGAAGCGATGCCCGTCGCACCGGTCTCCCAATAGGCATTCAGCAGCTTGGCGAAACGGCGATTTTCGACGCCCGATGCGGTTTGGTATCGCGCGTGCAGGAGCGGAATCGGGCGGAGTGCGATCTCAGGCGAAACGGCTGGCTCGATGACGTAGCTGGCCTCAGGCGTCGCCCTTCCGAGGACATAAAACGAATGCCAGGGGATATCGGCCTCATTGTCGATGACTGCTTCCAGCAGATCGGGCGTGCACGCAACGGCGCTCAGCGAGTCTTCGGACAGGAAGATGCATGTGTCGCGCGACGTATCCGGCAGCACGTTCTCCAGGGCACGTGCCGCCGACGCGATGATGGGGTGACGATGAAAGTGATCGAGCAAATCATCGGCCAATGTGTCGAGTTGCGACGTTGCGCGGGCTCGGAGCACCAACTGGTGGATCGCGCCCTGATGAAGAATCGGCCACTGCGGATGCGCCGACATCTCAAGCAGGTACTCGATGTGAAAACGTAACCGGTCGACGGAAAGATCCTGCGGCACCGGTTCGCGGTTCCACGTCGCCTGAATGCCCACGGGCAGATACGCCCGGATGAACGCAGAGATCAACGGACTCTCCCAGAACACGGGGTCGGAGAGTACCGATACCCACGACGAGATGAAATTCCATACGACCGTCTCCGAAACCGAAAGCGTTTCCAGCGACTCGATCAACTGACACATCAGTGCGCGCTTCAGATCGCCATGCCGATTGTCCATCGACGCGATGGTGGCGAGGAATTCCCAACCGTTGTCTTCGCTCAGCAGGCTGTCGACACGCGCCATCGCCTGATCGGCAGTCTGTGGCGTGCCGATCAGCCAATCGGTATCCAGTGTCAGGATGACATCGGTGAGATCCGCACCGCTGAAGTCGGCATTCAGGCGGCGCAGGGCTTCGAACCGGGCGCCCCTCAGCGACGTGTTCACGAAAGCGACACCTTGCAAGCAGGCGCGTGAGAGATTGACGCGGGCGAAATCCGCTTCGCTGGCGTCGACTTCGCACCAGTTCGCGCCGCTGAGGTCTCCGGAACGAAAGGCGATGTGCCGGAGATCGATGTCTCTCAGATCGAGAGCACGGAGGTCGGAAACGCTCGTGTCGGTGAATGTCAGCAGGTTGCGCTGCAATGACCGCGGCAACTGAGCGAACTCGCTGACGTTGTCCATCGAAAATCCCAACGCCTGCCAGGCGTCTGCGGACGCGCTGTCGAAAGAGGTGACCAATTGCTCCACATAGGCCGGAATCATGTCGGCCCTGATTTGCGAACTCGCTTCGAGTTCCTGCCACAAGCGCGCCGCGAGTACGTCACGTCGCCGGTTGTCCCGAAAGAACACCAGGCGGATGTCCCCGCATTGCTTGAGCGCCTCTTGACCCGCGCACGCATACGCAAAGCCGATGGCCCCGATTCGCGCGACTGCCGAGACTTCCAGGTGCGCGATTGCCACCATCGCACTGACGCCGGGTTTTGAGAAGTCCCCCGAGGGGGGGCGCTGTGGACGTCGAGGGCTGTTCGCCCAATGGAAGTTCGACGAATCGGCAGAACCGGATTTGCCAGCTAGGTACACGTTGGATTCCTCGGGAGATCTCGACAATGGGATGGCAGGCATCGTCCGGCTGAGTCAACCTGCCGCGATTGGCATGCCGCAGTCGGCAATGCCGGCCGGGCCGCGATGGCGAAGACCGCCATCGTATGTCCGGATCGGCGCAATCTGGATATCGGGAGGGCCGGATTAGGAGAATGCAAGAATTTCCGCGTCGGCGGAGCTTGCCGCCGACGCCGTCGCAGGCTACCGGATGGCGGTGACCGCGATCGGACTTACTGAGGGTCGGTGAACGCTTCGCTTTCGCTGTCGGTCCGGTTGGGGATCATGGCAGCGGCGACGGGTGCCTTCCACGCCATGGTCTTGTTCGGCGCCGACACGAAGTTGTCGCGAATCGTCGTTGCCTTTTCGATGCCACGCTTCTGGTCTGGGTGCAGCGCGTGGGTCGCCAACTGTTGGACTTCGTTCGCGTATGCATGGCCGATGCGATCCCCCGAGCGATGCAGGTTGAAACGATAGGCCTCGCTGTCCTGCGCAAACACGCCGCCCTCGCCTTCTGCCTGCATGGCCTTTTCGGCCTCGGCGCACACCGCACAAGCGACGAACTTGCCCGCCATCGGCACGATGACGGCGTCGGAATTCGACAATCCCAACTCGGCGATTGCCTGTGCGAAATGTGCTTCGGCGTTGCGCGCCAGGTCATCTTCGATGTTCTGCTCGGCGTGACGCGTTTCCGTCACGCCCGGCGGCAGCGCGTTTTCCGGACCTCGCTCGAACGTCGGGGGCGCGTGCACGACGAGGCTGGGGAAACCCTTGCCCGCTTCTTCGGTCAACACCCGAGAAATCGTCTCGAGCGCTTTAACGCCCTGCTTGCCGATGATTTCCGGCGAGACGCCTTCGGTCCGCGACGGTACCCCCATGCCCCGATCGATCTCCGTCTTGAGCCGCGTCTGGGCGTCTTTCAACTGATTGGCACTCGCCCCGGCGAGGGCGTGGAATTTTCGGAAATGACGCAGGCAGGTGGCAGCGCGAACGGCATGCTTGTCCACGTTCGACGTGCGCTCAAGCGCCTTGGAATGGTCGGGCGCACCCGCGCTGAGGGCGATGTGCAATGCCCTGGCGAGTTTATCGCTGTGGAAGTTCGATGAGACGTGCAGCTTGTCGCCGATCACCGCCAACTGAATTTCGATGGGGTTGATCGCGCCGCGTTCGCCTTCGTTCCACTTGTCCAGGAATGTCTCGTGGGTCATCACGTGATAGAGCGTGGTCGCGATATGGGAAAGTTGTTGCGAGACCCGGTTGTATCCGACGTAAAGCTTCCGCTCCGGAGCGGGAATTTCCGAGCGAGGAATCGCACTGACCTGCGCGGTGTTCAGGAAGTAGGAACTCGGTCCCACGAATGAGCGCGCGCTCAGCGCGGACATGACTTGCGCGTTGCCGAGTTTGCTTCGTAGCACGTTCATGTCGGGGCCGGTGGCGGGCCGATTGTTGAAATCGAGAAACCTCTCGGCCGACGCCTTCTTCAGCGCATGCGAATTTCCCCGGCGGCTGAGCGTGCCTGTCGCGGCGCCCGCCTGATCTGACGCGTTCATCGCGGTATCCGGCGACATTGCGTGGGGAGTCTGTTGCGAAATGCTATTTCCAAAAGGCATAGATTCTCTGTAGATCGCTTATGTTGAATGTTCCAGACAGGACGTCGACCATCGTGCCCGGGTTGCTGTCGTCCACCCTGATAGGCGACGCCGTCGACGCGGCGCGTCGTTATTCTCCGGTTTCTCTGGTGGTTCAGCGCAGTGCGAGCCAGTGCACAGGGTCGTTGCGCTGAACGCCGGGGTTCGCGTGAAGGAAGGCCGGCACGTCACGCCGGATCACGTTGCGCCAGTGAGTGCACCATTCGAGGAATTCGACCGTGTAGGCGGCCAGTTGCTCGGCGCTCGCCAGATGCCGCGATAACGTGACGATCGCCACCGCACGCGAAGCCTGCGGATGCCATGCGATCACGGGGCTCTCGCCGCGCAACGTGTCGACCGTCATGGGAGGGAAAAGTGAGAGCAGATGCCGCGCCGGTATTTGCATGGCGGCCTCGGGAAAGTCTATCGGCAGCGTCAGCGACAACTGGTCGTCAGTGCGCAAGATGGCTAGCTCGAAATCTTCGTCGACCACAAAGCAACAGGCGCCATGCTCGTCGAATGTCAGCGAAGGAATACCAATCAACTCCCCAAACTCACGCAGAATCTGGCCTTGAAACTTCTCGGACACATTGCTCCTTTCAGGTATCGGGTTGTCATGCCGACGGGTTGCAGCCGCGCTGTAGCCGGTGCGTGCCCGCAGCACGTCCATATGAAGGATTTGTGGATCTGAGATGAAGGGCTGGTGAATTGGGTCCCGAGGCGGGGACGTTTGATCCATTCCCTATGAGGATCGGCGGTTCACGACGCATTTGCCGATTCGTGGTGTCGATGTGAGGAACTTCGGTGTCCACGACATAGAGCGCCGTCGCGACGATATCGCGATACCGCGATGGCGCACCGTCAGTCGACAGACCTCATCAATCGCCAGAACGTCGTGCGGCTGATGCCCAGCGCACGGCTGGCCGCCGCGCGATTGCCGCCTGAAGCTTGCAGCGCGGCGAGCGCGGCCGCGCGAGTGACTGGCGCGGGTGCCGCGATCTCGTCGGCGTGGCCGGTCGGGAGATGCCGCTTACTGGGTGATAACCGCAGCAATTCCGGAAATACCTCGTGCAACGTTTGCGCATGGCGTGCCACATCGTTATCGAGATAAATCGCTGCGCGCGTCAACAGGTTCTCCAGCTCGCGCACGTTGCCCGGCCAGTCGTAATGATCGAACAACGGCGAGAGCACTTTGAGAATCGGCTTCGAGGTGCGGGCATCCAGCCCGTACTGTGCAGCGTTTCTCGACAACAACGTCTGTGCGAGCAGACGAATATCCTCGCGGCGCTCGCGCAACGCGGGAAGCGTCACCTGCAACAGGTTCAGGCGGAAATACAGATCCGCACGGAATCGCCCTTGCGCAACCAGCGCGTTGAGATCGCGATGCGTCGCGGCAATCACGCGAACGTCGATCGGCACGGGACGCCCCGATCCCAGGCGCATCACCTCGCGCTCCTGCAACACGCGCAGCAACCGGCTCTGCAAGGCTGCGGGCATCTCACCGATCTCGTCGAGGAAGATGGTGCCCGTGTGCGCGATTTCGAACAGGCCCGCCTTGCCGCCACGCCGCGCGCCGGTGAAGGCGCCCTCGTCGTGACCGAACAACTCGCTCTCGATGAGTCCCTCCGGCAGTGCCGCACAGTTGAAGGCGACGAACGGGTTGCCGCGCCGCGCACTCGCGTTGTGAATACCCTGCGCGACCAGCTCCTTACCCGTCCCGCTCTCGCCGGTCAGCAGCACCGTCGCGTCGTGCGAGGCGCCTGCGCGTGCCAACCGTCTCACCTTCTCGATCTGTGGCGAATCGCCGACCAACTCGGTCAGTTCATGCTTCGCGACAAGGTGCCTGGGCCGTTGCGTCGTGCGCAACGAGCGGTCGATGCGCTGTGCCATCTGGGCGTCCTGCACCGTCACGACCGCGCCTGAGCGCATGCCGTGCTCATAGATGGGCACACAACTCACGATGAAGGCGCGGGCGTCGATATGCACGAGACGCTCCTCGATGGCCACGCCGCCGTCCGACAATTCCCGCAACATCGGTCCGAGCTTTCGCGTCAACTCGAATTGCCGCGCACCCAGCGTCTCGACTCGCCCGGCATCCACGTCCAGCAGCGAGAACATCGCAGGATTCACGGCTTCGAGTTGCCCGTTCTCATCGAAGGCCGCGACCCCGTCGCGCATGTGCGCCACGATGGTATTCAGACGCATGCGCTTCGATTCCTTGTCGCGGCTTACCCGCGCCAGTTCGACCGATCGCTCGAAGGCTTCTTCGACCGCGCCGAGCGAGTAGAGGAAGACATGTTCGAGCCCCGCCTCTTGCGCGAGATCGCACGCCATGCCCGGGCCGATGATGACCTTGCACCCCTGCGCCGCCAGCGTGTCGACAGCCGCCTGCACCTCGTCGACGGAACGATAGGCGCGTTGCCGAAGCTGAATCTTCAACAACTGACCGAGATCGTCCAACTCGCGCGACACCGTCTCGTGAAGCACCAAGCCAAGCGGCTGGTCCGGCCACGTTGTGGTCGCGCGTGTGATCGCGCTGAGGACGTCGAAGCCATTGACCTTGACCGTCACGACTGGCACCGACAGGTTCTCGCGCAGGTACGCCCCGTTCGATCCCGCTGCGAGCACGACGTCGACGGCCCCCGAGTCGACATACGATTGCAACGCCGCCACGGCCGCGCCATAGCCTTCGCGCACGGAATAGAAGCGCGCCCGGTCGGTGTAGCGCGGCGCGACGGTCTCGCAAAGGGTCTGCAACCGGCTGATGCTCACGAGGGCGATGCCCGGACGGCGGGCGCGGGGATCGGACGGTGCGGACGCGGTTGCACGCGGCGGCACGGTACCGGAAAGGCTGGGGGGCATTGCGAGGTCTCCGTACGGCACTGACGAAACGCATGGCTCACCGTTTCATCGGTGTTTCGCAAGCGTTTCATGAAACGTTTCATTTTCGGTTTGCCGATTCTGCCACATCCGCAGAAAACGGGCTGACCAGCGCAAGTCCATGATTTGACGCCGATTTGCTTGGCGTTCTCAAGTGATGCGGCGACTGGCACGCAGATTGCGAACGGTAGACCCATTTACCGATACGGAGACATACGCCATGACCACCACGACCGCGCAACGCCGCGCCGAATTCCGCCGCAAGGTCGAGGCCCGCCAGGGGTTGCTCGTGCCCGGCGCCTTCAACGCCCTTTCGGCGCGCGTGATCGAAGACGCCGGTTTCGAAGCGCTCTATCTCACTGGCGCGGGGGTGACCAACATGTCGCTCGGCCTGCCCGACCTCGCGTTCGTGGGGCTTGCCGAGATGGCCGAGCACACCGCCCGCGTGCGCGACGCCGTCTCGCTGCCGATCATCGTCGATGCCGACACGGGCTTCGGCAACGCCCTCAACGTACGTCATACGGTGCGTGTGCTCGAACGCAGCGGCGCCGATGCCATCCAGTTCGAGGATCAGGTGTTGCCCAAGAAGTGCGGTCACTTCAACGGCAAGGCCGTGATCGGCGTCGACGAGATGGTCGGCAAGATCCGTGCTGCCGTCGACGCGCGTGAAGACGCCAACCTGCAAATCATCGCCCGTACCGACGCGGCTGCCGTCGAAGGCATCGAAGCCGCCATCGAGCGCGGTCACCGCTTCATCGACGCTGGTGCCGACATCCTGTTCATCGAAGCGACAGAGACGCTGGCCGATATCGAACGTCTGCCGGCGCTGTTCGATCGTCCGCAGTTGATCAACATCGTCATCGGCGGGAAGACGCCGACGCAATCGCAGCCGCGTCTGGCCGAACTGGGCTACGGCATCGTGCTCTATGCGAACGCCGCGCTGCAAAGCGCCGTGCTCGGCATGCAAAAGGCGCTGGGTACGCTGCGCGACAGCGGGCGTCTGGACGAAGACCCGTCACTCGTGGTGCCCTTTGCCGAGCGCCAGCGTCTGGTCAACAAGCCGTTCTACGACGCACTCGACAAGAAGTACGCCGCTAGCTAAGCGCGCGGAGCTCGCGCCCACCCCCCTGAATACGCATGACGGCGACGCCGGCAGTTCTTGGCGTCGCCCGCTCTTCCAGCAGTACGGCACCGCTGCACGATGGCAGTAGACAACAAGTATTGGAGACAGACTGTGACGCCCCCCTCGGATTCCCTTGCCGCCCGCCCCTCGAACACTTCACACACTTCACATGCGGCCCCCGGCACGCGTGCGCCGGTCAAGATCGGCTCCATCGTCGGTGGCCTCGCAGGCAACCTGATCGAGTGGTATGACTTTCTCGCGTACAGCATCTTTTCGATCTATTTCGCCAAGGCGTTCTTTCCCGGCGATAACCCGACCGTCCAACTGATGAATACGGCCGCGATTGCGGCGGTCGGCTATGTGGCGCGTCCGCTGGGCAGTTGGCTCATTGGGTTGTATGCCGACCGGCGCGGCCGCAAGGCAGCCCTCACGGGATCGGTGCTTGCGATGAGTGTCGGCTCGATGATGATTGCGCTCACACCCGGCTACGCAAGCATCGGCATCTTCGCGCCGATGGTGCTGATTGCGGCGCGTCTGTTGCAAGGCCTGTCGATGGGCGGCGAGTACGGCACGAGCGCGACCTATCTGAGCGAAATCGCGCCGGAGTATCGCAAAGGCTTTTACCTCGGCTTCTTGCAAGTGAGCGTGGTCGCCGGGCAACTCGTGGCGCTCGGCCTGATGCTGCTGATGCAGCGCGTATTGCTCACTTCGGAACAGATCGAGCATTGGGGATGGCGCATCCCGTTCGTGCTGGGTGGCGTGCTGGCGCTCTTCGCGTTGTATATGCGTCGCAACGTGACGGAGAGCGAGGCGTTTGTCGATAGCGCGAAAAAACGCGAGACATCGATTACCCGCGAAGTGCTGGGGCATTGGCGTCAGATTCTGCTGGCCATCGGCATCACCATCGGTGGCACGGTGGCGTTCTACACGTTCACCGTCTACATGCAGAAGTTCCTGGTGAATTCGGTCGGACTGTCGAAAGAGTCGTCGACGTTCATCTCTACACTGGCGCTGTTGCTTTACATGCCGCTGCAACCGCTGTTTGGCCTGCTCTCGGACGTGATCGGCCGCCGCAAGGTGTTGATGATCTTCGGCGTGAGTACGACGCTGTTCTCCGTGCCGCTCTTCACGGCGCTCAGTCACACCAAAGATCCGGTGGTGGCGTTTGCCCTGTCGTTCGCCGGGCTGGTGATGCTCTCGGGCTTCACGTCGGTGCACATGCTGGCGAAGACGGAGCTGTTCCCGCCGCGCATCCGTGCGTTGGCCGTTGGTTGCCCGTATGCGTTGACCACGGCCATCCTCGGCGGCACGACGGAGTTCGTCGCGCTGCGCTTCAAGGCGAGCGGCCACGAATCGTACTTCTATTGGTACGTGACGATCTGCGCGGCGATCTCGCTCATCGTCTATCTGAAGATGCCCGAGACACGCGGTCGCCGCTTCGACTGATGCACCGCAAGTTGCGTTGACTTTGCGGGGACGAGACGATACCATCAAGTCCTAATTCGAACGCCCTCCCGGTCCGCCGGGGGGGCGTTTCTTTTTGGTTTCCGGACTTCGTGATCCGGATTTCATTCACCAGAAAGGAACGAATCGAAATGACTAATCTCTCTTGCGCCATGCTGGGCTTCACGCCATTCGGCAATGGTCCTGAACCCGTTCTCGTCTTGCATGACTGGCTCGGCGATCACACGAATTACGACACCCTCTTGCCGTATCTCGACGGTGCGACATTCACCTACGTGTTCGTCGACTTGCGCGGGTACGGACGCTCAAAACACCTGCGCGGCTGCTACACCATCGACGAGATCGCGACCGATTGCCTCGGCGTGGCCGACGCGTTGGGTTGGACGCGCTTCCATGTCGTCGGTCATTCGATGACCGGAATGGCGACGCAACGCCTCGCAGCCAATGTCCCTTCGCGCATCAAGAGTGCCGTGGCGGTGTGTCCGCTGTCGGCGGCTGGCAATCGCCTGCCACCGGAGGCTGCCGAGTTTTTCGCGTTGACGTGCGAGAACGACGACGCGTTTCGCCGCTTGGTGAAGTTCGTGACCGGGGGCGTGAAGGGTGTCCCCGACGATTGGGTCGACGCGAAGCTGCGCCAAAACCGCGAGTCTGTGGCAGCGGCGTGCCGTCGTCGCTATCTCGACATGATGACGACGACGGACTTCGTCGACGAGGTGCGCGGGTTGAGCACCCCGTGGCTGGTGATCGTAGGAGACAAGGACCCGGGTCTGGATGCCGAGGCGATGAAGCAGACCTTCCTCGCGTGGCATCCGAACGCGCAGCTAACCGAGATGAAGGACTGCGGGCATTACCCGATGCAAACGAATGCCCCGGCATTCGCAACGCTAATGGAAACGTTCCTGAGGGCTCACACACGATGAAAGACCACGCGACGATGACACGAAGCTATGCCTCTCGTCGTCGTCGCGCGCTTTAAGCGCTCGCGTCTACATCTCATCGACGGCGGTGCTGGCCGTGGTTTGGCCGCCGTCCTGTTCGAGCGAGAAGCGATTGCGGGTGTCGACGTAGAAGCTCGCACCGAAGCGTCCCACAGGAAAGTAGTTCTGCAACCTGACACGCCATTGCTGGGTATCGATCAGTTCGTCGCGGGCGTGCATGCGCTCGACGCGCCCGATGAAGATATGGCGGCTCGGCGTTTCCAGCGTTTCCCAAAGCGTGCATTCGAAGGCGACCGGTGCTTGTGCAATGCGCGGCGGCGCGACGAGGCTGCTTGCCACCGGCGTGAGTCCCGCATGCGTCAACTCGCTTTCGCTTGGTGGCAGCCGGTCGCCACACGCATGCATTCGCGCCGTCATCGGCTCATCGGTGAGATGCACGACGTATTCGCGGCTGCGCAGAATATTGGCCGCAGTGTCCTTGAGCGAATCGTCGTCGCGCCGGTTGATCGAGAGCATCACGATCGGCGGTTCTTCACCCACCATGTTGAACATCGAGAACGGCGCGGCATTGACGGCGCCGCCCTCGTTGATTGTGGTCACGAGCGCAATCGGGCGCGGCACGATCAGGCTCGCCATCAATTTGTAGCGCTGGTACGCCGTGATTTCGCGGAAGTCGATTTCCATGCGATGTCCTCAGGTTTTCTGGCGGCGTTGGCGTTTGACGGGTTCGGCAGGCGGCGCAACGTCTTCCGGCGATACCGCTTCCGGTAAGCCAAGCAGCGACGCCAGACTTTTCTGCCCGCGCATGCGCGTTGTCTCGATACGGCGCTCGAGTTCTTCGAGGTGCGACTGCATGCGGGCGATGGCGCCGGCCGCATCGCGCCGGACGATGCACGCCACGATGGCGGCGTGTTCGTCGTGTTCGCACGGGGCATAACCGGGCGGTTCGTACAACCCGACGATAAGCGAGCAGCGCGAGATCAACTCGGTAAGGTAACGCAGCAGTACCGCATTGCCGGCCAGCGCGGCGACGCGCAAATGGAAGTCGCTCGCGAGGCGTGCCCATGACGGCTGATCGAAGCGGTGCATGGCGGTATGCTCGGCGTCGAGCTGACGGCGCAGCATGGCGAGGTCGTCGTCGGTCACATTGGCGACGGCCAGTTCGACGAGCGCTCGCTCCAACGCGCGCCGGGCCTCGAAGATTTCGCGAGTCTCCTCCGGCGTCGGTTCCGCGATCACTGCCCCTTTGTTGGGGCGCAGCGTGACGATGCCGTCATGCGCCAGACGCTCCAGCACGCGACGCACCACCGCGCGCCCCACGTCGAAGAGCTGACAAAGCTCAGGCTCCGGGAGTTTGGTGCCGGGCGTCAGACGATGCCCGAGCACGCCATCGACGATGGTGCGGTAGATGTGCGTCTCGATCCGCGTCTCGGCGCTTTGCTCGCCGAGGTCTTGCGGGACGGGCGCGTGCAAGGACAGCAAACGGGATTCGGCATCACTCGCAGGCGCGGCAGCGGTTGCCGCAGATGCGGACCGCACGGATTTTCCGGCGGCGCGGCGCGAAGGGGTCAGCGGTTTGTCGGCAGGCATAGGCGGCGACGGTAGCAAGGTCGAGGGTGGGCAATCGGGACACGCCGGGCAATGCGGCTTGAGCGTCATATCGCACCTTACCCCATGATGGCGTCGGGTTGTGTCGCGCTCACGGCCGTGACGTGCGCCGCAATATCGCCCGGCGTTGCGAGCCAGATGTCGCCGCGCCGCGCTGCGTCGGCGATGGGGGTGAGCACGCGGCGCAGGTGGCGCAGGCGATACGGTTGCCCGACGAGGTACGGATGCAAGGCGATCCCCATCACCAGTGGCTGGGCGCGCGTCGGATGTTCCGCCTGCGCGTACATCTCGTCGAATTGATCCGCAATCATGTCGGCGAATGCCGCACCATCGAGCTGACGCCCCACGATCATCGGAATGTCGTTCACCTCCTGCGGATACGGCACCGACCACAACGTGCCGTGCGCGGTGCGCATGCGCACCGGCCGGTCGTCATGACACCAGTTCAACGTGTAGCGATAACCGGTGAGCGCGAGCAGATCCGGTGTGTCATGCGTCTCCGATATCCAGGGCGATAGCCACCCCGTCGGGGTATATCCCGTCTCCGTCGCGAGGCGCGCGCGGCAATGCGCGAGGAGATCGTGCTCATGAGCGAACTCGAAATCGCTCTGACGATGCCCATTCGTATGTCCATGTCCGATCAACTCGTCGCCGCGCGCCACACACGCGCGCACGAGCGCGGGGCAATGGTCGAGCAGCGATGTGTTGAGTACCACGCCGGCGGGTATCGACAAATCGTCGAACAGATCGAGACAGCGCCACGCGCCCACCCGATTGCCGTATTCGCGCCAACTGAAGTTGAGCACGTCCGGCTGCGGCGAGACAGGGCCCAGGTTCGCGCCCAACCCCTCACCGAAAGCGAAGTGCTCCAGATTGAAACCGAGGTAGACGGCAAGGCGCGCGCCGTTGGGCCAGCGATACGTATCGCGTGCCGTGATCGGTAGATAGTCGAAGCGGTCGTGCGTGCGAAGCGCACCGAAGCGGGGGTCGGTGCTCGCGCAGTCGTCGTGTTCCGTAAGCGTCAGGGCAGAAGTCATCGGGTGTCGTCGTTGCCTTGCATGGCGGCAAGGCGTGCTCAATGTCAGGGTCCATTCGTTCATCGTTCGTGCTCACGTCGTGAGCCGACTTGAAACATCTACGCACCGCGACTGTGCGAGCGTGTTCCGAGTTGGCGCAAATCAGATCGTCAACGAACGTTACAACCAATCGTTCGCAATTTCGATGCCAGATCGTCAACGCGTTGTGATTCATATCGTACTGAGCGATTCAGGCGAAATGTCGACGACGTGGCATGCCTCTTGCATACGGCGGGGATATGTCCGGGCGATGCCCCGGCACCGGGACCGTAATCGGTCCGCTTTCGATTCGCTTCTGATGCTTCCTCACGGAGATTGCTCATGTCTGCATCTGTACGTTCCAACGCCGCCAGCGACACGACGGCGCTATCGGCCTCACCCCGCCGGCGCTGGCTCCGGGCCGGTGTGTTTGCACTGGCGGCCGCCGGTATGTCGTTCGCCGGCGCATCGAGCTATGCGGCGGACACGATCAAGATCGGTCTCGTCACGGCGCTCTCGGGGCAGTCGGCGCGCGCGGGTGAAGCGCTTACGCGGGGCATGACGATCGCCATCGACGAGATCAATGCGAGCGGTGGTGTTCTCGGCGGGCGCAAGCTCGAACTGGTGCGCCGCGACGACGAGGGCAACCCGGCCAAAGGGGTGCTTGCCGCTCGCGAGCTGATCTACAAAGACAAGGTGGCGGTGCTGTTCGGCGGACTCGACACGCCGGTGTCGATGGCCATCGTGCCCATCGCGAATCAGGAGAAAGTGCCGTTCATGGGGCCGTGGGCGGCGGGCACGCCGATTACGCGCAACGGTGCAAATCCGAACTACGTGTTTCGCGTATCGGCCGTCGATGAAATCGTCGACAGCGCCATGGTCGCTCATGCGCAGGAGACCTTCGGCGCGAAGAAGCTCGGTCTGATTCTCGTGAACAACCCGTGGGGCGAATCGAATGAGAAAGGCATCGTCGCCGCGCTGGCCGCCAAAGGCATGAAGCCCGCCGGGGTGGAGAAGTTCGAGGCCAACGACGTGGACGTCACGCCGCAATTGGGCCGCCTCAAGGCCGCCGGGGCCGACACGTTGCTGATGGTCGGCAATGTCGGGCCGTCGGCGCAGGTCGTGAAGTCGCTCGACCGCATGGGCTGGAAGGTGCCCATCGTGTCGCACTGGGGCCCGGCGGGCGGCCGCTTCACCGAGTTGGCCGGCCCCAACGCGAAGGCCGTGCATTTCGTGCAGACGTATAGCTTCTTCGGTGCGACGTCGCCGGTGAGCGCGCGTGTCGTTGCCGCCCTCAAGGCGAAGTACTCCGACATCAAGGGGGTGGACGACATCACCCCGGCCGTTGGCGTGGCGAACGCCTACGACGCGATGCGTCTGACGGCGCTGGCCATCGACAAGGCGGGCTCGACGAAAGGCGATGCGATTCGCGGCGGCTTCTACAAGATCGACCGTTACGAAGGGCTCATCAAGACGTATGTGAAGCCGTTCAACGACCAGCAGCACGACGCGCTGTCTGCGCAAGACTACGTGTGGGCGCAATTTATCGACAACCGCATCGTTCCCGTGACGGCCACGGGCGCGAAGGTCGCGGCGAAGTAAGTCGCACGTCACCGGCATTGAGGGGCGCCGCGTGCCGGCGTCCCGGAGGACATCTCATGCAATGGATCTCGGCGCTTGTCGCCGGCCTGGGGCTCGGCAGTATGTACGGCCTCATGGCGCTCGGCTTTCATCTGACCTTTGCGGTAAGCGCGACGGTCAACTTCGCGCAGGGTAGCTCGATGATGCTGGGCGCCGTGCTGGCGTACACGTTCGCACAGACGCTCGGCTGGCCGATGCCACTGGCGATCGTCGCCGCGCTCGTACTGTGCGCCGTCTACGGTCTGGTGGTGGAGCGTCTCGCGGTGCAACCGTTCGTGCGACGCGGGTCCAGTGCGTGGCTGATGGCGACGGTCGCGCTGGGTATCGTGCTCGATAACGTGGTCATGCTCACCTTCGGCACCGAGCCGCGCAGTCTGCCGT
Source organism: Pandoraea sp. SD6-2 (assembly GCF_000389825.1). Lineage (NCBI taxonomy): Bacteria > Pseudomonadati > Pseudomonadota > Betaproteobacteria > Burkholderiales > Burkholderiaceae > Pandoraea > Pandoraea sp. SD6-2. The sequence continues at coordinate 1,048,113 of NZ_KB944454.1, read as the reverse complement.
CTTCGTTGGCGCAAAGCTCCCTGCAGATCGGCGACGCGGGCCTTGGCGTGTATCCGCTGCAATTGGTGATCCCGGTGGTCGGTCTCGCGCTCGCGGGCGCATTGCACTACGTGCTGCGGCGCTCGCGCTGGGGCGTGGCCATGCTGGCCGTGGTACAGAACCGCGACGCTGCGCGGCTCATGGGCATCCCCATTCAGCGCACCATTGCCGGCGCGTTCGCCGTATCGACGCTGCTCGCAGGGGTGGCAGGCGTGTTGATCGCGCCGCTGTTCAATGTGCAGGCCGACATGGGCACCGTGTTCGGCCTCAAGGCATTTGCCGTGGCGATTCTCGGCGGACTCTCCAGCGCCTGGGGCGTGATGATCGCGGGTCTGTTGTTCGGTGTGAGTGAAGCGATGATTACCGCGACGCTGGGATCGAGCTACACCCAGATCATTACGTTCGGTCTGGTCATCGTGTTGCTGGCGATGCGTCCGGAAGGCATGTTCGGTCGCGCGGAGGTACGTAAGGTATGAGCGATTCTCCTTTGCGGTTGGCGTCGCCGTCCGTCCAAGCCGGGGCCTCGGGGGCGAGGGCCGCGCGGACCCGCGACGGCATGGCACTTACGGCGATCCTCGCGGCGGCGCTGCTGGCGATGGCGGGTGCTGCCTGTGTGGTGAACGGCTATTTCGTCGTGGTCATCGCGGGCGTGGCATTGCTCGCGATCTGCGGCGTGGGCCTCAATCTTCTGCTGGGACTCACGGGGCAAGTGTCGTTTGGCCATGTGGGCTTCTATGCAATCGGCGCGTATGCCGTGGCCATTCTGACCACGCAGGCGGGCTGGCCGTTCTGGCCCGCATGGCTCGCGGGCGGGGCGATTGCCGCGCTGAGCGGCGCTTTGCTGGCGTTGCCCGCGCTGCGGGTGCGTGGCCCGGGCCTCGCCATGGTGACGATTGCCTTCGGCTTCATCGTCGAGCACGGCGCGGTGGAATGGCGCGCGCTGACCGGCGGACAGAACGGTTTGATGGGCGTGATGCCGCCGGGCGTCTTCGGTATCGACGGAAGCGAGCGCGTGGTGGCCGTGGCGGCGCTCGCCGTCCTGGCGGTGGCGCTGCTGATCTACGCGCGCATCTCTCGCGGGACGTGGGGGGCGGCCATGCGTGCCGTGCGCGACAGCGAGACGGCGGCGGCGTCGATTGGCGTGAATCCGCTGATCGTCAAGGCGGTGGCGTTCGCGTTTTCTGCGGCGCTGGCCGGATTGGCGGGAGGCTTGTTCGCACCGCTGCAAGGCATGGTCACGCCGGGCATGTTCTCGTTCCTTCAGTCGCTCTTGTTCGTGCTGGTCGTGATGATCGGCGGTGCGGGCACGATTGCCGGGCCGCTCGTCGGCGCAGTGGTCGTCGGGTTGCTGCCGGAGTTGCTGGCAAGTCTTGAGAACCTGCGTCTGCTGTGTTTCGGTGTGCTGTTGCTGGTTGTGTTGTGGGGTGCGCCGAATGGTGTGATTGGCGTGTTGGGTACGTGGTGGAAGTCGCGACGCGGCGCGTCGTCGAACGACGGTAGTGTCGATGCGAGCGCGCCGCTTACGCTGCCGGTGCTGGCCCAAGCGCAACGAAAGCGCCTTGCCGCACACGGCCTCGCCATGACGTTTGGCGGCGTGAAGGCCGTGGCCGATCTGTCGTTCGAACTGCCGGCCGCACAGGTGACGAGTCTGATCGGCCCGAATGGTGCAGGCAAGTCAACTGTCCTGAATATGCTCTCGGGCTTTTATCGACCGCAAGCCGGCACGCGTGCGCTCGGCGGCGACGCCCTCGCCGCACGAGGCGCATGCGACAGTGCACGGCATGGCGTGGCGCGCACGTATCAGACGTCGCAACTGTTTGGCGGCATGAGCGTGCTGGATAACGTGACGCTTGCGTTGAGCGCGGGACGACTCGGCGGCTTGCTCGGTGTCGCCCGCATGCGTAGCAAGAGACATCGTGACGCGGCAATCGCCCTGTTGCGCGCGTGCGGTTATCACGGCGATGTGGAACTGATGGCCGCCGATCTCGCGCACGTCGACCGGCGTCTGGTGGAGATCGCACGCGCATTGGCGACACGTCCGGCGGTGCTGCTGCTCGACGAACCGGCAGCGGGGCTGTCGACGCAGGACAAGGCGCAACTGGGCAAACTGCTGCGCGAGATCGCCGACAGTGGGGTGGCGGTCGGTCTGGTCGAACACGATATGTCGTTGGTGATGGGCGTGTCGGATGGCATCGTCGTGATCGATGCGGGACGTTTTCTCGCGCAGGGATCGCCGAGCGCCATTCGGCATGACGAGCGCGTGCGTCAGGCGTACCTCGGTGCGCAGACGGCGGAAGCCGGCAAGCCGCGCGAACGCGATGTCGCGACCACGCCGGAAGTTCTGGGTGTCGGCAAGCTCACTGCGGGATACGGCGCGGCGCCGGTCTTGCATGACGTATCGATTCAGATACGCGAGGGCGAACTGGTGGCGTTGCTCGGCGCCAATGGCGCGGGCAAGTCGACACTCATGCGCTCGCTCGCGGGCTTGCATCGCCCGGTGAGCGGCGGCATCACATTCGACGGGCGTGATCTTTCGCGGCTGGATGCCGCGAAGATTGCCGCATTGGGCGTGGTGCTGGTGCCGGAGGGGCGGCAGGTATTCGCGGAACTGTCGGTGCTCGACAATCTTCGGCTCGGGGCGTTTCCGTGTGGCCGGTTGCCTCGGGCGACGCTTGAGGCGCGTATCGAGCGGATGTTCGCGCGCTATCCGCGCTTGCGCGAACGGCAACATCAGCGCGCGGGTCTGCTCTCCGGCGGTGAACAACAGATGCTCGCGATTGCGCGTGCGTTGATGTCAGCGCCGCGCGTGTTGCTACTTGACGAACCGTCGCTGGGACTGGCGCCGAAAGTCATCGCGGAGTTGTTCGCGTCGCTCGATGCGCTGCGGCGTGAGTCGCTGTCGATGTTGCTCGTCGACCAGATGGCGGCGATGGCGTTGTCCATCGCCGATCGCGGATACGTGCTGGAAGAGGGCCGCGTGAGCGTGAGCGGTCCGGCGAGCGAGCTGGCGGGCGACGCGCGTCTGGCGGCGGCGTATCTCGGCGGACAACATGGGGCAGGAGTGGCGGCATGACGGCGCGAGACATTACCGGTGCAGCAACGTCAGCGCCAGCGCTTGCCAGCGGACGCGCCGGATTGGTCACCAGTCCGCATGCGCTGGCCAGCGCGGCTGGACGCGACGTCCTGCAACAAGGCGGCAACGCTATTGAAGCGGCCATCGCCGTCGCGGCCATGCTGTGCGTCACGATGCCGCACTTCACGGGCCTTGGCGGCGACGGCTTCTGGTTGGTTGCCGACGGCGCGCAGGGCGACACACCGCCGCTCGCGATTTCCGGCATCGGGCAGGCAGCACGGCGTCTGCCTTCGGCGTTGCTGGACGGCGGACCCGTTGCCGTGCGCGGACCCGCCAGCGCGCTGACCACGGCGGCAACGGTCGCCGCATGGGAAGCGGCGTATCGCGTGAGTCGCGAGGCGTGGGGTGGCACGATGTCGTGGGCGTCGCTGCTCGCCCCCGCCATCGCTGCCGCAGAGGACGGTTTTGCGGTGAGCCGTTCGCAAGACTTCTGGTATGCGTATCGGGCGACCGAGATGGGCGATGCGGCTACGTGGCACGGCTTCGCACAAACGTTCCTGCCGGGCGGGCGCGCGCCCGTGTCGGGTGAGTGGTTTCGGCAACCGGCGTTGGCGCGGACATTGCGGCGGCTATCCGAGGGGGGCGCGCGCGAATTCTACGAGGGCGAGTTGGCTGCCCGTATGGCGAGCGGGCTGCAAGACGCCGGTTCGCCGCTCACGCGAGACGACCTTGCCGCCACGCGGGTGCATGTGTCGCCTGCGCTGACGATGTTGTATGGCGATGGTGTGCTGGCGACGCTGCCGCCCCCGACGCAGGGCGTGACGACGCTGCAAATCATGGGGATACTCGCGCGACTGGGGCTGCGCGATTGTGCGCATGGGAGCGCGACGTACTACCACCGGCTCGTCGAGGCGGTGAAGCAGGCGTTCGTCGATCGCGACCGTTATGTGGCGGACCCCGAATATGCCGATGTCCCGGTGAGCGCGATGTTGTCCGATGCGCATCTGAGCGCGGCTGCCGCGCGCATTGACGATCACGTCGCGCTCGACTGGCCGCATCGCTTTCGTGAAGGCGATACGGTCTATTTCGCCGCGACGGACGCCGCCGGGCGCGCCGTCAGCGTGTTGCAGACGATCTACTTCGATTGGGGCAGCGGCGTGATGGCGGGCGACACCGGGGTGCTGTGGCACAACCGGGGGGCGGCATTTCGTCCGGCGGGAAGTGCACATCCCAATGCGTTGACGCCGGGCAAGCGACCGTTCCATACGCTCAATCCCGGCATGTATCTGGAAGGCGGACGCCCTCGTCTGCTGTACGGCACACAGGGTGCGGACGGCCAGCCACAGACGCTATGCGCGTTGCTCACACGGTTGATCGACTATGGCATGAACCCGTACGAAGCGCTTTCGCAGCCGCGCTTCTTGCTGGGCCGCACGTTTTCGGACAGCCGGGACAATCTGAAGCTGGAGTGCGACGCGGGAGACGACGTGTTCGCCGCGTTGACGCAGCGTGGCCATGCGTTGGCCGCGCTGCCGAGGCACAGCCCGCTGGCGGGTCAGGCAGGGGTCATTGCGATGGATGTGGACGGACTGGCGACGGGGGCGCACGATCCGCGCAGCGATGGTGCGGCGTTGGCCGCCTAGCGGTGGGTCAGCGCGGGCCGTCGTTGTCGTCCAGATCCGAGTCATGCGCCGGGCTGGGTTCACCTCTGGTCGCGGCGCGTTTGTGTTTGACTTGGTAGGCGGTCATAACGAGGGTGGCGACCATATCGAGCGCGGGGCGCGTCTCGCCATTGCGGTCGGTCCACACCTTCGGCGTGAGCGAGCCGGATATCGACACGTTATCGCCGTCTTCGAGCGCCAGCAGCGCATTGCTGGCCGTCTCGCTAAACGCGATCACATTGACGAAGATCGCGTCGCCATCACCGTCTCCGCCCGTCGCGCGAACTTTGGCGGTGACGAAGGCGTGTCCATTCTGTCCCGTGCGCTGCGCTGCCTTGCCGTACAGTTTGCCGCCAACCAGACCGTCAATCATCGTATTTCTCCTGAGCGATTCGGCTGAGCGTCTCGCGAAATGGTGCATGTGTGATCGCCCCGGTATTGCCGGAGCGAGTTTGATGTGCGCTCATGTTGCCCTATGTTTCCCTGGCCGTCACGAAGACTTGTCAGCGGCGCGGAGAACAAAAAAACCGCGAAGAAGTGCTCGAGGCTCTTGCCTGCATCAGGGATGCGCAACATTTCACATAAAATATTCTTGTAGTTATCTCTACATTTTTGTAGAGTTAGTTGCATGAACAAAATCGACTGGCTCCTTCTCGTCCTGACCTTTCCCTCAGACAACGCTACCGCGCGCATGCGCTTTTGGCGTGCGTTGAAAGCGAAGGGCTGTGCCGTCCTGCGGGATGGGGCATATCTTTTGCCATTTTCGGACGAGCGACTCACTGAACTGGATGACTTGGCCGCTGGTATCAATGACGCGGGCGGTAATGCCCAATTGTTGTTGGTTTCCGCACGGGATGACGAGCAGAGGGGCTATTTGCGCTCACTTTTTGACAGGTCTGCCGAGTACGCCATATTCCAGCGAGACGTCGCGGAAGCGAGGAAAAGTCTTGGCGCTGCCGAAGCCGATGTCGAAAAGCAATTGAAGCGGCTGAAGAAGGACTTCGAGGCGATTCAGGCCATGGACTTTTTCCCCAACGAGGCATCGGTGGCGGGGCAGGCGGCGCTTCAGGAGTTCGTTGCGCTCGCCAACAAAGTGCTGTCACCGGGTGAGCCTCACGCGGAAGACGGTGTGATCCGTCCATTGCGGCGGGAGGACTATCAGGGCCGTACTTGGGCGACACGCCGACGTATGTGGGTCGACCGGGTCGCAAGTGCTTGGTTGATTAATCGATTCATCGATACGAAGGCCACTTTCATCTGGGTCGAATCACCCGCGACGTGTCCGGCAGATGCGCTGGGCTTTGATTTTGACGGCGCCGCCTTCACTCACGTTGGCGACATGGTGACGTTTGAAGTCTTGGTTGCAAGTTTCTCGCTGGAAGACGTTCCCGGAATGATTGCGCTTGGCCGGATGATCCACGCTTTGGATATCGGTGGGTTTGCGATTCCGGAGGCAGTCGGATTTGAAGCTGTTGTCGCGGGTGCACGGCAAAGGGGGCTTGACGATGAGGCCATGCTGACCGAACTGGGCAGTGTGCTGGACTCGATGCTAGCCCACTACGCAACACCTCAAAGGAAAAGCTGAACGGGGGGATCGTGAGTACTGTTGCGAAGACGACGGAACGGTATTCGCTGGCGCAGCTGGTCGGCTACATGCTTCGATTGGGCACATTTGGTTTTGGCGGTCCTGTTGCCCTCGCCGGCTATATGCGACGTGACCTCGTGGAGCGGTTGGGCTGGATTTCAGAGGCCGACTACAAGGAAGGGATAGCGCTCGCGCAGCTCGCCCCCGGGCCGATGGCAGCGCAACTCGCCATATATCTCGGCTACGTGCACTACCGGATTCTTGGGGCAACGCTGGCCGGCATTGCATTCGTCATTCCATCGTTCTTCATGGTGGTTGCGCTTGGCTGGGCCTACGCGCACTTCGGTGGACTCTCGTGGATGCAGGCCGTGTTCTACGGCGTGGGCGCGGCGGTCGTCGGAATTATCGCGATGAGCGGCTACAAGCTGACTCGGAAGACCGTGGGTTCCGACAAGCTTCTGTGGGCAATCTACCTCACGTTGCTCGTCACGACGTTCGTTACCGAAAGCGAAATCGCCTGGCTATTTATTGCGGCGGGCATCATTGGCTGGCTTTGGCGTGCGCCGCCGAAGTGGTTGAACAAAGGCTCCGTGAACGGGATTGCGGCGGCTTACGTTCCAGTGTCTTCAGGGCTGTTGAGCGGCATCGATGTGCCGCTGCTTGCGCAAATCGGCATCTTCTTCGCGAAGGCGGGGGCGTTTGTCTTCGGGTCTGGGTTGGCGATTGTGCCTTTCCTTTATGGCGGAGTCGTAACCGAGCACCACTGGCTGAATGAGCGGCAGTTTGTCGACGCCGTAGCGGTGGCGATGATTACCCCGGGCCCGGTCGTGATCACCGTTGGCTTCATCGGATATCTGGTCGCGGGGTTCGCTGGCGCATGTGTTGCGTCGCTGGCAACCTTCTTGCCTTGTTATCTGTTCACCGTTTTGCCGGCACCGTACTTCAAAAAATACGGGCACTTACCGGGCGTCAAGGCGTTCGTTGACGGCATTACGGCGGCTGCCGTTGGCGCTATCTCCGGTTCGGTTCTCGTTATCGCAAAGCGTTCGATATCTGATATCCCGACCGCGCTCGTGGCGGTTGTCACGGTGCTTCTGCTCTGGCGTTTCAAGAAGCTTCAGGAGCCGGTGATTGTCGTGGCCGCCGCCATCTTTGGTTTGATTGTCTATCCCATGATGCATTCGCATTGAAGTTGCGGGCGTACCGAGACGGAGGATGCAATGGAATCGCGTCGCAAGTTTGTCAGGCAGGCGAGTGTCGCCACGGCAGGCATCATGCTTTCAAGTGCCCATGCCGAGACGGCGTTGTCCAGCGGTGGTTACGTCGACACATTGGTAGGTGCGGACGGCAAGTATGCAGCGGCACCTCTGCCGTTTTCCCTTGACGCGCTTGAGCCACATATCGACGCGCGTACGGTTGAACTTCACTACAACTTTCACCACAAGCCAGCGGTGACGGCCGCAAACAATGCTGAAGCGGCGCTCGCAAAGGCGCGCGAGACCGGGGACTTTGCGCCGGTGAAGTTTTACGAGAAAGAACTAGCGTTTCAGTTGTCGAGCCACGTGCTGCATACCATTTACTGGACCAGTATTTCTGGCAAAGGTCAGGAGCCGACGGGAGAACTCGTCAGACTGATTGACCGTGACTACGGATCGTTCAAGCAGTTCAAAGCCCAGTTGCTTGCCGCAACGATCGCTGTGGAGGCGTCAGGATGGGGGGTGGTCGGCTTTCACACGGCTACCGGACGCCTCATGACGCTCCAGTGCGAAAACCATCAGAAGCTGGCTGTTTGGGGTGTTCAACCAATACTGGTGTTGGACGTCTTCGAGCACGCCTACTACCTGAAATATCAAAACCGCCGCGCGGAGTACGTCAAAGCGATCGCTGAGATACTGAATTGGGATAATGCGGCTCAGCGCTTATCGGCGATCAGCCTCGCGCGCCGTTGAGGCGGGAAACTCACGCCAGCGCTATGCGCCTACGCCGAATTTACGCCGAATAACCGGGGAAGTATTGCCAGATGAGGCTGTTTTGGTGCCCAGGGCGGGACTCGAACCCGCACGCCTCTCGGCGCTACCCCCTCAAGATAGTGCGTCTACCAATTCCGCCACCTGGGCAGGGGACGGCGATTGTAACGGGAAAATCGGATTTTGTGAACGCCTCGCATATGAAGCGTTCACATCGCCGCTCGGCCTTTTCCCCGATACCGCGCCGCCCTCGCCCTGTCCTCAAGCGGCCAGACGCTGCGACGAGCCCACCACCGACAGCGACGGCGCATGCGGCGCGCCAAAGCCGTGCGAATCGTTGCGATGCCCCTCGCGCAGACGGAAGCGTGCCACCGTTTCGGCAAGCATGCGGGCCTGTTCGCTCAGCATCGCCGACGCGGCCGCCGACTCTTCGACTAGCGCCGCATTCTGCTGCGTCGCCTGATCCATCTCCGAGACTGAACGGTCGATCTGGCTGATGCCAGCGCTCTGTTCGGTCATCGCCGCGTGGATTTCACTCACCAGACGCTGCACTCGCGTAATCCCGTCGACGATCTCGTGCATCGTCGTACCCGCAGCCTGTACGCGTTCCGTACCGCTCTTCACGTTGTGCACCGACGTCTCGATGAGCGCCTTGATCTCTTGTGCCGCAGCGGCGCTGCGTTGGGCCAGCGTGCGCACCTCACCTGCCACCACCGCAAAGCCACGTCCCTGCTCACCCGCGCGCGCCGCTTCCACCGCGGCGTTGAGCGCCAGAATGTTGGTCTGGAACGCAATGCCGTCGATCACACCAATGATCTCCGTGATGCGCTCCGACGACTGCGTGATCGCCGCCATCGTGCCCACGGCATCGGTGACAACCTGGCCGCCCCGCGCGGCGGCAGCGCTCGCCTCGTTGGCCAGACGCGTCGCGTGCTCGGCGGTGTCGGCCGTCTGCTTGACGCTGGAGGTCAGCTCCGTGAGCGCAGACGATGTCTCCTGCAACGACCCTGCCGACGCTTCGGTGCGCTGCGACAAATCGCGGTTGCCCATTTCGATCTCGCTCGTCGCCGAGGTCATCGACGACACGCCCGAGCGCACATCGAGCATTACCGTACTGATCTTGTCGACGAATGCATTGAACGACGTCGAAATCTGCGCCACTTCGTCGTGGCCGATGACGTCCAGGCGCTGCGTCATATCGCCGTCGCCCGAACCGATGGTGTCCATGGCGTCGCGCACGGTCGACAGACGCTTGAAAGCGCGCGACGTGAAGACCGACACGATGGCCAGCGAGATCAACGTCAGCACGATCAGCGTGATGGCCGTTGCACTCAGCACATGCGTCAGGCCGGCCGTGGCTTCCGCTTGGTCGAGCGCGACCACCAGATACCAGTCCGTGCCGGGAATGCGCTTGGCCTTGAGCAGCTTGGGGGCTCCCGAGAGTTCCATGGCGACCGGTGCGGCGTCGTCGGCGGTCATGCCCTGAAGCGAGTCGGCGGTGAGCGCGGCGGCCACCTCCGTCGACGGCTTGAGCGAGAACTTGTTGTCCGGGTGGGCGATCACCTGCCCGTCGCTTGCCACAACCAGTGCGAGGCTCGACGGCGTGGGGTGCACCGCCTTGACGATGTCCTGAACACCGGTGAGCGGCACGGCGCCACTGACCACACCGGCAGTCTGGCCGTCACGCACGATCGGCGCGGCAAAGGCCACGTACAGAATGCCGGTCCCCGAATCGCCATACGGCTTGGTGATGGCCAACTTGCCCGCCGCGACTGCGCTCTTATACCAGGGGCGGGTGGTCGGGTCGTAGCCCGGCGGCGTGGTGTTGGTGGTGGAGAAGAATGTCTTGTCCGACCAGCCGACGGTCGTGATCGGGAAGTCGTTGGTCTTGCCCATGAGCTTCACGAGGCTCGGGTCCCCTTTCTCGACGACCTGCGACGTCGCCACGACCGCCTGCGCCTTGTCGGCCGACCAGCGCTCAATGGCGCTTGCATTGCCGTTGGCTACGGCCGAGAGCGTGTGCGCAATGCTCGACATCATGCTGTCGCGCACGATCACGTAAGTCGTAATGCCAGAGAGAATAAGTGCCCCAACCACCGTCAAGCAGGTGATGAGCAGAATCCGGGTTCGCAACGAAGTGACTTTCATGGGCTTTCATCGGTAGGCTCGCAAGCGAGCCGTTGAATTGGGGGGTTACCGCTCCGGCAGTACCGCGGGTGCCATCGCATCGATACATGACTGCTTCACTCTTTGCGCTTACGGCGCATTGGGGCAGTAACTTTAACGAGTGCAGATCAAAGCGCATGCGGGCCCCACTCGCGTAACGCCAGCCGCCACGCCGGCAACATCGCGAGACTGACCCCGACAGCCAGGCCCAGCGCGGGGTACAGCCCGGTTTCCGCCGGCGGCACGGTGCCCGCGAGGGAGCCGAAGATCGCAACACCGAGCGCCGCACCCGCTTGCCTCGCAGTGTTCAGAACGGCGGCTGCGACCCCCGCCCGCGCCGGTGCAACCGTCTGCAACGCCGGTGCTGTTGCAATGGGTGAAACAACGCCGGACGCCGCACCGATGGCCAGCATGGGCAACACGGCGAACGCATACGGCACATTGGCCGTGACGAACGCCAGCCCGACGGCTCCCGCCGCGTAGGCGACGAACGCCCAAAGCACCGGACGCACCGGACCGAAGCGACCCGCCAGGCGCCCCGCCATCACCGCGCCCGCGAGACAGACCGGCACGTTCACCAGGAAGATGCTGCGCCAGCCGAGCCAGTGGATCAGCACGCCGCCGACGAGCGGGCCGGCGGCCAGTGCAACGCCGCCCAGTCCAACCCATCGGCCGATGGCGCGTGTCCGCTCGGCGGGGTCGGGCGTCGCCTGATGAATGAGCTTGAGCGAGCACGGCACGAGCAACGCCGCACCGATACCCTGAAGCGCGCGGGCGGCGATGAGCATCGACGGCGAGCGTGCGAGTGCGCAGCCGAGCGACGCCATCATGAAAATCAGCAGGCCGGCGAGATAGCCCCGCTTCGCACCCCATCGGTCGCCGAGTGTGCCGCCCGTGAGCAGCAGACTCGCGAACAGCAGTGTGTAGGCGCCGACAACCCATTGCAGCCCGGTCATCTGCACATCGAAGGCATGGGCTAGCGGCTCAAGCGCGACATTGACGATCGACGTGTCCAGCAGAACGACGACGTAGCTGACGCATGTGGCGTTCAGAATCCGCCGCATGTTGGACGCATCGTGTTGTACGGCGCTGATGCGCTCAGGAGATCGCGTGCCGCAGTCGGTATTCATGGTTTTCCAGCCGGTGATGACGATGGCCGGAGTCTAGGGGCGCGCGACGCGAGGATGTTTCGACGCGAGATGAACTATCGCGGCGCGCGCAAAGCGAAACGGTGTGTCAGATGGCGCGTTGGGGCGCGAAATCGGCGAAGGCGACCGTCGTGGCATGGCAGGCGCGTGTGAGATCCGGATCGTGGCTGGAAAAGAACACGCAGCGATCTTTACCCAGTGTGGTGAACAAGTCGATGAGGACAGCGCGCGCGGCGGCGTCCAGGCCGTTGCCGGGCTCATCCGCGATGATCACGCGTGGCGCGCCAATCAGCGTTGCGCTCAGGAAGAACTTGCGGCGCGTACCAAGCGACATTTGCTCGAAGCGCTTTTCCATGTGGGGTGCCAACCCGAAACGATGGGCGAGATCGAGCACGCCCGCATCGACGCTCGTCTTTTTGGTCGACGCCACGAGGTCAAGCAGCGCGCGCCCTGTCTGAAACGGATACGCGAGGCAATCGTCGGGCACATACGCGAGCACGGATTTTGCGGCCAGTGGCGCTTCGCGCAGGGAATGCCCATCGAGCCAGATATCGCCACCATCCGCATCGACGGTGCCCGCGAGCATGCCGAGCAGGGTGGACTTGCCGCTGCCGTTTTCGTCGTTCAACGCCACGCAACCTGCGTTTGCGTTGAAGTGCAGATTCTCGAAGAGGGTACGGGTGCCGAAGCGTTTGGTGAGATTAGCGAAGCGGAGCATGAGCGAAGGAAATCAGTGAACGAAGTACGGCCAGACGGCGGCGACCCACAACGCGGCAAGTGTCGCGCCAAGCAGCACGGACTGGCGTGGAGCAAATCGCTGCGGCAAGCGCAGCACTGCCACGAGCGGTATGCCAGCGAGTAAGAGCGGCGGCGTCTGCCAGAGCGGCATCGCGCCATTGATCGCGAGAAAGACAGGGCCGATGACCCCAAACACGAATGCAACACATAGCACCGTTGCGATATCGGCGAGCGTCTGCCAGATCGGCCGGCGTGGCAGCGAGCGGGTAAAGTGCGCCGCCCGGTGGTGGGCTTGACTCAACTCGCGGAAATGCATGGCGGCGATCACAAGGATCACGGCCTGAGCCATCAAGACGAGCGCCTTGGCACGGATGTCGAACGCCCAGAGCGCGCTGAGATAGCACGTCGCGGCGGCCGTCGCGGCCATCAGCGCGCCCCGGCCGGTAACCGTGCTCGCATGCGAGCGCAGTATCCCGACCTGCACCCACCCACTCGGGGAGAGCAAGCCCGCAGCAGGAGCGATGGCCTGCAGCGAGCCCAGTCGCCATTGGCGCGGCGCTGGAACGGCCGGCACGCGGATCAACGTCCACACCGAGACGCCCAGCGCACCTGCGAGCATTGAGAATGCCAGCGAGCCCGATGTTTGCAGCCCCGCCACGAGCAGCGCATTGGCCGTGACGAGCGGCACGGCGTTTCGCAGGCTTCGATTGAGCACCGCCAGTTGCGCGCCGAGTGTAATGAGCGTCAGATCGAGCACATAGAAGGAAGGGATGCCGTTCTCGGGTGTGAAGGCGAGCGCGACGAGCGCTGCCGCCACGCTGAGCAACAGCGGTGTGCTGGCGAGCGCCACCACCGCCGCATCGACACCCCGCAGGCGCCATGCGGGAACGGGCAGCGACCGGGTGAAGGTGGCGAACGAGCCGCCGGAGATGGCACGTCGCTGCGCGAGTACCCACAGCACGCCAACGGCTTCAAGCGCGTGCACCCAAAGGAACTGCCATTCGACGCCGCGCGCTGGGGCGAGCGTGGCGAGCACAGGGGCTCCGAGAATTCGCGCTTGCGCGAAAACCGGCATCGACGGGAGCACCAGCATGATTGTCAGGCAAAGGACTTGCCAGTGCCTGCGCAGCACTCGCGATGTCTCCAGGGCGTACCAATGCAATCGAAGGGACAGCATCACGCGCAACTCCGGCACACAGTGGGGGTTATTTCAGGTAGGCCTTGATGACATGCAGCACCGGGTCCAGCTCGGCCTCGCGATTCGCCAGTTCAGGCTCGTTGACGAGATGATCGACGAGATGCCCTTCGATGACGGCAGCCATCAGGCCGTTCACGGCGCCGCGAATGGCGGCGATCTGCTGCAGGATCTCGACGCAATCGCCCTCTTGGTCCAACTGGCGCTCAAGCGCCTGCGTCTGCCCTTGAATGCGACGAACGCGTGCCAACAGCTTGTTCTTGTCTCGAATCGTATGCACGGGCGGGTCGCGCTCCTGTTTCAGGTTGGCCAAATCGCGAAAAACTCTAACACAAAAATACTATAGGGGAGTATATTGGCGGCCGCCGTCCCTTCTCTTTTCCATAGTTCGTGAGATGTCACATGACCGAGTTCTCGACCCTACTTCAGCAAGGTAACGCCTGGTTGTTCGTCCCCAGCGCCATCTTGCTCGGCGCGCTGCATGGGCTGGAACCGGGGCATTCCAAAACGATGATGGCGGCGTTCATTGTCGCCATTCGCGGCACTGTGGGGCAGGCGGTGCTGCTCGGTCTGTCGGCGACGGCGTCGCATACCGCTGTGGTGTGGCTGGTCGCATTTGCCGGGCTGTACTTCGGACGCAACTGGGACGCCGACGCCTCCGAGCCGTACTTTCAACTCGCGTCGGGTGTCCTGATTCTGGCAGTCGCCGGCTGGATGCTCTGGCGCACGTGGCGCGACAACGCTCGGGCGCATGCGCACGACCATGACCATGATCATGATCATGATCATGATCATAACCACGGCCACGACCACAGCCACGACCACAGCCACGACCACGGCCATGACCACGGCCATGACCACGGCCACGCTCACGCGTCGCATTCACATTCGCATGGCGTCGACCTGTCCTCGGATGATTATCAGGATGCCCACGAGCGTGCCCATGCCCGGGACATTCAGAAGCGGTTCACCGGCCGCGAAGTCACGACCGGCCAGATTGTCATGTTCGGCCTGACGGGCGGCCTGGTGCCGTGTCCGGCATCGATCACGGTCTTGCTGCTCTGCCTGCAACTCAAGCGCTTTGCGTTGGGTGCGGGGCTAGTGCTGTGCTTCAGCATCGGGCTTGCGATGACGATGGTCGCGTCCGGTGCACTGGCGGCGCTCAGCGTGCGGCATGTGTCGCGCCGGTGGAGCGGCTTCGGCGACTTCGCGCGCAAGGCACCGTACTTCTCGGGCGGCCTGATCATTCTGGTCGGGCTGTACGTCGGCTATCAAGGCGCGGCTCATCTCTTCTTCAAAGGCTAGCCGGAACACTATCGCCGGCCGTGAGCGATTTCCCGGCAGCGTTGCCGTAGCTGTGCAAGAATCGATGCATCCCGTACCTGACCCACGAGGTATGCGCCATGACCGATCACAAAGCCATCGCCCCCGACAGCACGGCAGCGCGCGTAGCACTATGGCGTGCGCTGCATCTCGAAGTCGACGCCACGCCACACGTACTCACCGACGACATTGGTCTGAAGCTGCTTGAACCACCGGACGATTGGCGTGAGCGCGGCGACATGGACCCCGAGTTCACGCGCCCATTTCGCGCGTCCATCGTTGCCCGTGCTCGCTTCATCGAAGACCTCGTGATGGAGCAACTGCGGCACGGCGTCACCCAGTATGTGATTCTTGGCGCGGGCCTCGATAGCTTTGCGCAGCGGCACCCCGAACTCGCCGCATCGCTCACGATCTTCGAAATCGACCGCCCGGGGCCGCAACGCTGGAAGTACGACCGGCTTATCGCATTGGGTTATGGCGTGCAAGACTGGCTTCACTTCGTACCGGTGGATTTCGAGGCCGGACAGTCGTGGCGCGACGCCCTCTTGCAGCACGGCTTCGACGCCAGCCGGCCAGCGGTGATCGTCTCCACAGGCGTGAGCATGTATCTGACCCGTGAGGCGAATGCGTTGACGTTGCGCGAAGTGTCGTCGTTCGCGCCCGGCTCTACGCTGGCCATGACGTTTTTGCTGCCGCTGGAGATGGCCGACCCCGAGGTGCGTCCCGGCCTCGAGATGGCAGAAAAAGGGGCACGCGAGAGCGGCACGCCGTTCATCAGCGTCTTCACACCGCAGGACATGATGGCGTTCGCCCGGGAGAATGGCTTCAAAGACGCGTCGCATGTGTCGGCGGCGACCCTGACCCAACGCTATTTCTCGAACCGCGACGATGGCTTGCGCCCACCGGCCAACGCCGAAGAACTGCTTATCGCAACGACGTAAGCACGCGCCGGTCTCCTTCATCCTGTCGGGCGAAACCGGCAGGATCGCGATATGCCGCGCTGCGGAGTTCCCACAAAAATAACCACGGAGTCGTGTGGCATGACGCTGACCTTGCCGCTGCGCGGATGAGTGCCGGAGCGCCGATTACTCGCCCATCAGAAACGGCGGTCCGAAACGCGTGGCGATGTGCTCCGTCGACTCGAACAGTTCGCGCAGCACCTGGCTGGTACACGTCGGTTGCACGTAGAGATAGAACGCGACGTCGGGCAGGCGGGGCAGACCGTCCGCCTCCGAGAGTACGCGCATGTTGGCGTCGAGCAGCTCGGTCGTGCGGGCCGTGACACCGAGGCCCGCACTGATCGCCGCCTTGATGCCGGTCAGCGTCGGTGAGATGAAGCTCGTGCGCCAAGCGATACCCGCTGCGTTCAGACGTTCGATGGACAGCCGCCGGAACAGGCTCAACTCGTCGGCCATCACGAGCGGTACCGGGGCGGCCGAGTTGAAGATGAAATCGTCAGCGCAGATCCACACCATCGGCGACGTGCGCAGCTTGATCCCCGGAAATCCTTCGTCGTAACGTGTCGAGATCGCCAGATCCAGTTCCTTGTCGCGCAGCGCATCCATGAGGTGCGGGCTACGTCCGACGTTGATCTCCAACTGCAACTCCGCCGAGAGTTTCGACAGCCGTCGCAACATGCTGGGCAGGATCGAATCGGCCACATCGTGCGGCGAGCCGATGCGCAGTTTCTCCGCCGGGCCGCGCGTGTGCATGACCTGCACGGCCTGATCGTTGAGCGCAAGAATCTTGTTCGCATAGGCAACGAGCCGCATGCCGTCGGCCGTCATCGTCTTCTGCCGCCCCTGCTTCTCGAATAGCGCACACCCCATTTCCTGCTCCAGCCGCTGCATCTGCTGTGTGATGGCGGACTGCGTGCGACCCACGCGCGCGGCGGCCGCCACGAAGGTTTCGTGCTGTGCAATCGCCACGAAAGTACGCAACAGATCGATGTCGAGGTTTCGCATGGTCGTTTGGGCCGATACTTCAGAAACACTAATGTTTTTAAGATAAAAATTAAATTGTTCTCAGGAATTTTGGTCGATAACCTGCCTAACACTCAAGCAATATTTATGTGACCGGGGCGGAAGCCGGCGTTGACCGGTCCCCCGCTAATCGATTCGCCCCCTCAGGTCGAACTCAAGGAGACTCAGGATCATGTGGCAAAGACACCTTGCAGCCGCGCTGTTCGCGACACTCGCCATGACGGGCGTCGCGCGCGCCGACCAACTGGCTGACATCAAGGCTCGCGGCACGCTCGTTTGCGGCACGCAGAACGCCAGCGAACCGTATGCGTTCCCCGACGCCGCCACGCGCAAGATCGT
The DNA here is from genome assembly GCF_000389825.1 of Pandoraea sp. SD6-2. Classification (NCBI taxonomy): domain Bacteria; kingdom Pseudomonadati; phylum Pseudomonadota; class Betaproteobacteria; order Burkholderiales; family Burkholderiaceae; genus Pandoraea; species Pandoraea sp. SD6-2. Next base: position 1,030,897 of record NZ_KB944454.1, on the reverse strand, counting down.
CGGCTTCGACGTCGACGTGTGCCGCGCGATCGCCAAGGGGCTCGGCGTGAAGCTCGAACACCGTGCCCTGTCGACCGACGCCCGTATTCCCGAACTCAAGACGCGCCGCGTCGACGTGCTCGCGGCCGCTGTCGCCTGGATGCCTGCGCGCGCCGCACAGGTCGACTTCAGCGACCAGTACTTCGTCGCGCCGATCCGCGTGCTGGTGCGCGCCGACTCGCCGTTGCAAACGCTCGATCAACTCGCGGGCAAGAAGATTGCCGCGTCCGAGGGTTCCAGCTCGGCCGCCGTGTCCGTCACACGTCTGCCCGACTCGAACCTGCTGACCTTCCACGACATCTCGTCGGCGTTCCTCGCGCTGCAACAGGGCAAGGTCGAAGGTCTGGTGGCGGGTCAACTGATTCTGGCGCGCTTTGCCAACGAAGCGGCGGCCAAGGGCGGCCAGCAGTATCGCTTGCTCGCCAAGCCGGTCTTCGAAGAGCGCTGGGGCGTGGTGATGAACAAGAACGAACCGGCATTGCTCGCTGCTGTGAACAAGATCCTGCTCGATTACGACAAGTCGAACGGCTTGCAGGAGAGCTTCGACAAGTGGCTCGGCAGCAAGTCGGTCTACAAGTTCACGCGCGACTATAAGGTCGAGCCGATCAAGGTGCAGTAAGCGAGACGACGCGCAATGTTCGATCTCTCGTTTTTGCTCGAAGACGGCTACCTGAAGCTGCTTCGCGACGGTGTGCTGACCACGCTCCGGCTGTTCGTGGTGTCGGGCCTGCTGTCCATCGTGGTGGGCATCACGCTCACCACGCTGCGCGCCCTGCCGGTCAAGCTCTTCAAGGGTTTCGTGATCGTGGTGGTGGAGTACCACCGCAACGTGCCTGTGCTGGTGCAGATCCTCGTGTGGTATTTCGGCGTGCCGCAACTGCTGCCAGAAGGCCTGCGCGACTGGATCAACGCAGGCAACACCGAGTTCTTCTTCGCGACGATCGCGCTGTCGCTCAACGCCGGCGCGTTCATTTCGGAAGACCTGCGCTCGGGGTTGCGCGCGATTCCGCACACGCAACAGGAAGCCGCGTGGTCCATCGGTCTTACGTATTTGCAGTCGTTCCGTTACGTCATCCTGCCGCAGGGCATTCGCGTGGCATTGCCCGCATTGCTCAATCAGGCACTGCTGCTCTTCAAGAACAGTTCGCTGGCGATGGCGATCGGCGTGCACGAATTGCTGTACCGCACGCGTCAGATCGATAACCTGACCTTCCGCACCTTCGATGTGTTTCTGGTGGCGACGATCCTGTATCTGATCGGCACGCTGGCCTTGATGGCGCTCTCCGAGCACTTCGCCAAACGCCGCACGGCGCCCTCGGGAGTCTGAGACGATGTACGAGATTTTGCATGACTATCTCGCGTTGTTCCTCGTCGGGAGCTGGCCTAACGGCCCGCTCGGCGGCGTGGCGATCACGCTCATTCTCTCGGCGCTCGGGCTGGTGATCTCGTTCCCCATCTCGGTCGTGATCGGCATGGCGCAGGTTTCGCCGTGGCGCTGGATGCGTCGCGTGGCCGGCGTCTGGACACGGCTGGTGCGCGGCATTCCGCTGCTGATGATCATCTTCTGGGCGTACTTCGCCGTGCCGCTGCTCGTGGGCGCCGAGGTGTCGGCGTTCACCACGGCCGTGTGCGCGATTATCGTCTACGAAAGCGCCTTCTTGTCGCAGATCGTGCGCGCCGGCCTTGAGGGCTTGCCGCGCGGACAGATGGAAGCGGCGCGCTCGAACGGGCTGTCGTGGCTGCAAAGCATGCGTTACGTGCAATTGCCGCAGGCGCTCGCGAACATGCTGCCGTCCATCGTCAATCAGTTCGTGTCGATCATCAAGGCGACATCGCTGGCGTATGTGATTGGGGTGCCCGAGCTGACGTACTCGGCCGCACAGGTCAATACGATCGTGCTGACCAAGCCGCTGCAGACGTTCCTCGTGCTCGCAGCTTTCTATTTCGTGTTGTGTTTCGCCATTTCGCGCTTCGCTGGCTGGCTCGAGCGTCGCATCGCCCGTCAGCGCGCGGGGTTGGCGTGAACGCAGGATTCAAGAAGGAGAACGCGATCATGAGCATGCTCGCATTCGAGAATGTCGATAAGTTCTACGGCGAACATCATGTCCTCAAGGGCATCAACGCCACCATCGGACGCGGCGAAGTCGTTGTCGTTTGCGGGCCGTCGGGCTCGGGAAAATCGACGCTGATTCGCACCGTCACGCGGCTCGAAGCTATCCAGAAGGGACGTATCCTGTTCGAAGGCCAGGACGTCACCGCGCGCGACGTGAAGCTCAATCAGTTGCGCGCCCGTATCGGCTTCGTGTTCCAGAGCTTCAACCTGTTTCAGAACCTGTCGGTGCGCCAGAACCTGATTCTCGGGCCGACGAAAGTGCTGGGCATGTCGCGCGACGAAGCGGTCGCTCAGGCGCAGACGCTGCTCGCCAAGGTTGGCCTCGCCCATAAGATCGACGCCATGCCCGCGAACCTCTCGGGCGGTCAGCAGCAGCGTGTGGCGATCGCGCGCGCGCTCGCCATGAAGCCGCCGCTCATGCTGTTCGACGAACCGACGAGCGCGCTCGATCCCGAGATGGTGCAGGAGGTTCTGCAAGTCATGCGTTCGCTGGCCGGCGATGGCCTCACGATGATGATCGTCACGCACGAGATGGGCTTCGCACGCGATGTGTCGAGCCGCGTCTGGTTCATGGATCAGGGCGAGTTGCTCGAAGACTCGCCGCCCGCAGAGTTCTTCAGCCGGCCGAAGCATGCGCGCGCCCAGCGTTTCCTGCAAGACGTGCTGCGTCCGTCGCCGATGATCGGTATGCCGATCGATGCCGTGCCCGCCTGACGGCGAGCCCACAAACATACGACAGCGCCCCGAGCGGGCACTTCGCAAAACAAAGTACTACGGAGAAGACTCTCACCATGTCCACGCCCACCGTTTCCGAACAACGTCAGAGCGTCGTCAGCGACGCGATCAACGCCATGAAGGCCGCACTGGCGCCCGAGGGCGAGACGCGTCCCGCGCTGGCCGCCGTGCTCGATCAGGTCAAATCGCTCGCCGCGCGCACTGCGCTGTGGAGCGAGGCCGATTTCCCGCCGCCGACCGACGGTGAATTGCAAGCGCGCTATCTGATTCACGAAGATGCCGACAAGACCTACGCGCTGTATCTGAACGTCATGCGTCCGGGCAAGAAGATCACGCCGCATAACCACACGACGTGGGCCTGCATCGCGGCGGTCGACGGCGTGGAATACAACTACGTCTACCGTCGTACGGACGACGGCAAGACGCCGGGCGTCGGCACGCTAGAAGTGAGCGACACCGTCGTGGTCGATCCGGGCAATGGCATTGCGCTGGCCTCGGAAGACATTCATGCGGTCGAGATCAAGGGCGAAGCGCCGATTCGTCACCTGCACATGTATGGCCGCGCGCTGGAAACGCTCACCGAGCGCATCACCTTCGATCTTGCCAAGGGCACGTATCAAGTGATGGATATCGGTGTGAAGACTCGCCGCTAATTCCGCAGTGACCGCCGGAGAAGACCGGCGGCGAAATTCCTGACGGCGCGAACGGACTTCGCGCCACCCGCATCACATCGCCCCTGCGGGGGGTGCGGGCCCGCTCATCCCTACGCTTTGGCAATGGCCTGGCGAAACCTGACACCGACGCAACGCTATGACCTCGTTCACTCCTCAATTTGTGCCGTCCGCCCGCCTCAAGGAATGGCTGCACGATGGCGCCGAGATCGCCGTGTTCGACGTGCGTGAGCACGGCCAGTACGGCGAGGCGCATCTCTTCTACGGTGTGACGCTGCCCTACAGCCGGCTCGAAATCGATATCGTGCGGCTGGCCCCGCGTCGCGATGCCCGCGTGGTGGTCTACGACACCGACGCGAGTGTTGCCGTGCAGGCAGCGCAGCGTCTGGCCGCACTCGGCTACACCGGCGTGTACGTGCTCGAAGGCGGCACCGATGCCTGGCAACAGGCCGGCTTCACGTTGTTCGCTGGCGTGAATGTGCCGTCGAAGACGTTCGGTGAACTGGTGGAGATGGCGTATCACACGCCGCGCATCACGGCACGCGACCTGGCGGCGATGCGCGAGCGCGGCGACGACCTGGTGATTCTCGACGGCCGTCCCGTGAGCGAGTACCTGAAAATGACGATCCCGTCGTCGATCTGCTGCCCGAACGGCGAACTGGGCTATCGCATCCGTGAACTGGTGCCGAACCCCACCACGCCTATCGTCGTGAATTGCGCCGGCCGCACACGCAGCATCATCGGCGCGCAGACGCTCATCAACCTGGGTATTCCCAATCCGGTCATGGCGCTGGAGAACGGCACGCAAGGCTGGTATCTGGAAGACCTGCCGCTAGAGCATGGCAGCACGCGCCGCTATCCCGATGCGGTGGCGCCGTCCAGCCTCGCGCAAATGCGCGAAGCGAGTGGCGCGCTGGCCGAGCGGTTCGCGGTGCCGGAAGTCGATGCGTCGACCTTCGCGCAATGGGCATCGGACACGTCGCGCTCGTTGTTCCTGTGCGATGTGCGCACGCCGGAAGAGTTCGCCGCCGGGTCGCTGCCGGGCGCACAGCATACGCCGGGCGGTCAGTTGATTCAGGCGACGGATCAGTACGTGGGCGTGCGCCATGCCCGCGTGGTGCTGTTCGATAACGACGGTGTTCGTGCACCTATCGTCGCAAGCTGGTTGCGCCAGTTGGGCCACGACGCCTATGTGTTGCGCGATGGACTTGCCAGTGGCGCGTCGCTGCCGGTGCGTGCGCCGGCTGTCGAGACGACGTTGCCCGAGATCGATGTCGCTGCGCTTGCCGGTGCGCTGGCCGATGGCAGTGTGACCGTGGTCGATGTGCGTTCGAGCATGAGCTACCGCCGCGAGCATGTCGCTGGCGCGCAGTGGGCGATTCGTCCCCATCTGCCGAATCTGAGCGCGTCGCGTAACATCGTGCTCATTGCGGACGAGCGCGGCGTCGCAGAACTGTTCGCGGCCGATTGGCGCCGTGCGAATGCCGGCGACCCGCGTACGGTCTCGGTGCTCGCTGGCGGCTTCAAAGCATGGGCCGCGGCCGGACACCCGGTCGAGAGCACGCCCGACCTGCCGCCGGACGCCGAGTGCATCGACTATCTGTTCTTCGTGCACGACCGTCACGACGGCAACAAGGCGGCGGCGCGGCAGTATCTGGCGTGGGAGACGGGCCTTCTCGCGCAGCTCGACGAGAAGGAGCGCGGTGCTTTCCGTATTGGTGAGTCTGCCGCCGCGAAGTAAGCTCCGGCACTGGCGTGCGCGTTCTTTTGCGCACGCCACGACACGGCTTTCGAATCGTTCGAATCGTTTTCATCCACGCCCCCGATCATGTCCCGACAATCGCCCCCCAAACGTCTCGCCACCCGCTTAGTCAAGGGCGGTACACATACCACTGTCGTCGGCGGACGCGCCGTCAATCCGCCGGTGGTGCGCGCATCCACCGTGCTGTTCGACACCATGGACGACATGAACGATGCTCGCCGCCGTCGCGGTACAGAGCGCATGTTCACCTACGGCGCTCGCGGTAATCCGACCGGCTTTGCGCTGGAAGACGTCGTTGCCGAGTTGGAAGGCGGCTATCGCACGCGTCTCTTCCCGACGGGGCTCGCGGCGATCTCGATGGTGTTTCTCGCCTACGCGCGTCCGGGCGACCACGTGCTGATCTCAGACTGCGTGTATCAGCCGTTGCGTCACTTCGTAGAGACGTTTCTGAAACCGTGGGGCGTGCACGTGACCTACTTCCGCGCCGACGGCAGCGACGCCGAAGCGCACTTCACGGCGGGCACCAAATTGGTCTACGTGGAAACGCCGGGCTCGCTCGTCTACGAGATGTGCGATATCCCGGCACTGGCCGATCTTGCACACCGTCGCGGCGCGCTGCTTGTGGCCGACAACACGTGGGGCTCCGGCGTGCAGTGCCGTCCTCTCATGCTGGGGGCCGACGTCTCGATCATGGCCGCGACCAAGTACCTGAGTGGTCACTCGGACGTGATGATGGGCACCGTGACCACGACGCAGGAAGTCTGGCAGACGCTCTCCACCATGGCCGATGCGCAAGGGGTGGCGGTGAGTCCGGATGATGCTTATCTTGTGCTGCGCGGCACGCGCACGCTGGCGGCCCGTTTGCAGATGCATGAACGTCATGCGTTGGAGATCGCGCACTGGCTCGAAAGTCTTCCCGACGTCGCCCGCGTGTTCTGTCCGGCGTTGCCGACGCATCCGGGCCACGCATTATGGCAGCGCGATTGCCTCGGTACGAACGGGCTGATTTCGTTCGAGTTCGCCAATGCCACGACGGCGCAAGCGGATCGTTTCGTCGACGCGCTCGAGCTGTTCGGCATCGGCGCGTCGTGGGGCGGCTTCGAGAGTCTGGCGACGGTCACGAACATTGCAGGCACGCGCACGTGCGAGGACTGGACGTCGGCGGGGCCGATCGTGCGTCTGCACATCGGCCTGGAAGATCCGCAGGACCTGATCGAGGATATGACGGCGGCGCTCGAGCAGGTCTTCGGGAAGTAACGCGCAGGCGTCTTCAGGTGTCAGAACACCACAGGCGCTATCACTTTCGTGAAGCTGCGGCAGTGCGTGTGCCGCCGTCGAGCGTCGTCAGGATGTGATGCGCCGCGCGGATGCGCTCGCCCATCGGGTAGTTCTTGTTCGCCAGCAGCACGATGCCCATCTGCTTCGACGGAACGAACGCGACGTAGGTGCCGAAGCCACGCATCGATCCTGTCTTGTTGACCCATGCGGCGGGCGTCGGCGCCATGGGGGGCGAGAGTTCACGCGCGGGCGTTGATTCGCGCGCCATCCGGGCGGAGTTGCCTTCGAGTAGCGCATCCACGCTGACCGGATACGGATACTGCTCCCAAACCAGATCCTGCGTCATCGGCTTGTCGGCGAAATAGCCGGTGTGTGTCGCGTGGATTGCCTGTTGCAGTGAGTTGTCGCGCACGGGCGTTCCGAGGTTGGCTCGCACGAACCGCAGCAAATCGCTCGCGGTGGTTTTCACGCCGTAGGCTTCCTTTTCGAACACCGCTGGCGTGACGCGCACGGGCTTGTCGTCTTTCCCGTAACCCCATGCGTAATTCGCCTGTTGATCTTCCGGCACGCGGATGAAGGTGTGTTTCATGTCCAGCGGTTTGAAGACGTGCTCGGTGACGAGCGTGGAGAAGTCGCCATGCATGGCGCGCGCAGTGATCCAGCCGAACGCGCCGAGGCTCACATTCGAATAGGTGCGCACGGTGCCTGTCGGCTGCGCCGGTTTCCACGCCTTGAGGTACTGGAGGATCTGGTCGATGTTGTGGATATCGTCGGGCACCTGAAGCGGCATGCCGCCAGTGGTGTGCGTGCCGAGATTCACCAGCTTCACGTCACCGAACGGGGTGCCGGCGAGTTCGGGCACGAAGCGGCTGGTCTTGTCCGTGAGCGAGAGCGCACCGGTGGTTTGCGCGTAGGCCGCGAGCGTTGCGGTGAAGGTCTTGCTGACGGAACCGATTTCGAAAAGCGTGTCGGCTGTGACAGGCTTCTTGGTGGCTTTGTCCGCTACGCCATAGTTAAAGACATAGGTCCGGCCGTCGAAGACGACGCCGACCGCCATACCTGGAATGTTCTGCCTGGCCATGAGCGGGGTGATTGTCTTGTCGACGAGCGCTTTGATTTCGGCTTGCCGGGGCTCGGTGGGGGCTGCGGCACCGCGCTCGGCAGCGTAACTATGGGCGCTGAACGCCATCCAACCAATGGCGGTCGTCGCCGCGAGCGCGGCACAAAGGGTGAGGTAGGGTCTTGTCATCGAGGGTCGTCTCCGTGTGGGGAGGCTCTTCGGACGGAAAGGCGCCGAGGCGATTCAGCGTCACTGTAAAGCGGGGCGAGCCATGCCCGAAGCGTAATCGCATATGGGTGTCCATAGGCGATATGGCCTCGTAACGGACGTAACCGATGTAATGGATGCAACGCGGGGCGCATAAGGCGCGAGTGCATCATGCACTGCGCCTATCGGTCTGTGCTTCCCCGTTCGGGTGCTGCTTAATCGAACGTCAGGCGAATGTCCTTCAGCACTTCCACATCTCCCATACACAATTCGCAGACATCGCCAGATGTCGACGGGCAGCACCCGGGGTAGGTTCAGAGAGGCAGGAATGTGGGAGGCAATGCTCCACTGAATGCGGAGCGTTGTCAGAAGGGACAGATGATCGTAGACCAGGACGAATCGGGGATCGGGGATCGGGGATCCGTCCCGCCGGGTGCGGGTGCAGCGTCCTTGATGAAAACACGACTTCGCGGAGTACACCCCGGCAGCAGATCCGCGCGGGGTGCCGGTCGTCGTCTTACGCCGGTTCGAGTTCGCGGCTCAGCGATGCACGCATGACGCGAATGGCGTCGGCCGAGATCATCGCGTCGGCGTTGAGCGGCGGTACGTCACCGAATAGCGGGCGGTAGACGAAGTCGCCAACGTCGATCGTCTCACCCGTCAACGCACAAATGCCCGGATGATGCGCACGGCGAATGCGCCAGATCTGCGCACCGTAGTTGCCGCCCGTCGCGTCGTTCCACGACACGGTAATCGTCAGTTCGCTGGAGATCTCCAGCACCCGGACGCTGGGCGCGCGTCGCGTGTAGGGAATGACCGGCTGGCACACGACGGGCTCGGCATCGAGCATCGCAACGGTGTGCTGCCAGACACCCTGAGTCCGCAAGGCGCTGCGTGACGTGCGCGAGGCACGGGAGGTCGGGGATGTCCCCTGGGCGCGGCTGCTGCCGCTTCGGTTGGGGCAATTGGTTCGGTCGCTTCGCATGGTCAGGCCAGCCGGATACGCGGCCCGCGAAGGCCGCCGAGTTTTTCCGCGCCCAGCAGCACTGTAGCGCGGGCAAACCCGTGCAGTGCATGCTGATGGCGTCGGTACAACATGGCGTGGCTCCATTGCGCAAACTGTCCGCGCACGATGCCACCTTTGAAAAAACCGAAGCGCCCGAGCGTGCCGAACGCGTTGTAGTCAGACAGCGATACCAACGCACCAGGATCGCGATAAGCGAACGGCGGAATTGCGCGGCCTTCGAGCCACGCACCAAGGTGACGGCCCAGATGCGCCGCCTGCTGGGTCGCCACCTGCGCCGTCGGAGGCAACGGGCATTCGCCCTGCGCAAGCGTGAGCGATGCGCAGTCGCCGAGCGCGAAAATCCGCTCGTCCTGCGCGGTTTGCATCGTATTGCGCACCACGATCTGGTTGGCATCGTTGGTGATAAGCCCTCCGATGTCCCGCAGACAGTCCGGGGCTTTCACGCCCGCCGCCCAGACCAGCAGATCGCCGGGAATCAACTGACCGTCATCTCGATAGAAGCCGTCGCGGTCCGCACACACGACGCGTGTGTCCGTCAGTACACGAAAACCCAGACGTTCAAGCTGTGCCTGCGACGCCTCGGACACGTCGGGAGGGAACGCCCCCAGCACACGCGGGCCGCTCTCGACGAGCGTGAGCTTCAGACGCTCGCAAATCTGCGGATCGCCGTAACCGGCGGCCAAGGCAAACGTGCGACTCAACTCGACGGCAAGTTCCACACCCGTGGTGCCGCCGCCGGCGATCACGACACGCAACGCGTCGTCGCTCACGGCACTGCGTAACGCCTTGCAGCGCAACGCCGCATGGAAGGCCTCGGCCTGCGGCTGACTGTCAATGAAATGGCAGACGTCGCGCACGCCCGGCAGACCGGCATCGTCGGCTTGCGAACCGAGCGCGAGCACGAGCGCGTCGTATGGCACGCGACGCTCGCCCAGCAGACGCGAGCCGTCCGGCGCTTCCATCTCCCCCAGCACGACCTCCCGGCGCGAACGGTCCAGCCCGCACATGCGACCCGCCTGATACGTGAAGCCGTTGCTGCATGCATGGGCGAGATACGTCACCTGTGTGTGCGCGCCATCGCGCGTGCCGGCCGCCACGGTATGCAGCATCGGCTTCCAAAGGTGGGTAGGATGACTGTCGACAAGCGTCACGCGTGCAGCACCGGCACGCCCGAGCGTACGGCCCAGACGCGTTGCCAGCCTCAGGCCGGCGATACCGCCACCGACAATCACGATCCGGTTTGCGCGAGACATTTGGGGGGAAATGTCAAATTCAACAAGTGATGAATAAGCGCATAATAGCGAGCGTGGCCCGGGCGTGTCAAATAGCAAATGTCTGGGCAGGCAGGTGCGTTCGGGTCGGGTAGACTTGGCGCATTGCTGTTGCGAATTCGAACACCCCATCGCTCAATGACTCCGAACAAAGCCGTCCCGCAAGCCGCTCCGCCCCGCAAACGCGCACGTGGGCGCCCCACGTGCGATTGCACGCATGGTGCCGACGCGTTGTTACTCAACGCCCGGCGCATCTTCGCGCAGCGAGGGTTCTATGCGAGCAGCGTGCGGCAGATCGCGGAGGCATCCGGTGTCGACGCGGCGCTGATTTCGCACCACTTCGGCTCGAAGGAGGCGCTGTGGGTCGCAGTCGTCGATCAGATCGCATCCCTTACGCACTCGCTCATCGAGCAGACCGATGCGCTGCAGCACTCACCGCTGGGACCGGCCGAGCGTATCGAACAGGCGGTACGCGTGTTCGTGGATGCGGTATTCGAGAATCCCGACGTCGGCATGTTCTTCTCGACCGCAGCGACCGAAGAAGGCGAGCGGCTCGACGTTCTCACGCAACGGCTGGTGCGTCCGTATCGCAACGTGATGGTGCCGCTTGTGGCCGATTGGCTCGAAGCGCAGAAGCGCCCCGTGGCGGACGCCGACGTGATGTTCTTCATGCTCACGTCCGCCATCAGCAAGACGGTTTCGTACCGCCACATGATGGGCCCGTTCCTGCCGCCCGAAGGTATGGCCGATCTCAAGCGCACGGTGCTCGATTGCGCCATGGCGTTGATTCGGCAGTGATCCGGGGATGAAGGGGCGCGCAGGTGTCGTAGGCGTCGTATAAGATAGCGCCACCCGGGCCGACTCCCGGCCCGTTTTCTTCTTACGGTGCCCCCCTATGTCGAACGAAATCAAGCGTCTGCATACCAACGCTCGCATGAGCCAGATCGTGATCGCCAACGGCGTGGTGTATCTGGCCGGTCAGGTGCCGGACACGACCAACGTGCCGGTCACGCAGCAGACCACCGAAATCCTCACCCGTATCGATTCCTTGCTCGCCGAAGCCGGCGTCAACAAGTCGCGTCTGCTGACCGCCAACATCTGGCTGTCCGACGCCAAGCACTTCGCCGAATTCAACGCCGCGTGGGACGCCTGGGTGCCCGAAGGCCACGCACCGACGCGCGCCTGCGTGCAGTCGCCGCTCATGCGCGCCGGTCTTGATGTCGAAATCTCCGTCACCGCGCTGGCTTAATCGCACTGCACGAGCCAGACTCACCGCCGCGCACCTCGTTTGCATCGCGCGTGAGCCTTGCTGCGCCCCCCGCTCCCCCTGACTGTCTGACGCAACGCTCATGAGATTCGACGCGCTAGTGCTTGGTGCCGGAATCGTCGGTGTGTCCGTCGCCGTGCATTTGCAGCGGCGCGGTCTGTCGGTGGCGCTCGTCGACCGCAAGCCGCCGGGCAACGAAACCTCGTTCGGCAACGCCGGGCTGATTCAGCGCGAGGGCGTGTATCCATACGCCTTTCCGCGAGACCTCGGCACGCTGCTGCGCTACGCAGGCAATCGTTCGACGGACGTGCGATATCACCCCTCGGCGATGGCCACGATCGCGCCCTTTCTCGCGCGCTATTGGTACCACTCGGCCCCGAAGCGGCACGCGGAGATCGCGCGTCACTACGGCACACTCATCGCCCATTGCGTGACGGAGCATCGCGAACTCATCGCGGCATCCGGTGCGCAGGATCTGTTGCGTGAGGGCGGTTGGGTCAAGGTCTTCCGCACGGCTGCCGCGATGGATGCCGCCCAACGCGATGCCGAGCGGTGGCGCGAAGAGTACGGCGTGCCGTTCGAGCGGCTTGACGTCTCCCGTCTGCGTGACGACGAGCCCGCGCTCACGCACGCGCTCGTGGGTGGACTACGTTACACGGCGTCGGATTCCGTGAGCGATCCGGGCGCGTTGGTGGCGGCGTATGCACGCCACTTTGCGTCGCTGGGCGGCCGCGTGTTCAACGGTGACGCTACGACTTTGCAGCCGCAGTGGTCGGTGCAGACGCAGGAGGGGCACATCGAAGCGCGACGCGCTGTCATCGCACTCGGACCGTGGGCCGATACGGTGACGTCGGCGCTGGGCTACCGTCTGCCGCTCGCGGTCAAACGCGGCTATCACATGCATTACCGCGCACAACCGGGCGCCCGGCTCAATCAACCGGTGCTCGATGCCGAGCACGGTTTTCTCATCACACCGATGACGCGTGGCATCCGGCTCACCACAGGCGTGGAACTCGGCCTGCGCGACACGCCGCCCACGCCGGTGCAACTGGCCGCCGTCGAACCCCTCGCGCGTGAGACGTTCCCGCTCGGCGAGCGAGTTGACGCCGCGCCGTGGCTCGGCCGACGCCCCTGCACGCCGGACATGATGCCGATCATCGGCCCTGCGCCTTCTCATCGCGGACTGTGGTTCGCGTTCGGTCATGCACACCACGGTCTGACGCTAGGGCCGGTCACGGGCCGCCTGGTGGCCGAGATGATGACGGGCGAGACGCCGGTCGTCGACCCCGCGCCCTTCAGCGCGCTGAGGTTCTGAGTTGCGGGCCGGCGGCGTTGCGCTTATTGCGGCATCTCTTCCGGCGAATCGACGCCCGGTGCGTGTGGCGCGTCTGCGCCCGCCTCGGGAATGTCGCCGCCGATCACACTGATCTCGAACAACGACTTGCCCGCAAGCGAGCGCGCCCCCGGATCTTCCGGATAGGTCTTCAGCAGCGGCAGGATCACCGAGCCGCCGATGACGTCGCGCCGGCTGTTATCCGCCGGCGACAGCCCCCACACGTTCTGATAAGTCATCGGCACGCTTGCGCCGTCGCGCTGGACACTGCCCAAATACAACATGATGTGTCCGTTGATATGAATCAGCGTCATCAGCGCACGGCCGCGCTCGGTCAGCGTGCGCAGTCGCGTATCGATATCCGCCGCGCGCAGATCGGTGCGTTTCCCCGCGCGTAACTGATCCGACGAATGGCGGGGAAGCCACACGCCGAAGGGGGCGAAAAGACTGCGCGTTTCGGCGGAGCAGTCGTTGTAGAACAGCGTGTTGCCCCAGCCGTAAGGACGCCCGATCTGTTGTTTCATTACCTGCGCCATATGACGGGGGGTGAGCGTCCACGGCATCGGCACGATGGTCGACGTGTCGAGCACGGCGGTGCGAATCTGCGCCCGCCGATGGATGTCGGCCACGGGGAACATCGCCGCCTGCCGCCCGTCGCGCAACGACATGAGCGGCAGCACGGTGCCGATCGGCGCAAAGGTCCGGTAGACAGGGGGTGTGGTGCCGGACGATGTGTCGGCAAGTGCTGCGTCGGCGCGCACGATGGCGCCGAGGTTGCGCATTGCGGCGTCGCGCCAGGTCGCGACGAAACGCTCGTCAACCGACGCCACCGTGCGGGCATCCACCCAGCCGGTCAGATCGGGTGAATAGACGAGCAGCCACGCGCCATCGGCGCTGCGGGCGAGCGTGTACACCGGCGTGCCGGGCCGCAGTGCCGAGTCTTGCAGCGCGTCGAACGGATAGCCCTCGCCGGCCTGACGGAAATCGTAGAACGCCGGATCGTTGGTCGGCAGTTGGCGCACCAGCGCGTTGTCGACCGTGATGCCGCGCCGGCGCAGATCGTATTGCCAATCCGCGTGATCGGCAGTGAGTTGTGCCAGCGCCATGTTGGCTTCGATCGCACGATTCCACGCTGCGGTGTGCGGCTGGAAGTTCTCGCCGTAGGTCGTGCGCACGCCGGGGGCGCTGTTGTCGAAACGTCTCACGCGGTGGCCCTGCGAGTCGGCGATCTGCTGCGCACCGGCGGCATTGAGCAGCGATGTCGAGAGCCATGCGCCGTTCCACGGCGACGGGTCGCGCGGCGCGGTGCCGAAGTAGCGCGCACGGAAGGTGTCGAAGCGCCGGCTTTGTGCCTGCGCGGAAAGCAGCGGCTGATCGTAGCCGGGGGCGTCGGGCCGAATCCAGTGATCGACGTCCTGATCGTAATGCTCGATGGGGAAACGGTCGACGTTGTAGCGGGTGAGCGTCGCGGTTGCCGTTGGCGGCGACGATGCCGGGGGAGCATGCGGCGCGCTCGCGCAGGCGGCGAGCATGGTGAGCGGCATGAGGCATGCGAGGAAGCCGGCGCGAAGGCGCGCATTCCCCGGCGTTCGACCCGGCGGGATGTGTGTGGCGGCGTGCAGGATGGCACTGCGTGCGGCAAGGATTGCACCCATGGCGTGCGAAAGAGAGCCCGGAAGCCGCCATGCTACTCCATCGATGCGGGGGCAATCCCGGGCGTTCGAATTAGGAACACCGGTAATGGGGGAATCGATTATGCTGTACAAATATACAGTACAATCGCAGCGTGCCGGGCGAAGCGCAGGATGCTGCCAGCGACTGTCTTATCGGCCTGATACAGTAGTTCCCCCGAGGCGCGCATGCGCGCTGTCAGATGTCACGCTGTTTATCTTCACGCTGTTCATTGTCAATCAAGCGGCCCTGATACCAAGTGGACAAGTCATCCCCGAAACCCGACCCATCGGCAAACCACGCCATTCGCATTCGTGGCGCCCGCCAGCACAACCTCAAGAACCTCGACGTCGATCTCCAGACCGGTGAGATGACGGTCGTGACCGGTCCGTCCGGTTCCGGCAAGTCGAGTCTCGTCTTCGACACGCTGTTTGCCGAGGGCCAGCGTCGCTACGTCGAAACCTTCAGTGCTTACGCGCGCCAGTTCCTCGACCGCATGGATCGTCCGCAGGTCGACCATGTGGAAGGCGTTCCGCCGGCCATCGCCATCGATCAGACCAACCCCGTGCGCAGTTCGCGCTCGACGGTCGGCACGATGACCGAACTCAACGATCACCTCAAGCTGTTGTTCGCCCGCGCGGCGGCGCTGTTCGATCGCGAGACGGCGCAACCCGTGCGTCACGACACGCCTGAGACGATCTACGCCGACTTGATGGCCCGCACTGCCCAAGGCGATCCGCGTCTGGTTGTCACGTTCCCGGTCGAATTGCCGGGCAGCGTTACGGCGGATGAAGTCGAGCAATGGCTGTCGGCGTCGGGCTACACGCGCGTGCAGGCCGAGCGGGAAGTCGCAACGGCCGACGGCACCCGAAAGGTACTCGATGTCGTTGCCGACCGGTTCCGCTTGCAGAACACCGAAAAAGTGCGCGCGATGGAAGCCATCGAGTCGTCGCTCAAGCGCGGTCGCGCGCGGGTGAACGTCTACGTGCTGGCCGACGATGGCGAGCCCGATATCTGGCGCTACTCGCAGGATTTGCACTGCCCCGACAGCGACCTGCACTACGCCGACCCGCAACCGGCGCTCTTCTCGTTCAATTCCGCCTACGGCGCGTGCGAGGCCTGTCGCGGTTTCGGCCGCGTGATCGGCGTCGACCTCGGTCTGGTGATCCCCGACGAGCGCAAGACGCTACGGGGCGGTGCGATCAAGACCATCCAGACACCCGCCTGGAAAGAGATTCAGGACGACCTGCTCGAGTACGCCGGCCGTGCCGGCATTCCGCGCGATACGCCGTGGTCGAAGCTCTCGCCCGAGCATCGCGAGTGGGTCATCGAAGGCGATGCCGACTGGAAAGGCGAGTGGAACAAGCAGTGGTACGGCATTCGCCGCTTCTTCGGGTATCTCGAGTCGAAAGCGTACAAGATGCACATCCGCGTGCTGCTCTCGAAGTACCGCAGCTACACGACCTGCGAGACTTGCGGCGGCGCTCGCCTGAAGACGGAAGGCCTGCTGTGGCGCCTCGGCTCGAAAGAGAACGCCGACGCCGTGCTGCCGCCCGCCCAGCGCTTCATGCCGCGCGGGGTGTCGTGGTCGCGCGAGCAACTCGAAGCGCTGCCGGGCCTCACCATGCACGACCTGATGCTCATGCCGATTTCGCGCGTGCGTCAGTTCTTCGATTCGCTTACCTTGCCGTCGAGCCTGCTCGACGATGCCCTCAAGCTGTTGCAGGAGGAAGTCGGCACGCGTCTGAAGTATCTGTGCGACGTCGGCATCGGCTACCTCACGCTCGACCGCCAGAGCCGTACGCTCTCGGGTGGCGAAGTGCAACGTATCAACCTCACGACGGCGCTTGGCACGTCGCTCGTCAACACGCTCTTCGTGCTGGACGAGCCGAGTATCGGCCTGCATCCACGCGACATGGACCGTATCGTCGCCGCGATGCATCGTCTGCGTGACGCGGGCAATACGCTCGTGGTGGTCGAACACGACCCGGCGGTGATGCTCGCGGCCGACCGCGTGATCGACATGGGACCGGGGCCGGGCGAGCGTGGCGGTCAGATCGTCTTCGATGGCACGCCCGAGGAAGTACGTCACGCCGACACGCTGACCGGCAACTATCTGGGTGGACGAAAGCATGTGGCGAATGCGTCGAACTGGCGGGCGCGTCCGGTCGATGCCGGCACACCGCGTCTGACGTTGAGCGGGGCTCGCGAGCACAACCTCAAGCATGTCGACGTCGAGATTCCGCTCGGCCGCCTCGTGTGTGTGACCGGTGTCTCGGGCTCGGGCAAGTCGACGCTGGTGCAAGACGTGCTCAATCCGGCATTGGCGCGTCACTTTGGCAACCCGACCGAAGCGCCGGGCGCACACGACGAACTCCTCGGTGCCGAACAACTGTCGGGTGTGGTGTTCGTCGATCAGTCGCCCATCGGCAAGACGGCGCGCTCGAACCCGGCAAGCTACGTGGGCGCCTTCGACGAGATTCGCAAACTGTTCGCGGCCGAGCCGGTGGCGCTGCAACGCGGCTACTCCGCGAGCACCTTCAGCTTCAACTCCGGCAACGGACGCTGCCCGACGTGCGGCGGCTCGGGCTTCGAGCACGTGGAGATGCAGTTCCTGAGCGACGTCTATCTGCGTTGCCCGGACTGCGACGGCAAGCGTTATCGCGCCGAAGTGCTCGACGTGAAGATTCGACGCGCCGTGCCGGGCGAGGCGATACGCGAACTGAGCGTGTCGGACGTACTCGAGCTGACGGTCAATGAGGCCGTCAAGCTGTTTTCGTCGGATCGCGATGTGCTGCGGGTGCTTCAGCCGATCGTGGACGTCGGTCTCGAATACGTGAAGCTGGGGCAGCCCGTGCCGACCCTCTCGGGCGGCGAAGCGCAGCGTCTGAAACTGGCGGGCTTCCTCGCGGAAGCTGCGCAGAAGAAGACCGCGAGCGGACAGAAGGTCGCGCATCGCGGTCGTCTTTTCATCTTCGACGAGCCGACGACGGGGCTGCACTTCGACGACATCGCCAAGCTCATGCGGGCGTTCGGCAAGTTGCTCGATGGCGGTAACTCGCTGCTCGTCATCGAACACAACCTCGACGTGGTGCGTGCCGCCGACTGGATCATCGACCTCGGGCCGGAAGGCGGCGAAGGCGGTGGCGAAGTACTGTGCGCGGGCACCCTCGCGCAGGTGATCGCGTGCGAGGGTTCGCATACCGGACGCGCCTTGGCCGACTACGAACGCACGGTGGTCGCGCCGGGGCAAGCGGTGGCGGCGGCCAGACCTGCTGGCGACCCCGGCATGCCGCTGCAAACGGCGTTGCGTGCAGCGCGCGCGCATCGTAAGCCTGCGGGTGGCGATGATATTCGTATCGTCAATGCACGCGAGCACAACTTGAAGTCGCTCGACGTTGCGATTCCGCGCGGCAAGTTCAGTGTGATTACCGGTGTTTCGGGGTCGGGTAAGTCGACGCTCGCGTTCGATATTCTCTTCAACGAAGGGCAGCGCCGTTATCTCGAGTCGCTCAATGCTTATGCGCGGTCCATCGTGCAGCCGGCGGGGCGCCCGGAAGTGGACGCCGTGTACGGCATTCCGCCGACCGTCGCCATCGAGCAGCGTCTGTCGCGCGGCGGGCGCAAGAGTACCGTGGCAACGACGACGGAAGTCTGGCACTTCCTGCGTCTGCTGTACGTCAAGCTCGGCATTCAGCACTGCATTCATGACGGTGCGCCTGTCACAGCGCAGAGTCCGGATTCCATCGTTGCACAACTGATGCGCGACCGTCGCGGCCAGCACGTGGGCTTGCTCGCACCGCTGGTGGTGGGCCGCAAGGGGATTTACACCGATCTGGCGAAGTGGGCCAAGGCGCGCGGGCATTCGCACCTGCGTGTCGATGGCGTGTTCTTGCCGGTCGATCCGTGGCCGAAGCTCGATCGCTTCCGTGAGCACACGATCGAACTGCCGGTGGGCGACGTGGTGATCACGCCCGAGAACGAAGGCTTGCTGCGCACGTTGCTCGCGGCGGCGCTCGAGTTGGGCAAGGGTGTCATGCATCTGCTCGCCCCGCTCGACGGTCTCGGCGACACCATGTCCAATGAACAGCCGGGTGAAGGCGTGGGCGAGATCGAGGTGTTCTCGGTCAAGCGCGCGTGCCCGGTGTGCGGCACGAGCTATCCGGATCTCGATCCGCGCATGTTCTCGTTCAACAGCAAGCACGGCTGGTGTTCGACGTGTGTGGGCACGGGTCTCGCGCTTACGCGCGAGCAGCGCGAAGCGTTCGACGACACGGTGCTCAATCAGGACAACCGGGGGCGTGAGCATTCGCTGCCGTCGCAGGAGCAGGAGCCGGAAGACGTGGGCGATCAGCCGTGTCCGGATTGCCACGGTGCACGGCTCAATACCGTCGCGCGTGCGGTGACGTTCGACGAACACGCGATCTCCGACGTCGCGCAGTGGACCGTGAGCGACGTGCGCGCGTGGATTCAGCAACTCGAACTGCACGGGCGCGATGCGAGCATCGCGCGCGATCTGATCAGCGAGATTCAGGGGCGTCTGGAATTTCTGGAGGAAGTCGGGCTCGGCTACCTCACGCTCGATCGCGCCGCGCCGACGCTCTCGGGCGGCGAGTCGCAACGCATTCGTCTGGCGGCGCAGTTGGGCAGCAACCTGCAGGGCGTTTGCTATGTGCTGGACGAGCCGACCATCGGCTTGCACCCGCGCGATAACGGCATTCTGCTCGGCGCGTTGCGCAAGCTGGGCGATCAGGGCAACACGCTGGTCGTGGTCGAGCATGACGAAGATACGATTCGTCGCGCCGATCACATCATCGACATTGGTCCGGGCGCGGGCAAACGAGGCGGCACGCTCGTCGCGCAGGGCAGTGTGGCCGATCTGGCCGCCCACCCCGAGTCGCTCACCGGCAAGTTCCTGGCGCATCCGTTGCAGCATCCGCTTCAACCGCGCCGTGAGGTGAGGGCGTCTGCCAAGGGTGTCGAGGCGGTGCCGCCGAACTGGCTGGCGGTGCACGGTGCAACGCTGCATAACCTGAAGCACGTGACGGCGTCGTTGCCGTTATCGCGGCTTACGGCGATTACCGGTGTCTCCGGCTCGGGAAAATCGACGTTGGCACGCGACGTGCTGATGACGAACCTGCTCGATGCGGTGGGGCGTTCGGTATTGTCGTCACCGGCGGAGCGACGTGCGCGCAAGGGCACGGTGCGTCATGCAGTGAAAGCGGATGGCAAGCCGCGCGCGAAGTCGGCGGTACCCGCAGAACCGCGCCGTCCGGTGGTGCACGCGTGGCATGGCTGCGAGTCGGTGACCGGCTGGGAGGCGATTGATCGCGTACTCGAAGTCGACCAGACGCCCATCGGCAAGACACCCCGCTCGTGCCCGGCCACATACATCGGCTTCTGGGACACGATTCGACGGCTGTTTGCGGATACGCTCGAAGCACGTGCGCGCGGTTACTCGGCATCGCGATTCTCGTTCAACACAGGCGACGGCCGTTGTCCGGCATGCGAAGGACAAGGCGTACGCACCATCGGCATGAGCTTTCTTGCCGACGTGAAGGTGCTGTGTGACGTGTGTCACGGTCAGCGCTTCAATGCCGAGACGCTTGCCGTCACCTGGCGCGGCAAGAGCATTGGCGATGTGCTGACGATGGAAGTGGACGAAGCCGTCGAATTCTTCGCGTCGATGACGAGCATTGCCCATCCGCTGCAACTGATGAAGGACGTCGGGCTCGGCTATCTCACATTGGGGCAGCCGTCGCCGACGCTGTCGGGCGGCGAAGCGCAACGTATCAAGCTGGTGACGGAGTTGACCAAGGTCCGCGACGACATCACGCGGCGCGGGCAGAAGCCGCCCCACACGCTGTATGTACTCGACGAGCCGACGGTTGGCCTTCACATGGCGGACGTGGCGCGGCTCATCAATGTGCTGCACCGGCTGGTGAACGGCGGGCATACCGTTGTTGTGATCGAGCACAACCTCGATGTGATTGCCGAGGCGGACTGGATCGTCGACATGGGGCCGGAAGGCGGCAAGAACGGCGGGACAGTGGTGGCGGCGATGTCGCCCGATGCGCTGACGAAGGTTGCGGCGAGTCATACCGGTGTTGCGCTCAAACCGGTACTCGCGCAGACGGCGGCGTCCGGGGTATCGACAACGAAGTCGGAGGAAGCCGCCACGGCGAAGTAGCCGGTCGAGTCGACCCTCGGTTCGCGCAGTTCGCGGGCCACATACAGGACGCCTGATGGCGTCCTGTTTTTTGGGGAGGGCCATGGGCGTTCGCAGGACACAGCGGGAGGTGCCGGGGCGACGGATCTTGCGTTGTGCGCTTTCTTGATACGTAACTTGATGAGATGGGTGCTGACCCACAAGGGGGCGTCTGTGGACAAGTCTGTCGATAACACTGTGAGTAAGCTGTGAAGCCCTTGTGGGCAACCCTGTGGATAGCCAGGTGATAGCCGGTGGAAAGCCAGGGGATAAGTCGCCTGAGCAATACAGATAACCGGTGAATATCCTGTGGATAGGTGGTGGATATGCCGTGCACAACCCAGAGCAAGCCGGTGGATTTCCTGTGGATATCCCCGGCTTTTTTCATGAATAAGCTGTGGATTTCCAGTGGAAAAGTTTCGTCATTTCGCCTGGAAACGACCATGGGACGGGCACTTCCGGCCGATGTGGCGAATGCACTACCGAATTCGCTCGACAATTACTTCCCGAACGCTTTTGCAAGAAATGCTGTCACGCGCGCGATGGCATCGTCTCTGGCTTCCGGCTGGGTGCCGGTGATCGGCACGACGTGGGTGCGCGGGTTGGCGAATTCCGGTCGATTGCGTACGGGCAGATTGGGGTAGTCGAAGTCGTGCACCGCACCCGGATAGATGTGGAACGTGATCGGTGCACCCCGAGCGGTCGCGTCGTGCACGAAGGCGTCGCAGGGAACGGCTTTGGTCCAGACGTCGTCGGCACCGGTGAGGAGCAACAGCGGGATCGGCGTTGACCAGTCCGCGCCCTGCGCCTTCGTGTTGCACCAGCCGGGATAGAACGCGATGGCGGCGACAAAATCCGGCGCCGGTTGGGTGTCCTTGTCCCGCGTGCGTCCGGGGCTCTTGGGGCCGATAGAGAACAAAACCGTGCCGCCGCCGTGCGACCAACCCATCAAAGCGATGCGATCCGGGCGGATGTCCGGCAAGGCCTGAAGGTAGCGCAATGCGCCGTAGGCATCGCCGGGACGCTCCACCGAAGGCCGCACGGGGCCGTTGTTGGCGCACTCGCTGGGCTGCGCCCGCGAGGTGAAGCTATCCACCGCCAGCACTGCGTAGCCTTGCGCGTTCAACCGCCGCGCCCAATCGAGTTCGCGGCCGTCGATCTTGCCCTTGCGTGTGAACATCCCGTTGCAGCCATGCATGAAGACCACGGCGGGCGTGGGGCTGCTGGCGTTGGCCGCTCGAAACAAATAGGCGTCGATCATCACGGGCACGCCGTTGTTGCCGGTATCCAGCGAAGGGAGGCTCACCTTCTCCTGCGCGAAGGCGCTGCCAAGCCATCCGAACGAGACACAGGCAATTGCAATGGTGAGCCGAGATCTGACGCGCCGCGCAATTCGCAACGAGACGCGGCTCATACGATGCGTTTGGCGCGCAAGATCCATAAGGCTGAATAGCATGGCAATGCGTCTCCCGGAAGGTGCTGTGGCGGCGTGCGAACGAGTATAGCCAGCCGGTAGCGTGTCAGATAGCGCGCCCGTCGCATGTCGTATTACGAACGATTGCGGGATGTGCCTCGCTAAGCATCTGCCAATCGGAGATAAGCCAGGCGCGCGCTGCCGTTTAGAATGCCGTTGGATATCTAATCAAATCGTTCCACCAATGGAACATCACGTTTATCCGGAGACATTCGACATGACCGACAAGACCGACGCAACCCGGCAAGCCCCGCAATGGCGTCTCGAGACGCTGGCCGTACATGGCGGCTACCGGCCCGATCCGACCACGCGCGCCGTGGCGGTGCCGATCTACCAGACGGTGGCCTACGCCTTCGACGACACGCAGCACGGTGCCGATCTGTTTGACCTCAAGGTGCCGGGCAACATCTACACGCGCATCATGAACCCGACGCAGGACGTGCTGGAGCAGCGCGTCGCCGCGCTCGAAGGCGGGGTGGCGGCGCTGGCGCTCGCGTCCGGTCAGGCCGCTGTCACTTACGCCATTCAGACGATCGCCGAGGCCGGTGACAACATCGTCGCCGCCAGCACGCTGTACGGCGGCACTTATAACCTGCTGGCGCACACGTTGCCGCTCTCGGGCATCACTACGCGTTTCGCCGATCCGCGCGAGCCGGAATCGTTCGAGCCGCTCATCGACGCCAACACCAAGGCCATCTTCGCGGAGTCGGTCGGCAACCCGCTGGGTAACATCACCGATATCGCGAAGCTCGCGGAGATTGCGCACCGTCACGGCATTCCGCTCATCATCGACAACACGGTGCCGTCGCCCTATCTGCTGCGCCCGTTCGAGCACGGTGCGGATATCGTCGTGCATTCGCTCACGAAATATCTTGGGGGCCACGGCACGAGCCTGGGCGGCGCTATCGTCGACTCCGGCAAATTCCCGTGGGCCGATCACAAGGTGCGTTTCAAGCGCCTGAACGAGCCGGACGTGAGCTATCACGGTGTCGTGTACACGGAGGCGTTCGGTGCGGCAGCGTATATCGGCCGCGCGCGCGTGGTGCCGCTGCGCAATACGGGCGCAGCCATCTCGCCGTTCAACGCGTTCCAGATCCTGCAAGGCATCGAAACACTGGCCCTGCGGCTCGATCGCATCACCGAGAACGCCCTGAAGGTCGCGCAGTTCCTCAAGACGCATCCGAAGGTGGAATGGGTCAACTACGCGGGACTGCCGGAGCATCCGGATCACGCGCTCGTGGAACGGTACCTGTCGGGGCGCGGCCCGGGCATTCTGACCTTCGGTGTGAAGGGGGGACGCACAGCGGGCGCAGCGTTTCAGGATGCGCTTCAACTCTTCACGCGTCTGGTCAACATCGGCGACGCCAAGTCGCTCGCCACGCACCCGGCGTCGACCACGCACCGTCAGCTCTCGCCGGATGAACTGCGCAAGGCGGGGGTGAGCGAAGAGACGGTGCGCCTGTCGATCGGCATCGAGCACATCGACGATTTGCTCGCGGATCTCGATCAGGCACTGCGTGGTCTGGCCGGTTGATTGTCCCGCCGACTCAATACCTCATTTCCTGCCAATTCAGTCGGAGTATGATGCCGGGCAGCCGGTTGGGGGCAGGCAACCGGCTGCCCGGCGTCATGTGACTGTCACGAAAATGTCACGGATGCGGCGTACTGTCCTTGCCCATTTCTCAAGGATTACGCATGGATTATCTGCAAGTGCTTGTGCTCGCGATTGTGCAGGGCGTGGCGGAGTTGCTTCCCGTATCGAGTTCGGCGCACGTCATCATGGCCGAGAAGCTCATGGGGCTCGATCCGTCGGCGCCTGCCATGACGTTGTTGCTGGTCATGCTGCACACCGGCACGATGCTCGCCGTCATCGTCTATTTCTGGAAGTCGTGGAGAGAGCGCTACTTCTCGTCGAAGTACGATTTCATTCACAACGCCAAACAGGTGATCATCGCGACGGCCTTCACCGGGGTGATCGGGCTGGCGCTGATGTTCTTCATCGAGAAGGTGTTGATGCGCGGCACCGGGCATTCCGAGATCGAGCATCTGTTCGGCAACATGTACATCATCTCGGCCGGTCTCGCGATGGCGGGCATTCTGATTCTGATCTCCGGCACCCGGCGTCCGCCGATGGGCGATCGTCCGATGCGCGGCGCCGACTCCGCCTGGATCGGTGCGGTGCAAGGCATCTGCCTGCCCTTCCGCGGTTTCTCGCGCTCGGGCTCGACCATCTCCACGGGCATGCTGCGTGGACTCGATAAAGTTCGCGTCGAAGAATTCAGCTTCGCGCTGGCTGTGGTGCTCACACCGCCGGTGATCGTCAAAGAGGCCTATCGGCTGTACAAGTCCGGCGGCGCGCAGACATTCTCGGGCCACTTCATGACGGTGCTCACGCCGAGTCTCGTCGGCATGGCGTTCAGCTTCCTCGCCGGTCTGGTGGCGCTGCGCTGGCTGTCGCGCTGGCTCGAACGCGGCCGTTGGTATCTGTTCGGCGTCTACTGTCTCGTGGCCTCGGCCGTCGTGCTGGCCGCAAGTCAGTCTCTGTAAAGCGATGGACTTCGACGAGGGTAGCCCGTCAGGTGCTGCCTTCGCGATGACGCGAACCTATTGAGGGGAAGCGGGGGGAGTTGAGGAGGAAGCGAGCAGAACGTCCCGCGAACCGGGACCCCGGCAGGCCGGTGGATGACTCCCCGGCCTGCCGTTTTTTTTACAGACTTACTGACCGAAGTAGATCGATCCGGCGCGATTCACGCGGCCCGGCACTTCATACACCGGTGCGACCGTCGACGTTTGCACCGAGGCGGCCACAGGGCCCGGCTGGGCTTGCGTTTGCACCTGCGTTTGCGCTTGTGCTTGTTGCTGGGTTTGCTGGGGCTGTGCGGCCGGTTGCGACTTTTCGGCGGCGCTCACAGCACCTGCGGTAAGACATGCGGCAACAAAGGCCGAAGTGATCAGAACTTGTTTCATTTTCATTTCTCCTGTCTGGCGAGACGTCCACCGTGGGCGTCGTCATTGCCGACAATCTACGCTCGCAGGTGAAGGAGAAAAATGCGATCCCGAGGAAGGGCGCATTGCTGAAAACGAAATAATGAAACGTCTGAAAGACCGATTCATCGCGCGAAACGATAAGACCGCGCAAACGAACCGACGATACCTATGGGGAACGAGTTGACCGGTGAACCGGATCAGCGACGCGTCACTCGCGCCTGTTGACGGTGCGTACGAGCGGCACGGCTGCGCAGATACGAAGCGGTGAGCAGCGAAGCGCACGCCAGCAGAAGGAAAGAACCGAGGGCAGCCATGGTATTGCTCCTGTACGAACCGGCGTCGTTCGCGGTGCGGCGCACCTCGCGACTTACGATGCCGATTGACTTCATCATGAGGTCACTCTACTGCTGTCACCCCCCGCAAGAAACCCCTTTAGATCAAACAAGTCATTGCACATCGCGGCATTTCCCGTCGAGTCGCTGCCCGAGAAGTGCCATCTGTGCGCCATTTGCCCGATTTGTCGACGGTAACCGATTGATTTTCAATAAATTTTCCGAATCGGACGATCGGTTGCGTTTTGTAGACGCTCAGTTGCGAAAAAACCACGGGTTTTCCCTAAGATTCATCCATGCCAACGCGACGGACACCGCAACGCAGCAAAACGAAGTGCCTCAGGGCACCCATTGCTGCCGATGGCCCGAACGCTAGCTGATGAAGCCGTTATCAACTATTGACAGGAGTCTTACCATGAACGCCCGTATCCTTGCTGCCGTTGTCGCCGCCACTTCGTTCGTCTCGGCCTCTGCTTTCGCTGATGCCCGTTACGACAATAACGTTTCCGACCTGCAAGTGGCTGCCCAAAGCCAGGTCACTCGCGCCGAAGTGCGCAGCGAACTGGTGCAAGCCAGCGCCAGCGGTCAACTAAATCAAGTCGAAACCGGCACGCCGCTGGTCACGGCAACGCAAACGCAACAGGCTGCGCCGGCAGATTCGCTGACGCGCGCTGACGTACGTGCCCAACTGAACGACCGCAACCTGCTCGATCTGGACAACCGTTCGTAAGTTGCACTAACGCATCGACCCCAAGCGATGCGACACAGCCGGCCTGCTCAGGCCGGCTTTTTTGCGTTGTGGAAAACCGTGATGGCAACGCTTAGCGCGATGTGAGCGCGCGTGCGGCGTGGCACAAGAAAAATCTCTCGACGCGCTCGCGTGTGCCGCGCTGGATCGCAGCACAGCGAGCATCTGCCGGAATGCCGATTTTCCGAGGAACGCCTGAGCAAAAAAAGCCGCCCGAAGGCGGCTGAAGGTCGGGTGGGACCAAGGAAAAGCACAGTTGCAGCGGCGTCAGGCCGCCAGCGTTCGGGTAAGCGTGTCGTGTGCCGCGTCGAATTCCACAGCGAAGTCGCGGTGCCATTCGCGACGCATACTGTCGTCCATCCACGCGCCGTCGAGGCCGTTATGCATGAAGGCGCGCAAGTCGTCGAGCGAGAAGCCGAAGTGGCTGTACATCAGTTCCCATGCCTGTGCCGGGTTGACCTGATGCAACGTCGGATCGTCGGTATTCGGGTGAATCTTCAGGCCGAGGCCCGGCATGCGGCGAATCGGGTGATCCTGCGCCCAGCGCTCCGGTGTGAGCGTGCGCAGGTAATACGAATTGGTCGGTACCACGGTGAAGACGATGCCGCGCTCCGCGCACTCGCGCGCGAAGTCAGGGGCGTCGACGATGGTGTAGCCGTGATCGATGCGGTCGCACTTGAGCAGTTCGACGGCCGTCTCGACGTTCGTCCACGGCATACCGAATTCGCCCGCGTGCGCCGTCGTCTTGAAGCCCGCCAGACGCGCGTTGCGATACGCCTTCCAGAAAAGCTCGGGCGGCCGGTCGTTCTCGCGATAGTCGATGCCGATACCGATCACTTCGTCGGCACGATGCGCGCGCATCCACTCCACCATCTCGACGGCTTCGCGCGGATCGGCTTCGCGGTCGATGCTCGGCACGAGACGGCCGACGATGCCGTGATCGCGCCGGGCATCGCGAATGGCGGCGACGATGGCGTCCTGCGCGCTCACGTAAGGAATGCCTGACGTGCGCACGGTGCCCGTCGGGTTCCAGAAGAATTCGCTGTAGCGCACGTTGTGAGCCGCCGCGTCGGCCAGATATTCGTAGGCGATGCGATGCAGATCGTCCGGCGTGTTCAGCAGATGCTCGTCGAGGGCGCGCAGCACGCGCAACACCCCGATGGGCTTTTCGTCGCGCGTGTAAAAGGCATCGATCTCGGCGCGGGCAAGCGGCGCATTCGATTTCTGCGCGAGCGCCACGAACGTGTCGTGACGCACCGTGCCGAGCAAATGGCAATGCAATTCAACCTTCGGCATCGCATGGAAGAACGTGCGATGCGCCTCCTGAATCTGCACGCCGGTGCGTGCGGCGGGCATGTAGCCCAGTGTCTCTGTCATAACGTCTGGTCTTGTCTTGAAGCCACCGGCAGACGGGGTATCCGCCGGGCGAACAGGGGGCCGGTCAATGGCGTCCGACCACCGTCCAGAAGTAATACGCCAGCGGCAGTGCCAGCACGTACAGTCCCCACGGCAATTCCTTGAAGCGGCCCATCAGCGCCTTGACCAGCACGTAGCACAGCAGACCGCCCGCAATGCCGGTGCCGAAGCTGTTGGAGAGGAGCGTGAGCAGCACCATTGCCAGCACCGGGAACGCGTCGCTGAAATCGTCGAACGGCACATGACGGATCGTGCTGAACATCGACAGGCCGATGAGGATCAGCGCGGGCGCGGTGGCTTCCTTGGGAATGGCCAACGCGACCGGCACGAAGAAGCACATCAGCGCGAACATCACGGCAGCGGCAATCGACGTGAGACCGGTGCGGCCCCCGGCTTCGACACCCGCTGCCGACTCGACCAGCGCCGTCAGCGCGGGAATGCCCAGCAATGCACCGCCCGTCGCGGCAATCGAATCGACGAGGAACGGACGGTTGATGTTCTCCATATTGCCGTGCTCGTCGAGCAGGCCGGCCTTGCCGCCCACCGCGAGCGTGGTGCCCAGCGTCGAGAAGAACTCGGCGGCGAAGAACGCGAACAGATACGGCAGCGCCGCAATCGTGAGCGCACTGCTCAGGTCGAGCTGAAAGGCCACCGGCGCAATGCTGTGCGGCAGCGAGACGAACGACTCGGGCAACTTGGTCACGCCGAGCGGCACGCCCGCGACTGCGGCGGCCAGAATCGACCAGAGGATGGCCCCCGGCACCTTGCGGCCTTGCAGCAGCACGGCGGTGCCCAGACCGATCAGCGCGACGATCGTGCCCGGCTTGCTGAAGTCGCCCAGCGCGAACGCGTTGGTCTTGGCGTTGGCGACGACCATGCCGGCATTGCGCACGCCGAGTACGGCGATGAACAAGCCGATGGAAGCGCCCAGACCGAGCTTGATGGCCGTCGGAATCAGTCGCGCCACTACGCTGCGTGCACCGACGACAGTCAGCAACAGGAACAGCATGCCCGACAGGAACGCGATGGCGATGCCCGTCTGCCAGGCCACGTGTTCGGTGGCGGCAAGTGTGACCCCCACGATGACCGACCCGCCGATGCCCGGCCCGACGACGAACGGCAGGTTCGCGTACAGACCCATCAGCACCGAGAACAGCACGAAGACCAGCATGACGGCCGTGGTGGCCGCGCCGCGATCCATGCCGCCGGTGGCAAGCAGCGACGGAATGACAACGAGCAGATAGGCGGCGGCGAGGAACGTGGTGATGCCGGCCAGCACTTCGGTGCGTACGCTGGAACCGCGCCTGGCGATGGCGAAGCGGCGCTCGAGCCAGCCGCCCTGGGCGGGCGCAGTCTGGCCCAGGGGCGTCGCGCGAGCCGTCGGACGCGCCGTGTCGCGCTCAGGAGTAGAAGTCTGCATAAGCCAAGAATAGTGGGGGGTCTTTGCATGGCACTGTACGTGCACGCGACTATAAATAAAAAATGAAATTACTTATGATTCGATAATTCGAATCTATTCTTCACGAAGGCCGTGGATTCCTGAGGTATCCGGGGCTTCCGTGGTCTTGCGAAATCGTCGTCCTGTCCCCTCGTCAGGACACACAACAGGAACTCGCCATGGCGACTTCGTCCCGACGTACCCAGAACGCTGCGGCCAGTGCGAGCGAGCCGAAGGCATCCAGGGCTGCCCCAACGATAGCGGCGCCGGGTTCGCCGAACCCGGCGGTTTCGCAGGTGCCACCGCTGCCCGCGCTCACGTTGCGTCAGGTGCAGTACTTCGTGGCGCTTGCCCACTCGCGCAGTTTCACGCAGGCGGCGCACGCGCTCTCGGTCACGCAGCCGGCCCTCACGGCGGCGATCCGGCAGATCGAATTCCTGCTCGGTGGCCGGTTGTTCGAGCGCTCGGCGCACCGCCTGACGCTGACCGAAGCCGGTACGACCATCCTGCCGCTCGCCGAGCGTCTGCTCAACGCCGCGCGCGGCACATTCGACGACATGACGAGCACCTTCGCGCTGCAAGCCCAGACGGTGCGCATCGGCTTCATTCCGTCGGTCGCGGCGCGTCTGTTACCGGTGCTCGGCACCTTGCGCGAGGCCCATCCGAATGTGCGCTTCGCGCTGTCCGATCTGCCGAACAGCGAACTCGTCGCAGCCCTCGCGCGCGGTGAAATCGACCTCGGCGTCGGCGTTCGCGACGATGCCGACGAGGCCGGTCACGCCGCGCGTGCCGATGGCTTTCGGTGCGACGACCTGTTCGACGATGAGATCGTGCTCGTGGCGCGTCGCGACGACCCGCTCGCTTCGGTGGCGTCTGTCACATGGACGCAGCTCACCGAGCGCGACCTCGCGGTTTTCGTGCGCGGCAACGTCAGCGATTCCCTGCAACGTACCGGTGGCTCGCAGAATCTGCGGCTCGAACCGAAGTACCGCATGGAGTACACCGAGCCGCTTTACGCGCTGGTGCGCAGCGGGCTTGCCCTGGCGATTCTGCCCAGGCTCTACACCTTGCATCTGCACGACCCGGCGCTCGTCGCTCTTGAGGTCACGGCACCGCGCGTCACGCGCACCGTGGCGCTGATGTCGCTTGAGGGCAAGGAGCGCGGCCCGCAGGTCAGCGCCTGCCGCGACTGGATCGTGAGGCATCTCGCAACGTGATTGGCCGCGCGCCGTGTGTCACGCAAAAACGCGGCGGCCGTTCCGGGCCACCGCGTTATTTCTACGCCGACGTCTTCACGTCGACGAATTACGGCAGTCGTGCGATACGGGCGAGCAGCGTGTCGTAGAAGCGGTCGGCGTCCACATCGGTGATCCACGTGGCATTCACGGCGCGCTTCGAGCGGCCATTCCAGTCCACGACCGTCTCACCCAGCGTAAGCTGGCCCGTCGTCTCCACGGCTACATTCACACGGCGGCCGCCAAACATTGTCGGATCGACCAGATAGCCGATGGTGCACGGGTCGTACATCGGTGCGGATTCCACACCGCGACGTCCCTTCTGGTACGCCACTTCCGCCGCGAGAATGTCCGCGACGATCGGGCCGCAACGATTCTTCAGCGCGCGGAACGGGGCCACGCGCTCCGGCGTGATCGGTGCCTTCACGCAGACGTCGCGCGGTAACACCGTCACGGGCACGCCCGCGCCGAGCACGATGCTCGCGGCGTCCGGGTCGACATAGATGTTGAATTCGGCCGCCGGCGTGATGTTGCCGCGCTCGAACCACGCGCCCCCCATCAACACGATCTCGCGCAGGGCCTTGGCGCCTTCCGGCGCGGCGGCGAGAGCGGTGGCGATATTCGTCAGCGGACCGAGCGCCACGAGCGTCACGCTGCCCGGCGCGGCGGCGCGCAGGGTATCGATCAGATACGTAACGGCGTGCTGCGGAGCGAGCGGGCCGCGCGGCTCGTGCAGCGTCACGCCATCGAGACCCGTGCGGCCGTGCACGTTCGCAGCGGTAATCAGTTCGCGCATGAGCGGCTTCGGGCAACCGGCGTAGACCGGCAGCGTCGTCGTCTTGTCCGCCCAGTCGCGCACGATGCGGGCGTTGCGCTCGGTCAGATTCAACGGCACGTTGCCGCCCACGGCGGTGAGCGCCTTCAGGTCGATCTGGTCATGCGCGCCCAGGGCGAAGAGGATGGCGATCGCGTCGTCCTGACCGGGGTCGCAGTCGATGATGACGCTGCGGCGTGCGGTGCCGCCGGCCGCCAGACGGGTGGCGCCTTCGGTCGACGTGAGTTCTGCGAAAGCGCTGCCGGCGCCGGTCGAGCCCAACGTGGCGAGCGAGGTGGCGAGCGACGTGCGCAGGAAGCTGCGGCGGCTGCGATGGCGCGATGCCCCCGTGTCGAGCGGTGCGTTCGGTTCGTTCAGGTCGGCCATGGTGTCGAACTTGTTATGCATTGAGGAAGACAGCGCGCGTCAGAACGTGTGGCGCATGCCGAGCGTCACGGCCATCTGGCGCTTCGTGCTCGAGGCCGCGTAGCCGAAGAGCTGGGCGTATCGCGCATCGCCGGCGGCTTGCTGGGCGTTGAGCGTGAGCGCGATGTCCGTGCGCTTGGACAGCCAGTAATCGGCTTGCAGGTTCACCTGATGCCATTGCGGACGCGTATTGATCACATCGTACTTGCCCGATGTGAAGCCATACGCTGCGCCGAGCACGAAGGCTGGGGTGATGTTGTAGTTCAGCGTCAGGTTGTAGTTCTGCAGATGCAGGTGCGACGCATCGAGGTACGTATAACGCACGTCCGAGAACATCGCGCCGATGAGGGCCGGGCCCCAGCGGTAGAAGCCGCCCGTGGCGAAGATGCGCTGCTGGTTCGCGTAGACGTTCGCACGCGTGGCGCTCTTCGAGAAGATCAGCAGCGGGCTGGCGTAATCGTTGGCGATGGCGCCGTCGTTGTTCGTGCCGCTGAACGGGTTGTTGTACTGCGCGTAGGCCGCATTCCAGTCGAAGTCGGCGTACTTGTAGGCGAGGCCGAAGCTGTAAGCATTGTTGTTACGGAAGCCCGTGGCCGAGTTCGAGAAGCCGTATTGCGCCGTGCCGTGGAAGCCGCCGAGCGTCGGGCTCACCCACTTCACGGAATTCTGCATGCGGATATCGTTGTATCCGTTGTCGTTGTCGCCGATGTTCACGCCGTTGCTCGAGATGATGATCGGGCCGACGTAATCGTGAATAGTGTCGTACTGACGACCCAGCGTGAGCGTGCCCCAGGTGTTGTCCGACAGACCGACGAACGACTGACGGCCGAAGGCGCGGCCGTTCTGGGCGCCCGTGCCATTCACGATGCTGAAGCCGGCTTCGAGCGTGAAGATGGCTTTGGTGCCGTTACCGAGATCTTCCGAGCCTCGCAAACCCCAGCGCGGATTCTGGTTGGTGCCCGAGAGCGCCTGCCACGTCTTATTGCCGCCCTGATTGCTCACGTAGCCCACGCCGCCCGAAATCAGGCCGTAAATGGTGACGTTGCTTTGCGCATGCGCGGTGGTCGCGGCAAGGCTCACTGCGGCGCATGCGCCGGCAAAGCCCATACGGGCCAGAATCGTGGTCTTCATGAGGTGTGGCGTTCTCTAGGGTATTCGGGAAGCATCTGCGCGCTTGCGAGAGACGGCGCGGCTGGGACCGAACTATAGGGAACGAGGTTGTATAAATATAATTTTGATTTTTTATATATCGATAAATTGAATCGATATAAACGGGGAAGCCGCGTGGCGTCTCGGGAAGGCGGACGCCGGGCGAGTGTCGTGACCCGCGGCCTTAGCGTTGCGCGAGGCAGACACCGGCCTGAGCGGTGGTGTCTGCCGGGCTGCCGGAGGGGGCGTCGTCAGTGGGCGCGCGCGAGAAGCACCGGCGCTTGCGCGATCAGATACAGCACCGCACCGATCAGTCCGCCGACGAGGGTGCCGTTGATGCGGATGTATTGCAGATCCTGCCCAACGCTCAGGCGAATCTGCCGGGACAGATGCTCGGCGTTCCAGCCATGCACCGTCGAGCGGATGTGATCCGTCACGAAGTCGGCGAAGCCCGGCGCCATGCGCTCGGCGGCGTCGAGCAATTGCGCGTCGAGCGCTTTTCGCAGCGATGCGCTGCGCGCCAGTTCCTGACCGATCCACGCTGCCGCGCCGGTGATCTTGGCGCCGATCACCGAATCGTCGCGTGCAAGATCGCGCTTCACCCAGCTTCGCCATTCGTTCCACAGGCCGCCTGCGTAGGCGTTCAGCGCCGTGTCGCCCTTGAGTTGTGTCTTGAACGTCTCGAGCTTCGCCTGAAATTCGGCGTCGTGCTTCAGCCGTTCGATCAGCCCCGCCACCGCACGATCGAATGCCTGACGGAGTTGATGCGACTCGTCGGCCTCCATTTGCGCGAGCAGGCGGGTGACGGCCGCCGAGATCATGTCCGAGCCCTTGTCGCCGAGCCACGCTGACGGCAGCACTTTTTCCTTCTTCGGATGATCGGTCTTGAGCCAGTCGACGATGCGTGCCGAGATGAATTCGCGCGTCTGCGGCTCGTTGAGAAGTTCGACAAGATAGTCGAGCGTCTCGTCGAGCAGTGCCTGATGGCGGCCGTCGCGCGTGAGCGTGTCCAGAATGGCGGCCGCCGATTGCGACAGGTCCAGCCGGTCGATCATCGTGTCGAGCGCGCGGCGGATGAAGGCCTGCACGTTGCGCTCGTCCATCACGTCGAGCACGCCGCTCGCCACTTTCACCAGCACCGCACTCAATTGGCGCGTGTTCTCGTGCGAGCCGAGCCAGTGCGAGACGGCATCCGCCGGATTTTGTTGCTGGATGAGCCGTACGACCGACGGCGTGTCGAGAAACTTCTCGCGCACGAAGCGGGCGAGGCCGTCGCCGAGGGCGTCCTTTTTTCGGATCAGGATGTTGGTATGCCGGGCGAGGCCGGGGATCGGAATGCGCCGGAACAGCGCTTCGACCGCAAACCAGTCGGCCAGTCCGCCGACCATCGCGGCTTCGGCCGCCGCGCGAATCCAGCCCGTAGCGAAGTGCACGGGCATGAAGAGCGTAGCGATGAAAATCGCCAGCGCGACCAGCAGGAAGGACAGGGCACGCCGTTCGGCGCGTTGCAGGGCGATGGCGGGGTCCATGCGCAGGCCGGCTCCTGAAAATACAAACGCCCGACAGGTTACCCCGTCGGGCGTCGGATGATAAGTCCTGTGCGGCTTTGACTTATCGTCGGGCGATCACCTCAGGCGATTATCCGCGTTGCTTGGCCTTCAACTCGAGACGGTACTTGTGCAGCAGCGGCTCGGTGTAGCCGTTGGGCTGCGTCAGACCTTCGAATACCAGCGCGCTTGCGGCCTTGAACGCCAGCGAGTCGTCGAAGTTCGGCGCCATCGGACGATACTGCTTGTCGCCGGCGTTCTGCTTGTCGACCACGGCGGCCATGCGCTTGAGCGTCTCTTCGACCTGCGCGCGCGTGACCACGCCGTGACGCAGCCAGTTCGCCAGATGCTGGCTCGAAATGCGCAGCGTGGCGCGGTCTTCCATCAGGCCGATGTCGTTGATGTCCGGCACCTTCGAGCAACCCACGCCCTGATCGATCCAGCGAACGACGTAGCCAAGAATGCCCTGCGCATTGTTTTCGATTTCCTTGCGGATCTCGTCGGCGCTCCACTCGGCCTTGGCCACGACCGGCACGGTCAGCAGACCCGTGAGCAGCGTGTCGCGTTCCTTGGCGTAATCGATCTTCTCGAGTGCCTGCTGGACAGCCTGCACGTCGACCATGTGGTAGTGCAGTGCGTGCAGCGTGGCGGCGGTCGGCGACGGCACCCAGGCCGTGTTCGCGCCGGCCTTCGGATGCGCGATTTTCTGCTCGAGCATGGCGTGCATCAGATCCGGCATGGCCCACATGCCCTTGCCGATCTGTGCGCGGCCGCGCAGGCCGGCGGCCAGACCCACGAGCACGTTGCTCTTCTCGTAGGCGGTGATCCATGCCGACGACTTCATGTCGCCCTTGCGCATCATCGGACCGGCTTCCATCGCGGTGTGCATTTCGTCGCCCGTGCGATCCAGGAAGCCCGTGTTGATGAACGCGACGCGCGATGCGGCGGCGGCGATACAGGCCGAGAGGTTCACGCTGGTGCGGCGCTCTTCGTCCATGATGCCCATCTTGAGCGTGTTGCGCGGCAGGCTGTACAGGTCTTCGACGCGGCTGAACAGCTCGTCGGCGAAAGCGACTTCGGCCGGGCCGTGCATCTTCGGCTTGACGATGTAGATCGAGCCGGTGCGCGAGTTCAGTTGATGCTTGCGGTCATGCAGCGAGGCGAGCACGGTGACCACGCCGTCGAGAATGCCCTCGGGAATCTCGCGGCCTTCGCGGTCGGTGATCGCCGGGTTGGTCATCAAGTGGCCGACGTTGCGGATGAACAGCAGCGAGCGGCCATGCAGCTTCACGGGCTTGCCATCGGCACCGGTGTACTCGCGGTCGGCGTTCAGGCGGCGGGTGAAGGTCTTGCCGCCCTTCGACACGTCTTCCGTGAGCGTGCCTTGCATCAGGCCGAGCCAGTTGCGGTACAGGTCGACCTTGTCGTCGGCATCCACGGCGGCGACCGAGTCTTCGCAGTCGATGATGGTCGTCACGGCGGCTTCGACGAGCACGTCCTTGACATGGGCCGCGTCGGTCTTGCCGATCGGGTGCGTGGCGTCGAACTGGATCTCGAAGTGCAGGCCGTTGTGCTTGAGCAGCACGGCGACCGGTGCGGCAGCGTCGCCCTGATAGCCGATGAATTGGGCAGGCGTCGCCAGTGCGGTCTTGCCGCTCTTGGTCGCAATGACGAGCTTGCCGTTCTCGACGCTGTAGCCGGTGGTGTCCTTGTGCGAGCCGTCGGCCAGCGGCGCGGCCTGATCGAGGAAGCCGCGCGCAAAGGCGATCACGAGTTCGCCGCGCTTCGGGTTGTAGCCGGTGCCCTTCTCGGCGCCGCCCGTTTCGGCGATGGCGTCGGTGCCGTAAAGCGCGTCGTACAGGCTGCCCCAGCGCGCGTTCGCGGCATTCAGGGCGTAGCGGGCGTTGGAGAGCGGCACGACGAGTTGCGGGCCGGCCTGTTCGGCGATTTCATAGTCGACGTTGGCCGTGGTGGCCTTGACGCTGGCCGGTGCCGGCAGCAGGTAACCGATCTTTTCGAGAAACGCACGGTAGGCGGCGGCGTCGGCAATCGGGCCCGGGTTGGCGCGGTGCCAGCCATCGAGTTCGCCTTGCAGGCGGTCGCGCTCGGCGAGCAGGGCGCGGTTCTTCGGGGCGAGGTCGTGGACGATGGCGTCGAAGCCTTTCCAGAACGCCTCCACATCGACGCCGGTGCCCGGCAGGGCTTCCTTTTCGATGAACGCGATCAGATTGTCTGCGACCTTCAGGCCGCCACGCTGGGAAGTGGAAGTCATGATGCTGTACTCGAGTTTGAAAACCAGTTTGACGCGATGTCGTCCGGCCCCGGCGCGCGTAACGGCATATTGTTTGCCGGAAAGCGCTTCGCCAGGACAGACAGAACAGACGATAAGGGGCAGTCTTATATAAGAGTTTGAGTGTAATCCTTCTCCGGGCGATCGGAAACCCAGGATTGCGATCCGTCAGACCCCCCGTAGCTTATAGGTGGCATATGGGTTGGCATATGACACCCGTGACATAAGGCTTTGCGCCCGGTGCTCGATTTCTCGTGTGCGATTGCAGCATTCGGTATGACATTTCACTTCATGAGAAGCGTGGGCGTCGCAAATGCGAAATGGCGATGTCTACGATTGGCAGGGGAACGCGTGGGCCGCCGGGTACACTCTTTGTCTGCACCGAATGCACGCTGTGCGCCGGAACCCGGCCGCACCCCCGAGAACATCTGCCCAGGAGGCATGAGTCGTGAAACAGATCTTGATGATGAGCAGCTCCCGCAAGGGCAACCTGGGCTTTCTGGCGCACGCCGGCGATCAGGTGCACGCGGTGCTCAGGGGGCGCGTGAAAAGCGTCCTGTTCGTGCCCTACGCCGGGGGCATCACCTTCAGCTACGACGAGTACGAAGCGCGCGTGAAACCGACGTTCGACCGACTGGGCTACGTGCTCGAATCGATTCATCGCCACAAGGACGCGCGGGCGGCCATCGAACAGGCGCAAGCCGTTGTGGTGGGGGGCGGCAATACGTTCGCGTTGCTCGACCGCATGTACAACGCGGGGATCGTGGGTCTGTTGCGCGAGCGTGTGAACGCCGGCATGCCGTACGTGGGATGGAGCGCCGGGGCGAACGTCGTCTGCCCGACCATTCGCACGACCAACGACATGCCCATCGTCGAGCCGCCGACACTCAAGGCGCTCAACCTGATTCCGTTTCAGGTGAATCCGCACTTCATCAGCGGCAAGCCGGCCGGGCATAACGGCGAGTCGCGCGAGGAGCGTCTCGCCGAGTATCTGGCGATCAATCCGGACGAGAGCGTCGTCGGTATCCCCGAAGGCACGGCACTGCACGTGCAGGGGGAGAACGCCACGGTGCTCGGCGAATTCGACGCGTTGCACTTCAGGCAGGGCGGCGCCGTCGACAAGATCGCGACGGGCAGTACGTTTGCGCTGGCGTCGATCTGAGTTGTGCGGATTCGATGCGACTGCGCATCTGACGGATGACGCCGTGAAAGATCAGTCATCCGAAAATTCTGAATTCTGACTTTTCGCACCCGATCGCGTTCCGCTGGCGTACTTCCGCTGGCAGAATGCAAGGTCAAACTGGATGCGCGCTTTCCCCTCGGAGCGTGAGATGGGATGACGGGAGATGGGGATGCCCCTCAACCGTCGTCGGCATGTTCGATGGGGGGAGCATGGTACGCAAATACACGAATCTCGAACTGACCCGAGACCAGAAGCGCAGCATCAAAGCACTGTGCGAGCGAAACAATTACCGAGGGGTTGTTTCCCTTGTTTCCGACTACG
The DNA here is from genome assembly GCF_000389825.1 of Pandoraea sp. SD6-2. Lineage (NCBI taxonomy): Bacteria > Pseudomonadati > Pseudomonadota > Betaproteobacteria > Burkholderiales > Burkholderiaceae > Pandoraea > Pandoraea sp. SD6-2. Next base: position 992,894 of record NZ_KB944454.1, on the reverse strand, counting down.
TCTGGATCCTTGCGGCTTGTGCGCTGTCGCTAAAGGTACATCCGTTGCTGTACCCCTTGTCGATCCTGATTATCGGGACACGACAGCGCGCATTGGCAAGTCTTTTTCATGACGCATCGCACGGAACCTTATTCAGATTCCAGGGATTGAATCGCGTTGCGGGCCGAGTCTTTTGCGGCTGGCCAGTCATGCAATCCATGCTGGCTTATCGCCGATCCCACGTGATCGCACACCACGCCCGATTGGGCGATGCCGTTCGCGATCCGGATTTCCGGGAATTGAACGACGCGGGAGTGTATGAGACCCCACGAGGTCCGCGCTTTTTCCGGCGATTCGTTCTAAGCGCGATAGGCGGTCGTTTGACGATCCGGTACATCAAATCTCTCCTCCTGAGTCGCTTGTCGTTCTCATCCCGGCCGAATGAGACGCAGATCGAGTCTTGGTTGATCGTCGCCTTTCATGTGTCCATCGCTGCCACTGCCTACGCTTACGGCTGGTTGGGGAGCCTGATGCTCTTTTGGTGGATCCCTTTGGTTCTGGTCTTTCCCCTCGTCGGCTGGTTCAGCGAGTTATCGGAGCATTACCCATTCATGGAGGCGGCCAACGAGTGGCCATTCAGCTCGCGAAACCGATATTCCTTCTGGGTCGAGCGCCTGTTCATCGGCATGCATGGTGACTCGTTTCACCTGACACATCATCTGTTGCCCGGCGTTCCCCATTGGCACCTCGCTGCCGCGACCCGGATTCTCAGGGCAGACCGTGCATTCGCGGAATGGGACGACAGGTGGGGCGGCATCTTCTCGTCGGACCGTAAAAGCCGAGTGTCCTTTATCCACTTCGTGAAAACACCCTCGACGCCCTGACGGTGCCGTTTCACCGCCACCGCAAACGCCATATTCGAAATGCGCTTCTTCGCTCGAACGAGCTATGGGCCCGAGGCCTGTGCGCTGCTCGCCGCTCTCTTGAACGGCACGATCGGTGTATTGACGCGCACCGGATTCGATCAAGGGGCAACGCCCGGCTTGATCGCCTTCTGGAAGTGCTTCGGCGCATTCGTATTGGTCGCTGGACTCTGCGCATGTCGACCGCAGCTAAGGCAGCAAACCGTCAGTCTCGTCAGACGCTGGCCGCAGTTTGCGTGTCTTTCGCTACTGGGTATCTTCGGTCTTTACTCCTTTGAAACGAAGGCGTTCGCGCAGGCGTCGATTCCGCTGGTTTCCTTCCTCACCTATGCCGCAGGCGGTGCCACTATCGCGTTATCCGGCCTGTTGCTTGGGGAAAAGGTCACGCGCCAGAAGATTATCGCCTTCGCTGCGATCGTCGTGGGTGTGGGATTGATGAGCCTGTTCGAGCACGGCGTGACCGGCAGTTTGTCCGGCATTGTGCTGGCGTTGGCTGGCGGGTGCGGCTATGCGCTGTTCATCTTCCTTTCCAAGTGGTTCAGGATCGGTTCGGGATTGCCTCAACTGGTATGGCTCTTCGGATTCGGAAGTCTGTTTCTGCTGATGCCGCTTCTGCGCGAGGGCTTCGCGATACCTGAGGGTTCCACATGGATAACCTTGTGTGCGCTCGTCTTGCTTCCCACCATCGGTGGCTTCTATTTCACAACGCGGGCGGTGGAAGGCGGGCAAGCCAGCAAAGTGCAGATCATCGAGACCAGCGATCCCCTGTTTGCCACGCTTTTTGGATTCGCGCTGCTTGGCGACCGATTGAGCGATGCGGGGATGCTTGGCGCAGGTTTGATTGCGGTGGGACTCCTGATCGCGGTCTGGCATCGGCCCGACCGATGTTTGCATAGCGCATCAGCCGAGTGACCAAACAAAACCGCCGCCCGGGCGTGAGCCTCGGGCGGCGGTCGGTCGGCACGCGTCATGAGGGAGTGCGGCGATGCCGTCCCTCGTGCTGGCAGTGTCGATCCGGTATCAGGCGTCGTCGTCGAGCCACGGCACTTCGACGTCGGTCAGGAAGGCGACCATCGCGAGCGGACGCGCTTCATGGCGGCCCATCTTGCCATCGGCGCGATGCCACACCACCCGGAACGTCTCCGGATACTTGTCGGCGATCAACTGCACGGTGCGCAGCTCTTCTTCTTCGGCTTCGTCGATGGGGCCGTCGAACGACAGCACGAGTGCCTGCGGCCACACACCGTTTTCCGGGTCGTAGACCTTGTCGCCGTTAGGCACGTCTACCACCGCTTCGACGCCGATCGTTGCCGACGCCGCCACGATCATCTCGCCAAGCGCGCGCAGTAGCGCAGTTGCACGGGCAGAGTTGATCTGGCGCATGGCGAGATCGCCGCGCGTCAGCGCTTGTTCCAGCTTGGGATCGGTTTTTTGTTTGGACATGCGGTTCCTCGGTAAAACGTTAGCCACCACGTAGCGGTCGTGCCATGTCGCTGCGACACCGGCGTCATACGTGGGGTTCCGATGCTACCACCGTCGCGCACGCCGGGGCGCATTACAATGCGGGTTTTCGATATTTCCGGTTTTCCGCACGCCGCCGCTCTTCGGCCTGCGCTGCCCTGGAGCCACGCTGTCATGGATTCGCCAAAGTCGCCAAAGCCCGCCCAAGCCGGTCAGTCGCCGCAAAACGCCACGCCGGGGGCGAGCGATGTCTATATACGCCTGCTCGGCGAAACTGCCAAGATCGACTGGAAGGATCTGGAGTCCTTTTTCGCGCGCGGCGTGCTGCTATACGTTGCCCCCGGTGTTGATCTCGTGTCGGTCGCCGAGGCGGTTGCCAACGACGATAAGGACACCGTGTCCCAATGGCTTTCGTCGGGTACGGTGCAACGTATGCAGGCCGAACACGCGACCGATTTCGCCGCGCGCACGCCGGCGTTGTGGGCCGTCGTCGTGGCGCCCTGGGTGCTGGTGCAGGAGCGCGGCATCGTCGCGTAATGAATCGGCGTTGCGGCCGCTCCCGATGCGGCGTGATGCCTCGCGGTTATTCTGTAACCCCCGCCTCGACGAGGCGTCGCGTGCAGTCTTCCAGCAGATCTTGCGCGACGACCGACGCGTACGCGTAGTCTGCGTCGAGCGATTCCATCATTTCATGCGCGGTGTACAAGCCAGCTTCGCGAGAGAGTGAGCCGGCCAGCTCGCGCGCGAAGTCGTCGCTCAGCGTCGAGAGCAGACGCCGTTCTTCCAGCGGCAATTGCAGCTTCGAGCGCGATAGCCACATTTGCGCGAGTGTGGCGCCCTGCTTGTCCGTCATCCACTGTCCATGCTCGTAGAACGCCGACAGACGCTCGGCCGTCAACGCGAACAGCAGCGCGCGGCGGGTGTTGAAATTCAGACGAATCGGAGTGGCTTCCGGCATGACGGCAACCGCATTAAGCGGACAAAATCGGGATCAGGGGGCAAAGGTATCACGCGAAGAGCCGCAACAGCGCATTGCGGGCGTGCCGGATCAGATCGGTTTCGTCGGCGCGTCCGGGCAGCAGGTGGAATTCTGCGCGCGGCAGCGGCGGCAGACCGAGGGACGGCGGGCACACGATGAGATCGGACGTGAGCGCCGATTCGTTCAGGCACGAGATGCCCAGCCCTGCACCGAGCGCCAGTTGCATGCCGGCCACGCCCGCGGCGGAGTGAGAGACGCGGTAAGGCACTTTGTGTCGCTCGAGCACGCCGAGCACGAGGCTTTGCAGCGCGCACGACGGCGGCAGCGTCACCAGCGGCAGCGGTTCGCCGACGGGCTCGGCCAGCGACGACGACATCGCCCACACGAGACGCTCGCGGCGCACCAGCGTGCCCGGCGTTCGATAGCCCAGCGCTTTGGCGCCTCGGCCGACATCCTCGTTCATCAGGCGTAACGCCAATCCCACATCGAAGTGTTCGCCAGTCAGCGCGGTGCGCTCGATCTGCGCACTTTGCATGGCGCTCACATGCAGGCGCAGGCGCGGATACAGACTCGTGAACCGTTTGAGGACACGGCCAACGTCGTGCGGACGGTAGTAATCGGTGATGGCGATGCGCAACTCGCCATCGAGCAGCACGCCTTGCAGGTCTTCGAACGCCGCCTCGGACAGCGCCGAGATCTGCCGTGCATAGGCGAGCAGTCGCGTGCCGGCGGGGGTGGGTCGCATGCCTTTGCGCGAACGCACGAGCAACGGCTGTCCGGCACGCGCTTCGAGCTTCTTGAGCTGCTCGCTGACCGTCGATTGCGACAGAAAGATCTGCTCTGCGGCTGCCGAAATGCTGCCGGCGTCGTGAACGGCGATAAAGGTACGCAACTGCGTGAGATCGAAGGCGCGGGCGTTCATGGTGGCTCTTGGAAAGTCTCGCTTTTGAAGAGGCGTCGGAGGCGCGCACCGCACACCGCCTACATTCGGAGTTAATCCGGAAAAAACGATATAAGGCATCGAATTTTCCCGCTTTTCCGATGGATTGTCTATCCGTAGGATGCGGAGCATGGCGTCTTGAACCCAGGCTTCACGGGGAGATGGACGCCGCGACTTCTCTCCTCTGAGCCGCGTGCCTGCGGGCCGCGCACCGTGTCACACATGAATGAACGCCTATGTACTGCCCCTGCTACCGCCAATCAGGCGCCACCTGTTCCGGCCGTTCCGGCTGTGCCATCCGTCACCCACGCCCTCGGTCGTAACCATCGCTGGAAGGTATTGGGCGTCGGCGTGGCGGCCAACGGTAGCTTTGCTGCCGCCATGGGCGGCATTCCCGCCACCGCCGTGCAGATGCGCAGCGCTTACGGGCTGGCTAACAGTGATCTTGGCATCGTGCTCGGCATGATCGGCCTGGGTATCGCCATTTCCGAATTGCCCTGGGGCATGCTCACCGATCGCTGGGGCGACCGGCGGGTGCTGCTTGTCGGGCTGCTGGTGACGGCGGCGGCGCTCGCCGGCCTGGCGTTGTGGGGGGTGCCGACGGCACATTTCGTGCCGTCGATGCCGATGCTCGCAGCGGGGATGCTGGCCATCGGCGTACTCGGTGGCAGTGTGAACGGATCGAGCGGGCGCGCGATCATGCGCTGGTTTCATGATAGCGAGCGCGGTCTGGCGATGAGCGTGCGGCAATGCGCCGTGCCGATGGGCGGCGGCATCGGTGCGCTGGTGTTGCCGGGCACGGCGCTGTATTTCGGCTTCCGTGCGGTGTACTTCGAATTGGCGCTCGCGTGTGTCGCCGCCGCATTCATGGCGTGGCTGTGGTTGATTGAGCCGCCGGAGGAACCGCACGAACCGCATGACAAGGCGAGCACGACAGCCCGTGCCGCGAGCGCTACGGGCGGGCGTCCCGCCGCGAGCTACACCCCGTTGCGCGACGCGCGCTTACTGAGCACTGCGCTGGGCATGGCAGTGCTCGTGATGCCGCAAGTCGCCGTATTGACGTTCGGCACCGTGTTTTTGCATGACTTTGTGCACGTGAGCGTGGCGACGATCTCGTTCACGCTAGTCGCTGTGCAAACGGGGGCTGCGATCACGCGTGTGTGGAGCGGGCGTTATACGGACAAGCGTCGTAATCGCCCGCTGTATTTGCGCGTGTGCACGATTGTCGTTGGCGTGGTTTTCGCGCTTCTGGCACTGCTCGTGACGGCGCTCGCGCATCGCCCCGATTGGCTCGCACACGGCACACCGTGGTTGATCGCGCTGTTGATTGCGGGCGGCGTCGTTGCGTCGGCGTGGCACGGTGTCGCGTTCACGGAGCTGGCAACGCTCGCGGGCGCCTCACGTGCCGGGACAGCGCTCGGCATCGGTAACACAGGCGTCTTCCTGACGATGTTCCTCACGCCGCTCACGATCCCGCTGCTGCTGTCGATTGGCGGTTGGGGGCTGGTATGGGCGGGGGGCTTGATTTGCGCCGCGCTGGCGTGGCCGCTCTTTGTCTGGTCGCATCGCGACCGGTCGCGCGGCTGAGCCTTGTCGAAAGTCATAAGCGCGGTCATCGGGAGTCGACATGGCTGAGGGGGATGCGTTGCGTGGCCTATTCGTTGGTCGCGAAGCGGCGCGAGCGCTTTCGCATCCCTAGCCCTTAGGGGGGGGCGTCAGGACATCGCCAACGGGCATCTTGAGCGCTGCAGCGAGAGGCCCCATCATGAGCATCGATTCATACGTGTGAAATTCTGGAACGCTCACCGAGGAAGCGATGACATGAGAGATCTGCCGCCTACCGCCACTTTGCGCACTTTTGAGGTCGCGACACGGCACGCGACGTTTACCTCTGCGTCAGAGGAGCTGCACATCACCCAAAGTGCGGTCAGTCATCAGCTAAAGCACCTCGAAGACCTGTGGGGGTTGCAGCTGTTCGAGCGAGGCAAGTCATTACGCCTGACACCTGCAGGTGCAGCCCTCGCGCCGATCGTGCGCGAGTTTTTCATGAGTCTGGGGGCAACGCTCGCCGACCTGAGAGAGCAAAAAGGCCGAGTCCGGCTGAGGGTCAGTACGACGTATTCCTTTGCCCTGAAATGGCTGTTGCCCCGGCTGCCGAGTCTGTCCCGGCAGCACCCGGAAATTCTGGTCACGCTCGAAACCACCGACACTGCCATCAAGTTTTCGAGCACGGAACCGGAGGTTGCGATCCGTTTCGGTAGTGGAAACTACCCGGCACTGCATTCGGATTTCATGTTCAGGGAGCAGATTTTTCCGGTGGCCAGTCCCGATCTTCTGAACCGCTTTGGCGTACCGTGCGAACCTGTCGAATTATTACGCTACCCGCTGCTCACGCGTGATGGTTCCGATCTGGTGCCGAAATGGGCGCTTTGGTTTCAACACGTCGGGGTGGCCATATCGGCGCTCAAGGAAAGCGTCAGATTTGCCGACACCAACATGACGATTGAAGCGGCGCTGTTGGGGCAGGGGATTGCACTGGCAAGAAGTGGACACGTTGAAGCCGAGATCGGCGACGGCAGTCTGGTCCGACTGTTTGACGTCCCATTCCCTTCTCCGGTGGCCTACTACTTTGTCTGCCCGAAGGGCGTCGAGTCACAGCCCCACATCGTCAACTTTCGCCACTGGCTGCTGGCGGAGTCCGGCAAGGCTCAGCAAAGCTATTGGTAACCCATGAGGATTGACTCATCATGCAATGAGGAGACTTCGCTTAACCAAGGGGCCGACGATGCTTAGTATGGCGCATGCCTTTTCACATCGTTCTCCTGGTACTGATGGCGGCCCTTCTGCACGCCAGTTGGAATGCGCTGCTGCGTGGCGGGGCCGACCGGCTTTGGTCGATGACGATCATGTGTGTGGCCGTTGCGATCGCCAGCGCCACAATCGCCCTGTTTCTGAAGCCGCCAGCCGAAGCCAGTTGGGGGTATGCCGTGCTTTCCGCGGTGCTGCACGTTGGCTATAACCTGTTTCTTGTCAGGAGCTATCGCGCGGGCGAACTCGGACAGACCTATCCAATTGCACGAGGCTCCTCCCCCGTGATGATCGTCGTCGCGGCATCGGCGTTCGCTGGAGAGAAAATCGGGATCGATGCCCTGCTCGGCGTTGTGCTGGTGTCAGGCGGTATCGTTTTCCTGGCCTTCAACGGGCGCGGGCTTGCGGTCACCAGCCTGCCGTACGCCTTGGGAACCGGGTGTTTCATTGCTGCCTATAGCGTGGCAGACGGCATCGGCGTGCGCCTGTCCGGCGCTCCGCTGGCCTACACGGTCTGGATGTGCGCCTTGTGGGGCATCTTGATGCCAGTGGTGTACATCGGGCTGCGCGGCGCAGGTAGTTTGCTGGCCATCCGCCCCGGATTCACCCAGGCATTTGTCGGCGGGTTGGTCTCTCTTCTGGCCTACGGGATTGTGATCTACGCCATGGCTGGCGCGCCCATGGGGGCGGTATCGGCGCTGCGCGAAACCAGCGTGCTTTTCGCAGCGTTGATTGGGTATTTCTTCCTTGGCGATGCGTTGACCGTTCGGAAGATGCTGGCGTGCACCGTCATTGCCATCGGGGCGGCGATCATCGGATGACGCTCACATTAACGAGCGTCGCGCACTCGTATGACCGGAATGACAAGACGACAGGAGAACCACCACGATGTCTGAGAATCCATCCGTTGCCATCCTGGGCCCAGGGGCAATTGGCACGACTGTCGCTGCTGCGATGCATGCGGTTGGACGCACGCCGGCGATATACGGCCGTACGATGCATGAGCACCTGGTGCTGCGTATCGATAGCGATCGCATTGTGGTTCCTGGTCCGGTGCGGATTGATCCTGTCGAGATCAGGGACACATTCGATCTGGTGTTCGTCGCGGTCAAGTCGACACAGGTGGCGGCAGCCGCCTCCTTGCTTTCGGCACTGTGCGACGCAAGGACGGTGGTCTGCGTGCTGCAAAACGGCCTTGAGCAGAAAGCGCTTGTTGCGCCGCACTTGCATGGGGGGCCAGTGCTGCCCTCGGTGGTCTGGTTTCCCGCACAACGCGAACCGGATGCCTCGGTTTGGCTGCGTGGCCAAGCGCGCCTCACATTGCCTGACGCGCCGGGGACCCGCCTGGTGCTCGAGGCTTTGCGTGGCACATGGTGTTCGGTCGACGTCGCGACGGATTTCACATCCGTCGCCTGGCGAAAGCTCCTACAGAACGCGGTAGCAGGGTTGATGGTGCTGACAAATCGTCGCGCAGGCATGTTCTCCCGAAGCGACATCGCCGGGCTGGCGCTCGCCTATCTACGGGAGTGTCTTGAGGTGGCTCGTGCGGCGGGTGCAACACTGGGCGACGACGTCGCGCAAGCGATCGTGGATCAATTTGCCCATTCCCCGCCCGACTTGGGCACGTCGATCCTCGCCGACCGGCAAGCCGGGCGCCCGCTCGAATGGGACAGCCGAAACGGGGTGGTGCAGCGATATGCGCGTGCGCGCGGCATCCCTACGCCAATCAGCGATCTGATCGTGCCACTTCTGGCTGCGGCCAGTGACGGGCCCGGTTAAGTCGCGGAGTCAGGGAAGGAGGCAGAATCTCTGCGGGTTCAGGGCAGGTGAACGTTGGCCACGAGAAAGTCGAGAAACGCGCGCACGCGCGCGGGCAAGTGGCCGCCCTGCCCGACATACACCGCATGCACCGGTTCCAGATCGCCGGGATTGTAGTCTTCCAGCACGGTGACGAGCCGTCCCGCACGCAAATCGGCATCGATGTGATAGCGCGAATGGCGGGCCAGACCCAGCCCCTCGATCGCGAGCTTGCGCATGGTATCGCCGTCGCTCACGGCCATGTTGCCGATCTGCGGATAGTGCGTGATACCGCCGGCGCCGTCGAGAAACGGCCACCCTTGCACCTGACGGTCGAAATTGAAGGCCATGACGTTGTGATGAATCAGGTCGGCTGGCGAGCGCAACGGGCCGTTGCGCGCGAGATACTCGGGCGACGCGACCACATGCAGGCGGCTCTCGCCGAGCTTGCGGGCCACCAACCGCGAGTCACGCAGCGGACCTGCGCGCACGGCAACGTCGGCACGCTGTTCCAGCAGGTCGACAACCGTATCGGTGAGTGTCAGATCCAGACGGATCTCGGGGTACTGCGCCAGAAATGCCGGAATCACCGGCAACAGATAGAGCGAGCCGATCGGTACGCTGGAATTCACGCGCAGCAGGCCGCGCGGCACGGCCCCGGCCGCGGCTTCGCGCTCGGCCGCTTCGATGTCGGCCAGCACGCGCAACGCGCGCTCGTGGAACGACGTGCCCTCGGGCGTGAGTTGCAGACGACGCGTCGAGCGATTGAACAGGCGCGCTCCCAGGCGAGACTCGAGCCGGGCAATCAGCTTGCTTACGGCAGACGGTGTCATATGCAACGCGCGCGCCGCCGCCGAGAAGCCGCCATGCGCCACGACCCGCACGAAAACTTCCATATCGCCTGAGCGATTGACGTCCTGTCGACCCATCGAATGTGTCCCTGTCCCTTGCCACAACTGGCTTTACGCGACGCTGTGACGCCAAGTCACAAATCATTTTCCTTCGCGCAGTCTATTTCATCAATGCGAGGGCGTCTATATTCCGCACATCGGTTACGGCTGTCACCTCGGCGGCGTGACCTTTCCTTATATTCAGACAGGAGTCTTCCGTGCCCATCGCCCTCTACGCCCTGACCGCCGGTGCCTTCGGCATCGGCGTGACGGAATTTGTCATCATGGGTCTGCTGCTCAACGTCGGCGCCGATTTCGGTGTCTCGATCGCGGCCGCAGGCTTGCTTATCTCCGGTTACGCGCTGGGTGTCGTCGTTGGCGCCCCGCTCATGACAACCGCCACCGCCCGCTGGCCGCGCAAGACGGTGCTGCTGGTGCTCATGGCGATCTTCACCATCGGTAACGCCGCGTGTGCGCTGGCGCCGAGCTACGGGGCGCTGATGGCTGCCCGCGTGCTGACGTCGTTCGCCCACGGTACATTCTTCGGTGTCGGTTCGGTCGTCGCAACCGGTCTGGTGCCGCGTGAGCGCCGTGCGTCGGCCATTGCCGTGATGTTCACGGGGCTGACCGTCGCCAACATTCTCGGCGTGCCGTTCGGTACGTGGCTGGGTCAGCACTTCGGCTGGCGCGCCAGCTTCTGGGCGGTCACGGTCATTGGCGCACTCGCGTTCCTCGTGATCGCCTGGTTCGTGCCGAAGATTGCAGCACCGAAGGATGCGGGTGACTGGCGTGCCGATCTGCGTGCACTGGCACGCCGTCCGGTGCTGCTCGGCTTGCTTACGACGGTGCTCGGTTGGGTAGGGGTGTTCGGCGTATTCACGTACATTGCCCCGCTGCTCACCGAAGTCACCGGTTTTGCCGAAGGTGCCGTTTCGCCGATTCTGCTGATCTTCGGCGGCGGCCTGGTGATCGGTAACCTGCTTGGCGGCAAACTCGCGGATCGTCGCGTGGTGCCGACCGTGTTGGGCAGCTTGCTGGCGCTCTCCGTCGTTCTCGGGCTGATGACCTTTGCGCTGCACTCGCACTGGCTGGCCATCGTGTTCGTGGCCCTGCTTGGCGCGGCAGCGTTCGCGACAGTCGCACCGCTGCAACTGTGGGTGATGGAAAAGGCCTCGGGGGCGGGGGAAAGCCTCGCATCGAGCTTCAACATCGCCGCCTTCAATCTCGGCAACGCCATCGGCGCGTGGCTGGGGGGCTTCGTCATCGACCACGGTCCGGGTCTGGCGGCGGTGCCCTGGGTGGCCGCGCTCGTGCCGCTGGCCGGCGTGGGTGTTGCGTTGCTCAGCCTGCGCCTGGACCGTCGCGATGCGAGCCTGCAAGTCGCGACGAACTGAGAAACGCCTGCGCTGTAACGTGCTCGATGGCCTGACGCCCTTGCGTCAGGCCATCACGCCCACAATCACACTGGCGGCCGGGAATACGGCTGTTGCGCCAACGCCTTCCGCCAGTCCCCGAGCCGCCAGCGTCTCGTGCGGCATGACGGCGGCGAGCCGGCTGCCACCGGGCAACGCCAGCATGATTTCGGCTTGTCCGGCGTCGTCGGTGATGGCGTCGACCGTGCCCGAGAGCCGGTTTGCCGTTGGCAGTCCTGCGAGATCTGCGCCGCGCGCGATATCGATCCATGGCGCCTTGATGAGCGCGAACGCATCGCCACCGATGGCAAGCCCCAACGTTTGCGTGCTGTGATGCGTGAGTGACGCCGTAATCGCTTCGCCGCCGGGCAAGGTCAGCGTGACTTCGTCGTTCACACCACAGCGTCGAATGTCGGTGATGGTGCCGTGCAACTGATTGCGTGCACTCGTTTGCAGACCGAGCCGGGCGATCACGGGCCACTGCTCGTCGAAATGTTCCAGATCGTTGGCCACGCGCGCGAGGAATTGCCGTTGGGCCGCTTCTACCGCCCGAAAGGCCGCCACGAGTTTCGCGCCGCGCGCGGTAAGGCGTGTGCCGCCACCGCCGCGACCGCCTGTGCTGCGCGCGACCAACGGCTCGCCGGCAAGCTGATTCATCGCATCCACGGCATCCCATGCCGCCTTGTAACTCATGCCCGTGGCCTTTGCCGCCGCAGTGATCGATCCGTGTGCGGCAATCTGTTCGAGCAGTGCAATCCGGGCCTGACCACCGAGCGACGAGTTGCCGCGATGCAGCCAAAGCGAACCGCTCACTTGCAGGGCGTCATTCATTTCGTCGTGTAAAACGCCGTCCGGCATTGAAGAAGGTTCGGAAACCATAGTGATTTTCTCGATCAAACGCAGCAGGTGACCGCATTGTAGAAGGTGGGCGAACCAGCGAAAACCGGCGCTGGACGCGGAAGTGTTGCGGCGCACCAACGAAGCGCACTTCGGCCGCCCTTTTGGGGGACGAATGGGGGACGTTTCTCCACTACATTGAATTTCGCCGCATGCCCCCCCAGTGCCGGTCGGCGTCGCGTCAGGCTGAAGTTCAGGTTTGATGCGGCTTGACCGGGAATGCGACGTTTGCCGAAGTGCCCACTCACCTGACACAACAGAAACGGGGTGAAATGATGCGCGTCAGGAATATCAAGGAAACGGTTGACGGGGCTCGATACTATCGTCTGGTTCGCACGCTGCCCAACGGCAAGCGACATCAGATGCAAATCTCTTTCTCCGCGGGTGAAATGCGCTTCAGACGTTTCGTCGCACAGCGATTGTGGTTGCTGCGCGCCGAAATGAGGGATAGCACGCGTGCGGCAGCTATGCCCGCACCGCGCAACAATATGCCGCAGTTGGTCTTCTGACCTCTTCGCAGTACCGTCAGGCAAAACGCCTGGCCGGTTGTGTTTCCCGGTCAGGCGTTTTCGTCGTGCGTTGCGCTGGTGCTCAAACCGCCTTGGGTTGCGTCAGGGGCGTGATCGGTGTGACTGTCGCAGACACCTGCTTCACCGTCGCGCCCGCATGGGCCACCGCAAACGGCACCAATTCGTCGAACGAGATCGGCCGCGCGAACAGGTATCCCTGTGCGTAGGTGACGTTGCGCTCGCGCAGATAATTCGCCTGCATTTCGCTCTCGACACCCTCAGCAACGATCGTCATCCCCATGCGCTCGGCCAGATCGATGATGGAGTCGCAGATGTTGCGCGTGACCACGTCGTCTTCGGTAACCGGCAAGAACTCCTTGTCGATCTTCAGATAGTTGAAGTCGTAGCGCTTCAGGTAGCCGATGGAGTTGTTCTCGGCGCCGAAGTCGTCCAGTGCCGTTTCGATACCCCGGCGCTGGAGTTCCGCCATCACGTTGCGCGCGGCTGCCGAGTCGCGAATGACATAACGTTCGGTGATCTCGGCGATGAGCGGATAGGTGTCGTTCAGCGACCCATAAATCCGTTCGATATCCTGCACGATGGTGTTATCCCGCAAGTGGCGCTCGGCGAGATTGATCGCAATATGAAAGCCTTGCGGTAACGCGCCCTTCGCAACGTCGTTGCGAATCAGCTTAAGCAACGAACGTGTGAGTTCGATAATCAGACCGTTGCCCTCCGCGATGGGAATGAAGGCGTCGGGCCGGACCAGACCGGCCACGGGGTGATGCCAGCGCACCAGCGCCTCGGCACCGGTGCAGCGTCCCGTCGCCAGCTCCATCACGGGCTGGTAGTACACCTTGAATTCGTTGCGTTTGATGCCGAGTGCGATCTGTCGCCGCATGAACTGCGCCGGGCTGAGATGGCGGAACGTCAGAATGCCCAGCAAGACCGCGATCACGGCGCCGAAGGATAGAAAGATGGGGGTGTAATTGGCAATCAGCCTGCGGGTCAACGACGGGCTACCCGCGAGCGACGTCGCGAAGAGTTCCGAGGTGAGTGTAGTTTGCGCGCCGCGCGTGGCGACATTGGCGGATTCCAGCGTTGGCGCCTCGGACGTCAGCGATAGCTTCCCGATGGTCATCGCCGTCCATTCGAGATTGTTGTTCTTCACGCTATGTAAAGACTCGGTGAGGTACACCCCGTCGACAAATCCCAGCACGCCGTCGGTGGCGGAGGTGGGAACGAAAATCGCCAACGCAGGGGCGTCTCGAACATAAGGCGTGCTGGCGACAAAAAGGGCGCGCGTTCCCGTGAGTAACGGCACCAGTTCGTTCGGCAGCGGCATATCGATGGCCTCGTTCGTGCGAAGCACCGACGAGCAATACATCTTGCCGTGAGACACAAGCCAGATGGAACGAAAGTAAGGGCTGAGCGTACCTTCGGCCTGTAGCGCGCTGTTGACCTCGCTACAGTTGCGCCCGACCCAGGCGGTGGCACCCTGAAGCGTGGTGTCGGCGCGGTCGACAATGCGCTCGAGCGCATCGCGTTGGCGTTCGGCCTCTTCCTGCAAAATCGTTTGCGATGCGCCGACGACGCGTAACCAGCCGAGCAGGAGAACAATAAGAAGCGTGACCGTCACCACAAGCCCGGTCACCAGCCACTGCACGACTCTGGAATGTTGAATCATGTTTTGCCGCGAACCAAGGAAGGAGTAGGGCCCTTGTGCTTTGTGCTGCATGGCACAACTCGTCAATCGACTCTACACGAATCCCTGACGCCGACCAACGCCCGATAAACCCGCACAAACCCTTGCGATAAAGGGCCGGGCCGGCTCGTCGGTGGTATATCAGGGGCCAGATCCGCGACCACCTGCCGAGCCCCTCTTGTCGTTTTCTACAACGCATGCAGCGGTGGGCTGGGATGGCGGAATCGCGACAAAACTTGGCGTAACGACGATTTACGCATGCTCTACACTTCACTTATTCAATTTTCGGCAGAAAATGGGATATATCCCAACTTTCATGCATATCTGCACGAAAGCCGCCGGAAAGTTCGATTTTCCAAAGCCTTTGACGTAAATCCTCATCCCATGTCGAGTCAACCTGCAACGTCCCTTCCCGGCGCCTCCTCGCCGGCTGCGCAGGGCACGGCGTTTCGCGTGCTGTCTGCGATCAGCTTCTCCCATTTGCTCAACGACATGATTCAGTCGTTGATCCTGGCCATCTATCCGCTGCTCAAGGCGAGCTTTGACCTGAGCTTCGGCCAGGTCGGTCTGATCACGCTCACGTATCAGATCACGGCGTCGTTGTTGCAACCGGTCGTCGGTCTCTATACCGACAAGCATCCGAAGCCATATTCGCTGCCGGTCGGCATGGGTTTCACGCTTGTCGGCCTGCTGTTGCTGGCGGTCGCACCGAACTTCGGCGTGCTGCTGGTCGCGGCTGCGCTCGTCGGCATGGGCTCGTCGGTGTTCCATCCGGAGTCCTCGCGCGTCGCACGCATGGCCTCGGGCGGACGCCACGGCATGGCGCAATCGTTCTTTCAGGTCGGCGGCAACGTCGGCTCGTCGCTTGGCCCGTTACTCGCCGCGCTGATCATCGTGCCGCATGGCCGCGGTAGCGTGGCGTGGTTTTCCGTGGCGGCGCTCGTGGCGATTGCGGTGCTGTTCCAGGTGAGCCGCTGGTATGCCTCGCAGCGCGCCGCGAGCAAGGGAAAGCCGGCGACGCGCCGGGGCGGTCACGCGCACCTGTCGCGCGGCAAGGTGATATTTGCCATCGGCATTCTGTTGGTGCTCATCTTCTCGAAGTACTTCTATCTCGCGAGCATCAGCAGCTACTTCACGTTTTATCTGATCAGCAAGTTCCACGTGTCGGTGCAAAGCGCTCAGGTGCATCTGTTCGTGTTCCTGTTCGCTGTGGCGGCGGGCACGATGATCGGCGGGCCGCTGGGCGACAAGATCGGCCGTAAGTACGTGATCTGGGGTTCGATCCTCGGCGCGGCACCGTTCACGCTGATGCTGCCGTACGCGAATCTCTTCTGGACCGGCATTCTGACGGTTGCGATCGGCCTGATACTCGCCTCGGCGTTCTCGGCCATTCTCGTCTATGCGCAAGAGCTGATTCCGGGCAAGGTCGGTACCGTGTCGGGGCTGTTCTTCGGCTTCGCGTTCGGGATGGGAGGCGTGGGTGCCGCCGTGTTGGGGCAACTCGCCGACTCGACGAGCATCGACTTCGTCTACCACGTGTGCGCCTATCTGCCGCTGCTGGGTATCGTGACGATTCTGCTGCCTGATGTCGAAGGCAAAAAGAAGATGGCTGCGGCCTGAGGCCGCTGCTTGCAGGATTCGCCGGTGCCTGT
Source organism: Pandoraea sp. SD6-2 (assembly GCF_000389825.1). Classification (NCBI taxonomy): domain Bacteria; kingdom Pseudomonadati; phylum Pseudomonadota; class Betaproteobacteria; order Burkholderiales; family Burkholderiaceae; genus Pandoraea; species Pandoraea sp. SD6-2. Next base: position 976,942 of record NZ_KB944454.1, on the reverse strand, counting down.
ACACCTGCGACGCAATGAAAAACGCCGGCCCGGGATTTCGGGGCCGGCGTTTTTCTTGTCTGATGCCGCGAAGGCAAAGGGGATTACTGCGTGCCGCGCTTTTGCAGTTCCCAGCGGCCGGTGTCGCCATTTTTGCAGGCGGGGAGCTTGAGCAAGACTTCCTGACCCTTCGCGCCGAGCAGCACGTTCAGGTCGCGGCAGGTCTTGGTGTCGTCCTTCTGGGTATTGGTCGGCGTGAGGTGAGCCGTGATCGCGACCGAGTTGTGCGTGCCTTTGTTGGTCCACTCGACGGTTTCGTTGTCCTGCTTGGTGGATAGGACCTCGTCGGCGGCTTTGGCGAACGACTCGTTGTCGGCCTTTTTCATGTAGGCCAGCGGCGAGTTGCTCATGAACATGAGATTGGAAGCGGCAAACGCGGGGGCGGCCAGGCTGGCGCCGATGACGAGCGCCGTGCCGAGTGCGACCCGGCGGGCACGCGACAGATGAGAATGCGACATTCGGAGTCCTTGAGATTGTCGACAGGGGATGAGTCCTGCATAAGGCCGTGCCGGGACTTGCGTCGACGGTCCGGCCGCAGGGAGCACGTCGATCATAAAAGAAACTGCGCGTGGCGTCATCCCGGCGCGTCGCTGGCGCACGTCACAACTCACGCGTCCGGTTTGGTGCGCTCGCCGCTGGCAGCACTGTCGCCGTCTGCGCCCGGCCTGACGTAGGCGCCGGTGCCGTGCAACTGGTCTTCGGCCAGCGCCAGCGCGCGCACCGCGCCGCGCCCCTTGCGGGCGAGCAGCATTTCCACAAGCGTCTCCACCACGGCGATGCCCGCAGTGATCGAGGGGAAGAACGACGGGCTTTCGTGCGAGAAGAGCACCGTCACGTCGGCGTCGAGGGCGAGCGGCGAGACCGTGGAATCCGTGAGCGCGAGCACGCGTGCACCGGCGGCCCGGGCGGCGCGGGCGACAATCAGTGCTTCATTGGAATAGGGCGCGAAGCTGATGACGACGACCACATCGCGCGCCGAGAGCGCGCGCAACTCCATCTCCAACGTGCCGGCCTCGCCGCGAATCAGGTGCACCGTCGGCCGGAACAGCCGATAGACGTACTGAAACGTGAACGCGATGGGGAAGCACGCGCGAAAGCCTGCCACATGGACGGTGCCCGCATTGGCGAGCAGATCGACGGCAGAGCCCAGCGACGCATTGGCGCCTGCCTCGGTCAGGTCGAGGTTGTTGTGTTGCACGCGGAACATCTCGGGCACCATGCGCGCAGCGTCGCCTTCGCGAATCACCTGACGTGCGCGACTCGCATACGGCTGCGGCCCGAGCCGGATCGATTCGAGAAACAATTCACGCAAGCCATGCCAGCCTTCGAAACCGAGATGTTGCGCGAGCCGCACGAAAGTGGCGGGTTGGACACCGGCCTCGGCGGCAATTGCCCGCATCGAACTGATCGGTACGCGCTGCGGATGATCGAGCAGGAAACGCGCGCCCGCCTGAAACTGCGGGCTGAGCTGGGGATAGCGCTCACGCAACTGCGCGTTGAGTTGATCGAGCGTCTGTGGCAGCGCTGGGGCTTCTGGCATTGGGGGATCGCAACACGGCAACGAAAGAATGTAACGATTGTTGCATGAAATGCCCCAGCCGCGCACGTGCTTTCCCCCCGATGCTCGTGGGCTTCGCGGAGACATCGAAGGTGGTCAGGGGATTGCGCGAAGTGTTGCGACGGCAAAATGCATGAAACATATGTTGCAAACGAGCGGAGATACGCCTACACTTGGCGACATTGTTCGCATGCGGGTGGTTGGGGCCATCGCGCGACGCACCATCTTTCCGTCAGGGGTTCAGGCATGACTCATGTGTTTCACCGCAATCCGCGCCAAACGTTGCCCGTCGCGGTCGGCGGCCAGGGAATCGAGCTGATCGACAGCACCGGCAAGCACTATCTCGACGCCTGCGGTGGCGCGGCGGTCTCGTGTCTTGGGCACGGTCATCCCCGTGTGATCGAGGCGATGCAGCAGCAGGCGGCCCAGTTGGCGTACGCGCATACGTCGTTCTTCACGACGGAAGTCGCCGAGCATCTGGCCGACATGCTGGCCGCGAGCGCGCCCGGCGATCTGAACCACGTGTACTTCGTGAGCGGCGGGTCGGAGGGCGTGGAGGCGGCGCTCAAGCTGGCGCGGCAATACTTCGTCGAGATCGGACAGCCACAACGCCGGTATTTCATCGCGCGCCGTCAGAGCTATCACGGCAACACACTCGGTGCGCTGGCCATCGGCGGCAACGCATGGCGACGCGAGCCGTTCCTCCCGCTGCTGGTGCCGGCACACCACGTCTCGCCCTGCTTCGCGTATCGCGAGCGGTTCGAGGGCGAAAGCGATGCGACGTACGTGCAGCGTCTGGCCGACGAACTCGAAGCGAAAATTCTCGAACTCGGCGGCGACACGGTGATCGCGTTCGTGGCGGAGACCGTCGTGGGCGCCACCGCCGGTGCCGTGCCGCCGGTGGGCGACTACTTCAAGCGCATCCGCGCTGTGTGCGACAAGTACGGTGTGCTGCTGCTGCTCGACGAAGTCATGTCGGGCATGGGCCGCACGGGCTATCTGTTCGCTTGTGAAGAAGACGGCGTGGTGCCGGACATTCTGGTGATCGCCAAGGGGCTGGGCGCGGGTTATCAGCCGATCGGGGCAATGCTGTGTTCCGACAAGATATTCGACGCCGTGGTCGGCGGGTCGGGTTTCTTCCAGCACGGTCATACCTATCTGGGCCACGCGATGGCCTGCGCGGCGGCGCTGGCCGTGCAACGCACAATTGCACAAGAGCATCTGCTGGAGAACGTGAAGACGCGCGGCGAGCAACTGCGCGCCCGTCTGCGCGAAGTCTTCGCCGATCACCCGAACGTGGGCGACATACGCGGCCGGGGGCTTTTCGTCGGTGTCGAATTCGTGGCCGAGCGTGCCACCAAGCAAACGCTGCCTACGGCTGACAAGACCCATGCGCGTCTGAAGGCCGCCGCCAAGGAGCGCGGGTTGCTCATCTATCCGATGGGCGGGACGGTCGACGGCGTGCATGGCGACCATGCGCTGATCGCGCCGCCGTTCATCTGCGGGCCGGACGACATCGATCGCATCGTCGAACGGTTGGCGCTGGCGGTGGCCGATGTCACCGGCGTGAAAGCCGCAGGTGCCGCATGACGCGAGCCTTTGCCCTGGCTGTGGCGCCCAACGGCGCGCGTCGCACGCATGTCGACCATCGCGCGCTGCCCATGACGCCGGAAGCCCTTGGCGCGTGCGCGAAGGCGTGTCTGGACGCCGGCGCGGCGATGATCCACCTGCACGTGCGCAAGGCCGACGGCACGCACAGTCTCGAAGTGCCGGACTACACGGCCGGCATCGCCGCCGTGCAGCGAGCCGTGGGCAACGAACTCGTATTGCAGGTGACGACCGAGGCGGTAGGTATCTATTCGCCGGCGCAGCAGATCGCGACCGTGTACGCGCTGCATCCCGAAGCGATTTCGGTGGCATTGCGCGAAGTGTCGCCCGATGCGGCGCACGCGCCGGCGGCCGAAGCGTTCTTCTCGTGGCTCTGGCAGGAGAACATCACCGCGCAATACATCCTGTACGACACCGGAGACGTGGCGCACTATTGGCGTCTGCGCGCGAGCGGGGCGATCCGGGCGGGCCGCCATTGGGTGTTGTTCGTGCTGGGCCGGTACAGCAAGGGGCAGTTGTCGTCGCCCTCCGATCTGCTGCCGTTGCTCTCGGCCTGGCAGAACGGCGTGCAAGCGCTGGGCGAAGCTGCCGCCGCCCCCCCTTGGGCGATGTGCGCCTTTGGCCCGCGCGAGGCCGAGTGCGCGCTGGCGGCAGTGTTGCAGGGCGGCCACGCGCGCATCGGCTTCGAAAACAATCTCCACCTGCCGGACGGCAGCGTTTCGCCGGACAACGCGGCGTCGCTCGCAGCACTGACTGCGGCGGCAACCCCGCTCTCGCTCGTCCCCATGACGGCGGACGCCTTGCGCGACCTCACCCGCTGAGCGCAGGCCCGAGCCCCGCTTGCATTGGCCGGTCCGCCGAAATCGAAAATAAACCCAAATACATGGCCTGACCGGCGTTGCCCGGCCGGGCCGCTGTAATAGAATCGGCGTAACCTCAAAGAGGCCCGCGTCGCCCTCCCCCGGCACCGGGCGTGAACAACGAACGGGAGCGCGGCGTGAAACACTGGTCGATCCGACATCGCATTCTGGCCAGTTTTGGCCTGATCCTGGCCCTGATGGCTCTTATGGCGGGCGTCGCCTATACCCGGCTGGCGGCCATCGAGCAGGAGGCGCACAGCGTGGAGACCGATTCCACGCCGGGGCTGTACTACAGCACGATGCTGCGCGGCGCCTGGTTCGAGAGCTACCAGTTGCTCCAGCAAGTCGTGGCCATCGACGAGAACGACAAGACCCGCGCGATCGATCTCGACGCGCTTCGTACTGCGGATACGACGATCGATGGCTGGATCAAGGACTACGCCACCACCGTCAACCGCGCTGTCGATCGCATGCAGTACGACGAGGTGAGCGGTATTCGCCAGCAATACGGCCGCATCAGCAATCAGGTGCTCAAGCTGGTGAGCGATGGCCAGATGCCCGCCGCGCGCGCGATGCTATCGGATCAGCTCCTGCCGGAATGGGGGCGCGGGCGCTCCGCCATCCAGCGCCTGGTCGACACCAACAAGACCTTCGCCGACGAGTCGACTCGCAACATTGCCGAAGCGGTGAGGGCGGCCAAGGCGACATTGCTCATCACGCTGGCCGTGGCATTGGGGTGCGCGGTGTTGTGCGGCTGGTTGCTGTTCCGGGCGATCAGCGTGCCGCTCGCAAGCGTGATGCAGATTCTGGAAATCATGCGCTCGGGCGATCTGACCAAGCGTCTCGATCTGGCACGCCGCGACGAATTCGGCGCATTGGAATCCGGTTTCAACCGGATGACGGATGAGTTGACGGGGCTCGTCGGGCAGGCGCAGAAGTCGGCGTTGCAGGTGACGACGTCGGTGACCGAGATTGCCGCCACGTCGCGTCAGCAGCAGGCCACGGCGTCGGAGACGGCGGCGACCACGACGGAGATCGGCGCGACGTCGCGCGAGATCTTCGCCACGTCGCGCGATCTGGCGCACACCATGACCGAAGTGGCGGGGGTGGCCAACCACGCAGCTTCGCTCGCGGGCACCGGCCACGTCGGCCTCACGCGCATGGAAGACGCCATGCGCCATGTGATGGACGCGGCGGGCTCGGTCAACGGCAAGCTGGGCATCCTCAACGAGAAGGCGGGCAACATCAATCAGGTCGTCACCACGATTACGAAGGTTGCCGACCAGACCAACCTGCTCTCGCTCAACGCAGCCATCGAGGCCGAGAAGGCGGGCGAGTACGGACGCGGTTTTGCCGTCGTGGCCACCGAGATCCGGCGTCTGGCCGACCAGACGGCTGTCGCCACCTACGACATCGAGCAGATGATCAAGGAGATCCAGTCGGCGGTGTCGGCCGGCGTGATGGGCATGGACAAGTTCGCCGAGGAAGTGCGGCGCGGCATGGACGAGATGCGTCAGGTCGGCGATCAGCTCGCACAAATCATTGCGCAGGTGCAGACGTTGCCGCCGCGCTTCCAGGTCGTCAACGAGGGCATGCAGGCGCAGGCCACCGGTGCCGAACAGATCAATCAGGCGCTGGTGCAGCTCTCCGAGGCGGCACAGCAGACGGCCGAATCGCTGCAACAGTCGAGCCAGGCCATCGAAGAACTCAATCACGTCGCCAACGGCCTCAAAAGCGGCGTGTCGCGCTTCAAGGTGCTGGCCCTGCCGCCCTCGGGGCTGGTGTGAAGTAACGGCCCTCTTCGTCATTCGCGGACATCGCCATGTTGTTCCTGCGTTTCGCCATCGCGACCGATCATTACGTCATCGAAGCCCAACATGTGGCCGAGGTGCTGCCGTGGCTCGCGCTCAAGCGCATGCCCGCCGCACCGGCCTGGGTGGCGGGGGCGTTCAGCTATCGCGGCGAGCCGGTGCCCGTCATCGATCTGACGCGGCTCGCCACCGGCGCGGTAGCGCCCGAGCGCCGGTCGACGCGTCTGGTACTCGTGCACTACCCGGCGCCCGGCCCCAACGCGCGTCGCCTCGGCATCCTCGTCGAGCGCGCGACGGATATGCTGCGTGCCGACGCTTCAGCCTTCCAGGCAAGCGGCGTCGATCTGCCCGAAGGCCGCTACCTCGGCCCGGTGCTCGATACCGATGAGGGACTCGTGCAGTGGGTGCGCGTCGATCAATTGCTCACCGACGAAGCGCGCGCGTTGCTGTTCGATGCGTCGCGCGACGCCTTGGCCGAAGCGCCGGAGGCGTCGTCATGAGCCATGTGCGAAACATCGAACGTTTGCTGCGCGACACCATGGGCCTCGACGCACAAACGCTCGGGGCGAATGCCATCGAGCGCGCCGTGCGTGCCCGGCTCGCCGCGCTGTCGCCCGACCTGCATGACTTGCACGATGCGTCCTCCTATTCGCAGTACTGGCAGCAACTTCAACAATCGCCGCAGGAGCTTCAGGCACTGATCGAAGCGGTGGTGGTGCCCGAGACCTGGTTCTTCCGTCACCGCGACGCCTTCACGGCACTGGCGCAAATGGCGCGCGACGAACGAAATGCACGAAGCGGGACGATGCGCGAGGGGCAGGCGTTACGACTGCTGAGTCTGCCCTGTGCCACCGGTGAGGAGCCGTACTCCATCGCCATGACGATGCTGGACGCTGGCTTCGCCGCGAATGAATTCACCGTCGACGCGCTCGACATCAGCGAACGTGCGCTCGCCGTGGCCCGCGAGGGGGTATACGGGCGCAATTCATTTCGCGGGCCGCCCGCATCGATGCAGTTTCGCGAGCACTATTTCACGAAGGAAGACGACAGCTTTCGCATCGCCGATGCACTGCGTACGCAGGTGCGCTGGCATTCGGGCAATCTGTTCGACGCGTCGCTCGCCGACCGGCTTGGCACGTTCGACTTCGTGTTCTTCCGTAACGTGTTGATCTATTTCGACCGCGAGGGCCAGTGCCGTGCGATTGCCGCGCTCTTGCGTCTCATGCGTCTGGGCGCGACGCTCTTCGCCGGACCGGCCGAAGGCGGCACGCTGACCAGCAACGGGATGACGTCGACCGGGCACGTACAGGCGTTTTCGTTCCGTGCAACCGGGCCCGTGAGCGATGTGGCGCCCTCGTCCGCCGGCATATCTCATATCGCCGGGACACTCGGCTCGTTCAATACGGCACTGCCGGTGAGTCCCGTCGATGCGGCTGCGCAACGGCGCACGCCGGCGATTCGCGTGGCGCCCGCCGGCCCCGCCCGCGCCTTCGTGCCGTTGCCACCAACGCCACCGGTGACCCCGCCAGTTGTGCCGAGCGTTGCCGCCACCGCCGACATTCGCGAACAACTCGAGCAGGCGCGCGTTGCTGCCGATGCGGGCGATTTCGTCCGCGCGGCGGCGTTGTGCCGCCACGTGCTCGCGACGGAGCATGCCAATGCGCAGGCGGAATATTTGCTCGGACTGGTCGAAGACGCGCGCGGCGACGCGCAAGGGGCGCTCATTCACTACCGTCGCGCGTTGTATCTCGATCCGGCACATTACGAAGCGCTCGTGCATTGTGCTGCGCAGCTCGATGCGCGAGGCGACGCCGACGGTGCCAAACGGATGCTCGAACGCGCCGAACGCATACAAGGCACGGCAGGCACGGCTGGCGCCTCGGCCACCGAACCTCATGACCACGCACATCGCGATGGGACTCGACATCGATGACAAATCGCGAAATCGCGCGTGAGACCGGTCTTGCCCCCGGCGAGCGCGACCCGAATCTCAGGCTGAACGCCGACACGCATGCCTTGCATCGGCAGGCGGCCGAGTTGCTCGACCGGTTGCCGGTCGTGCCCGTCGACCCATCGCCCTGGCGCGCCATTCCCGGGGAGGACGAAGCGGCGCGCGGCCCGTCGCTGCTGCTGTTCCGTGTGGCCGACGAATGGCTGGCGTTACCTGCCTCGACCATCGAAGAGGTGGCGCCGATGCGTGCCTGGCATTCGGTGCCGGGGCATCGTCAGCGAGCCCTGCTTGGGCTGGTCAACTTGCGTGGCGCGCTGGTGCCTTGCCTGTCGTTGGAGAAACTGCTCGGTGTGCAACCCGCACCGAAAGCTCAGGCCGCGCCCTCGAGTCTCTTGCGCACGAGTACGTCGCGTCTGCTGGCACTGCGTCATGGTCACCATCTGAGTGTGTTTCCCGTGACGGAAGTCCACGGCACCGTCACACCGGCAAAAACGGCAATGGGGTCTGTGCCTGCTACGACGCTGGGTGCGGCCGACGGTTTCGCCGTCGCGGTACTGCGCTGGCGCGAACATGTCGTTGGCGTGCTCGATCCGTTGCGCGTTGGTGCGGCGTTCGACCGGAGTCTCGCATGAGCGACGATCTGCAGAACGCCACATTGCTCGACCTGTTCCGTATGGAGACTGAGGCGCAGGCGCAAGTGCTTGGCGATGGGCTGTTGGCGCTGGAGCGAACACCAGCCGACGCGTCGCGCCTCGAAGCCTGCATGCGCGCGGCGCACTCGCTCAAAGGCGCGGCGCGCATCGTTGGCATCGAGGCCGGCGTCTCGCTCGCGCATGTGCTCGAAGATGCCTTCGTGGCGGCGCAACGCGGCGCGCTGGTTCTTGATGTGGCGATCATCGACCGCCTGCTGCAGGGCGTGGATCTGCTTATGCGGCTGGCGCATCCGCCGGGCCGCGATGCGCTCTGGGCGCAAGGCGCCGGCAAGGCAGAGATCGACACCTTCGTTTCCGCACTCACCGAACAACTCGCCACGCTGACGAGCGGTGCGACGCCGGAAGCTGCCACCTCACACGCGCCCGAGTCGTTCGATTACGCCGGCTATGGCATGGAGACGGCGCAGCCATCCGTTGTGTCCGGGCCGGTGCCTGGGGGGACGGAGGAGCCGCCGCTTGCCCCCGCGTCGCACGACACGCGCGATACTCGTCCCGCCGACCCCGAATATCACGCGCGAGAAGACGATGAAGGTACGGATCACGCCTCGCGCGCGCTGCGCGTATCGGCCGATAGCCTGAACCGGCTATTGCGGCTGTCGAGCGAGGCGTTGGTGGCCTCGCGCTGGTCGCAGCCGTTTGCGCAATCGCTGCAACGGCTCAAGCGGCACCAACACGAAGCGGGCGATGCGCTCGACCGGGTAAGCTCGGCGCTCGCGCGAGCGGCAGATCGTTCCGACGAAGATCGTCAGCAGCTTCTCGCGGCACTGGCCGATCTGCGACGTGCACTCGGTGTAGGCGGATCGTTGCTGGCCGAGCAGATCCACGAACTTGACCAGTTCGACCGGCGCTCGACACAACTGTCGCAGCGGTTATACGACGAAGCGCTCGCTTGCCGTATGCGGCCGCTCGACGACCGGCTGGGCGGATTCGCGCGCATGGTGCGCGATCTGGGCCGCGCGCTCGGCAAACCGGCGCGGCTGGAAATTCGCGGCGCAGACACGCAAGTCGACCGCGACATTCTCGATCAGCTCGAAGCGCCGCTGGGCCATTTGCTGCGCAACGCCGTCGACCACGGACTGGAGAGCCCGGCCGAGCGTGCTGCGGCAGGCAAACCTGCCGAGGGTGTCATCACGCTGAGTGCGCGGCACAGCGCGGGTCTGCTGCTCGTGAGCGTGGCCGACGACGGCGCAGGTATCGATCTCGAGCGCGTGCGGCGGTCGGTCATCGCACGCGGGCTGGTTGCGCAAGACACCGCGCAGCAGCTCGACGACAACGAACTGCTCGAATTCCTGATGCTGCCCGGCTTCACGCTGCGCGATACAGTGACGGATGTCTCGGGCCGAGGCGTCGGCCTCGATGCGGTACGGGCCATGGCGGCGCTGGTGCGCGGCACGGTGCGTATCGAGCATGCGCCGGGGCGCGGCACGAAGTTCATCCTGCAATTGCCGCTGACGCTGTCGGTGGTGCGCAGCTTGCTGGTCGAGATCGACGGCGAGCCGTATGCGCTGCCGCTGGCGAGTCTGTCGCGCACGTTGGCGCTGCCACAGGAGAATATCGCCATGCTCGAAGGCCGCCCGCACTTTACGCTGGACGGCAAACAGATCGGGCTGGTGAGTGCGCAGCAGGTGCTGTGCGGCAGCGAACCTGTTGCGGCGGCCGCAGACCAGCCGGTGGTCGTGTTCGGCGAGGGCGATGCGCGCTACGGTTTGACCGTCGATAAATTCCTCGGCGAACGTATGCTCGTTGTACAGCCTTTGGATACGCGGCTGGGCAAGGTGCCCAACATCGCTGCCGGTGCGCTCACCGAAGACGGCTCGCCGCTGCTCATCATCGACACGGCCGATCTGGTGCGCTCGATTGCGAAGGCCGTGGAGATGGGGTCGCTCGAACGGCTGCCGGTGAGAGCCGCACAGGCGAGCGGGCGCGGCCGCAAGCGCGTGCTGGTCGTCGACGATTCGCTGACCGTGCGCGAACTCGAGCGTAAACTGCTCACCGCGCGCGGCTACGACGTCAGCGTGGCCGTCGACGGCATGGATGGCTGGAATGCCGTGCGCAGCGAAACCTTCGACATGGTGATTACGGACGTCGACATGCCGCGCCTGGACGGCATCGAACTGGTCTCGCTCATCAAGCGCGACGCACGCACTGCCGATGTACCGGTCATGATCGTTTCATACAAGGATCGCGAGGAAGATCGCCAGCGCGGACTCGACGCGGGCGCGGATTATTACCTTGCGAAAGGCAGCTTCCACGACGACACGCTGCTGCGTGCCGTGGTGGATCTCATCGGGGAGTCGGGCTCATGAAAATCGGGATCGTGAACGATTCGATCATCGCCGTCGAAGCGCTGCGCCGCACGCTCGCGCAACGCCCGGGATTCGACGTGGCCTGGGTGGCGCACGACGGCGCGCAGGCGGTGGCGATGTGCGCACCTGTGCCGCCGGATCTCGTGCTGATGGATCTTGTCATGCCGGTGATGGACGGCGTGGCCGCCACACGCGAGATCATGCGCCGCACGCCCTGTCCGGTTCTCATCGTGACCTCGGACGTCGGCCATCATGCGAGCCTCGTGTTCGACGCGATGGGGGCAGGTGCCGTGGACGCCGTCGACACGCCGGTGCTCGGGGCGTCGGATCTGGCGCGCCCGGCGTCGTCGCTGCTCGCGAAGATCGACGCCATTGCTGCGCAGCAGGCCGACGCGCGGGTGCCGCAACCCGTGATCGCACCCGTCGCCGCTACGAGTACCGACGCGCTGGTGGCCATCGGTGCGTCCGCTGGCGGGCCGGCCGCGCTCGCCACGCTGCTTGGACGGCTGCCCGCGAACTTTGCCGCGGGCGTGATCGTCGTACAGCATGTGGACGATGCGTTTACCCCCGGCATGGCGACCTGGCTCGATCAGCAAACACCGCTCACCGTGCGTCTGGCACAGGCGGGCGAGCGCCCGGCGGCGGGGGTGGTGCTGCTCGCGGGCGGCAATCGTCATCTGCGTGTCGAGGCGAGCGGCCGTTGCGTGTATACCGACGATCCCAAGGACGCCGTGTATCGGCCGTCCATCGACGTCTTCCTGCAAAGCGTGGCCGAGAACTGGCGCTCGAGCGCGGTGGGCGTGCTGCTCACGGGCATGGGGCGCGATGGTGCGTCCGGGCTCGGCGCCATGCGCGCGCGAGGCTTTATTACGATCGCTCAGGATCGCGCGACGAGCGCCGTGTACGGCATGCCCAAAGCGGCAGCCGAAGCGGGCGCGGCGTCGGAGATTCTGGCGCTACCGACCATTGCGCCACAATTGGTGGCGTTGTTTGGAACTGTATGACAGGACGTAAATCATGACGACCACCCCACGTCAACCGAAGCCGGTGGAGCAAACGCTTGGCGCCGCGAGTAGCCTGAACGATTCGTCGGCGATGGTATTGCTCGTCGACGATCAGGCGATGGTCGGCGAAGCGATCCGGCGAGCGTTGGCCAACGAGCCGAATATCGACTTCCACTACTGCGCGAATCCCGACGACGCAGTGCGCGTGGCGGAACAGACGCGTCCTACCGTGATCCTTCAGGACCTCGTGATGCCGGGCACCGACGGTTTGTCGCTGGTACGACAGTATCGCGCCAGTCCGCTCACGCGCGACATTCCGATCATCGTGCTCTCGACGAAGGAAGAGTCGACGATCAAGCGCGAAGCCTTCGCGGCGGGGGCCAACGACTATCTGGTGAAGCTGCCCGACACCATCGAGCTGGTGGCCCGCATTCGTTACCACTCGCGCTCGTACATGAACCTGCTTCAGCGCGATGAGGCGTATCGTGCGCTACGCGAGAGTCAGCAGCAGTTGCTGGAAACGAATCTGGAGTTGCAGCGGCTGACGCATTCCGACGGCCTCACCGGATTGGCGAACCGCCGCTATTTCGACGAGTATTTCGGTGCGGAATGGCGTCGCGCGTTGCGTGAGCAACGCGAGATGGCGTTGCTGATGATCGACGTCGACAACTTCAAGATCTATAACGACACGTACGGCCACATCGCGGGTGACGATGTGCTGCGCCGCATTGCCAGCACGATTGCCGATGCTGCGTCGCGTCCGGCCGATCTTGCCGCGCGCTTCGGCGGCGAAGAGTTCGTGATGGTGCTGCCGAATACGGCGGGCGACGGCGCGGCAGTCATCGCCGAGAAGGTGCGCGCGCAGATCGACGCGATGGCGATTCCCCACGTGGGTTCGGCCAACGGCCGCCACGTGACGATCAGCCTCGGCGGCGCCGCGTTGGTTCCGCGCACTCACATGGCGTCGACGTCGTTGATCGAGTCGGCGGATCTGGCGCTCTATCGCGCCAAACAACGGGGCAAGAATCGCGTGGAGATGCAGCCGGGCGCTTCCTGAAGCCTGAGGGGGGGGACATGACCTTCGAACTGTTCTATTGGCCGGGCCTGCAAGGGCGCGGCGAGTTTGTCCGCCTCGCCTTCGAGGCCACCGGCACGCCGTATGTCGAGATCGTGCAGGGCGAGCCGCCCGGTCAGGGTATGGACGGCCTGCTGCGCACGATGGACGATCCCCTGTGCACCGACCCGCCCTTCGCGCCGCCCTTTCTGCGCGTGGGCGACGAACTGATCGGGCAGACGGCAAACATTCTGGCGTATCTCGGACCGTTGCTCGGCCTCGTGGGCGCGTCGCCCCGCGCGCGCCGCTGGGTCAACCAGTTGCAACTGACGCTGGCCGATCTCGTGGCCGAAGTGCACGACGCTCACCATCCCATCGCGGGTCGTCTGTACTACAGTAATCAGCGCACGGAAGCGCGCAAGCGCACGGCGGAACTGATCGACTACCGTCTGCCGAAGTTCTTCGAATACTTCGAACGCGTGCTAGCGAACAACCCACACGCCGGTGGCTGGCTTTCCGAAGGCGAAATGTCGTATGCCGACCTTTCGCTGTTTCAGGTCGTCGAGGGCCTGCGTTACGCGTTCCCGCGTGCGATGTCGGAATTCGCCAAGGCGTTTCCACGCTGTCAGGCGACGCATGACGCCGTGGCGCGCGTGCCGCGGATCGCGGCGTATCTGAAGTCATCGCGCCGCATCGCGTTCAACACTACCGGCATCTTCCGCCACTACAAGGAACTGGATCGCGCCTCGCCGTTTTGACGCGGCGGGCGGGTCAGGCCGGCAGCGTTGTGTCGCCCGCGCTCAGCGGCCGTTGCATGAGCACGGTGTCGATCCAGCGGCCGAACTTGAAGCCGACGGATTTGAGCACGCCCGCCTGCACGAAGCCGCACGCGGTATGCAGGGCGAGCGATGCCGCGTTGCCGCTGTCGCCGACGTTGGCAATCAACTGCCGCCACGGACCGCCTTCGCACTGCGCGATGAGTGTGAGCAGCAGCGCGCGGCCCACGCCCTGCCCGGTCGCATCGGCGGCAATATACACGGAGTCTTCCAGCGTGAAGCGGTAGGCCGAACGCGGCCGGTAATGCGTGGCGTACGCGTAGCCGAGCAGCTTGCCGTCGCGCTCGGCGACGAGATACGGCAGCCCCGCGTCGAGCACTTTCGCGCAACGGGTGCGCATTTCGGCCTCGTCGGGCGGCACTTCCTCGAACGATGCGGTGCCGGTACGCACATGATGGGCGTAGATGGCCGTGATGGCCGGCAGATCCTCGTCACACACGGCGCGCACCGTGCATGCGCTGCGCGCCAGTTCGACGCCGACGCGTTGCGGTGCGCCGGGAGCGGAGGAAGGTGAGGAGGACGACGGCATACGAACAGACCAGGACGTTGAATTTCACGACGGGCCGGTGTTCCGGCCCAGGACTGTCAGCAGTTTGCGCTTTGTCCGTTCATAAGAAAAGCTGGTGCTGATTATGAATCGCATAAGCATTGCTTTGAGATGCTCAAGCGCCCTGCACGCTTTCCTCGCCTCCGGCAGCGCTCGATTCTGCATTCATGGTGTCGAGGCGCTGACGCACGAAGCCGATGTGTTCGCGCAGCACATAGAACTGGTCGGCGTAGGCGAGCGGAATCTTCAGACGATTGACGGCGGCTTCGATGGCGTCGAGCCGGTGGCGAAGGTTCCGGTACTCGACGTGCGCGTCGTTGGCCAGCGCTTCGCGTTCCAATGCGATGAGCGCCCCGTACCAGCGATATAACCGTGATTTCACGCGCCAGCTATACAGCGACGGCACCAGCCGGAATGCCGGAATCAACACCACGATGATCGGCACGAGCAGTACGACGATGCGGTCGGCGAGGCTCGCGATCCAGAACGGCAGATGCCGGTACAGGAAGCCCTTGCCCGACTGGTAGTAGCGCGCGGCGTCGTCCGAGATCGGGAATTCATGCACCTGCGCCGACGGAAATTCTCCGGCTCGCTGCAACAGATTGGCTTTGCCGTGCACTTCCTTGGCGGCTTCGATGAGCAGGTCCGACAGCGCCGGATGCAAGCTGTCGCGCGCCACGAGTTCGACTGTCGGGCTGATGACGTGCACCGGGTGCGCCGGGAGATTGCGTCCGAGATCGAAGACCCCGCGCGGTAGCGTCAATTGATTCAGATAGGTGAAGCGGCGCGTGTACGCGTCGGCTTGCGCGAAATCCATCAGATGCACGCCGGGGGTGCGCATCAACTTGCCCATCGTCGGCCCGGTGGCGGTGTCGCCGGTGAGCATGGTGGCGTCCACACGGCCGTCGATCAGCGCTTGCGCGGCCTCTTGTCCGTCGTAGGCGGTGAGCGTGGTTGCACCGCCCGGCTCGATGCCGTTCGCCTTGAGCAGCGTGAGCGACAGCGTTCGGGCGCCGCTGCCCTCGCGGCCGATGGCGATGCGCTTGCCCGTCAGGTCCGAGAGCTTGGTCACGCGCGCGCCGCGATAGAACACGGAGATCGGGGCGTAGAACACGCTGCCGAGCGACACGAGACCGTCGACGCCGAGACCCTGCGATACGCCGCCCTGCACCAGTCCGAGGTCGACATCCTGCGTTTCGTCGGCGAGCCGCTCGACGTTCTGGCGCGAGCCTTCGGAGGTGAGTACGTTGAGCGTGATTCCGTCGCGCGCGAGGATCGTCTTGTAGCGTTGTGCGGCGTTCCAGAAGGAGCTGCCTTCCGGGCCGGCACTGAGCGTGACGGTGCGCGGCGGCGCTGGTTTCACGAGCCATACCGCGAGCCAGACGGCCGCAATCGCGATGAGCACCACGGGGCCGAAGGACACGGCGAGATCGCGCCAGGAAATGGCGACGAAGCGCGCACGGAGTCGCCGGTGGGCGGGTGGGTTCGAGTCGGTTGTCATCTAACAGGCAGGCATATCCAGCACCCGGCCGATCATACGCCATCCGCGGCAACTGGCGACGCCGCGCGGGCAAATCAGCGATGTGCGAGGCTTTGCGCGAGTTGTTTCCAGAGGTGGTCGGCAGCGGGCGACAGACGCCGTCCCACGCGCGTCATCATCTGGCTGGAGAAGCCCATCGCAATCGGGTGGTCGATGGGCACGGCCACCAACTCGCCGAGTTCGATGCCGCGCCGCGCCGTAATGGCCGACATGAAGGCCACGCCCAGGCCCGCCGCCGCGAGTGTTTGCGCTGTGTTGAACAGATCGACGCGATAGGCGGGCGTCACGTTCAGACGTGCCGTGTCGAGCACCGAGTGCACGAAGTGCTGCACACCGTGCGCCTCGGTCATGAAGATGAGCCGCTCGTGCACCAGTTCCGAGGGCGGCACGCTCGTCATCCTGGCGAAGCGATGCGTGGGCGCGACCACGGCGCAAAGGGCTTTCGGTGCGAACGGGTGTATGCGCATGGCGGGATCGTCCGCCGAGCGCGCGCACAGGCCGATATCCACCACGTCGTCGCGCACCAGCGAGAGCACCGTGGGCGTCGGGCCGGAGCGAATCTCGACGAGGATGTCCGGATAGCTCATCGAGAATCGTTGCAATGCCTGCGCGATCAGGCGGCCGATGAAACCTTCCCCGACCCCGATAGCGACCCTGCCGCGCTTCAGATGCCGGTATTCCTCCAGCCGCGCCGACAGGTCGTGCTGACGGCGTTGACCGTCGCGGTAATAGTCGATGAGCACCTGACCGATCTCGGTGACGCTCACATTGCGTCCGCGCCGCTCGATCAACGGGAAACGCAGACGCCGCTCAAGTGCCGCGACCTGCCGGCTGACCACGGACGGATTCACGCTCAGCGCTTCGGCGGCCATGCGCACGCCGCCCGTCGCGGCAATTTCGGCGAGATATTTGAGCGGACGCTCGCCAATGTCGTCCATCCACGACTCGTTTGCCATGTTTGCTTCACTGTTACGTTCGAGCGAATACGCCGGTCCGCCCCGGCGTTGACCCGGTGGCCGCCGCCGGACGCGTCCAATGCGCCGGTGATTCTCTGTAAGCCATTGAATTGGAAATGATTTGTGCCGTCGATGCCGGTATTTACCTATCGTGACAGCGAGTCCAATTGTTGACTTGAGAGCAACATTTTGCCGTGGTTTACGTCATGGGTGGGGATTTTCGTCGGTGCAATACTCCGCGATATTCAAAAAAATGAGGAGTCCCCGATGAGCGAGATTCGCTATTGCGAAGTGGGTGATCTGGCCGATGCCCGCGAGCAACTGGCCGACATTCGTCACCATATCCACCAACACCCCGAGCTGTCCTACGAGGAAGTCGACACGTCGCGCTACGTGGCGGAGAAGCTCGAGAGCTGGGGTTATCAGGTCACGCGTAACGTTGGCGGTCACGGCGTAGTGGCCTCGCTCACCGTGGGCACGAGCGGTCGCACGGTGGGGGTGCGTGCCGACATGGATGCGCTGCCGATTCACGAGCAGACCGGTCTCGCGTATGCCAGCGTGCACGACGGCAAGATGCACGCCTGCGGCCATGACGGCCATACGACCGTGCTGCTCGGCGCGGCGCAACATCTGGCGAAGACGCGCAATTTCGACGGCACCGTCCATTTGATTTTCCAGCCGGCGGAAGAAGCCGGTTCGAACAGCGGCGCCGAGCAGATGATTGCCGACGGCCTGTTCGAGCGCTTCCCGTGCGAAGCGATCTTCGGTCTGCACAATCACCCTGGCGTGGCCACGGGCACGTTCGGTTTTCGCGCCGGTCCGCTCATGGCCGCGTGCGACACCGTCAAGATCCGCATTCACGGCCGTGGCGGCCACGCGGCGCGCCCGCACCTGGCCATCGATCCGGTGGTGATCGGCAGCAGCCTCGTGATGGCCTTGCAAACCGTGGTCGCACGCAATATCGACCCGACAGAAGCCGCAGTGGTCACCGTCGGCACGTTCCATGCCGGTTTTGCCCCCAACGTGATTCCCGAAGACGCCACGATGGAACTGAGCGTGCGCTCGTTCTCTGCGAAGGTGCGCGCCACGCTCGAAGCGCGTATCCGCGCGCTGGTGACGTCGCATACGGAAGGCTACGGCGCGAGCGCCGACATCGAGTACATCCGCGGTTATCCGGTGCTGGTGAACAGCGAGGCAGAGACGGAATTTGCGCGCGGCGTGGCCGAAGCGCTGGTCGGTGCCGAGCACATCATCTCGCCGTTCCCGCCGATCGCGGGCAGCGAGGACTTCGCCTACTACCTGCAGAAGGTGCCGGGCTGCTTCATTCGCCTGGGTAACGGCGAAGGCAAGCCGATGCTGCACAACGCCAAGTACGACTTCAACGACGACAATCTGACCATCGGGGCCGCCTTCTGGACGCGACTGGTCGAACGCTTTCTCAGCAAGGATCGCGCATGAGCATCGCAACGCAATCGTTCCCGGTTGACGGCGCACAGCCGTCGACAATGAGCCCGGCGCAGCAGCGCAAGATCGTTTTCGCCGCCGTCATCGGCAACCTGCTGGAGTTCTTCGACTTCACGGTCTACAGCTATTTCGCGCTGACCATCGGCAAGCAGTTCTTCCCGGCGGACGACCCCATCACGTCGTCGCTGCTCGCGTTCGCCGTGTTTGCCGTGGGCTTCGTGATGCGCCCGCTGGGCGGCATCGTGATCGGCCGCTATGCCGACCGTGCCGGGCGCAAGCCGGCGCTCACGCTCACCATCGGTCTGATGGCACTCGGTTCGGTGGCCATCGGCCTTGCGCCGACGTATGCGCAGATCGGTCTGGCGGCACCGCTGCTGATCGTGGCGGCGCGTTTGCTGCAAGGCTTCGCGCAAGGCGGCGAGTTTGGCGCGGCGACGGCCACGCTGCTGGAAATGGGGGGTGCGAAGAGCCGTGGCTTCCGTGCAAGCTGGCAGTTGGCGAGCCAGGGCGCGGCCGCGCTGCTCGGCTCGGGGCTGGCCGCAAGCCTCGGCTTCCTGCTCTCGGACGACACCATGCATAGCTGGGGCTGGCGTATCCCGTTCCTGCTGGGCACGCTGATCGCGCCGGTCGGTATCTACCTGCGCCGTCACATTCAGGAAGAGCCGCCGAAGCCGAAGACCGTTGCCGGTCGCGACGATCCCAAGCATGGCCTGTACGTGCGCAACTGGTTCCTCACGATCTTCTCGATCATGGGGATGTCGGTGTCGACGTACGTGATGATGTACTACATGCCGACGTACTGCATTCAGTACCTGGGCCTGCCGCCGAAGATGTCGATGCTCGCCGGCGTTGCCGCCAGCACGATCTCGCTGGTGATGTGCCCGATCTACGGCGCGTTGTCGGACAAGATGGGCCGCCGCAAGCCGCTTACGATTGCCGGGCGCGTGGGGCTCATCGTGCTGCTGTATCCGGCGTTCTGGATCATGACGCACTTCCCGTCGCTGCCGGTGGTGCTTGCCGCCCTGATCGTGCTGATGCTCTGCTACACGATGGGCTCGGCCCCGGCTTACGCGCTGATGCCGGAGAACTTCCCGAAGCATCTGCGTGCGGGCTACATGTCGAGCGCGTATGCCATCGCGGTGTCGGTGTTCGGCGGTACGGCGCAGCTCGTCGCGGGCTGGCTGATTCGCACGACCGGCAACAAGATGGCGCCGGCCTGGTACATGATCGCCTGCGTGGTCATCTCGCTCATCGCCGTATCGATGTTCGAGGAAACCGGCAACAAGGCGCTCGACGAGTAATCGTCCGAGATAGGTGGCCCCGTGCGAACGCCGTGCCAATCAGTCTCGCTGCATGAAGGCCGACTTCACCGCCGATCGAGGACCTTCACCACCAGCGCGGCGGCGGTCGCGCGGGTTTCCACGTGGAGCTTTCGGAACAGGTGTTCGAGGTGCTTGTTGACCGTGCGGGGCGCCATGCCGAGGATGTCCCCGATGTCGCGATTGGCTTTGCCGCGCGACACCCACAGGAGCACTTCGGCTTCGCGCGCGGTCAGGCCGAAGCGCAGGGCAAGCGCCGTGCAGTAAGCGGTGTCGTCGGCTTCCGTGAGCGTGACGATCCACTCACCGCTCTTCGGGGCCGGGGCAGCCGTGGCGGAACGGCGAACGTTCTCGAGTACGCATTCATGGACGACGTCCGCCGGCGCGCCGTGCGCAAGCCAGGTTACGAACCAATGCAGCAATGGCGCGGGCAAACGCGGTTCGACGACGTCCTCGTGCGTCGCCCCGTAGGCCGCGATCTGCCGCGCCGCCTGAGGACTCTGCCAGCGGATCGCGCCGTCCTCCGAGACGATGAGCGCCGCGCGTGCGTCGAGCGAGAGCGCCGCTTGTGCATAGGATTGCGCGCGCGAGCGCACCACATGCGCGCCAATGCGCGCGCACACCTCTTCCGGGCGCACGGGTTTCGTCACGTAATCGATACCCCCGACGCGAAAGCCACGCACGACATGCTCGCTTTCCGTCAGTGACGTCATGAAGATGACCGGAAGATGCTCGTGACGCGGGTCCTGTTTGATCCGCGTGCAGGTCTCGAAGCCGTCCATCGCGGGCATCATCGCGTCGAGCAGCACGACATCCGGCGTGACCCGCGACAGACACTTCAATGCCGCCTCGCCGCTTAACGCGACGAGCACCGCATAACCGTTCGCTTGCAGGGTATCGGAGAGAAAGGCGAGATTGTCGGGCGTGTCGTCCACGATGAGCACGACAGGACGGTTTCCCAGCCACTCCGGCGGGTCGCTCGCCTCCGTGCGTACGTCATGCACCGGTGGCGCGGGGCAGGTGGACAAGCTCATTTTCAAGTTCCCTTAGCTGAAAGCGTTCGGCAAGTGCGCGTAGCGTGTCGATCTGGGCGGACAACGCCGGGTGGACGCGACGCGCCTCGTCGAGTTGCTCGACGACCCCCTGCACATAGCCGACGTCGAGATGCTCGCGGATACGCTGCAAGACCCCCTCGGGCAGCGCGAGCTGGATGGCGCCGGACGTCGCCGCCGATGTTTCCGCCCGCGCCCGGCTGGGCGGCGCCGTCGGTTCCGACGCAATCCATTCCAGCGAAAGCAGTTGCGCGAGCTTGTCGAGCAACAGATTCACCTGCAACGGCTTGGCCAGATAGCCTGCGCAGCCGGACGCGCCGGCACGCTCGCGATCGTCGGCGAAAGCGTTGGCCGAGAGCAATACGACGGGCGCCTCCGAGAGCTGATTCTCGCGAATCAGGCGGCTGGTTTCGTAGCCATCCATCAACGGCATGGAGATGTCCATGATGATCGCGTCGGCGGTGTGGGTGCCGAGCCATCGCAACGCGTCGGGACCGCTGGCGACTTCGGTCACGTCGAAGCCCAGCGGCGTGAGCAGTTGGACGACGATCCCCCGCTGATCGGCCAGGTCGTCCACCACCAGAATCGTGCGGCGCGGACCGGCGTACCCGCGAATGCCCGCCAACTCGGTGTAGACGTCGGGTGCGCTTCGCACCGCCGGTGCGAAGAGTTTCACGATGAAGCGCGTGCCGCGTCCGACCTCGCTGTGTGCGTCCAGACTGCCGCCGAGCGCATGCGTGAGCAATCGGCAGATCGTCAGTCCGAGGCCCGCGCCGTGATCGTTCGCATGGGCGGCGTCGCCGCGCTCGAACGGCAGGAAGAGACGCGCCATTTCCTCAGGGGCGATGCCGGGTCCGGTATCGATCACTTCGAACTTCAGCGTGTCCAGCGCGTGACTCACGCGCAGCGTCACCGTCCCTGCCGACGTGAAGCGAATCGCGTTGCCGATCAGGTTGGTGAGAATCTGCCCGAGGTACTTCTGATCGCACTTCACCGTCCCCGGAATTCGACCGACGGTCTGGACATCGAAGGCGAGCGCCTTTTCCATCGCCAACGGACTCATCATCGACGACACGTGAGACACGAAATCGGTCAGCGACACTTTCGTGATGTTCAATTGCAGCTTGCCGGCCTCGATGCGCGCGACGTCCAGCAGTCCGTCGACCAGCGCAAGCAGATGCTCGCCGCTGCGATGGATGGTGCGAACCGCGTTGTAGCGTGTTGGGGACAGTTCTTCCTTCGCCTGCATCAGAAGCTGCGCATAGCCGAGGATGCTGTTGAGGGGCGTCCGTAGTTCGTGACTGAGGCCCGATACATAACGGCTCTTGGCCTGATTCGCCGACTCGGCGGCTGCGGTCGCGCGCTTGAGCGCCTCGTCGGTCTTCTGGTGCGCTTCGATTTCCTGCATCAGCAATTCGTTCTGCCGTTGCGATTCCTCTTCCGTGACGCGGCGGCTCTCGCGCTCCAGCACGAACCACCACGCCGCGATGCAGCCCACGAGGGCGAGCGAGAAGAAGATCTTGAGGAAGCTGCTGCCTATGACCCCGACTTCCGCCGCGCTGATCGACGCCACACTCTGCGACCAGATCAGAAGCAGAACGCCGGCCAACACGATAAGGATGGCCAGCACGAGGCTCGCATAGCGAATGAGCCGCAACGCGGCCGGCCCCAGTCGCAGGCGCGGAAACACGGAGTGCAATGCGCGATCGGCCTGCGCGGAGAAGCGCGCGTGCGGCTTGCAGCGATCGTGGCAGCGGGAGTCCAGCGAGCAGCAAAGCGAGCAGATCGTGCCGCCATATGCCGGACAGTGGGCCGTGTCCTCCGGCTCGAATGCGTGCTCACAGATCGCACAGCGCAGCGATCCGGCGTCGCCGGTCGATTGCGGCTCGCGCGCGAGGTAGTACTTGCCGCGTGTCGCGATGGCAATGATCGGCGCGCAGACGAACGCCACGCCGAAGGCGAGGAACAGCGACATCGCCTCGCCAAGCTCGCCGAAGACGCCGGCCCGGGCCGTGAGGGCCGCCACGACGCCCAGCAACATCGCGCCCAGCCCGACGGGATTCACATCATAGAGATGCGCGCGTTTGAACTCGATGTGACGCGGGCTGTATCCCAATGGTTTGTTGATGACGAGATCGGCGCACAGCGCGCCTATCCAGGCCACGGCGACATTCGCATACAGCGAGAGCACCTTGCCGATCACCTCGAAGACACCGATCTCCACGAGCAGCAACGCGATCATCACGTTGAAGACGAGCCACACCACGCGCCCCGGATGACTGTGCGTGAGACGTGCAAAGAAGTTCGACCAGGCCAGCGATCCTGCATACGCGTTCGTCACGTTGATCTTGAGTTGCGAGACGATGACGAAAAGCGTCATGGCCGGCAGCGCCCAGCTAGCCAGCCCTGCCGGATCGAGCAGGATGTGATACGCGACGAGATACATCTGCGTGGGCTGCGCGGCTTGTGCGACACCCACTTCATGCTGGATCGCCACGAATGCGAGGAAGGCGCCGCCGAGCATCTTCAGCGCACCGGGTACGATCCAGCCCGGACCGGCGGACAATAGCGCGAGCCACCAGCGCTTGCGGTTGCGCGCCGTCAGCGGCGGCAGAAAGCGCAGATAGTCCACCTGTTCGCCGATCTGCACGATCAGCGCGAACACGACCGTCGACGCCTGCCCGAACGCAATGAGACTGAACGCCCGGCCTTGCGGGGCGAATCCCGCGAACGTGGTCCACTCGCGCATCATCCCAGGGTGGTGCCACAGCACTGCGGCGTAGGGCAACACGAACAACACGATCCACAGGGGCTGCGTCCAGCTTTGCAGCCGGTTGATGAGCGTGATGCCGAACATCACCAGCGGAATCACGACGAGCGAACTCACGACATACGCGAGCGCCAGCGAGATGTGGAAATAGAGCTGTAACGCCAGCGCCATGATGGCCGCTTCGAGCGCGAAGAACAGGAATGTGAAGATGGCGTAAAGGAACGACGTCACCGTCGAGCCTATGTAACCGAAGCCGGCGCCGCGCGTGAGCAGATCCATGTCCACGCCGTAGCGCGCCGCGTAATAGCTGATCGGCAGGCTCGTCAGGAAAATCAGGATCGAGACGGCGGCGATGGCCCAGACCGCGTTGGTGAAGCCGTAATTGATGACAAGGCTGCCGCCGATGGCCTCCAGCACCAGAAACGACACGCCGCCGATTGCCGTGGTCGCGACGCGTAATTCCGACCAGCGGCGAAACGAGCGCGGGGTGAAGCGCAGCGCATAGTCTTCCAGCGTCTCGTCGCCGACCCAGGCGTTGTAATCCCGCCGCACCTTCACGATGCGCTGAGTGCTGAGCGCGCTGACTGAACTTTGGTGCATCTTGGCCATGAAGACGTGAAGACGATCCGGATTGGTGCAAAAAAGCGTCGGGTGTAAAGCCCAAAGCAAATTACATTCCACCGCCCCACCCGGGGAATACGTCAATCGACGTATTCCGATCGTCAAATTGGCTCCCTACATTGCGTTCAAACCCGTGAAACCCGCCCGCCGCGCTTCTCGCACAGGGCCTATGATCAGGAGAACGTGATGTCCGCAGACGATCGATTCGAAGATGACGAGCGCATGGCTTCGCCGTTGCGCAGGCGGTTGCTCGGCGGCCTCGCCGCGGCCCCGCTCGTGGCGCTGGGCCTGCCGCGAACGTCGTTCGCACAGGTGCCGCCGACGGCCAAGGTGAACACCACCGGCCTCGCCGTGACCGACACCACGGTCACGGTCGGCCAGTTGCACTCGGCAACCGGCACGATGGCGATCTCCGAGACGGGCTCGATTCAGGCAGAGCGTCTTGCCATCGAACAGATCAATGCGATGGGCGGTGTGCTCGGACGTAAGATCAACATCATTCAGGAAGACGGTGCATCCGACTGGCCGACCTACGCCGAGAAATCCAAGAAGCTGCTCGAGAACGACCACGTCGCGGCCGTTTTCGGTTGCTGGACGTCGGCCTCGCGCAAGGCGGTGCTGCCGGTGTTCGAGAAGGACAACGGCTTGCTGTACTACCCGACGTTCTATGAAGGTCTGGAGCAGTCGAAGAACGTCTTCTATACCGGTCAGGAAGCCACGCAGCAGATTCTCTGGGCGCTCGACTGGGCGTCGAACACGAAGAAGGCCAAGACGTTCTTCCTGATCGGCTCCGACTACATCTGGCCGCGCACGTCGAACAAGATCGCGCGCCGTCATATCGAGCAGCATCTTCACGCGAAGGTGGTCGGCGAAGAGTATTACCCGCTCGGCACGACCGAGTTCAATTCGCTGATGAACAAGATCAAGCTCGCACGTCCCGACTGCATTTTCGCGACGGTGGTGGGGGGCTCGAACGTGGCGTTCTACAAGCAACTCAAGGCAGCGGGCATCACGCCCCAGAAGCAATTCCTGCTGACCCTTTCCGTCACGGAAGACGAAGTGCTGGGTATCGGCGGCGAAAACTTCGCAGGCTTCTACTCGTCGATGAAGTACTTCCAGTCGCTGGATAACGACAACAACAAGAAGTTCGTCGCCGCATTCAAGGCGCGCTACGGCGCGAAATCGGTGATCGGGGACGTGACACAGGCGGCCTACCTCGGCCCCTGGATCTGGAAGGCCGCGTGCGAGCGCGCGGGCAGCTTCGACGTGAACAAGGTGGTCGCCGCGTCTGCGGGCATTGAACTGCCCAACGCACCCCAGGGCTACGCGAAGGTCGATCCGAACCATCACCTGTGGAGCCGATCGCTGATCGGCGAAGGGCAGGCGGACGGACAGTTCAAGGTCGTGGCGAGTTCGCCGGAGCCGATCCATCCGGATCCGTTCCCGAAGGGCTACATGTAATCCCTCAACCCGCACAGGCGCGACGACCGGACGGTCGTCGCGCGAGGAGCGTCAGATGTCCGCCAACGACATTTTCAATATCACGCTGATGCAAGGCTTTGCGGGACTGCGCCTGTTCAGCGTTCTGCTGCTCATGGGGCTCGGACTGGCCGTGATCTTCGGGCAGATGGGCGTCATCAACATGGCGCACGGCGAATTCATGACCATCGGCGCCTATACCGTCTACATGTTCTCGTGGGTCACCCAGAACGTCTGGCCGGTATTCGCGCCCGTGTATTTCTTCTTCGCCATCGTCGCTGCCTTCGTGCTCGCCTTCGGGGCGGGATGGCTGGCGGAATGGGCGCTGATCCGGCATCTGTACCGGCGTCCGCTCGACACGTTGCTCGCTACCTGGGGCCTGAGTCTGGGCATGCAGCAAGTGTTCCGTTCGACGTTCGGACCGAAAGAAGTCAGCCCGGCGCTGCCCGACTGGCTCATGGGGTCGTGGGAGCCGGCACCCGGTCTCGACATTCCGGTGAGCGGCATGTTCGTGATGGCGCTCGCGCTCGTCATGACGGGCGGCCTGTTGCTGGCGCTGTACCGCTCGCGTTGGGGGCTGCGTGTGCGCGCGACCGTCGCCAACCGGCCGATGGCAAATGCGGCGGGCATCAATACCCGCCGCACCGACCGGATGACATTCGCGATCGGCTGCGGCATCGCCGGCGTCGCCGGTGCGGCGTTCACGGCCATCGGGTCGACAGGGCCGACCAGCGGCTCGCTCTATATCGTCGATTCGTTCCTGGTGGTGACGTTCGGCGGTGCGGCGAGCCTGCTCGGCACGGTGGCCTCGGCCTTCGGCATTGCGCAGATGCAGTCGATCAGCGAGTTTTTCCTTTCCGGTTCGATTGCCCGCGTGGTGACGCTCCTCACCGTAGTGGTCATTCTAATGCTGCGCCCGCAGGGCCTGTTCGCCTCGAAAGTCCGGCGCGTGTGATTCGCCGGTGCGCCGGTGTCCCGGTCGTCGACCGATTCCTCTGTATGGAGAGATGTACATGGAACCCATCCAAACCTCGGCGGGCGGCGTCTCCCTCCGAGCCGAGGCCCCCGTCCCGCCCGTCGGCTGGCGCGCAATGCTGGCGCGCTTCGATGCTTCGGGCTACGCGGGCATCGTGATACTGGCCGTGCTCATCGTCGTCGTGTTTCCGCTCGCGCTCGACGCGTTTCGCCTGAACCTCATGGGCAAGTACCTGACGTATGCATTCGTCGCCGTCGGACTGGTGATCGCATGGGGTTACGGCGGCGTGCTCAGTCTCGGGCAGGGCGTCTTCTTCGGGCTTGGCGGGTATGCGATGGCGATGTTTCTCAAGCTCGAAGCGTCGAGCGCCGCAGCCACGAGCACGCAGACCACCCCGGGCATTCCGGACTTCATGGACTGGAATCAGCTCACCGCGCTGCCGGATTGGTGGAAGCCGTTTCACTATCTGCCGTTCTCGATCCTCGCGGTGCTCGTCGTGCCGACGGCGCTTGCCTTCGTGATCGGTTACGCGATGTTCAAACGGCGGGTCGGCGGCGTGTATTTCGCCATCATCACGCAGGCCGTCGCGCTGATTCTGTCGGTGCTCATCATCGGCCAACAGGGATATACCGGTGGGGTGAACGGCATCACCGATCTGCGCACGCTGCTCGGCTGGGACATTCGCACGGACCACGCGAAGCTCGTTCTTTACTTTGTCAACGCGGCGTTGCTGATCGTCGCGTTGCTGCTGTGCCGGTGGGTGCAGCGCGGCAAGCTCGGTACGCTGCTGCTGGCCATGCGAGACAAGGAGGACCGCGTGCGGTTCTCGGGCTACGACGTCTCGATGTTCAAGGTGTTCTCGTTCTGCTTCGCCGCGTTGCTCGCTGCGATCGGCGGCGCGATGTTCACGCTTCAGGTCGGTTTCATGTCGCCGTCGTTCGTGGGCATCGTGCCGTCCATCGAGATGGTGATTTATGCGGCGGTCGGCGGACGTATGTCTCTTGTCGGCGCGGTGTACGGCGCGATTCTCGTCAATCTGGGCAAGAGCTGGTTCTCCGAGAGTTTCCCCAACCTCTGGCTGTATCTGATGGCGGCCATGTTCATCGGCGTGGTGATGGCCTTCCCGAACGGTCTGGCCGGTCTTTTCGATGCGCATGTGCGCCCGCGAATTCGCCGTTTTCTCGGCGCCGGGAGCAAGGCAGAAAGGGAGCGTAAAGCATGAGCAACACCGACTTTCTTCTGGCGATAGAAGATCTCACTGTTTCGTTCGATGGGTTCAAGGCGATCGATTCCCTGAATCTGTATCTGGAGCGTGGTGAGTTGCGTGTCGTGATCGGTCCCAACGGCGCCGGCAAGACGACGCTGCTCGATCTTATCTGCGGCAAGACGAAGGAGACGGCGGGCAGCATCAAGTTTCGCAACGAGGAAATCACGCGACTGGCCGAGTTCAGACGCGTGCACAAGGGGATAGGCCGCAAGTTTCAGACGCCGTCGATCTACGAAAACCTGAGCGTCGCGCAGAACCTCGAAGTGTCGTTCCCGCGTGGGCGCGGCGTGTTCGGTGCGCTTTTCTACCGCACGGATAGCGAGGTTGCGGATCGTGTCCGATCCGTTGCTGAAGAGATCGGTCTGTCGGCCTTGCTCGACCTCGAAGCCGGTTTGCTGTCGCACGGACAGAAGCAGTGGCTGGAAATTGGTATGCTTCTTATGCAGGATCCCGAACTTTTAATGCTGGATGAGCCGATTGCCGGCATGAGCGTGCGCGAGCGCGAGCTGACGGCTGAGCTGCTCGATCGAATCTGTCGCAACCGCTCAATGATCGTCATCGAGCACGACATGGCTTTCGTCGAGCGGATTGCGCACAAGGTCACCGTGATGCATCAGGGAAAGATTCTCGCCGAGGGCCCGATGGCCAAGGTGCAATCCGACCCGCGTGTGATCGATGTTTATCTCGGACACTGATCGGAGGACACATCATGTTGGAAGTCGATGATCTTGTCGTCAGCTATGGCCAGAGCGAGGTGCTGCACGGCATCGGCTTTTCCGTCGCCAGCGGCGAAAGCGTTGCGGTGATGGGCCGCAACGGGATGGGCAAAACAACGTTGTTCAAGTCGTTGATCGGCATGTTGCCCGCGAATCGCGGCACCGTTCGTGTGGACGGTGTCGACGTGTCGAGGGAGGAGAGCTTCCGGCGCGTGGCCAAGGGGATCGGTTACGTTCCGCAGGGCCGCCAGATTTTTGCATCGCTCACCGTCGAAGAGAACATCCAGACCGGGCTCGAGAATGCGGCGAGTCAGTCCGTTCCCGACGATCTCTACGCGTTGTTTCCCGTGCTGTTCGACATGCGCCGCCGCAAGGGCGGCAATCTCTCCGGCGGACAGCAGCAACAACTCGCCATTGCGCGCGCGCTCGCGACCAATCCCAAGGTACTGCTGCTCGACGAGCCGACCGAGGGGATTCAGCCGTCCGTCATCAAGGACATTGCCCGGGCGCTCAATCACATTCGCGCGACGCGCAACATCGCCGTGGTCGTCTCCGAGCAGGTGCTGAGTTTCGCGATGGACGTGGCGGACCGACTGTTCGTTATCGAGGGCGGGCGCTTCGTTCATCAGAGCACGCGGGACACCGGCGATGCCGGGCGCGTACGCGAATACCTCTCCGTGTAATCCGACGCCGCGTGGCGTCATTGATCGCCGGTGTCTGGCACCGGCATTTGAAACCAGGAGCGAGTGCAATGGCCGAAACTCTCATCAAGGTCGACCTGAACCAATCCGCGTATGAAAACGAGCAGGTGCATAACCGTTGGCATCCGGACATCCCGATGGCGTGCTGGGTGAATCCCGGCGACGACTTCATTCTCGAGACATACGACTGGACCGGCGGCTTCATCAAGAACGACGACAGCGCCGACGATGTTCGCGATATCGACCTGTCGATTGTGCATTTTCTCTCGGGGCCGGTGGGCGTGCATGGCGCGCAGCCCGGCGATCTGCTGGTCGTCGATCTACTCGACATCGGCGCGAAGCAGGACAGTCAGTGGGGCTTCAACGGCTTCTTCTCGAAGACGAACGGCGGTGGCTTTCTGACCGATCATTTTCCGCATGCGCAGAAGTCGATCTGGGATTTCCACGGGCTTTACACGAGTTCGCGGCATATTCCGGGCGTGAATTTCGCCGGACTGATTCACCCGGGACTGATCGGCTGTCTGCCGGATCCGAAATTGCTTCAGACGTGGAACGAGCGCGAGGTCGGCCTGATCGCGACGGCGCCGGACCGCGTGCCGCCGCTGGCCAACCCGCCGTTCGCCGCGACGGCGCATATGGGCAAGCTGACGGGCGACGCGCGCAACAAGGCTGCCGCCGAAGGCGCGCGCACGGTGCCGCCGCGCGAGCATGGTGGGAACTGCGACATCAAGGATCTCTCGCGCGGCTCGAAGGTTTTCTTCCCGGTGTATGTCGATGGCGCAGGGCTGTCTGTGGGCGACCTTCACTTCAGTCAGGGGGACGGTGAGATCACGTTCTGCGGCGCCATCGAGATGGCGGGGTGGGTGCACATGCGTGTCAACGTGATCAAAGGCGGCATGGCCAAATACGGCATTCGCAATCCGGTGTTCCAGCCGAGTCCCATCACGCCGGCGTACAACGACTATCTGATCTTCGAGGGTATCTCGGTCGACGAGCAGGGCGGGCAGCACTATCTGGATGTCACGCTCGCCTATCGTCAAGCGTGTCTGAACGCCATCGAGTATCTAAAGAAGTTCGGCTACTCGGGGGCACAGGCGTACTCGTTGCTCGGTTGTGCGCCGGTGCAGGGGCATATCAGCGGCGTGGTCGACATTCCGAATGCGTGTGCGACGTTGTGGTTGCCGACGCAGATCTTCGACTTCGACATCCGTCCGAATGCCGACGGACCGATTCGTCATGTGACGGGTAGCGTCGACATGCCGTGTTCGCCGGATCTGGTGAAGGGCTGACGCGGCGTGCGTCACGCGCATCACTCACGAGATAGGACAACAGGAGGCGGAGATGCCGATTTACGACTTCGAATGTGCGACGTGCGGACCGTTCGCCGTCATGCGGCGCATGGCAGATCGCGACACGCCGTGCCACTGCCCGGATTGTGGGGGTGAGGGCACGCGCGTGATGACGGCGCCATCGCTTGCGTTGATGGGAAGTGCGAGTCGCGCGGCGCACGCCACGAACGAGCGGGCTGCACATGCACCGCGTCATTCGGGCGACGGGCCGTCGTCGCGTCATCGACCGGGGTGCAGTTGCTGCACCGGCGGCAAGGTGTCGCTGGCGGGGGCGGGTGGGCAGACGTCCACGGCAACGGGCGGGCTGAAGCGGCCGGCGGGAAGGCCCTGGATGATCAGCCACTGATTCTCTTGGAAGGGTTCGGTACGGCCCGGGGTCTGCGGGCCGTGCGTCGGGACCGCCGAGTTTTGAAGGAGAAGGAATTCATGCGACATGGGGATATTTCGAGTAGCCGCGACTGTGTGGGCGTTGCGGTCGTCAACTACAAGATGCCGCGTTTGCATACGAAGGCTGAGGTATTGGAGAACGCGCGCAAGATCGCCGACATGGTCGTCGGCATGAAGCAGGGGTTGCCCGGCATGGATCTCGTGATCTTTCCCGAGTACTCGACGCACGGGATCATGTACGACCGTCAGGAGATGTTCGACACCGCAGCGACGGTGCCGGGCGAAGAGACGGACATTTTCTCGGCGGCATGTCGCAAGGCGAACGTGTGGGGCGTGTTTTCGCTCACGGGGGAGCGGCACGAGGATCATCCGAACAAGGTGCCTTACAACACGCTGGTGCTGATCGACAATCGCGGGGAGATCGTGCAGAAGTACCGCAAGATTATGCCGTGGACACCCATCGAAGGCTGGTACCCCGGCGAGCGCACTTACGTGACGGAGGGGCCGAAGGGGCTGAAGATCAGTCTGATCATCTGCGATGACGGCAACTATCCGGAGATCTGGCGGGATTGCACGATGAACGGTGCGGAGCTGGTGGTGCGTTGTCAGGGGTATATGTATCCGGCCAAGGATCAGCAGGTGCTGGTGGCGAAGGCGATGGCGTGGATGAACAACACGTATGTGGCTGTCGCGAACGCGACGGGCTGGGACGGTGTGTATTCGTACTTCGGCCACTCGGCGATCGTCGGCTTCGATGGCCGCACACTCGGTGAGTGCGGCGAGGAGGAGATGGGCGTGCAATACGCGGAGCTGTCCGTGAGCGCGATTCGTGACGCGCGCAAGAACATGCAGTCGCAGAACCATCTGTATAAGCTGCTTCACCGCGGATACACCGGGACGATCCATTCCGGCGAAAGCGCGAACGGTGTCGCCGATTGCCCGTTCGGGTTCTACCGCGATTGGGTCACCGACCCGGAAGGCACGCAGCGCAAAGTCGAGGCCATCACCCGCTCGACACCCGGGACTGAAGAATGCCCGATTGACGGGATTCCTTGTGGGGGAGGTTGAGTGGGGGCGGGCCGTGAAGGCCCGCCACCGCATACTTATCCGCCGAACTTCACCTCCCGATCCAGCGGATACACCGGACGGTTCAGGTGCGAGAACGGGAACAGCGCGTAATTCGAACTCGTCACGCCGTCGCTATCGCATTCGACGAGCCCTGCCGAGATCGGCACGAACACCGGACGGCAATACATGCGCGACTTGAGCAGCAGGAAGCGTTCGCTGCGCGGATCGAGGCCAACGCAGGTGAAGACGCCGTGGTCCCACGCCTCGTGCGTGCGTTCCGTCACGACAATACGCGCCGGACCGATATCGAACAGCACCGTGCGTCCCATGTAGCAGCGCTGGCCCGTGTACGTCGGTCCGGTGACGACGTATTCGCCATCGCCGATCTTGCGCACGATGCCCGTGAGGACCGGGGGCGTCTTGGTAATGCCCAATTGCGGCATCGGCCGTTTGTTGCCGACGGCCAGCGTGACTTCGGCGCCCTCGCCTGCGGCGATCAACGTCGCCACTGCTTCCGGGTCGCACAGCGGACCGACGCCGATGCCCGTGAGGCCACCCGCGAGTGCGGCTTCGAGCACGTCCATCGTGTCGCAGGTGCCGCCCGACATGCAGTTGTCGCTGTGATCGAGCAGCAGCACCGGCTTGTCGGCACCGTCGGCCATTTGCTTCGCTTGCGCAATCGATTCGGCCAGCGGTGCGCTGCGATAGACGAAGCCGTCGCGTTCGTCCCAGATCTGTGCCGCGATACGGTCCGCGACAGCCTGCGCACGCGCCACGCCCGCCTCGCCGTCGTCCGCCGTGACCACGACGCTGATGCACGGCGCCGGTATATCGGCGAGCGAGAAGCCGGAGAACACCGACACCGCCGGGATGCCCTCCTCGGCTTCGGCCCGCCGCGCGGCGTCGAGGGCGCGTTTCATCGCGCCGCCGTGACTGGTGCTGCGCAGCGTGTGCACCATCAGCGGCGGCTGTTGCCACACCACCTTGGGGCGGCGCTTGCCTGCGAGCCTCTCAAAGAGAAGCCGTCCGGCGTGCTCGCCGGTTTCGTACATGTCGATGTGAGGGTATGTCTTGAAGCCCACGACGATATCGGCATGGGTCACGATCTTCGGTGTGATGTTCGAATGAAGGTCCAGGGCCACGGCAATCGGCGTGCCGGGCGCCACTGCGCGCACGCGTTCGAGCAAATCGCCTTCGCCGTCGTCGCTGTTCTCGGCGACCATCGCGCCATGCAGATCGAGCAGGATGGCGTCGACGCCGCTCGCCGCCGCCACGATCCGGCGGCACAGTTCGTCATAGGCGCTGGCCGCCACCGGGCCACTCGGATTGGCGCTGGCGGAGACGGGCGTCACCATTTCGGCGCCTGCGGCTTCGGCCAGGTCGATGAACGCGGCCATCGCCGTGCGCATGCCTTTGTTGTCGCGATAGGCGGCCTCGTCGTACGTCGGTCCGTGATTGCCGAAGGCTTCGAGCGGTGTGGGCACCGGCGAGAATGTGTTCGTCTCGTGATTCATTCGCGCGATCATGACCTTCATGCGGCACCTCCCGCGCGTTGCAGCATCGCCTGCAACAGCACGTTGCAACCGGCTTCGAGGTGCGCCGGATCGGCATCTTCGATTTCGTTGTGGCTGATGCCGTCCTTGCACGGCACGAAGATCATCGCCGTCGGGGCCACGCGCGCCAGATAAACCGCATCGTGCCCGGCACCGCTGATGGCATCCATCGACGACAGGCCGAGCGCTTTGGCGCCATCGCGAATCGCGTCCACGAGTGCCGGCGCAAACGGTTGCGGCGGGAAGTACACCACCTGTTCGATGGCGACGTCGATGCCCTTCGTGCTCAACGCAGCGCACTCGGCGCGCAGCTTGGCGTTCAGGGTGTCGAGCGTGGCGTCGTCGGCCGCACGCAGATCGACGGAGAGCTTCACCCGGCCCGGAATGACGTTGCGTGAGTTCGGATAGTTGTCGACCCAGCCGACGGTGCCGCGTGCGTGCGGTGCGTGCTCGCACGCGATGCGATTCACTGCCTGAATCAACTGGGCAGCGGCGAGCAACGCGTCGCGACGCAATTCCATCGGTGTGGGGCCCGCGTGCGCCTCCATCCCGGTGACGGTAACGTCGTACCAGCGCTGCCCCAATGCACCCTGCACTACGCCGATGGTTTTCTCATGAGCTTCGAGCACCGGGCCTTGTTCGATGTGGGCTTCGAAGTACGCCCCGACAGCCCCTGTCTGACCGACTGCCGATGCCGCGCCGGCATAGCCGATGGCGCGCAACGCTTCGGCGACGCTCACGCCGTCGTGGTCTTTCTGTGCGAGCGCGTGCTCCAGCGTGAAGGCGCCGGCATAGACGCCGGACCCCATCATCACGGGGACGAAGCGCGACCCTTCCTCGTTGGTCCAGACGGCAACTTCGAGCGGCGCTTCGGTCACGATGGCGTGGTCGTTCAGCGCGCGCAGCACCTCCAGTCCGGCGAGCACACCGTAGTTGCCGTCGAACTTGCCGCCGGTCGGCTGGGTGTCGATGTGGCTGCCGGTCATGACGGGCGGCAATGCGTTGTTGCGTCCGGCGCGGCGCGCGAAGATGTTGCCGATGGCGTCGATACGCACCGTGCAACCGATCTCCTTTGCCCACTTCACGAACAGATCGCGGCCCTGGCGGTCGAGTTCGGTCAGCGCCAGACGGCAGACACCGCCCTTGGCGGTCGCGCCGATTTGCGCGAGTTGCATGAGGCTGTCCCACAGGCGCGCGCCGTCGACGCGCACTGCGGCAGCCGGTTGATCGAGACGTTCCATGTTCACAAGTCCTTCAGAGCGTGCGCCGCGCGGTTCACGATGACGCATGCGTTGGCAGAACGGCGCGCTCGCCTAGCGGCTTGACGACGCGCGCCGGGGGAATGCGGGACGCGCGGATCACGCCACGCCCACGCCGAGATAACGGTCCTTGACGACCTCGTCGGCGAGAAACGCGGCGTTGTCCGCGCCATACACGATGACGCCCTGCTCGACGATGTAGTGCCGGTCGGCGAGTTGCGTGCAGACTTCCAGATTCTGTTCGACGAGCAGGATGGCCACGCCCGCCTGCTTGATGAGCTTCAACTGCGCCACGATCTCTTCGACGATCACGGGGGCGAGGCCCTCGACCGGCTCGTCGAGCATGAGCAGGCGCGGATGATTCATCAACGCGCGGCCGATCGCGAGCATCTGCTGTTCGCCGCCGGAGAGTTGCGCACCGCCATTCTTGCGACGTTCCTGCAGGCGCGGAAAGATGCGGTAGATGTCGGCAAGCTGCCACGGCGAATCGCGCCGCGCGCCGAGCTTGAGATTCTCTTCGACGGTGAGCAGCTTGAAGATGCCCCGATGCTCGGGCACGAAACACACGCCCTTTGCCGCGATGCGGTGCGCGGGCTGCCCGGCGACGGGCTTGCCCAGAAACGAGATGCTGCCGGCCTTGGGCGTGACCACGCCGGCGATGGTCTTCAGCGTAGTCGACTTGCCCGCGCCATTGCGGCCCAGGAGCGTAACGAGTTCGCCGTCGCCGACGCTCAGCGACACGCCTTGCAGGATGTGGCTCTTGCCGTAATAGCTGTGAATGCCTGCGACGTCGAGAATCATGCGCGGCCTCCGGTAATCATGTTGCCGAGATAGGCGGCGCGCACGCGATCGTCGGCGCGAATGGCGTCCGGCTTGCCCTCGACCAGTACGCGGCCTTGTTGCATGACGGTGATCGTGTCGGAGATGTCCATCACGATGTTCATGTTGTGTTCGATGAGCACCACGGTGTGATCGTCGCGCAGGCCGCGGATGAGTTGCTTCATGTCGTCGAGATCGTCGATGCCCATGCCGGACGTCGGCTCGTCGAGAAAGATGGCCTTGGGACGCGCCGCCAGCGCCATGCCGACTTCGAGGCGGCGTTGCTGCCCGTGCGAGAGCGCCCCCGCCGCAGTGTCGGCGTGACGCGTGAGGGCGAGCCGCGTGAGCACGTCGTCAACGACGCTGGCGCAGGCGCGCGGGCCGTCGGCCTTGCGCCAGCACGAGAGCGCATGGCGCGGCGTGACACCCAGCGCAGCCAGTCGCAGGTTCTCGCGCACCGACAGGTTCTGGAACAGCGCCGTCACCTGAAACGAGCGGGCGATGCCGCGTTGCACACGCCGGTAATCGGCTTCGGTCGTCACGTCGTGACCGTCGAACAGGATGCGCCCGCCTGAGACAGGCACGGTGCCGGTGAGCATGTGGAACAGCGTGGTCTTGCCTGCGCCGTTCGGGCCGATGACGGAATGCACCGTGCGCGGGGCCACGCGCAGATCCACGCCATGCAGCGCCGTGAACTTGCCGTAGCGTTTGACGATGCCGCTGGCTTCAATAAGCACGTTAGGCGCGCCGCTCATGTCGCATCTCCTTGCGTATCCAGTTTGCCGTTGGCGTCGCGGCGTTTGCCGGTGATGCGGTACCACAGCGATTCCCCCACGCCCCACAGGCCGCGATGCATGAACAAGCTCACGGCGATGAGCAGCAGGCCGAGCAACAACAGCCAGCGCGGCCAGAGCGTGGAGAGCCAGTCGGCGGCGAGTACGTAGAACGCTGCGCCCAGCACCGAAGCGAACAGATTGCCCGTGCCGCCGATCACCGTCATCACCAGGATCATTTCGCTCGTGTGGTATTCGATGTTGGACAGCGGCGCGATACCCGTCATCAGCGCATGCAAGGCACCGGCGAGCGCCGTGACGGCGCCCGAGATGGCGAACGCCACGAGCTTGAACGTCTTCACGTGATAACCGATGGCGGCGGCGCGGGTTTCGTTGTCGCGAATGGCGAGCAGCGTGCGGCCGAACACCGAATCGGCTACGCGCAACAGTGCCGCGAAGACGATCAGGAAGATGACGGCGACGAAGGTGTAGTACTGCCACGGCGTCTCGAGCGGGATGAGTGTCTTGCCGCCGATAGCCAGCGACTTGCGCGGGATGTCGAGCAGCCCGTTGTCGCCGCCGGTCCAGTCCGTCGCGGTGTAGGCGAGGAAGTAGAACATCTGCGCGCACGCGAGCGTGAGCATCACGAAGTAGGTGCCCTTCTGGCGGATCGCGAAGCTGCCGACGACGGCCGCGATCACCGCGCCCAGCACGATCGATGTGACGACGGCGAGCGGCATGGGCAACGCCGTGCGTGTGAGCATGATGCCCAGCGTGTAGCTGCCCAGGCCGAAGAAGATGCCCTGACCGAACGAGAGCAGGCCGGTATAGCCGAGCAGCAGATTGCAGCCGAGCACGGCGAGCGCGTAGACGAGGACTTCGGTCGCGAGCGTGCCCGACGACAGCGTGACCGGCAGGATCAGTGTGACAGCGGCGGCGAGCAGCCAAAAACGGTAACGTACCAGCATCATCCCCTCCCGAGCAGGCCGTGCGGACGCATGAGCAGCACGGCTGCCATCGCCACATAAATCATCAGTCGTGCGCCTTCCGGCCAGATCGTGCTCATCAGACTCTGCACGATGCCGATGACGAGACCGCCCACGAGCGCGCCGGCGAAACTGCCCATGCCGCCGATAACGACCACCACGAAGGCAATGCCCAGCGCTTCGATACCCATGAACGGTTCGACGCCGCGCACCGGTGCGGCCAGCACGCCAGCAAGCGCAGCCGTGCCCGCACCAAGCGCGAAGGCGAGACTGAACACCCGGAACACATTGATGCCGAGCAGCGACACCATCTCGGACGACTCGCTGCCCGCGCGCACCGCACTGCCCAGACGCGTGCCTTCGAGCAGCCACCAGAGCACGGCGGCGAAGACTGCGGTGAAGCCGATGAGAAAGAGCCGGTATTTCGGATAGATGAAACTGCCCCACATCACCACGCCGTCGAGTACCTCGGGCACGGCGACGTTATCGCCCAGCGGCCCCCACACGATGATGACCAGTTCCTGCACAACCAGTGCGAGGCCGACCGTGACGAGGATATGGAATTCGTGCGCCTTCTCGTAGATATGCGAGAGCAGCACCTTCTCGGCGATCCACGCGAGCGCGCCCACGACGATCGGACAGACGATCAGCGCGAGCCAGAACGACAGCCCCCATTGCAACGCCTGATAGCAGAAATAGGCACCGAGCAGATAGAAGGCGCCGTGCGCGAAGTTCACGAAGCGCAGCAGGCCGAAGATGATCGATAACCCGACGGCGAGCAGGAAGTACAACATCCCGATCCCGACGCCATTGATGACTTGCAGCAAATAGACGTTCATGCGCGTCCCGGAGAGCTTGAGTGGACGTGGAGCACCGTGCGCCGCCCGGCTTTCGCCGCGCGGCGCAGACGACACATGCGGGGACGGCAAGGCGTCCCCGCGAGCGACACTTCAGACAGCGATGGCGTTGCGCGGCTTCGTCAGGCCATCTTGCACTCGGTCTTGTCGAGTGGCAGGAACGATTTCCCGGCGCTGACGATGTCGGCGTAGTCGTCGGGATTCTTCATCTTCGACTTGGGCTTGCCCTTGAGCAGATAGTAGTTCTTGAGCACCTGATGGTCGCCCTTGCGGATTTCCTCCGGACCGGTGAGACCGTCGTACTTCATGCCTTCCATCGCAGCGATGACCGCCTTCGGATCAGCACTGCCCGCCTTGACCATGGCGTCGAGCATGAGCTTGGTGCAGATGTAAGAGCCCGCGAGGCTGTAGTTCGGGTTCTGCTTGAAGCGGTCCTGCGTGCGTTTGACGAGATCGAGATTCAGCGGCGAGGCCACGGCGTGCCAGTACTGCGCGCCGAAGTACACACCGTCGCACAGATCGGCGCCGAGTGTCTCGAACTGTTCCAGGCCCGACGCCCACGCCATCAGGATCGTG
Source organism: Pandoraea sp. SD6-2 (assembly GCF_000389825.1). Taxonomy (NCBI): domain Bacteria; kingdom Pseudomonadati; phylum Pseudomonadota; class Betaproteobacteria; order Burkholderiales; family Burkholderiaceae; genus Pandoraea; species Pandoraea sp. SD6-2. The sequence continues at coordinate 938,167 of NZ_KB944454.1, read as the reverse complement.
CAGTTTTTCTTCATACCGAAGCTCACCGCCTGACGCAGTGTGTCGGACGATTGCGAGCCGAAGTTCAGGATCAGCAGCACGTCGGGCTTGGCGGCAGCCGCGTTCGTGAGATAGCCCGAGAACTCTTTCTCCGTGAGCGAGTGATAGCTATTGCCCACGTGCTCGATGCCCTTCTCCTTGAAGATGTTCTTCGCGGCAGTGAGCAGGCCTTCGCCGAACACGTATTGCGGCGTGATCGTGTACCAGCGCTTGGCCTTGGGCATCGATTCGATGAGCGGACGCACCGTTTGCTCGATGGCGCCAAAGGTCGGCACCGACCAGCGGAACGTGGCGCTGTTGCAATCCTTGCCCGTGATTTCGTCGGCACCGGCCGTGGTGATGAAGATGCCGCCGGCCTTCTCGGCTTCCTTGCCCATCGCCAGCGCCTCGGACGACAGAATGCCGCCGGCGAAGAAGCGCGCGCCCTTCTGCTGTGCGATTTCCTGCACACGGCGGATGGCCGTGGCGGGTTTTCCCTCGGTGTCGAGTGTGGTGTAGGCGAGCGGGCGGCCCAGCACTTTGCCGTACTGCTCGACGATGAGCTTCATGCCGAGATCGGCGAATTTGCCGTTGGCGGCGAACGGCCCGGACATCGGCACCGGACATGCCAATTGAATGGCGCCGGTGCTTTGCGCGAACACGTCGCGAGCGGTGAATAGGGAGCCAGGCAGAGACGCCGCAGCGGCGAGCTTCAACAGTTCACGACGATTCAATTGGGTCTCCAGCAAAGAGAGCAATCGTTCATGGGGTGCCAACGTGCAGCGCGTGACACGCCGACCGGCCGCAGACCTGAAAAAATAGATCCGGGGCAGCGACCTGACGGTAACGACTTGCAACGTCCGGGGCCTTATCCCTATCCGTCATATTTATAATGATAAATAGGATGGATTTGATCGTAGGTATAATGCTTTGGAGTGTCAATCGGAAAAAATTCCGAGGCGGCACCGTCGGAAATTCGTGTGAACAAGACCTTTTTGAGGCGCTACATGGCATTGGATGCGCAAATGGTGCGAGAGCCGTTGGAAATCAAACAGCAAAAACGCGGCGATCTCGTTGCCGAAGCCATCAAGCGCCTGATTACCGAGGGCAATCTGTTGCCCGGCGATCGTTTGCCGCGGGAAGTGGAGCTGCAGCAGATGTTCGGGGTGTCGAAGAGCACCATTCGCGAAGCGCTCAAGTCGCTCGAAGTGCAGGGGCTCATCAAGGTGAGCACGGGGCCGTCGGGCGGTGGCATGGTAGTGGAGGTGCCGCTCGAGCGCACGTTCCAGCTCATGCAGAACTATCTCTTCTTCAAGGAAGTGAGCATCGACGACATCTATACGGTGCGTCAGTTGCTCGAACCGGAGCTGGCTGCCGGTGCCGTGCCGCATCTGACCGAGGCCGACTTCGAAGCGCTGGAGCAAAACATGGCGTGTTGCAGCCCGGCGTCGCACGATCGCCGCGAATTGCTGCGTCAGCGTCAGGCCGATGTCGACTTTCACGACATTCTCGCGGCCGCCAATCCCAACAGTTTTTTGCGTTTCACCTGCGAACTCGTCAACGAGATGATTCGCCAGTTGATCGTGTTCGGCAACGAGACGCCGCGCCGCGAGCATGAGAAGTTCGGCACGGCGAACGTCAACATTCATCGCGAGATTACCGATGCGGCGCGCGCAGGCGACGCCGAGCGCGTGCGCGAACTCATGCATTTCCATATGCAGGAGGCGCGCACCTATATCAAACGGATGAACGGGAAGCTGCGCGGCCGCCTGATTCTCGATTCGGATATCGCCGATATGCAGCAGCGCGTGCGCTCCCAGCTTGGGGCTGGTGCGCCGCAGATACCGCGTCGCAAGTCTGCGGCGGTGAAGATGTCGCCGGAAGCCACCACCGTGCCGCCGAAGCGGGCGGTGCGTAAGGCGGCAGGCGAGGGGGCGGTTCTTGCGAAGACTGCCGGCAAGTCGCAGGCGAAGCCGAAGACGGCGGCCCCGCGCAAGCGTCGTGTGGTGTCGAGTTAAGACGGCCTGATGGCTCAGGGCCGCGCGGCGGCCGGTTGTTGCTGCGTGCAACAGTGAATGCCGCCGCCGCGCCGGGCAATCCCGCGAAGCGGCAACTGCACGACGTGTCTGTCGGGGAATGCCTGTTTCACGATGTCGTGCGCATGCGCATCGGCCGCAGGATCGCCGAACGACGCCATGACAACCCCCTCGGGAGGCATGCGCCAGCGGCCGATGGCGTTCTTGCCTGTCGAGTCTGAATTGCGATGAGATGCCGTCATGGTTCGCGTCACCGTGAGAAGCGTGCCACCAGTGTCGGTGGCGCACGGTCGCTGCGAAGGGGCTCAGCGCGTGAGCGGATCGGCCAGATGGACGAAGAGCCGCTTGAGGGCTCGTACCTGGCGTAGCGCCACGCGCAGGTCGCACGTTGAAATTAGGCCGATGCCTCCTTCGTCGTCGCCAAGCGGGAGGCCGTCGCGTTCATAGACGACGAGCGTGCCGATACCCACCGGCGTGTTGTACAGCTCGTGCCACGAGAACAGGACGGTGTAGCCGTCTGCCCCTTGCGCCAATACGAACGCCCGCGTGAAATCGCGCGCTTGCGGCAGATGCAGCCGTGCGACGTCGAGCAGCGCGGTCAGCCGCACGCCTTTGTAATCGCTCGCACTTCGCACTTTCCGGCCAGACAGACAGACGACGTCGAGCGGCCCGGTCAGTTGCGTCGGCAGACGCATGAGCGAACAGAGATCGAACGAGTGATGGCGACTGACGCAGCCGGAGACGACGACTTCGCGCGAGACGAGCGGGGCAGGGGCCGCGTGTACGGCGCTCACCCGCGTGAACGGCGCGTTGCTGGCGGTCGGGCGACTGTCCGGCGAAGGGCCGGACGGCATACGCATGGGGTCGATGGGCATGTCGGATGGGTTGGGGGCACCGGTCGCTTCAATATAGCGGCCGGGCCTCCGGCGGACATACGACGTGCCTGATAGCGCCTATTCGCAGGGCCTGAGCGGGCCCCGCGCCGGCAACGGCTTGCCGGTGCGCGCGGTCAACTTCCGTAGCGGGCGGTGCGGCGTGCGGGCTGCGGCGCCGACATGTTGGCAATCAGGGTGCGTGCCTCCTGTACGTCGGCAAGCGTCTCGCCGCCTTCGAGCGCGTCGAGCGCCTCGCGCAGTACCCGCACCCGATCGTCGTCGCCTGGCGCGTTGCCCCCACTCAGGCGCAACAGGCTGAGCGTCGCACGCAAGATGAGCGACGGCGACGCCTGCGCCTGTGCGATCTGCAAGGCTTGTTCCAGCCAAGGGCGCACCGCGTCGTCGGGATGATGTCCGGCGCGCAGGAAGTCGCCCTTCTGACGCAGGAATTCAGCTTGCCAATGGGCGTCGCTGCGGCGCGCCGCCACGTGGGCACCGCGCTCGGCCGCATGCAGCCCGAGCGCGATGTCGCCCGTTCCCGCGCATGCTTCCACGAGCAGACCGAAGAATATGCCTTCGACGCCACCCATGATCTCGCTCAGACGGCCCACGCTGTCGGTAATGCGCTCGAGACCGTTCACGTCGCCGCGAGAGGCGAGTGCCCAGCCACGAATCGTCTGTCCGGCGAGCGCCCAGAGAGCCACGCCCGCCTCCGTCGCCACTTCGGTCGCCTCGCTCGCCAGTGCCTCGGCAGACGCCACTTCACGACGCAAGCGTCGCAACATCGCCGCAAACACCAGCGCAAACGAGAAGGAGTACCGACGGCCTTGCTGACGTCCCATCGCCAGCGCTTCCTCACTGGCGGCGATCGACGCGTCGTGACGTCCGGTGAACCAGTACGCCCACGAGAGGAACGACAGTCCGGTGATGCGGGCGTCCTCGCCGAGCCCCGTGTCGGCGTGTTCGGGCCGGTAATGCGCGAGCCCGGTTTCCAGCGCCGTTACCGCACCGTTGAAGTCGCCGTAGCAGCACAGGCTGTTGCCCAGCGCGTAGTACGCGTGCGCGAGCAACGGCCCGGTATCGGCCTGTTCGGCGATGAGGATGAGTTTGCGGGCGAGGTCGATGCTTCGATCGAAGTCGCTCCACGAACTGGAGCCGAGCCACAGCCCCCAGTAGACAGGGAACAGCGCGATGTCGTCGCCCATCGGCTGCGCGAGCGCGAGCGCCGTTTCGAAATTGTGACGCGCAGGCTCCGAGCCATAACCATGCAGCGAGACGAGCGGCACGCCGAGCGCCATGCGCAATTGCAATTCCTGCTGCGCGGTCTGGGCGTTGGCGCCCGTCTGCCGCAAGACATCCAGTGCGCTTTGATAGTGCGCGCACGCTTCACGGAATGCCTGGCGCCCCGTCGCGAATTCGCCTGCAAGACGGTAGTGCTCGATGGCCGCCTGCGGCTCGTCGGCCTGACGGAAATGCCAGGCAAGCACTTCGGGCTCGGTCTGCACGGCCGACGCGTCGTGCTCGCGCATGGCGAGCGCGATCCGGCGGTGCGCATCCTGGCGGCGTTCCTGCGGCTGCGCATCGTAGGCGGCCTTGTGCAGCAGCGCGTGACGGAAGACGTAGCGGCCACTGTCCTGACGTTGCACGAGGGCGCAGGCAACGAGCGTGTCGAGCGCGCGCTCGACGAGCGCCATCGAACGTCCGCTTGCGACGGCGAGTACGTCGGCCTGAAACTCCGGGCCGAGGCACGACGCAAAGTGAGCCACTGGCTTCGCGCTGCCGGCGGCGTCGATGCGCGCCATCATCAATTCCTGAAGGCTGGCCGGCATTGGCATGGCGCCGACCGGACCGCGTCCGCCTTGCTGTGCGGCGGTAGCCCGCGCCAGCTCTTGCAGGAACAACGGTACCCCTTCGGCGAGATGCACGATGCGCTCGCGCATGGCCGCTGGCAGCGCCACGCGTGGCGTCGCCGCGCGCACGATGGAGGCGGCGGCGCCCGCATCGAGCGGCGCCAGGTCGATGCGGCACAAGCTCACCGTGTGATGCCATGGCAGCTCGAATTCGGGGCGCGCGCATACGACCAACAGACGGCCGCGCGGCGGATTTTCCGCCATGAGCGCGAGCAATTCCTGCGTGGACGGATCGGTCCAGTGGGCGTCGTCGAGCATCAGCACACCGCCGTCGGGTAGCAGCGCGGCGAGCAGGGCGGGGGCTTCGTCGAGCACGACCTGCTTCCACGCGTGCGGCACGTTGCCGTCGGCGTGCATGTCGAACAGCGCTCGCAGGCGCCGATGCGCGAGCAGGGCGGGTTGCGGGAGTTGCGAGGCGTCGGCTGCGGACTGCGTGCGCAGCCAGCGGGCAATCGGATGGAACGGCGTGCCCGCGCCGTCTTGTGCGCAGGCCAGATCGATCGCGCGCAGGCCGCGCGTTTCGATGAAATGACGCACCAGCGCCGTCTTGCCGATACCGGCCTCGCCGATCACCAGCGCGAGCGTGCCCTGACCGGTAGCGGCGTCGCGCATGGCCGCGTGTGCACGGGCGAGTTCGGCCAGCGCCGCATCGCGGCCGAAGAGCATGGCCGCACGCCGGCGCGAGCGGCGCTCCGGGGTGGGGTCGGGATTGACCCGAAACACCGGGATATCTCGATTCGCATGGCGCTCGCGCACACTGCCATGGGGCGTGGTCGCGATGGCGACACCGATGAGGCGCTGCGTGGCATCGCAGATCACCACTTCGCCGGGCAGCGCCATGTCGGCCAACTGCGTTGCGGAGCGTGAGACGCGCCCGCCGGTGTCGGGGCTGTCGTCGGCGACCGAACTGATGACGAGTCCGGTGTGAACGCCCACACCGATGCCCACGCGTGCGGTGCTTGCCTGCACGCAGCGCATGGCGGCTTCGACGGCGTGGCGTCCGGCGCCTTCCAGTGCGGTGGGATATCCGAAATAGCCGAGCAGGCCGCCGGTTGGCGTGCGCATCGTGTAGCCCCACGACTGACGCAGGATCGTTTCACATTGCACGAGTGGCGGGCGCATCACACCCACGAGTTGATCGGGATCGTCGATGCCGTTGGGCGCGAATTCGATGGCCACGACCGTCAATTGGCGGCGCTCGGGCCCCGTGGCGCGCTGTTCCATTCGCGCGGGTGGTGTTTCCAGCAACTGCGTGAGCGCCGCGCCGGGCGTCTCATCAAGTTCTTCGCGCAGGATGTCGCACAAGCGGCGGTATTCGGTTTCGGCCTCGTCGCGACGTCCCGCGCGCAGCAGCAGTGCAAGCAGGCACTGCCAGCACGATTCGTCGAACGGGGCGAGCGCCACGAGCTGTCGTGCGTGAGCGAGTGCCTGATCGAGATCGCCCAGACGGGCGTAGCCGTCGGCGAGCAGTCGTTCGCCGAAGACGCGCCGGCGCTGGTATTCGTCGCGTTGCAACTCGATCCATTGCTCGAGATCGGGCGTGTCGCGTACCGACAGGCCGTGCAGGAAAGGCCCCTGGTAAAGGGCGACGGCATCGGCCAGATGTTGGAGATGCGCCGCCAGATCCAGACCCGTGACGCCGTCGAGCGTGCGATCGGCCTGCTCGATCATGTTCGCGAAGACGTGGGCGTCGATCCACAGGCCCGTCTCGGGACGCAAGCGCACGACTTGGCGATCCGATTCGAAGAGTTCGTCGCCGAGCGTGTCGCGCAGGTGAAAGAGCATGCGCTTGAGTTTGTCGCGACCGCCCTGGCCGTCTTCATCCGGCCAGAAGAGGTCGGCGAGTGCGCCGCGTGTGTGATAGCCCGGTTGAAGCGCGAGATAGGCCAACAGCCCGCGCGCTTTCGTGTATTTCACGGCGCATGCCTGTTTGCCTTTTTCGACCCGCATCGGTCCGAGCAGGTAGAGCGATCTGGTGACTTGCATTATCCCTGGACGGCGAATAGGCAACACCGGCGCACACTTTTACGTGTTGCACCGGTGTGCGAATTTCATGATGTCGTCGAACCAGACCGACGTTTCCGGAAGGCAGCGAGGGGCTGCCGTCGGCGCCGAGTCGGCAATCTGGCGAGACGCCAAGGCCGTTCCGGGGGGGCTCCGGCCGAATGCTTCAGGTATTACATACTGAAGTATAAACACGTGTATGAATTCCGTTGGGAATACCTGAGAAATTCACACGATATTGTGGGAATTACGCCATGGCGACGCTTTCCTGACCGAACTATCAGTTTTGCTAGGTATTGCGCCGCGTGTCGCAGCGCTCAGGCCGGCGGTTGCCAGAAGGTGGCATCGGCGGCGTCGACCCGTCTGGGCAGCAGACCCGCTTGCGTGAAGGCGTCGGCAATGCGCTGCTGCTCGGCGATGGCGTCGCGCACCACCGGTTGCACGTCGTAGCTGCGGCGCCTGTTGGCGGCTTCGACCGTGGCGGTATCCAGTCCCCAGAGGGGGGCGAGCTGCGCTGCGGCATCGCGCGGGTTAGCACGTACCCACTGACCTGTCTCGCGCAATGTCCGGTAAACCTCGCGCAGCACGGCGTCGTGATCGCGGGCAAACGCGGGGGTCGCGAGGTAGTAGCGTTGATAGCCCGCGAGCCCGCGCGCGCTCGTCAGCGTGCGCACCTTGTCTTGACGCTCGATGCCCGCCAGGAAGGGGTCCCACGTCACCCAGGCGTCGACGTTGCCACTGGCGAACGCCGCGCGTGCGTCCGCGGGCGTGAGGTAGGCCGGCTGCACGTCGTTGATACGCAGACTTACGCTTTGTAACGCCGCGATCAGCAGGTAATGCACACCTGCGCCCTTGGTCACGGCAATGCGCTTGCCCTTGAGATCCGCGAGCGTCTTGATCGGCGAGTTTTGCGGCACCAGAATCGCTTCGGCATCCGGCGAGGGCGTCTCGCGCGCGACATAGGCGATGCGCGCGCCCGCGGCCTGTGCGAACACCGGCACCGTATCGGCCACGTCGGCCGAAAAATCGATGCTCCCGACGTTGAGCGCCTCGAGCAGCGGTAGCCCGCTCGTGAACTCGTGCCACGTGAGCGTGACGTTGTGCGGCGCGAGCGCGTGCGCCAGCGTGCCGCGTGCCTTGGCCAGCACGATGAGCGTCGACGACTTCTGATAGCCAATGCGCAGTGTGAGCGGCGAGGTGGCCGCACGGGCATCGTCACCGAGTGTCAATGCGCTCGCGGCACCGAAGACATGCACGGCGCCCCCCGCGAACATCGCCGTCCCTGCGCGCTGAAGAAAGCGGCGGCGCTGAGGATATGGCGGTGCCGTTTCGGAGACGCGATGCGTTTGGGCGGGCAGGAGGCAATCGATCTGACGGGACATGGCGAAGCGAGAGTGCTGAAAGTCGTGACAACGCGGCGAAAGCGCCGGGCATGCAAGGCAAGTGATTCCTTCTTGTATCGCGATGCCAGCCGCTCGCGCCAATAAGCGATTCGTCTTTGCATAGCGAGGCCGCCGTCATATCGATATGACGCAAGCCGGATCGCCAATATCGCCAGCCGAAACCCGCGCAGTCGACGCCTGGGTCGACGGACTCGCGCCGGCGGGCATGCTCGCGTTAATAAAAAACGCCCGGCCCTGCACGACGGCAGGGGGCGGGCGTCTCACGATATGCCGGGCAGTCGAGCGCCGGCGGCGCCGGCCTCGTATTTACGCGGTTATTGCGCCTGACCGGCCGGCGCTTGCATCGCCGGCGCACCCATGGGCATCTGGCCGCGATGCTGCATCGCCTTGTCGTGCCAGGTCTTCATCCTGGACCAGCGCGCCTTGACGGCGTTGCTCACGAGGATCTTCTGATCGTTGTTCAGCCCGTTGTAGACGTTCAGCCAGGCATCTTCCGTTTGGCTGTGAAGCTGACGGTTCTGATCGAATACCTTTTCGCGTGCGGCGCGCATGCCGGCCAGATCGAGCACTTGCTGATCCTTCGCCTGCTCGATCATCTGATGGAACTGTTCGCCATTCTTGCGCATGGCGTCGTGGTTCTGCTTCGACGTGTTCACGGCCTGCTGCCAGGCTTGTTCCTGCTGCGCGTTGAGCTTGAGCTGATCGTGCAGCTTGCGAATGTCGCCGAGCCCCCAGGGACCGTGATCGCCGCGCATCTGGTGCATGGCGGCATGCGGACCCGTGGCCGGCGCGGTGGCGTCTGCGGCATGGGCGACGCCGAACATCGAGGTGGCGACGAGGATTGCCGACGCGGCGGCGATCTTCAGTTTGCGCATGGTGTTGACTCCTGTTGATACTGCCGGAATTGGCAGTTTCAGAGTACGCCATCGCCACGCGGAACAAGTTGCAAAGTGCAACCGCTGTATTACCCGACGTTACCGGCGCCCGCGTATGCAATACGCCGAAACGACTCGGCCCGCGCCTGCCGCCCATCGATAGGGGCGGCAGGCGC